>JAZRYD010000049.1:0-17247 GCA_045600535.1 Acutalibacteraceae bacterium | reverse complement strand
AAGCTTTTCATACGGAACATCAACCTCGCAAAGCAGAACATTCATATGTCCCGGCATTCTTCCCGCTACGGGGTGAATTGCGAATTTAACATCTGCTCCGTTTGCTTCAAGCTTATCGGAAAGCTGTTTTACAAGCGACTGCGCCTGACCGAGTGCCATTCCGTAACCCGGGACAACGATAACCTTTTTGGCGTTTTTCAGCACATCTGCGGCTTCCTCGGCGGGTGTGAGCTTAACCTCCGCTTTTGCTTCCGGCTCTGCCTTTTTCTCGGGTTCTTCCTTTTTCTCCGCCTTGGGAGCAGGCTTTGAGGGAGCAGAGGTTTTTCCGAGAAGAATATCGAAAAGGTGTCTGTTCATGGCGCGGCACATAATCTGAGTGAGTATGAGTCCCGATGCGCCGACAATGCCGCCGACTGCAACAAGAAGTGCATCACCGATTGCAAGGCCCGCAATTGAACCCGCAACACCGCTGAATGAATTGAGCAGCGAAATGGTGATGGGCATATCCGCGCCGCCGACTCTGATTGAGAAAAAGTAACCGAATATTCCCGCAAAAACGAATGCGCCTGCAAGGATTATTGCAAAGGGAGCGCCGCTTGAAAATGCGGGAACGGCAGCCGCAGCGCAGGCGGCAAGGCTGAGAATAAGCGCACCGACGGTGATGAATTTATGTCCGGGATAAACCTTCGGCTTGCTGCCGAGAAGTCCCTGAAGCTTTGCGGCGGCAACAAGGCTGCCCACAAGAGTAACCATACCCACAACAACCGCAAGCACCGAGGTAACATTTTCAAATCCGTTCTTGGCAACGGTAACCGCTCCCACTATTGCGGAAGCACCGCCGCCGAAGCCGTTGAGCAATGCAACGGTCTGCGGCATCTGAATCATCTTAACCTTTTTGGTGATGATAATTCCGGCAATTGAACCGATTGCAATTCCGATAAATACAAAAACAAGCTGATTCGCGGCAAAAACCTCGTACTTGATAAGAACGGTGATAATCGCAAGCGCCATTGATACTGCGCTTATCGAGTTACCCTTTACCGAGGATTTAACCTTGCTCATCAGGGAAATTCCGAGAAGAACGCCGAGAACAAGCACGGCACTGATGATATAATATACGGTATCAGTCATTGTTCTTACCGTCCTTTCCCTTCTTGTTGCCGCTTATCATTTTAAGCATTCTGTTTGTTACGCCGAAGCCGCCTACAACATTTATCATTGCAAGCGCTATTGCAATAACGCCCAAAACGGCACGAACCCAAGCCGTTTCCGTTCCGATTGCCGCAGCGGTTGCCGCAATCGCACCGAGAACGGTTACGCCCGAAAGAGCGTTCATACCCGACATAAGAGGAGTATGAAGCAGGCTGGGAACTTTATTGATAAGGAAATATCCCACTACGGTTGATACTGCAAAAATTATAACGAGAACCAATTCTTTCAATGTGGTTTCCCCCTTTAAGTAAAAAGGCTGCCGCATCGGAACACGACAGCCGTATTTTCAGAAACGAGAGCTATCCGGAAATCAGATACCCATAGCCTCAAGAGCACCGGCGTGAACGATTTTACCGTCAATTGTGGTAAGTGCCGACTTGATGATTTCATCGTCAAAGTCAAGTGCGATTTCGCCGTTCTTAACAATGAAGTTTACGAGGTTATACATATTCTTCGCAAACATCCAGGTTGAGCTTGTGGGAAGTATGCCGGGGATATTCTTTGTGCCGATAATGGTAACACCGTATTTTTCTTCGATTGAGCCCTTGGGAGTGATTTCGCAGTTACCGCCCTGGTCGATAGCGATATCAACGATAACGGAGCCCTTCTTCATGGTCTTAACCATTTCTTCGGTGATGCAGATGGGAGCAAGCTTTCCGGGAATAAGAGCCGAGCAGAATACTATATCCATTTCGGGAAGAACCTTTGCTATTGCTTCCTGCTCTTTCTTCTGCCATTCATCGGGAAGACGGAGTGCATATCCGCCGGGAGCAACCGCGAGGTCTGCCGGAACGCCGAGGTCAACCTCTTTTGCACCGAGGCTCTTTGCGTTTTCGTTGCCCATGGGACGAATATCAGCCGCATAAGTTACCGAGCCGAGTCTCTTTGCTGTTGCAAGAGCCTGCATACCGGCAACGCCTGCACCGATAACAAGAGTGTTTGCCGGCTTCATAACACCGACTGCGCATGAGGTCATGGGAATGAACCAGGGAAGTCTGTCGGCTGCCATAATCATTCCTTTATAGCCTGCAACGGTACTCATCGAGGTGAGAGCGTCCATTGACTGAGCTCTGGAGATACGGGGAATAGCGTCAAGAGTAAGAGAAATAACGCCCTTTGCCGCCATATTCTTAACCATTTCATGGTTAACGGGAGAAGCGGGGTGAATAAAGGTGATGAGATACTGACCCTTATGCATCATATCAATTTCGTGAAGACCCTTTTTCTCATTGAAAAGAGGCTCTTTAACCTTAAGAATAAGGTCTGCCTTTTCATAAAGCTCCGCAACATCGGCAATAAGCTCCGCACCTGCTGCCGCATAATCTTCATCAGAGCAGTATGAGCCTACGCCTGCACCTGCTTCAACAAGCACCTTTGCGCCGAGCTCAACATACTTTTTGACGGTTTCGGGAGTTGCGGATACACGGTCTTCCTCGTGCATTATTTCTTTCGGGATACCAATTATCATTTCTATTCCTCCTAAATTTCGGTTTGTAGGCTCATATTAACATAAATTTTCGGCAAAATCAATATTTTTTGGTAAATTTTTATAAAATAATTTCAAATTGCTGTTCTTCGGGAAGCGTAACAACCGTGCAGTCGTTTGCGTAGGTGCACTCGGGCAAAACTATCATCGCATTAAGCTCCGGCTCATTTACGGGAAGCGGTGCAAGATGCCAGATTGCGGCGTTAATCATAACCAGCGTATTTTTCGGAACGATGAATGCTTTTGCATATTCATTCACGAGAGCGCCTGCCGAAGCGGGAGCGCAATGGATTATCATATCATCGTTGAGCGGCATAATGATTTCCCATGTGGTTGTGTGATATTCCTGCTGAGTGATGAGATATTTTTCGGGCTTTTTAACCATAATCGGAGAGAATGCAAGGTTCTTCCATGCGGACGCGGTAAGGCGGTCGGGGAAAAACCGGTGAAGCTCACCTTTGAGAGCATAACCCTGAGGCTCTGCCATATCATAGAATTTTCCGAACGGCGCAAACGCTTTTTCGCTTATTTTTTCTGCTTTGATTTTAAACATATTTTATCCCTCTTTCATTTTTTCTTCATTATAGCATATTATGGAAATTTATCAAGGGAATAATATTCAAATTTCGGGAAAGAATATTTGCGAAACGGTAAACCGTTGTAATAAAAAGGAGTTGAGCTCATGAAAAAAATTATTGCCGCAATGCTTGCGTTCTCGGTTCTTGCAGTATGCTTCCTTGCGGGCTGTAACGGCACAGAGGGCGGAAAAATATCGGAAAAATCGACCGAAAATATGACGGATAATACAACCGGCATTACTTCCGAACCGACAACCGAGGCCGATACCCGAAATGCGGTTGAACAGCTTGCCACCGATGCCGCAACAAGGATTGAGGAATTCGGTTCAAACGCCGAAAGCAGAGCCGAGGGAATGGTAACGGACGCTCAGAGCGCAGTTTCGGATTTGTTCAATGAAACGAATAATAATGTAAATCAGTAAGCAAAAACGGGCTTGTGGCAAAATCACAAGCCCGTTTTTCCGCTCAGAAGTTAAAATTGAAAATCTTCATAACTTTTCCGAAAACGGAAAGTACAAAGTTAACTATTCTCCAAATGGGTTTAAGATTTATTTTTGTGAGCAGCTTTGCAACGGAATTGCCCGCTTTTTCGCCGAGCTTATCAACGGGAGCGGTTCCCGTCTTTTCGATTGCAAAGTTATCAACTCTCTTTGCTTCGCCGTCAACAAGCTGATAGGCATTATAATAAAGTCTGTCGCCGTCAACGGTTATTGCGGAAAACATCGAATATTCGCTGTTGACAAGCTTTTCGGCTCTCGGGAAAAGCTTATCGGTGGCTTCGGTGTCCTTTACATTATATACCTTAACACCCGATGTGCCGCAGATTGAATATACCGTTCCTTTCGGCTCGGATTTAAGGTCATAGGTGAGTCCGTTATATTCAACGCTCTTTGTTCTTGACGGAACAACCGCATTGTTGTTCATTGCATCGGTGCGCAGATAAACATGGTCGTGGCCCTGAAGAACGAGGTCAACACCGAGATACGGAAGCAGGGCGGAAAGCTGTCCTCTCATTCCCTTAACTTCTTTATCGTCATAGTGTGAACCGTTGGAATAAAGTGCCTTATGAATCACAACAACCTTCCACTTTGCGCTGCTGCCGTTGATATCCTTTATGAGCCAGTCAATCTGAGCTTCGCCGAGCTTATCGTCTTCATCGTCATTGGTATTGAGAACGGTAAAATGAACGCTGTTATAATCATATGAATAATATGCGCCGCTGTCAAGCTCCTGTTCGGGAACATTCGGCAGGCAGAAGTTTGTTGTTATAACGGAGCCGCTCTTTTCGTGGTTACCCGTGGCAGGCATAAACGGCATTCTGAGGAACATATCGGTTGAATTGAGGAAATAGCTCCAATGCTTTGAATGAGTTCCCAAATCAACCTGGTCACCGCTTGAAACAACGAATTTTGCATCGGGATAAAGCTCCTTTGCTTTTCCGATAACAGAAGCGTAACGCTCATACTGCGATGCTCTCTGACCCTGCGGGTCGGTTATATGGAAGAATGTGAATGCACCGTCTCCGCCTGCGGTTTCGATAACTCCGGCTTCGCTCCACCAGCCTTTTTCGGCACAGCCTACGCGGTAACTGTATTTCGTTCCCGGGGTGAGTCCGCTGAGCTTTACGGTATGCTGAACATAATCCGTTTCATATTCAAGCAGTCCGATTATGCCGAGGTCTGCACCCGGGTAATTCCTTACAACGCTTTCGCTGTAGGTTGTAACTCTGCCGTCGGTTGTGGGTCTGCCCGTAAATGACGGGGTTTCACTGTAAGGCACAAGCTCAATATCTGTTGCGGTAATGCTGTATTTCGTGAGCCATGTTATGCTTGCGCCGGTTGAGGAATCCTCGGAAAGAGTCATTGCAACATTTGAGGGCAGACGGTAATTTTCACGGGTTGCCTCAACGGGAACTTTTCCGGTGTATGTGATTGATATATTGTTATCATATTTTTCTTCGGGGTTAACATCTTCGAGAAGTGAACCGACCATCCACGCAATCGTTCCGCCCCATGCTTCAAACTGACTGAATGTGAGATATTCGTCAACGAGTAAGGTATCAATAATTTCGTCAATGGAATTATAACCGTCGGGTACGATTGAAAGATTAAGAACCGAGTCGATGAAATTATAGAAAGAATTGTTTTCACCCGCAATCAGGGAAACAATATCCTCAAGCAGTCTGCCGATAATTCTTAACGCCGAGCCCTCGGGGAAGAGTAAGCCCGGGTTAAAATTAAGATTTGAGAGAATTTCGTTTTCAACGAGTTCATTTACAACCACCTTACGCAGACAGTTGAAAAATTCTTCGGCAAGCACGCCGCTGTCAAATCCGTCAAGTGCATCTTTAATATACGGAAGGTCGATAACATCCTCATCACCGCCGTAATATGCAAGCATAACGGTGGTTGCCATTTCGCCGAGAGTGCAGCCGTTTCCTGTCGGTTCTCCGCCGAGCATCTGAGCATTATAGGTGCAGGGATAATCGCTGACCTTGAAGCTCAGAAGCATATTGATGATGTTCATAACCTTATCCATTGTTTCATCTGAATTGTTGATATATACATCGTCAATCTGCGAAGCAAGGTCGGAAATGAAAGTCATCAGATTACCCTTAACCGTAAGAATATCAATGTTTCCGATTGATATACCCTCTGTTCCGAGAGCATCGGTGATGATTTTTTCAAGGTCAAGTCCTTTGAGTGAAAGATAGTCAAGCAGTCCGCCGGCTTCCCGAATTTCGGCGAATATATCTCCGATAAGCTCACGCAGAAGATTATTGAGGAAATACTCAACCTCCATTCCGCCGAAGGTCTGTTTGAATGATGAGGTGATTCTGTACGGCTTCGGATAAGCATAGCCGTCATCGGAAACAACCTGTTTGAACTCGTCAATATCGTGATTTTTCATATCAAGCTTGACTTCTCCGCTGCTCTTTGCGGAAAGTGTTGCCGTTCTGAAATAGTTGGGATAACCCGTGAGAGTGGGAGTAAGTATATCGGTTATCGTTTCGCCGTTATCCGAAACATAGGAGGCGGTATCGGCGGCGTGAAGATGACCCGTGAATGTATAATGTATTCCTGCATCGGCAAAGGTATCGCATATTCTCTGCCAATCGGGAACAACAAATGCGGCGAAGGTTGCTTCCTCAATCTCCATATGCGGCACAACATTGTGATGCTGAAGAACTATCGGGGTTTCGCCGAGCTGAGTCGCTTCGTCGGCTTCCGCTTTTATCCATGCAAGAAGTCTGTCACCGATAACGCCCTCAGTCAGATGCTCGTTATCCTCCGAGCCGTTGTCGGCGCTGTAAATGCAGCCGTCAACCGCAATTATTCTGAATGCACCCGTTCTGACGGAATATGAAAGCATACCCGCCTTTGCTCCGGCTTCGGGAGTATAGAAATGATACGCAAGGTCATAGCCGAGATTCTTATATATTTCTCTGAAATCCTCGGGAGTGGTTTTGCGTGCCGCTTCCTTTTTTCCGTTTTCAAATGAGCAGGCATTTGAGTTGTTTATATCGTGGTTGCCGTTGATAAGAATAACATCAATATCCGTATCCTTTTCAAACTGCTCAAGCTTTTTCGCAAGCTCAACGTGTCCCTCATATTCGCCGTCCTTGGTAAGGTCGCCCGGGATAAGAACAACCTCGGGCTTTTCCCGCATATTCGCAAAGGCATCAAGCGCATTTGCAAGCAGGGAATTATTTTCGGTATATTCCTTGCCCTTGCCGACCGTAAAATCCTTGAACGCCTGACAGTTTCCGCCCTTGAGCGAATCGGGATAATAATGTATATCGGAGATAAGCCCTATATCCAGCTCACCCTCCTGAATAACAGCCGCCGAGAAAACCGAGGGAATGCAGCCGATTATCAGCGCAAGCACAAGCACGGCGCTGAGAGCCTTTAAGCATAACTTTTTCATATCTTCTCTCCTCAGATGTTTTTAAGCAGAGGCCCTATGCCCTTGACTGCCGACGGAATGCCTTTGAGTATCTTTCTTACTCCGCCCTTTTCGCCGTTGACTATCTTACAGAGTCCGTCTGCCATATTTTCGCTGAAAACGCCGCCGCTCATACTGACGAAATCACGGAACGGGGTTGTGAGTGCAATCGCCTGCGCAAAGCCTTCGGGAATAACTGCCGAAAGCAGCTTATACATCTTTGCACCGTTCTTTGTGCGTGAAGCATTTTCAAAGTTGTCGGTTATTTCAATCGGCTTGGTTTCGTCAAAATTCTTTGACGGAATTTCTCTGCCGAGCAGAACCCTGAACTGTTCATCGGGAACACTCTGAACATCACCCGAATAATAAACGGGAGCGCTTGACGAATAATCGGGAATATCCGCTTCGGGTGCGGTAACGGTTACTGCCGCATTAAGCTTTATATCCGCACTTGAAGCGCCGACAAGGATTTCAAATTCTCCGCTCTCAACGCACCAGTCATTCGTATTCACATTGAAGAACGCAAAGGCTCTCTTTGAAAGCTCAACGGAAATTTCCTTTTCCTCCCCTGCTTCAAGCCATATCTTTTTGAATGCTTTAAGCTCCTTTACGGGGCGGAATACCGTGCTTTCCTTATCCGAAACATATATCTGTGCCGTTTCAAATCCGGCAACAGAACCGGTGTTTTTAACCTTGAATGATACGGTGAGAGTATCGTTATCTGTCATTTCGGATTTATCGAGCTTCAAACCGGAATATTCAAAGGTGGTATATGAAAGTCCGAAGCCGAACGGATAGCGGACTTTTTTATTTATTTTATCGTAATATCTGTAACCAATATATATACTCTCACGGAATTCAACCGTTGCGGGATTGCCCGGGAAATTTTCCTTTGCCGGAGTGCAGCCGTAGCACATCGGATAGGTTTCGGCAAGCTTTCCGCAGGGATTGACCTTGCCCGAAATTATATCCGCAGCCGCACCTGCGCCCGCCTGACCGCCGAGATAGGAGTTAAGCACCGCGCTTACCCTGTCATTCCACGGCATTTCAACGGGTGAGCCGCCCGCAAGAACTATAATAACATTTTTATTTACCTTTAATATTTCCTCAACGAGAGTATTCTGAGCCTCGGGCAGACACATATGTGTTCTGTCGTAACCCTCGGACTCATATTCCTCGGTAAGACCGATGAATACTATTGCGGTTTCGCAATTTGATGCGGCTTTTACCGCTTCTTCAATGTGAGCGGCATTCTTCTTCGCTTTCTTTTCGGAACGCTCATAGCCCTGTGCAAATTCAACATCATATCCCGCCGCTTTAAGCTCATCAAGAGCATTATCAAGCTGAGTGGGATTTATCTGAGAGCTTCCCGCTCCCTGATACCTCGGATTCTGCGCCATATCTCCGATAACGGCAACCTTTTTATCCTTTGCAAGCGGAAGTATGCCGTTGTTTTTCAGAAGAACCATTGACTGAGCCGCAATTTTTCTTGCAAGCGGTTGGTCATCGGCATCGTTATATCCGTAATTTTTCTTTGCGCCGTTTGCGGCTTTTTCGATAAGCTTTAAAACATTCAGAGCTCTTTCATTGACAACGGCTTCATCGAGTGAACCGTTTTTAACCGCTTCAACTATTTTCTTTGTGCCCGAGCCGGAGGACGACGGCATTTCGATATCGTTGCCGTTCTTCATTCCGAGAACTCTGTCGTTTACCGCTCCCCAGTCGCTGACAACAGCACCTTTGAAGCCCCATTCATTGCGGAGAATATCAAGCTGAGTATGCTTATTTTCCGAGCCGTGGAAGCCGTTTATCTTGTTGTATGAATTCATAACCGTCCAGGGCTGAGCCTTTTTGACGGCAATTTCAAATGCCGTTAAATATATCTCCCTGAGCGCTCTTTCATCAACAACGGAATCGCAGGTCATTCTGCGCGTTTCCTGGCTGTTGGCGCAGAAATGCTTGAGCGATGTGCCCACTCCCTGAGACTGAACGCCGTTTATAAATCCCGCCGCAAGCTCACCCGCAAGCACGGGGTCTTCCGAGAAATACTCAAAGTTTCTTCCGCAGAGCGGCGAACGCTTCATATTGATGCCGGGGCCGAGAAGCACTCCGACTTCTTCCTTGAGGCACTTTTTTCCGAGGGCGACACCCATTTCATAAAGCAGGTCGGGGTCCCACGAGCAGGCGGTTGTTGCCGCCGTCGGGAAACAGATTGCGGGAACGCTGCATGAGAGTGATGAGCCGCTTTTGTCATAGTCCTTTTTACGCAGTCCGTGAGGGCCGTCGCAAACCATAATTGATGGTATTCCGTACTTTTCAAAGCCTTTGAGATGCCAGAAATCCGCGCCGTCACAGAGGGCGGCTTTCTCTTCGAGAGTCATCTGAGCAAGAATTTTTTCGGGTTCTTTCATTTCAGTTTACACCTCTTCGTCATTTTCTTCCAGACCGAGTATTCCGTCAGCCTGAGCCGAGTCTATTTCTTCAACTCTTCTGAGTTTTTTCTGAATTATATCGTTTCGCTTTTCCGCTTCGTCAAGCGTTTTGCCCGCTTCGTCTATCTTCTGCTTCGCCTTTTTAAGCACCGTGCCGAATTTATCATACTGCACCTTTGCGGCGGCAAGCAGCTCTCTGACTTCATTTGCCTTTTCGTTTATCGCAACGGCTCTGAAGCCGAGAGAAAGCGAATTGAGCAGGGCGGTTATCGTTGACGGGCCTGCAATCATAACATTGAAATCGCTGCGGATTTTTTCGTTTATTCCCGTTCTCGAGGAGGCTATTTCGGCATAAAGTCCCTCGGTTGCAAGATACATTATCGCAAACGGGGTTGTGGTGGGAACATTGATATATTTCGTTATCGTTCTCGCTTCGCCGTATACTCTCGCTTCAAGCGCCTTTCGGGCATCGGCAAGTCTTTCCGCATCGGCGGAATCTGCGGCATCGCAAAGTCTTATGTAATCCTCCATCGGGAATTTTGGATCTATCGGCAGATATGTAATGCCCGAATTATCTTCGCCCGACGGTATTCTGATTGCAAATTCAACTCTGTCCTTTGAGTTCGGAACGGAAGCAAAATTCGTTTCGTACATTCCGGGAACGGTCTGGTCGAGAATCGCCCCGAGCTGAACCTCAGCCCATGTTCCTCTTGCCTTAACATTGGTAAGAACTCTGTTGAGTGCCGTAACATTCTGCGTTACTCCGCTTGAAAGCTCTTTCATTTCGCCGAGCGATTTATAAACGCTTTCGAGCCTTTCGGAAACGGTTTTGAATGAGCTGTCAAGCCTTGTTGAAAGAGTGGCGGTAAGCTTTTCATCAACCGTCACACGCATTTGCTCAAGCTTCGTTTCGTTGCTCTCACGCATACGGTCAAGAGTCTCGGAAATGATTTTGCTCTGCTTCTGGCTCTGCTCCGCATCATTAACCCTTATTTCGGCAAGCGACTTGACTATGGCGTTTTCCGTTTTTGCCTGACTTTCAACGCTGTCAAGCCTCATTTTCTCGATTTTATCGTTCATCAGCCTGAATGCCTGAGCCGTTTCGCCTCTCAGAGCATCGCTCTTTTCGGCGTTTTCACGGCGGCTGTATTCAAGCTCCGTTCCGATAGCATCAAGCTTTTCGGCGCCGTTGTTTTTTCCCTGCCTTGCAAGCAGAACCGCAAGCATCACAACGGCGGCAACCAGCAAGGCAATAACAATGTATATTTCCAAAAAATCACCCTATTCAATCATTTTCTATAATGGTATCACATTTTTAAAATTTAGGCAACAATTTTTTATTTCATTTAATCTTTCCGGTTGATATTCGCAGCTTTTTATGATAAAATTTTCCCGAGGTGTTGTTATGCTCGGAATAATAGGCGCAATGAAAATCGAAATCGAATCCATAAAAGGACTTATGGAGAATAAAACCGTTGAAACCTACAGCGGAATCGAATATGTTAAAGGTACGCTTCACGGCAGAGAGGTTGTTGCCGCAATGTGCGGAGTGGGCAAGGTTGCCGCCGCGGTATGCACTCAAACGATGATACTTATGTATAAGCCCGAAGCGATAATCAATACGGGAACGGGCGGAAGCCTCAGTACAGAGCTTAATATAGGCGATATAGCGGTTGCGGAAAGCCTTGTTCAGCACGATATGGATACCTCTGCAATCGGAGACCCCAAGGGTATGATTTCGGGAATAAATATCATAAATATTCCCGCAGATAAAAATCTGTCCGATATGATGATGGACGGCGTGGCAAAGCTTGACGGCGTTAAGGCGGTCAGAGGTGTTATCGCCTCGGGTGACCTCTTTGTTGCAGATGATAAGCTCAAAGCGGAAATAAAGGATTATTTTCACGCCATCGTGTGTGAAATGGAGGGCGCGGCAATAGGCCACGTCTGCTATCTCAATAAAGTTCCGTTCACGGTAATCCGTTCGGTGAGCGACTGTGCGGACGGTTCTTCGCATATGGATTATTATGATTTCCTGCCGCTTGCCGCCGCGAACTCGGCAAAACTGATTGAATATTTCGTGAAAATGACAAAATAATTTTTCAAATACATAGCATATTGCCGAAAATATTTTAAACCGATTGACAACTTTTATATAGTTTGCTAAAATAAATTAAATAATATTACCCTGCGGTATTTGCCGCCGGTAATTAAGGAGGAAAACATAAATGATTGATCAGAAAACTCTGTCCTACATCAATCTTTACGCTGTTCTCGGCACTCTTGAAAACCTTTGTGAGCTTGCTCCCGAGGCGAGCAGTCTTCTCACAAACAAAAAGCCGATTTCCATCGGTTTTGATGTTAAGGGCGGTCCGAGTGCAACCATCACATTTGCCAATGGCAGATGCAGAATGGAACAGGGCTGCAAAAAGTGCGATGTAAAGCTTCCTTTCGGTTCTCCCGAAAAGTTCAACGGCCTTATCAACGGAACGGTTACACCCATTCCCTCAAAAGGATTTATCCACATCGGCTTCCTGCTTAAGAGCTTCACAAAGCTTACAGACCTCCTCACCAAATATCTCAAGCCCTCCGAGGAAGACCTCAAAGACCCCGATTTCTTCAGAATCAGTACCGCGCTTACTCTTAACGTTGTAGGCGTTGCAATCGCTCAGGTAGGCAATAACGATGAGATAGGCAAGTTCAGCGCAGACCACATTGTTGACGGCAGCGTTATGATGGCTATCAAGGGCGGCCCCGCAGTTGAGGTTACCTGCAGGAACCACCGTCTTATCACTCTCAAGAGAACTCCCGAAAAATACCGTGCTTCCATGATTTTCGATTCATATGAAACCGCTAACGCTCTCTTCAACGGAACCGTTAACGCTCTCTCCTGCATCGGAACGGGCAAGATTGAAATGCACGGACTTGTTGGTATGATTGATAATCTTAACCGCATACTTGACAGAGTTGCTCTGTATCTTGCATAAGGAGGATAAATACAATGGCTGATAATTTTGACCCCAAAAAGAAAAAGACCGTTCTTTATACAAATAAAAAGTCCGACGAATGGTATGACAGAGCCTGCAAGGTTATCCCCGCAGGTGTTTACGGTCATCTCGGCGCTGCCGAAGGTCAGTTCATTCCCGTTAACCGTTGGCCGCGTTTCTCCGAAAAGGCAAACGGAACATATTTCTGGGATGTTGACGGAAACAAATACATTGACTATATGTGCGCATACGGTCCGAACGTTCTCGGCTACTGCGACCCCGATGTTGATGCCGCAGCTCTCAAGCAGATAGCTCTCGGCAACTGCACCACCTCTCCATCAAAGATTATGGTTGAGTGCGCAGAGCTTCTCGTTGATACCGTTAACTGTGCAGACTGGGCATTCTTTGCAAAGAACGGAAACGATGCCACCAGCGGTGCTATCGTTACCGCCCGTGCATATACTCACAGAAAGAAGCTCATCTTCTTCAACGGCTTCTATCACGGCGTTGCTCCGATGGTTCAGAAAATTGACTATCCCGGCGTTACTCCCGAGGACGTTGCAAACAATATCTACACCGATTGGGACGATATTGAAAACTTCAAGAAGATTGTTGCCGAAAATAAAGGCGAAATCGCTGCTCTTATCGCTCAGCCCTATGACCACGGCAACTTCTATGATAACAAGTTCCCCGCAGACGGTTTCTGGCAGGAAGTAAGAAAGATATGCACGGAAGAAGGCATCGTTCTCATCGTAGACGACGTTCGTGCGGGCTTCCGTCTTGACCTCGCCGGTTCAGACCACTACTTCGGCTTTGAAGCCGATATCATCTGCTTCTGCAAGGCTCTTGCAAACGGCTACAATATGTCCGCATTCTGCGGCAAGGAATTCCTTAAGGACGCAGCCTCCAGCCTTTCCTACACAGGTTCTTACTGGATGAGCGCAGTTCCGTTCGCAGCCTGCATCGCCTGCATCAACAAGATGAAGAAGCTCGATACTCCCAAGCTCTTCAAGGAACTCGGAACCGAGCTTACCGAAGGACTTAAGGCAGCAGCCAAAACAAACGGCTTTGACCTTGTTACTTCCGGTGCTCCCGCTCTGTTCTATCTCAGAATAGCAAACGATGATTCAATGTTCCTGCATCAGGATTGGATTGCTGAATGCGTTAACAGAGGCGTATTCTTCGCTTCTCACCACAACCACTTCATCAACGCGGCTCTCACTCACGATGACATAAAGAGAACCATTGAAATTGCTGAAGATGCTTTCCACGCAGTTAAGAAGAATCACCCCGAACTCGGCTGATAATTGTACCTAATGCGGTGCGCTGTGTGCGCACCGCTGTATAAAAAGGAGGAAAAATCCTATGGCATTAACAAAACAGGAGTGGCTTGCTCTTGAAAAGAAAGCATTCGAGCTCCGTAAACTCTGCCTTCAGACCACATTCTGGGCAGGCAGCGGTCATATCGGCGGCGGTATGAGCGTTATGGATCTTCTTACGGTTATGTATCATAAGTATCTTAACATCAAGGTGGAAGACCCCAAGTGGGAAGACAGAGACCGTTTCATTCTCTCCAAGGGTCATGCGGCAATCGCTTATGCACCCGTTCTCTGTGACAAGGGCTTCAATGATGTTGAAATGCTTAAAACCTTTAACCTTTCAGGTTCAAAGATGGGTATGCACCTTGATTCAAACAAGGTTGTAGGCGTTGACGCTTCCACCGGTTCGCTCGGTCACGGCGCTTCAATCGCAGCAGGTACTGCTCTTGCAGCAAGAATCCTCGGCAAGGATTACCTTACATTCGTTGCTACCGGTGACGGTGAGCTCGGTGAAGGCTCCAACTGGGAAGGATTCATGACAATGAACCATTATGAGCTTTCAAACTGCATCGTTTTCATTGACAGAAACCACTGCATGATAGACGGCCCGACAGAAGAAGTTATGAAGCTCGAACCTCTTGCAGACAAGATGGTTGCTTTCGGCTTCAACACCATCGTTGTTGACGGCAACAACATTGCAGAGCTTTGCGATGCAATTGATAAGGCAATTGAAAGATCAAAGGAAAAGTGCGCTCCCACCTGTATCATTATGGATACTCAGAAGGGCGCCGGCATAAAGAGCATTGCAGGCGATTATCATTGCCACTATATGGCACTTGATGACGATACCTTTGCAAAATATAATAAAGAGCTCGAAGAGGACTACGCGGCAAGAGTTGCCCGTGCAGAAAAGGAGGGCAAATAATAATGGCAGGCGGATTTGTTTATAACGCAATAGACCAGACCGAAGTTGCAACGGCTGAAATTTACGGAAAAGCTATTGCCGATATTATGATGAAAGACCCCAAGGTTGTTGCCATCACGGCTGACCTTGCAAAATCCACAAAGCTCGGTGACGTTCTTAAGGTTTGTCCCGAAAGAGTTATCAATGTCGGTATTGCCGAGCAGGATATGTTCGGTGTTGCCGCAGGTATGGCAAGAGCCGGCATCATTCCTTTCCTTTCAGGCTTCTCGGCTTTCACCTCAATGAGAGCTTGCGACCAGCTTCATACAGACATCTGCTATCAGAATGTCAATGCCAAGATTATCGCTACCCATTCGGGTACTTCTTTCGGTCAGGCAGGTTCAACTCACCATGCAATCGTTGACCTTGCAATCGTAAGAGCTATGCCCAATATGACACTTATCGTTCCCGCCGACGGCTTTGAAACCGCAAACGCTGTTAACGCCGCTTACGAGAATGTAGGTCCTTATTACATCAGAATCAACCGCGGATTTGACCGTGTTCTTTATGATTCACAGGATTACGGCTTTGAAGTCGGCAAGGCTGTTGAGGTTCACGAGGGAACCGATATAACCGTTATCGCCTGCGGCTCCTGCGTATTCCAGGCAAGAGAAGCTGCAAAGTTCCTTGAAAATTCAGACGGACTTAAGGTCAGAGTTCTCAATATGCACACAATCAAGCCCATCGACAAAGAGGCTATCGTTAAAGCGGTTCTTGAAACCAGAAGAATCATCACCGTTGAAGACCACAGCACTCTCGGCGGTCTCGGCAGCGCAGTTGCAGAGGTTGTTGTTGAATCCGGTAAGGCGTGCGCATTCAAAAAGCTCGGTCACCCCGACAAGTTCGCACCCATCGGTCTTCAGGAAGACATCATGGCTGAGGTCGGCATAGATGCAAACGGCATCATCTCCGCTGTTCGTGAGGTTATGAAGGCTGACTTTGAAGAGGACGAAAACTGGGACGACGAATTCTGATAAAAGGAGAGCAATATTATGGCAATAGCACAGGAAGAATTATATTCCAATAAAATATTTTTAAATGCTGCTCTTCCGCTTATAAAGGTCATTGCTAACGATGTTCCCTCACTTAAAAAGAAATTTGAGCACGCTCACGCAATCATTCAGATTAGCGCACTCAATCCCGAGGTTGAAGAAGGCAAGGTCGGAATGCACTTCGTTGTTAACTGCGGCGAATGGCTCGTTCACCCCTGCCTCGACACCACTCCGGGTCACAGTGAGATACAGTTCGGCAGCGTAGAAGCACTCAACAAATTCTTCAAGGGCGACATTCCCGGCGCAATCAAGGCGGCAGGCGTTCCCAAGATTAAGCCCGGAAAAGCTCCCACGGTATTTGTAAGCTTCGTTATGGCTCTTTTGAAAATGGCAAATGTTCTCGGTGCAACAGAGCCTCCCGAGGACGAGGACGATAAAGCACTTATGGTTAAGTGTATGTTCTATCTGCTCACAAGCGGTATCAGCCAGCTCAATAAAATGGGTCATCCCGAAATCCACGAGTGGACTGCAAAATCACCCGACCGTGTTTACGCTCTTGCGGTAAACGACCATCCCGAAGCTTCCGCTTATATCAGAATTAAAGCGGGCAAGTCAAGAGCCGGCAGAGGCGAATACAAGAGAGCAATGCCTTTCTTCACCCTCCGCTTTGACTCCTATGACAGCGCTCTGGGTATCCTGCTCGGAACACTTGATATGCTTGAGGCTACCAAGTCCGGCAAGCTTATTATGGACGGCGGTCCGGAATTCGGCGCTCAGTTCGGCGGATTCCTTCTCACCATCGGAGACCTTGCAAAATAATATAGCATTCGGGCGTGTGACAAATGTCACGCGCCCGTACCCGTTTATATATTCAAACACACATTGTAGGGCGGTATGACCACATCAATGTCATTAAGTTAAGGAATTAGCAGTAGTTTTCTTGAGATTTCTTCCTTCCCCTCGAGGGGAAGGGGGACCGCTTGCGGTGGATGAGGTGGAAAAGTAGAATGTCAATACCGAGTATTAACGCCGTTTTACGGCTACACCTCATCCGTCACGGCTTGCGCCGCGCCACCTTCTCCTCAAGGAGAAGAAAGAAAAAGCCTTAACTTAATGACATTGCGCAAGCGCCGGATTTTAATTCGGAATTCGGAATTCGGAATGCGGAATTAAGGGGCACTTCGTGCCGATTTTATATAGGTAATTTTTAAATTTATACTTTCTGAATAAATAACAAATATCAATTCAGAAGTAAACGCTATATGTAAGCAGTTATATAATGGGTACGGGTGAAACCCGTCATTAATTCCGAATTCCGCATTCCGCATTCCG
>JAZRYD010000048.1:0-12813 GCA_045600535.1 Acutalibacteraceae bacterium | reverse complement strand
GCCCCGCCACTCACCTCCACGGGTTCTGTGGTTTACCGATTCTCCGTGGATATTATACCAAAAAATTAAAGCGGAAGTTACCTGCCGGTTTCATAACCCCGTTGGTGCCTTTCGCAGAAAGGTAGATTATAAAAATGACAGAACTGAAATTTTCCGATTTAACAATCACAACCAATCTTCCGGCTGAACTTTCCGCCGAAGAAAAAGAGCCGGGGCGTATTGCCGTATCTGTTAAATGGAATGAACTTACAACGGGGAATCCTCATTTGAATATTTGCTGGAGTATGCCCGTTATTGATTTACAGTATCAGTGGCATCCGATGTGCTTTTTCAACCGCAGTCTGAATGTTGACTGGTACGGCCCCATGCTTTCCCGTGCGGCTTCATCTGCACCCGTTTATTCCTATTTCAACACAGCGGGGCGCAACCGTTTTACATTGGCTTTAAGTGACGCTTCCACGCCGATAGAATGTTCAATAGGCGTTCATGAGGAAGACGGAACCTTGCTTTGCAGGGTTAATATTCCGCTTGATTCAACGGGATATTCTCACGAATACAGCATTACCGTATACCGTGATTATGATGATGTTTCTTTTGCCGAGGCGCTTCGCAGGGTTACAAAATGGTGGGAAACGGATTGTTCAATGATACCGGCCGAAATACCCGATGCCGCACGAAATCCGCTTTATTCTTTTTGGTACAGCTTTCATCAGGCAACGATTGCAAAAGATGTTGAGGACGAATGTGCCCGTGCCAAAGAGCTTGGAATAGATACTGTTATTGTTGATGACGGCTGGCAGACGGAGGACGGCAGCCGCGGCTACGGCTACTGCGGTGACTGGGAGCCTGCGGCGGGCAAAATCCCCGATATGAAAGCTCATGTTGCGAATGTTCATAAACTCGGAATGAAATATGTGCTGTGGTTCAGCGTTCCGTTTGTAGGTTTTCATTCGAAGCATTGGGAAAAGTTTAAGGATAAAATGCTTTGCCTGCGTGAAGACCAGAGTACGGGCATACTTGACCCGAGATACCCCGATGTAAGGCAATACCTTATTGACACTTATGTTCACGCTCTGAAGGAATGGGATTTGGACGGCTTCAAGCTCGACTTTTTCTGTGATTTTAAAGCTGACCCCGTTCCCGCACCCACACCGGAAATGGACTATGTTTTGGTTGAGCCTGCGGTAATACGGCTGATGAATGATATAATAAAAGCATTGAACGCTGTTAAACCCGGGCTTCTTATCGAGCTTCGTCAGGCTTATATCGGACCTGTGATGCGCACATTCGGCAATATGTTCCGTGTAGGTGACTGCCCCGATGACGCTCTTTCAAACAGAGTCGGAGTAATTGATTTGCGTCTGCTTTCGGGCAGTACGCCCGTTCATTCCGATATGCTGATGTGGCATAAGGACGAAAAGCCCGAGGCTGCCGCATTGCAGATATTGAGCGTGATTTTTTCCGTTGTGCAAATATCGGTCAAGCTTTCGGATATTTCCGAACAGCACAGAAAGCTGCTTTGCTTCTGGCTGGAGTTTATAAAATCGCACAGAGATTTACTTCTTGATACACCGCTTGAAGTTGAATCACCTCAGCATTTTTATCCCGTGGTCAAGGCGCGGAAAGACGGCAGAGCCGTTATTGCCGTTTATGACAGCAGGCATATCGTTAAAATTGATGAAAGAATGAACGAAATATGGCTGCTCAACGCAACGGGCGATACTCTCACCGCACTTATGAGCGAAAACGATGTTAAATATTCAGTTGAATTTACCGACTGTATGGGCAATTTCACAGGTAAAAAGTCTTTGACTGTTTCGGGCATAGCCGCTTTGGAAATACCCGTATGCGGAATGGCTCACCTGAAAGCGGAGGAAGCATAATGCTGAATATAATCAAAACAACTATTGAAGCCGGCTTAGATGAGCCTGTGCATATTCTTCATACAACCGATACGCATTTAACGCTTTGTGATGAGCGGGACAATGAGCGCAAGCAGGCTCTGGCTTTGCACAGAAAGAAATGTTTTAACGACGAAAACGACTCGGTGGAAAAATGTCTTGAAGAAACGCTTGAATACGGCAGGAAAAACTGTGATTTGATAATTCATACAGGCGATTTGATTGATTTTGTTTCGGAAGCGAATATTGATAAAGCCGCCGAGGTTACAAAAATGCCCGAAGTAATGTTTGTACCCGGCAATCACGAATACTCCCGATATGTGGGCGAAGCGTGGGAGGATAATGCCTACCGAATGAACACATATATGAAAATGCAGTACCGTCTCGGTGTTGATTTGTTTTTTACTTCAAGGCAGGTTAAGGGCGTTAATTTCGTCGGCGTTGACAATGTATATTATCAGTTTGAGGATTGGTATATACACCGACTTCAAATGGAGGTCGAAAGGGGTCTGCCGATTATACTTTTAATGCACAATCCGATTTTTGAAGAAAAGCTCTACAACTGCTGTATGAATGAGCGCGGCGCGGAATGTGCGTCAATTGTCGGCTGTGATGAAGAGCATCTGCTCAGGTATTCCGAATACCGTGCATTACAGCAAAGACCGAACGATGCGACAAAGCACTTTATGGAATATATAATCGCTGAGCCCGCTGTTAAAGCGATAATCGCAGGTCATCTGCATTTTTCGTTTGAAAGCAGTTTGCTCTGCGGAAAGATGCAGTACATAACCGGCGGCGGATATGAGGGCGTTGCCCGGGAAATTACAATTGTTTAATATCACAGATGCTTTGGAGGATTTAAAAGGAAATGCTTAATAAATTGATTTCTTTTTTCTTTGTCCTGAATATGTTGATTTCCGGAGCTTTCGGAACTGAACCAATCGGATATTCTTCAAAAGAATTGCTTGGCAATCCGTCTTTCTCAAAGGGCTTCCGTGTTATCGGTGTTGACGGGGCAGAGGAGGGAAGGTTTATCTTTGACGAAAAAGATGAGCCCGATTGGATGATTTGTCAATGGAATTCTCCGACCTCACTTGCTAAAAACGGTAAAATAATTGAAAAATATACGCTTTCAGATGAAAGTAAAACCGTTTACTGCAATCCGACCGAAAAGTCCGTTCTTCTTACACTTGACGGCACAAAGGTCTACCATGGTCAACCTGCTGCGCTTGAAAACTGGCCTCATCTTTTGCTGGAGCAGTCACCGTTTTCGATAAATGACAGTAATGCCGCATATTATTCCTGTGATAACAGAATTGTCTTTTCCTGCGACATTCGTCTTGCGGATTATGAGCCGACAACTAATACAGATGGTGTAAATGCCGCACAGTATCTTGCGTATTTCTATATGTCTGGTAAAAATAACGATGAATTTATCTGGTTCGGTGTCAGTCTTTTTGATGACAGAGGATTGCAGGACACCTCGTGGAGTGCTGACTTTGCGCCGGGCAGTCACAATATGATTTACACGGTTTCAACGAAAGGTACATACGGTCTGCCGTTAAGAAGTATATACAAAAAAGGCATTTCCGAAAAATTTACAAAAGTAATTATTGACTTAACGCCTTATATGCAGGATTGCATAGCCCGTGCCAACAAAGACAATACCTTCGGCAGGCAGGCGGATATTTCCGATTTTCAGATAACCGGTATGAATATCGGCTTTGAACTGCACGGCAATATAAAATGTTCCGTGGAAAGCAAAAATCTTTCGCTGAAATCATACTCCGTGAAAGCGTGATTTCTGTACTCACTGATACCGATTCGTCGGGACAAAAATAAAAACGCAGCACAAAAAAGCAATCGAAACAAGAAAAATCGGATTTTTTCGGTTTGTTCAACAAATCAGCGGGAAACTGAAAGCAAACTTGAATGGATTATAAGAAAGGCTCGTAAACAATAAAAGTTCAATCCCGGTTTGTCGGGATATCAGTCATACTTAAATATGTTATTATTCCATAGAATCAGAGAGGTAACGGTTATGACGGTAAGGAAAATGCAAATGTGCGACGAAGAAAAGGTCGCTGAATTTTATGCTTCAATGGGGGCGCGGAGCGCACATTTTTTTAATGTAAATCACGGCAACGAAAAAAGAACAATGGAGTTCTTTGAAAACGGCAAGAAAGATCATGTTTTTTACGTTGCCTTTGACGGAGAAGAGCTTGTGGCACTTGCATTTATCTGGGATATTGACAAAACTGTTCCGTGGTTCGGTATTGCCGTGCGTGATTCCTCACAGGGAAAAGGTGTCGGTACGGCTTTTATGAAAGAGATATTTTCCGACATTCTTTCTGCGGGCTTTGCGGGACTTCTGCTGAGAACGGCAACGGACAACATACCCGCACAGCATTTATATGAAAAATGCGGATTTGAACGTCTCGGCGTTCATTCGTCGGGAGAATATCTTTATCTTAAAAGATTTGCGAGGAATTGAAATGATAACCGTAAGTGTGGATTTCAATAAAATTATCGGAAAAATCAAGCCCGTTCACGGCTTTAATAACGCCGCCCGTGAAACAAATTACGGCCCTCTGCTTGAGAGCTTTTCCGCTCTGAAACCTCCTTTTACAAGGCTTCACGATACGGGTTATCACGGTAACGCTCATTATGTTGATGTTCCGTGTATTTTCCCCTACTTTTCGGCTGACCCCGATGATGAAAAATCATACGATTTCACGCTGACGGATTATTACATAAAACCGCTTGTTGAAAACGGCATAAAGGTGATGTACCGGCTGGGTGTAACCATTGAGCACGAGCCGAAAAAACATAATATTTTCGCTCCGTCCGACCCCGAAAAATGGGCTTCGGTATGCGAACATATCGTAAGACATTATAACGACGGCTGGGCTGACGGATTTCACTTCGGCATTGATTACTGGGAGGTATGGAACGAGCCCGACGGTTTGAATCCCGAATGTGAGCCTTATGGGTGCCCGAACTGGATTGGTACGGCAGAGCAATATTATGAGCTTTACACCCTCACGGCAGAGAGAATTAAAAAATATCACCCGAATGTAAAAGTCGGCGGATATTCAAGCTGCTACATTCTCGGCAAGTTTGAAAACAGACATTGGGAGGCAGGGGACGCATCATATTTTACAAATTTTCTTAAATATTTAAAAAACGAAAATGCTCCTCTTGATTTCTTTACATATCACGGCTATCTCGGAAAGCAGTACCTTGAAAAAATTGAAATCGAAAGCCGTTTTGTGCGTGATAATCTTGACCGTTACGGGTTTACCGAAACCGAGTGCATTGATGCCGAATGGAATATTAACATTTGCGATATTGAAACCGACAACAGACGAATACAGTATTATATAAATTACCGCAATGAAAAGGGGGCATCACATGCGGCGGCAAGTCTTTATGAAATGCAGAGATGCCCGATAGATTCCGCTATGTATTACGATACTCAGCTGTGGGCTGAATACGGCGGACTGTTTCACGTGCCGAGCCTTGAGCCGACAAAAACCTATTACGCTTTCAAGCAGTTCGGTGAGCTTTACGAACAGAAAAATGAATGTGAAAGTCACGGCGGCGGACTGATTTACACCTGCGCCGCAGCAGGAGAAAAGAAACTGCTCTGCGTTGCGAATATAAGCGAAAACGCTGAAGAAATAAGGCTTGAAATGGTCGGAATAAAAGGTAAGGAAGCCGTTATCCGCACGTTAAGTGAAAAATATAATTACGAAGAAACGCACAGAGGAATCATACCCGATAAAATCGCACTTGATGGGTATTCATTTATAACAATAGAGCCACTTGACGGACAGTAAATTAACAAATATGACCAAATTGACAAACCGGTTTGTCGAGATAAAAGAACTGTTGTCTCTTATGAAAAGAACATCGGCAAACATAAATCAGATTGCAGAGCGTATAAATGCAGGCGGCTCTTGCCGGAAATAATTTATATTTAAAAAGTATCAGCCCTTTTTGAAAGTCCTTCGTATAAATAGATGTAAGACAACGAAGGGAGCTGAAAATTATGGTACTTGGCTATTGTGCATTATTCCTGTTTATACTTTGATTAAAAACGGATAGAATAAAAATTATTTACAGAGGTGAACGTTATGAATAAATATAATAAAATACTCAACGATAAGGAGTTCGAAACTATTAACGGCGGCATGAAAGTTGTTGTTGAAGAAAAAGAAGAATTAAGCTGGTGGGAAACAATAGTTAATTTTTTCTTTAAAATCAAAAACTGATTAAAGTCGGGTTTAATATTATGAAAGATGATTTGGAAAACAAATCAGAATTTTCAGGTGCGGTTAAGGAATAGCAGATACAGTAAAAATATTGAAAGCGGGCAAAAAATGGATTTTATCAGGAATGGCGGAAGCTTTATAAACCGCCTTATCAGTCAGAAAATAACTGAGGGTTGTAACGAAATCAAACTCAGCGGTAATTACGAGATTGAAGAAACGATCCTGCTTCCGTCTGATGTTACACTCATTCTTGACAGCTGTTATCTGAAAATGGCGGATAAGACATTCTGTCAGATGTTCAGAAACTTAAACGCCGAAAAAGACGATGTTTATGACAGCAATATTCATATTATCGGAAAGAACGGTTCTGTCCTTGACGGCGGAGAGTACAACGGTCTGTCCGAGCGCAATTGCGGTAAGGACGGCAGACCGTATATTATCGTAAATAATATTCTCACTTTTTCAAAGGTGAAAAAGCTGTCGGTTTCGGGATTGAAAATCAAAAATATGCGTTGGTGGGCTTTGAATTTTATAGCCTGCTCCGAGGGACACATACACGATATTGATTTTGCTTCGGATGCCACGGTAATTGACCGCAAAACAGGGGAAAGGCTTTACGGATTTGCCGGCAGGGGATATGATGAAATATACATCAAAAATTCCGACGGCATCGACCTCCGGCTTGGGTGCCACGATTTTTTGATTGAAAACATTACGGGCTTTACCGAGGATGACACCGTTGCAATGACAGCCCTGAAAAGCAGAATAGAAACCTATTATCCTTTCCCTTCCGATGCAGAGGGCAGCATTCACCACATAACCGTAAGGAATGTGCATGCCGCAGCTCAATGCGGAATTGTTCGTCTTCTCAATCAGGGCGGAACAGTTCTTCATGATATTACCGTTGACGGTGTTTATGACACCTCAAAAAATGATGACAGACTCGACCGTGGCGACAGAGGTGTAAAAATCGGTGACAGACATCTGTACGGTGATTATTATCCCACCGCAGAGGAGACCTATAACATTACAGTCAAAAATGTGGAAGCGAGAGCAAAAGTCGCTCTGTCTGTATGCGGAGAAATAAAGAATCTTCTTGTTGAGAATATCAACGGCTTTGACAGCTGTGAAACCGTCATTGATACTATTGACTGCGTTTCAGGTTAAAGATGTGAAAAATCCGCTTATACTACTGAAATTGTCTGAAGTAAACCCGAAAAGCCTTGATAAATAAGCCTCTTGTCCATTTATCAGTAAAAAATCACGAACCCCGATTTTTCTAACAAAAAATCGTATTTCGTGAGATTTCGGCGATATTTTGCGAATAATTTGTTAGAAAAACAGCCCTTTTTTGATGTGCGATACTTGACAAAATCACAAAAATGTGCATATGGCACAGAGAGGACGGGAACAATGTACACTAAGGTAATTGAATATTATGAACAAATGCTGGATGATTATCCGGAACTGCTCACCATTGATGAAGCCTGCGGCATACTCTATGTCAGCAATACGACCCTTTACCGGATGTGTAAACGGGGCGATCTCGAATACCTGAAGCTCGGCGGTCTGAAAAGAATACCGAGGATCTCGGTTGTCCGCTACATCATCAGAAACACGCAAAAAGGAAAGAACCCGTATTTCAAAATCAAATAAATGAATCAAAATATTCAGCGATGTAAAGCGTCGTTTATTGTTACCATTTTTGCAATTTTTTTCAAAAGTGGTAACGATAACTTGACAATAACGTAACAATTGCATATAATAACTTCATAAACGAGGTGACAGATATGAAGTTATACAGAAGAGAAAAATATCTCAAAAGAATACGCCCTTTCTATAACGATGATGACATAATTAAAGTAATTACCGGAGTCAGAAGGTGCGGAAAATCGAGCCTTATGGAAACCATTTCCGAGGAAATCCGCGAACAAGGTGTTTCTGACGAAAATATCATTTATCTCGATTTGGATAAAAGAGGCTACCGCAGTATAAAAACTGCCGAACAATTAGATGCTTTGATTGAAGAAAAATGTCAGGCTTCCGGGCTTAAATATCTGTTTATTGATGAAATTCAGAATGTTGACGGATTTGAGGAAGTGATCAATGGATTCAGAACCGAAGGAAATTATTCGATATTCATAACCGGCTCCAACTCATATTTGTTAAGCGGCGAATTAACTACAAAGCTTACCGGTCGTTATCTTGAATATGAAATGTTTCCCTTGAGTTTTGATGAATATGAAGATATAAAAAAATTTTTCAACAAGCCGATCAACAGTAATCCGGCAATTGAACTCAATGCATATATTCTTGAAGGCGGATTCCCGAGAACAGTTCAGATTGATGATATTTCAGCAAAAAGAACTTATGTAAAAGGCGTTGTTGAGGAAATATTTGAAAAAGATATTCGAAGAAGAGTAAAAATAAAAGATACCGCTGCATTTGAAACGGTTCGAAACTATATCATAAACAACTTCGGAGCAACTACAAGCATTAACAGTCTGTATGAAGCGTTAAGAAAAAACGGAATGGAAATCAGCAAAGCAACCGTTTCAAAGTATATTCAGACACTCGTTGATGCCAAAATCTTGTATGAATGTTCACGTTTCGATATGAAATCAAAGCGTTCATTATCCGGCGAGAAAAAATACTACCTTGCCGATTTGAGCTTTTACTACGCACTCAACACAGATAACCGAATCAACTATGGACCTACATTGGAAAACATTGTATTTACCTATGCTAAAAGTATGGAATATGCAGTCAGCGTAGGTCGTATAGGCAAACTGGAATGTGATTTTATTTTAAGAAACAGCGAAATGGATTACTCATATATTCAGGTTGCATACACAATATTGGAAAGTCAAAAGACAGAAGACAGAGAATATCGGGTGTTGGAAGAAATCCGTGATAACTACAATAAATATGTTGTAACAACAGATTTCCTGCTTCAGAAGAGAAATGGAATCATCCATGTAAATCTAATGGACTTTATTGCAAACCATAATAAATTTTAACAGGGTATTTAAAATGCCAAGCCGTACTCAGGATTTAATGAGCACGGCTTTTCTCTATTTGTCTATTCGGTTATATCTGTTCATAATCAGCTGAACGATCGCCTCTTTTTTCACCCTCATATGCAGCTCTTCAACGCATTTACGCACATCGGCTTCCCTTATCTCCGGAAGATACGCTTTAAACTCCGGATGATTTTCAAGCACCTCATTAACCAGCTTTATCAGCAAATCGTTTGATTTGGGATTTGAAGGATATCCTCGGGCTATCAGCGCCATATTGTTATCGAAGTTCGGAGCGAGGCCGATGATTGTTCCTGTCTGCGCATTGCGGAGCAGGCCGAAATTATTCGTGTGTCTGTCAGGGTTAGCAACAACGGTATCAAGGAAAATCAAACGGATATAGTCCGGTATTGCATCGGGGCAAAGCTCTTTCAGCCTGGCGATGACGGCTTCGTAGTCCTCGTTATCTCCCATAAAAGAAAAGGCAGGTTCAAAATTCACCGATGCATTGCCCGTGAAATCAAGAGTTTTAATATATCCTTCACCGCACTCATAAACAGCCATATTCATTCCGAGTGATTTACCCAGGCGGCATACAAACAGTTCCGAGAACATTTCATCGTGGTTTGCTCTTTTAAACATCCACCATTTGCCGTCACGGAGCTTCCAGCACTTTTCAAAGCTGCCTATATTAGTGAGCTCAGGGGTTTTGGAATGCTTGCTGTTTGCCGCACGGTTAAAACTGCCGTAGGTTCCCTTGAGAGCAAGATTTGAAAAATAATCATCTTCAAATCTTACATCGTCATAAGTAAGGTCGGAATCAAGTTCCTTGATCCAGTAATTATCTGTTATCGTGGCTCCGTTGACATAAAACGCAGTCGAAAAATCGTCACGCTCGGTTAATCTGAGAGCCTTTTTCAGAAGTCTTGAATTTGCACGGTGAGAATCAATGGCACGGGTTTCAAGCCACATATCGGCATTTGATATGCGGCGAAGAAAAAGAGGAAGCAGTGATTCGTTCAGAACGGTCAGGTTCCCGTTCTCCCATTTTGCTGCCTTTTCATTTTTGGCCATTATATAAAAATTCTTACTGCTCACCATCTGACCTCCGATTTCATAACAGTATATATATGATAACTTGATTTTCACGGTTTTACAATAGAAAAACGAAATAAAGAAGTTGACAGATACAAGCGTCCGAAAAGCAGAACCTGTTTCACAAAATCAAATAAATAAATCAAGCATAAAAATGAACCGTCATTATAACTACAAAAGAGCAAAAACCCGATAACAATCATTTTAAACACTTGTCATATGACAAGTAAGCGGAATAAACTTTTACCTGATATCCTTGATTTATATCGTAACTGCGGTATGATATATTCGGGATAAAATTGCAGTCACGCTGAAAGGAGTTTTTTGTATGAAAGAAATCGTTTATAAGCAATGCGGAGATTACTATATTCCCGATTTGAAGCTGCCGGAGCAGGAGGTTTTGCCCCTCGGTAAATACGGCAGAATGCGGCTGAAATATCTCAAAGAAAACAGTCCGTATCTGTGGAGCAATCATAAACTCAACGGCACATTGAATAAGCACTGCGCCGAAATCGAATCCAAAGCAGAAGCCCGGCTTTCGGAACTGATTGAAGCAATGGCAAAAGCCGAAGGAGTGACCGAAGCTCTCAAAGCAAAAGACCCGATGGAATGGGCAGGGCTGATGAACAGCATCAAAGCATCGGCAGAGGAAATAGTTTTCAATGAATTGATAACAAAGTAAAGACTGTATCACATCAAAGCGGCGGTTTTCGCCGCTTTATTTATTGCCGAAAGTTGAAATCCCGGCTTCAAACATAAAACTCCTTGTTATATTCTGCAAAATATAGTATAATTATCTCACCAAATGAATTTTTAATAAAAAATGAGGATAGCAAATATGTTGTTTCAACTCAAAAAAATAGAACAGTATCTTGACAATCGTGCGGGGTCTCTATCTGTATTCGATGAATTACTTGATGACTATCTAAACGGAAGATTGAAAAGTTATTTTTCTGAATTAGGTGTTTCAAAAGTAAACATATTTATTGATTGGCAAACAAATTATAAGTGTATTGAATTACAAGGATGTTATAAAAAGAATTATGTTGATTTGCAAATTGAAGAAAACAATTTTGGGATAGCGGTTGATCCGGATGAACCGGATATTACAAATAGTTTTGATCTTGTTTCGAAAGAGTATGTATACTTGACTTGCAGAAACATATTAGCGAATATTTTATAAATCATTCTTCGACTTAACAAATCCCGGTTTAGTGGGACAGATCAACCAAAATTCAAAGGAGATTAGAAAAATGCTTGAGCAATTAATGGATTTATTAAAACTCGCTTACAGACAGAAAGAGGCTGTTTATGCTGTCGGCAATTTTTTCAGCAGTTTTTTTAATGATTTTTCTTTTAAAAAGATTTTTGCAGGGTTTATGGTAATACTTGAGATGTTCGGAAGTGTCATATTTGATGCGCCCGTGACTCCGAGAGGAAACGAGCTTGACCTCACGGGGTATAATCTTGTGTTTGAAGATGAATTTAACGGCAATTCACTTGATTACACCAAATGGGAACATTGGCGTGAGGGCGTTTACGGCCCCGGATATTTAGCCGATTCGCAGGTTGAGGTCAAAGACGGTGTGCTGACTCTTTCAGCCGAATACCTTGAAGAAGGTAAATTCGGTCCCGGATGGTATGCCGCAGACATTCAGCTTAAAGAAAAATACAAGTGCGGATATTTTGAAATAAGATGTATCTGTAATTCAGGTCCCGATTTCTGGAGTGCATTCTGGATTCAGGCCGATCACCCTTACGATCACGAAATTTCCAATGGCGGCATAGGCGGTGCGGAGCTTGATATCTTTGAATCCATATCTTCCTATCAGAGCAGTCCGTTCCTCAAAAATGCCGTTACGCAGACCGTGCATTGCAACGGCGGCGATGATGATGTTGAAAACATTGATTCCCGGAATTTAGGTAAATTTAAAGGAAAGAACATTCACGAGGAGTATAATACATACGGACTTAAATGGACCGACAGCGAATATATTTTCTATGTCAACGGCGTTGAAACGAGAAGAACATCTTTCAGCAAGGGCGTTTCACAGGTTGAGGAAACTGTTCGTGTAAGCATGTGTACTCCTCCCGTTGATGAGATTACTCTTCCGCACGATTTCAGAACAGAATTCAAAGTTGACTATGTAAAAATATATCAAAAATCTTAACATCACCGAAATAAAAGAGCTGTTGTCACTTATGAAAAGAACAGCAGCAAACATAAATCAGATTGCAAAGCGTATAAATGCAAGCGATAATGTTTATGCCGATGATATTGCGGAAATTCAGAACAGGCAAGATGATATATGGGAACTGCTGAATAAAATTTTAAGAAAGTTCTCGGCTATAAGCTGACATCATTATAAAAAACAATCGGAGGTGTTGATCATGAAGAAGATAAGAATTCCCGCATTTGCCGGGATTGCTATGATTCTGTGCATGTTGTTTTGTCTGGGTTCCTGCAAAAAGGCCGGGGAATCCGCCGATTTGAACACAACCGCAGCAAAGACCGGATCT
>JAZRYD010000047.1:0-14701 GCA_045600535.1 Acutalibacteraceae bacterium | reverse complement strand
CGACCAAGCGCCCGCAGGCGCGCGAATCGAGTCCCTTGCAGCGCGCCAAAGCAGCACCGCTCGAACTTTGTTCGGGCAGTGCTGCTTTTTGCTTGTGGGACTCGAACATGGTTCTTGCAGGAACTGCGTTCGGGTTATATTTTTTATCTGATCGTCAGAAATCGTTGAGCCTTAATCTCACGCAAAATTGTACTATACGCATAACAATAACCTAAGCCGTAATCATTGACATATCAGTTATAATGTGTAATAATAAACAAAAATATATGTTAAGAGGCGGCACGCGGTTATGAAAAGGTGTGTAAAAAAAGTAATTTCAGTTGTTCTTTCGCTTGTTATCATCGTTCTTTCCTTTTCGGTTATATCTTTTGCCGAAGAAAAGAAGCTCAATTATGTTGTGCTTGGTGACTCAATTGCTTATGGCTTTGGTGTCCGCAACAGTGACGATGCCTGCTACGGCAGAATTGTTGCAAATACAAACGGATATAATTATGTGAACTACGGTATCAACGGTTACCGTACAACGGATTTGAAAGAGCTGATTAAAGAGGAAAATGTTAAAAATTCCCTTGCCGACGCGGATATCATCAGCATTTCAATCGGCGGCAACGATTATCTTCAGCAGAATCTGCCCGTGCTTTTTGTTGATGTTGTTTCAAAAAAATTCCAACATATAAATAATATTGAAGAAAATTTCAGAGAAAATTTCGCTGAGATTATAGCAACTGTCAAAGAGTATAACCCTGATGTCACAATTCTTGTGCAAACGCTCTACAACCCAAGGTTTGACCTTTTGCGTGATTTTTACGGTGTTGCGGTGGAGAGAATCAACAGAAGCATATACGCATATCTTGACAATAATCCGAATGCCTATGAAGTGGTTGATGTTTATTCGGTTTTCACAATGGACCACCCCGAATATATTGCCATTGACACTGTTCACCCCAGCGCAGAGGGCAATTACAAGCTCGCTGAGCTTGTAATTGAAAAGCTTGCGGAACTCGGAATGGGAACTGATACCGAGCCTGTTATTTCGGTAAAAGGAATTGACCAGGTTCCGTATTACTCAACGGTTATTAAATTTTTCAGAAATCTTATTGCAAAAATGATTTCATTTAAATGAGGAGGATATGTATGAAAAAAGTTATATCCGTTATTCTTTGCGCTGCGATTCTTCTCGGTACCTTTGCACTGAATGCATTTGCAGAGCCTGAAATTGAAATCAAAGGGGAAATAACCGATTATCCCGTTATTGTTGTGCCCGGTTACAGTGCGGCATGGCTTATGAAAGGGGACGACCCCGAAACCGCCGAGTGTGCATGGAGCGGACTGAATTTTGATGAGCTGCTCCCGCGGCTTCTTGACAGAATCGTTGAACTCGGAGCAGGACTTGCCGTTATGAATCTCGACAATGCCGAATGGCTTGCGAAAGTGCTTGCCGAAGAAGTGAAAAACACATGGCCGCTTATGGGCTGCTGTCCTGACGGTACAAGCAAATATGACCTTAAGCCCTACTATTTTGAGGCGGCGGACACTAACACAAAAACTCTTGATGAAAGAGATGTCGGATTTTGTATCCACGACAGAGAAAACGCCTCAATTATCTGCGATTATATCGGCGAGGAAAATGTATATAATTTCAATGTTGACTGGCGTATGGGTGTTGAATACACCGCAGGCAAGCTTAATGAATATGTTAAATCAGTAAAGAAATACAGCGGCAGCGACAAGGTGAACATTCTTGCCATCAGTCAGGGAGGTCAGACTGCGGCAACATATCTGACACTTTACGGTGAACAGGGCGATGTTGACAATATGGTGCTTTCTTCGCCCGCAATCGGCGGCTCGGCGCTTGCCTCCGATCTGCTTTCACGCAAAGCTGATATTGACGAGCAGGGTATTATGAGAATGATTGAGCACGGTATGTTTATGCCCGACGATTACGAGTGGCTTCTGCGTGCAAACGAGCTGGGCTTTCTTGACAAAATCTTCAATGCTCTTATTCCTTACCTTGCCGATTCGCTCGGCTACTGGGGGAGTATATGGGATTTTGTTCCCACAGAGTTTTATGATGAATTGAAAAAAGAGTATTTAAGCGCTCCCGAATGCGCTCCTCTGGTAAAACAGAGTGACCGTTTTCACTATGAAATTCTTCCGCAGGTTACCGGAAAATTCCGCGAATGTCAGGAAAACGGAATGAATATTTCGATTATAACAGGTACGGGCGACAAAATGCTCAGCGGACTTAATGTTTACGCTGACGGCATTATTCCCGTTTCATCTGCTACAGGGGCAACCTGTGCTCCCTTCGGTGAACGCTTCGGCGACGGCTACACGCAGGTTAACAGATGGAGCGGGAAAAATAAGGTTTCTCCCGATATGACTATTGACGCTTCAACCTGTTATCTTCCCGACAACACATGGTTCTCGGAGCATAATTTTCACGGCTGGACATGGTTCAGCGACTGCACAAAGGAGCTTGCGATAACGCTGCTGCTGACTGACAGAATTACCGATGTTTATTCAGACAAAGAGCATCCGCAGTTTTTGTATTCGGACAATCTTTCGGAAACAATCTCATTTGACCTTAATTCCGAAGTTTCGGGAATGATTGATGCAGATACAAATTCAATCACCGTTAAAAATATTCTTACTGACGGTAATGTGAAAATTACTGCTGTTTACTGTCCCGAGCTTGATTTGAAATTCAATGTTCCGAAAAAAACGGTGATTGCTCCGGGCGAAAGCACGGTTATAACTTTCAGCGGCAGCATTCCCGAGGTATCAAAGCAATGCGTTCATTTTACCGTTTATTACAATGCAGATACAAACACTCCGTTTAATTACAAAACAAAGGGCTTTACTGTTATGAACGGAGAAATTGTCCGAAAGTCGGAAGAAACAGTGAAAATTGCCGACGGCGGCGTTCTCAGCAACATCAGATTTCAGTTTATTCCGATGTTTTTGAAAAAGCTCGGACTTTATGAGCTTGCCTCAATGATAATCACGGTTCTTTACTGCAAAACAGTAAATCTTTTCTGATGTAAAAGCAAACAGACAAAAATACGGAAAATCGGCGTGACCTGAATCACGCCGATTTCATTGAAAAAAACCGCCTTTTGAAAGACAAAAGACGGTTTTTGTTGGCGGAGAAGGGGAGACTCGAACTCCCGCGCCGGTTACCCGACCTACGCCCTTAGCAGGGGCGCCTCGTCACCAACTTGAGTACTTCTCCAGATAGGCAGCGTTAAGCTTTATATATTAAATTTGACTGACATTTTTTCTGGCGGAGAGAGTGGGATTCGAACCCACGGTACCCGGGAGGGTACGACGGTTTTCAAGACCGTTCCGTTATAACCACTTCGGTATCTCTCCGTAACTGCTCCAATATGTTACCATATTGTTCGGCAGATGTCAAGTGTTTTTGAAATTTTATTGCTTTTTCGCCTTGAATAAAGTTTAATATAGTTGTTAAATCGTTTTACCCGTTTTCTTTTCGACCGCTTTAAGAATACCGAGTATCAGAAAATATCCCGCTGCGGCGCAGAGCATACCGACGATTGCGCCGGCAAGCACATCGGTGAAGTAATGCACATGAAGATAAATTCTTGTATATCCGATAACCGCGGCAATTATAACGGCGGCAGCGCCGGCGATTTTCTGCTTTTTCCGAGCCGCCGCAAACATTCCGCAGGCTGCCGCAAAGCTTGATGAGGTGTGCCCCGAGGGGAACGAATAGCCGTGCGCATACGGATAACCGATATGCTCGGGATAACGGAATGCCGACAGCCATTTATTGATAAATTCGGCTGAATATTGCTTCATTTCGTCCGCAACCTGTGTGAGATAGCGTTCATTCATCCAGCCTTCAATGAATTTGCCTTTATGTTCGTAACCGTTAACGCATTTTGAGGCAACTGCGGGATTAAACAGCGCAAACGGTCTGGTTCTTGAAAAGATTGATTTGAGAATAACATTGTTTGCAAGCAGCATAATGAGCTGAGCCGCAAGCATAACGAATCCGATTTTTCTTGTCTTTTTCGGAATGCAGAAGATAAGTCCGACAACGACCCAGAAAACTCCGTCGCCGAGCCATGTGACATATGGTACGATTTTATCAAACCAATTTACCCAAAGGTGTTCCTCAATGAATGTGAAAACCGAAAGGTCAAGATTAAGAACAGATTCCGTAAAAATCACTCCTGCGTGACAGCTTTGATTATCTCGTATCCGGGATAATACATTGTGAAAACATTGGTGAGGTCTTTATCGTGATATGCTCCGACGGTAAATTCCTTATCGGCGGAAATGTCGGCGGCTCTCATCATAACTCTTTCCGCAAGATTTTCGGAGGTGGTTTTTCCGCCGAGAATATCAAATGTGATATTGAGCGAAGCCTTGAGCATTTTTTCGGCAAGGGGATAGCTGTATACCGAAAGTCCCGCTTTGCCGTCTGTATTTGCATTTACGGCGTTTTTAAGATTTTGAGTGAATACGGATATACTGTCTGCATACTCCTGCGGATAAGCTTCACATACGCCGTTATAAGCGGTCGGGAATGACGGTGAAACATAAATAAGTCCGCGTGCATCGGCGATATTTACAAGTGTCTTTTGTACCGAAACATCGGTTGAATAAACGGCAAATCCCGATTCGGGAACACGCTCGTTGAGTATCTGCCTTGCAACCGATTCGCCGATATATTTGCTTGCGGATTCAACTCCGCCTACGCTGAACGGGTCAAGCGCATTATCATAAACAAATGTTATACCCTGAGCAGCGCACGCCTGCTCGATAAATTCTCTTTCTGCAGCGTGCAGAGGATTTTGGCTGATGTGTCTGTTCATCGAGAACATCAGAAAATGGGTTGCTCCCTGCTCCTTGGCGGCAGAAACAATATCATTTGCAGCCTGCTTCCAATCAACGCAGAGAATAACATCGGAAACAGCGGAAAGCTCATCAATCGGACATTCCGGCTCGGTGCAGATGAAACGGAGATTCGGATTTATTTCCTTTGCGGCATTTATCGCATCAATTGTGAAATGAGTTGCTCTCGGATAAATGAATGCTCCGATGCTCGTATCTGCGGCGAGTTCTTTTGATATATCGGAAATATCCGGCGCTCCCTTAACGGGGAAACGGCTGTCGAAATATTCCTTTACGACGATTTTATCGGGATACTGTTCGGCAAGCTTATGCGCGGTTGAATATTCCTCGGGATATTGTGCTCTCGGTGCGGTAATCAATGCTATTCGCTGCTCCGGCAGAACAATTTTCTCCGAGGGCTTTTTTTCTTTGCCTTTTTCGCCGCAGGCGGCAAGGCTCAATATGAGAATGAGCGAAAGAAGCAGTGCTGATAATTTTTTAAACATAGGTTTACCTCTTTCAGAATAATTTTTTCAGTTCTTTCGGCTGAATTATTTCGATTTTATCTTTAACTCTGAGCAGACAGCCGAGAAGTCTGTTATTTACGGGAGTATTGACTTTTGCAAGGCAGTAACCGTTTTCTTCCTCTTTTCTGTATTGGAACGGAAGCTCGAAAACGCCGTCAATATACTCTGCATCTGCGTTTTTCATTCTGAGAACAAGACATATTTCTTCTGCTTTTGATGCAAGTGAGGGAGATTTATCAAAATATCCCGTGCATTTGCCTAAATTTGATTTGAATTTATTATTCTGTTTGCTGTTAAGCGTTTTAACCGATATGATACGGCTGAGCCTGATATATTCCGGCTTTGACGGAGTTACGGCGCTTGTGAATGCGAGCGCATATGTGTTATTGGTGATTCCGAACCTGATTGGATTTACTATTACCGTTTCCTGCTTTTCGGGAGAAGAAAATCTTTCCCCGGGCTCAATGCGCACCAGGGTCAGCATAACCTGTTTACTATCCTTTATCGCACACTCAAGCTCATAGATTTGTTCGTTTGAAATTGCTTTCGGTGTGCTTCTGATATTCAGATTAGCCGTTGTTTCGATAAGCAAATCCCATGACGGATTGCAGATATAGTTTCTGCTGAATTCCTTAATCTGTTCAACCTCTTTTTCGGAAATAATGGGGGAGGAATAAAGCGCTCTGAGCACAATATTCATTGAGTTTCGGTCAAAGCTGCGTGCGAGATAATACCCCTTTTTCGGAGAATTTACATGAATAATATCATAGCTTGAATCGTTGATTGTTCTTATATCGTCCGCAAGGGCACGCTTGGTTATATTATGACCGAATTCCGAGAGCTTTTCAAGGATTTCATCAGATGATAAAATATTACATTCGTCCGAATATAATGTGAGTATTTCGATGATGTTCAGCAATCTTGTTCTTGGATTGAGCATATATAATCACCCTTATCAATAGGTTAGCTTTGAGTTTATTTCTCTGAGCATATCGGGGTCATATTTGAGTATTTCACGGCCGTAGGTGTATATTCCGTTAACCTCATATTCAACATCGGAAACCTGTGTATAAACTGCCGCACTCAGACCTTTCTTTATGAGAGGAATAATCTGCTGCTCATGCAGTTTCCTGTATCCCTCGGAAAGCTCTTCTTTAGTCTTGAATTTCACATAGCCGAAGGATTTTGAATAATCCCATACATGGGAAGCGATATTCATGCTGTATCCGCCGTATTCGCTCAGAACATAAGGTCTGCCGGCAGTTCTGAGCTTTGTCGGAGCATGAACGGGGAATATATATTTATGAACGCTCTTGAAATCGGGTCCCATCTGGTCGTGCCAGCCGCTGGCATGGTCAACGAATCTTGACGGGTCATAATTCTTGACTGAATATCCTGTTTCACGGGCATCAAACTGTCCCCAGCCTTCATTAAACGGAACCCAGCAGCAGATTGAAACGCAGTTATAAAGATTGTCAATCATTTCAAAAAGCTCTTTTTTAAATTCCTCACGCCATTCGGGCTTATCGCGGTTGAATGCGTGATACATATTGTCCTTAACATGAACATTGATATTCGGAAGTCCGCCCGCAAGAATAAGATTGAGCGGTTTTCCGCCGCTTATCATATCCTGCCAAACGAGCATACCGAGCCTGTCACAATGATAATACCATCTGCGCGGCTCTTCTTTTATGTGCTTTCTGAGCATATTATATCCGAGGGATTTCATCTGCTCAATGTCAAATATCATCGCTTCATCTGTCGGAGCGGTTAACTGGCTCTCGGGCCAATAGCCCTGGTCAAGCAGACCTCTCTGAAAATAAGCCTTGTTGTTGAGCGCAAGACGGGGAATGCCGTTTTCATCGTTTATTATCGAGAATTTTCTCATTCCGAAATAGCTTGAAACCTCGTCCTTTTCGCCGCAGCAGTCAAGCGTGAGCTTAAGAGAATAAAGGAAAGGCGATTCGGGACTCCAAAGCTTTGCATCGGGAACGCCGATTGAAGCTTTTTCGGTTATTTCGCCGTCAAAAATAATCTTTTCGCCGTCAAGCACTGCGGCATATATTTTACAGCCGCAATCGCAGTTGTGCTTTACTTCAAGATTGATAACGCTCTTATCTATATCGGGCAGGAGCTTTATGCTTTCGATTCTGTTTCTGCAAACGGGTTCAATCCAAACGGTCTGCCATATGCCGGAGGTTGCGGTGTACCAGAAGCTTTTGGTTTTGAGAACCTGTTTGCCTCTCTGCTGATGACCGTCGTCCGTGGGGTCATAAACCTTAACGGTAAGCACATTTTCACCGTCGGTGAGTGCATCGGTAATATCAAAAGAAAACGGATTATAGCCGCCCGTATGCTCACCGACAAGAGTTGAATTTATCCAAACGCTGCACTGCCAGTCAACGGCTTCAAAGTGCAGAATTGCTCTCTTGCCGTCAAATTCGTCACCGAGAGTGAAATTTCTGCGATACCATAATCTCTGATTGGATTTGAGAGCCTTGTTTACTCCGCCGAGAGCGGATTCAATCGAAAACGGAACGAGTATTTTACCGTCAAACACCTCGGGACATTCCGAAAATTCTCCGGTTACGGCATAATCGTATTCGCCGTTGAGGCAAACCCATTCTTTTCTTTCAAGCTGGGGACGGGGATACTCCGAAAGAGGACAGCTTTTGTCAACCTTATCAAACCATATTGATTTTAAATCGTTCATAACAATTCTCCTGATTTTATCTCGGATAAACTTCCGCAAGACGGAGGTTTCCTCCCTCACGGCTGACTGTAATTTCGGCGTTTACCGTTTTTCTGCCTAATGTGAACGGCACTGATAAAATATATTCATTATCCGAAACGGATTTAACTTGGATTTTTTCGATATTCCATACTGCCGGCTCTGCTTTTTCAAATTCCATTGACGAATCGAAATACAGCTTTCCGTCAATATCCGTATAGTAATTGCAGTCACTGAGAAGCTTTTCGGCAGCTGAATCGGTGTATGTTGAATACACAGACTGCTTTATTTCTTCAAAGGAAGAATAATCGTCGGATGTAACAGCATAATATGTTTTACCGTCTTTTTCGGCTTTTACATTTTTGTCAACCGGCAGATGTGCATATTTGAAAACATTGCCCGTAAGATTTTCATTGCTTTCAATCAAAAGCTGAATATTTGTCATCATACCGTCACCGATATAATTGTTTATATCTTTTTCTTCGGGAGCTTTGGAGCAGCCTGCCGAAACCGCAATTGCAAGCAGGCAAAGAACGGAGATGATTTTTCTTTTCATATTAAGCCTCGGCTTTCTTTTCGGGGAGCGAATATTTTCCGTTGTATCTATTGAATGTATCGGTGAATTTTTCGCCGCCCGAGGTTTTGTAATCGTTGAGATAACCGTGAGTGTCAAATACGGAATTGCTTATCTGAATAAGGCAAACCGCAATGTTGGAGCAGTGGTCGGAAACTCTTTCATAGTTTGTGATTATATCGGAAAGAACGAAGCCGAGCTCAATCGTGCAGCTGCCGTTGGTGAGACGCTGAATGTGTCTGTCCTTTATATCTGAGAGAAGACCGTCAATAACCTGCTCCAAAGGCTCAACCTCAAGCGCAAGAATGGCATTATCATGGCAGAATGCATCAACGGTAATATCGAGAATTTCGGTTATCGCCGCAGTAACGGTCTGAAGCTCAATTTTTGCTTCGGGTGAAAACTCAATGTTTTTATCCGAAATTTCTTTTGCGGTTCTGAGAAGATTTACGGCGTGGTCGCCTATTCTTTCAAAATCGCCGATGGTGTGAAGTATAATCGAAACGGTGTTGCTTGTTTCCGTTGTAAGCTCACGGCTTGAAAGCTTAACGAGGAAAGTTCCGAGACTGTCCTCAAGCTGGTCGAGGCTTTCCTCATACTGCAAAATTCTGTCCGCAACCTTGTGGTCATAATTCGTGAGCAGAGAAATAGCATCGAAAAGCGAATCCTTTGCAATGCGGGACATAAGTATGGTTTTTGCTTTGCATTCCGAAATTGCAAGTGACGGACTGCTGAGAAGACGGTCATCAATGAATGATTTTGCGGTGTCTTTGCCGTTGTCTTTGATTGCTTTAAGTGCAAGCTTTTCAAGCTGTTTCATAAACGGGAAAAGCAGAACCGTTGTTGCAATGTTGAAAATGGTATGAACAACCGCTATCGCAACGGGTGAAATTGCATCGTCGGAGAATGAAAATCCGATTGTGAGGTCGAGAATATAATAAAGGGAAAGATAGAAAACAGTACCGATAATCTTTATGCAGATATGAATGAACGAAACTCTTTTTGCGTCCTTGCTTACTCCGATGCTTGAAAGCAGGGAGGTAACGCAGGTGCCGATATTTTCACCCATGATTATGGGAATTGCCATGCTGTAAGTGATAGAGCCGGTTATTGAGAGCGCCTGAAGAATACCGATTGTTGCGGCGGAGCTCTGAACGATACCCGTTATTACGATACCTACAAGAAGTCCGAGCAGAGGATTGTTGAAATGGATAAGTATTTCGTTGAAGCCCTCGGCTTGGGAAAGGGGAGCGGTTGAGCTGCTCATAAGCTCCATACCGTACATAAGAACGGCAAAGCCCATAAGAGATGAACCTATATCCTTAACCTTTTCCTTTTTTGAAGCCATAATCAGAATAATTCCGAAAAGGGCTATGAGCGGAGAAAATGACGAGGGCTTGAGCATTTTAAGAAAGAAATTGTCACTTTCGATTCCCGCAAGGCTCAAAATCCAGGCGGTGAGGGTTGTGCCGATGTTTGAACCCATTATAACGCCGATGGTCTGCCCGAGCTTCATAATTCCCGAGTTAACAAGACCTACCAGCATTACCGTAACCGCCGATGAGGACTGAATGGTTGCTGTTACGGCAGCACCGAGAAGCAGTCCCTTGAGCGGCTTGTCCGTCATTTTTTTGAGAATTATTTCAAGTTTGCCGCCTGCGATTTTTTCGAGTCCCGATGACATAATGTGCATTCCGAAAAGGAAGAACGCAAGTCCGCCGAGCAATGTGAACACATCAAAAACAGTCATATTTTCTCCACCTTAATTATATAAATTTTATTTTTCTCCATTTATCCTATATTTTCTTAGTATATATAATACAACAAAATAAAGCAAATTGCAATCGTATAAATTTACTATTATTCAATATTATGTGAATTATTTTCATTATTTTCGACTAAAATATGTAATATAAAAGAGCTTACGAAAGAATTCGCAAGCTCTATAACGGAAAAATGATATTTCGGAGAAATTCTTATTATGCGCCGAGCTTCTCAATTGCCGAGATTTCAACGCATAAGCAGAGAATTTCAACCGCCTTGCAGAGTTCGTCCCTTGACGGGAAGGTGGGGGCAATGCGGATATTTTTATCATCGGGGTCTTTGCCGTAAGGATAGGTTGCGCCTGCGCCCGTGAGCGTTACGCCCGCTTCTTTACATAATGCAACGGTTCTTTTTGCACAGCCCGGGAGTACATCAAGGCTGATGAAATAGCCGCCCTTGGGCTGAGTCCATTCGGCGATTCCCTTGCCGGCGAGATTTTCTTCAAATGCACTTAAAACCGCATCAAACTTGGGCTTGAGTATTGCGGCGTGGCGTTTCATATGCGCTTCAATTCCCGCACCGTCCTTGAAATATGCGGCATGACGAAGCTGATTGAGCTTATCATAACCGATTGTCTGAACGGTCATTCTCTTCTTTATTGCGGCAATATTGTTATCCGAAGCGGCAAGTGCCGAAACTCCGGCACCGGGGAAACTGATTTTTGAGGTGGAAACGACCTCAATGAAATTATCCTCCGTGCCGTATTTTTTGCATTCTTCAAAAATATTCAGCAGGCTGTCGCGGTCTTCACCGAGATGATGAACGCAGTAAGCGTTATCCCAGATAACTCTGAAATCCTTTGCGGCGGGCTTCAATGCGGCAAAACGCTTTACGGTTTCGTCGGAGAATGTTATTCCGCCCGGGTTTGAATACATCGGAACACAGAATGCTCCCTTAACATTTTCGTCCTTAACGAGTTCTTCAATCATATCCATATCGGGTCCGTCGGCGCTCATGGGAATATTTATCATTTCTATTCCGAAGCTTTCGAGAATACCGAAATGTCTGTCATATCCGGGAACGGGACAGAGGAATTTTATTCCTTTCTTTGCGCTCCATGCACCGTCACCTGCGCCGAATATCATACATTGCGCAATATAGTCATACATAATATTAAGACTTGAATTTCCGCATACGATAATATTTTTCGGCTCAACGGAAAGCATATCCGCAAATATTTTTTTGCATTCGGGAATGCCGTCAAGCACGCCGTAATTTCTGGTTTCCGTTCCGTCGGAAGCCTTGAAGTTTCCGAGCAGGGCGGGGTCAAGAAGCTCCGATGCAAGCTCAAGCTGTTCTTTGCCGGGCTTGCCTCTTGCCATATTAAGCTCAAGACCGAGAGCCTTATATGAATTGTATTTTTCATTCAGAGCCGAAAGGCGTTCCGAAAGCTCTTCCTTTGAAAGATTCTTCAATAACATAAAATATACCTCCGAATAGGTGAATGACACTACTATTCTATATTATATTTTCTGAATTTGCAAGCATTATTTTTAAATCCTGCAAAAAAGTCTGAAAAATGTCGAAAATATTTCATAAAATGCGAGATTGCCGCATCGGAGTAGCAAAAACACCGGTGCGGCAATTCATTATTGTTGATTTCTTCTGACGCCTCTCTTAACCTTAAGGCGTTTATCCGATTTGGCGGCGAGAGCGGTTCCCATGCTCTGGAAAAGCTGAACAAGAACTATGAGCAGGATAACGGCGAACACCATAATGAGATATTTATATCTGTAATAGCCGTAATTGATTGCGATTTTGCCGAGACCGCCTCCGCCGATGATACCGCTCATTGCGGAATAGCTCAGAATCGTTGTGATTGCGATTGTGGCGTTTGATATGAGCGAGGGGACACTCTCGGGTATCATAACCTTAACAATTATCTGAAGCGGTGAAGCGCCCATACTTGATGCGGCTTCGATTATGTTGGGGTTAACCTCTCTCAGACTGCTTTCAACAAGTCTTGCTATGAACGGAAAAGAGGCGATAACAAGCGGAACAATTGAGGCCGGAGTGCCGACGGTTGTTCCGATAATCGCTCTTGTGAGCGGAAAAACAAGTATCATCAGAATAAGGAACGGCACGGAGCGGAGCAGATTAATTATAACATTGAGAACACTCATGAGCCACTTGGGGAGCGGAAGAACACCGCCTTTTTCGCCCGCAACGAGCAGAACTCCGAGCGGCAGACCGATTATGATTGCGAATACCGTTGCGATAACCGTTACATAAAAGGTTTCCCATAGCGCAAGCGGAAATTCGGTTTTGATTATTTCGAGTGCCTCGGAAACGGCATCAGCCGAAAAAGCTTTTTCAATCATATTCTCACACCTCCTCAACCGTTATATCGGGTATTGAGCTTAAATATTCAACGGCTGCCTGCATTTGCTCTTTTCCGCCCGGGATTCCGAGCAGAATATTTCCGTAAGCTCTGTCGCCGATTGCTTTTGTTGAAGCTCCGAGAATATTTGAAATTATGCCCTTATCAATTGCCATTTGTGAGATAAGCGGAATATTTGCCGCCTTTGCACCGTTGAAAACAACTCTTATTTTCGGTTCATCTCCGCTTTCGGCAATAATATCCTGAGCACCCTCGGGAAAAACGAGTCTGCGTGCGGCATCGGACTGCGGCTTTGAGAATACATCGGAAACAAGACCGTTTTCCACTATCTCTCCGTTATCGAGAATTGCAACATGGTTGCAGATTTCTTCAACAACGCTCATCTGGTGGGTGATAATAATAACGGTTATTCCCGTTTTTATGTTTACATCCTTTATCAGTTCGAGAATGGAATGAGTTGTTTTCGGGTCAAGCGCGCTTGTGGCTTCATCGCAAAGAAGCACCTGCGGATTCGTTGCAAGCGCACGGGCAATTGCGATTCTCTGCTGCTGACCGCCCGAAAGCTGAGCGGGATAGGCATTTGCCTTGTCCGGCAGACCGACTGTTTCAAGCAGTTCAAGAGCCTTTTTCTTTGCCTCCTGCTTCGGCATTCCCGCAAGCTCAAGCGGAAAACAGATGTTTTTAAGGCAGGATCTCTGCATAAGCAGATTGATGCCCTGAAAAATCATCGTTATGTTGCGGCGCTTTTCGCGAAGCTCCTTGGGTGAAAGCGAACCGATGTCACAGCCGTCAATGATAACGCTGCCCTCGGTGGGGCGTTCAAGCATATTTATGCAGCGCACGAGAGTGCTTTTTCCGGCACCGCTCATACCGATTATGCCGTAAATATCTCCGTCATTTATCGTGAGAGAAACATCCTTAAGTGCCTCAACGCTTCCGCCGTCAATCTGAAAGGTTTTGGTTATGTTTTTTAATTCTATCATTTTGTTTTATTTTACAGCATCAAGAGTCGTCTGTTTTCCGCCGTAAATTCCGAGAGGTTCAACATGGATTGCCGCTGCGGAAACGATGTGTGTTCCGTTTTCGGCATTGAAATCATCAAGATACGGTGTATGCTGGAAGTAGTTTGCGTCCATTTCTCCGCTTTCAACAACATTGTTCGGAACAACATAATCGTTGTATTCGGTAACGGCAAGAGTGATATTCCTTGCTGCGAGAATCTTTTCTGCTATCTTGAGAATTTCGGCATGGGGAGTGGGGGAAGCGGCAACCGTTATTGTTGAGCCTGCGAGTGAAGCATAGTCAACGGAAGCGTCGTAGCCGTCACCGGGATTATCAACCGTGCTGACAACCGCACCGCCGTAGGTTGCGCCGATGAAGTCCGCAACCTCTTTGCTTTCGAGAGCCGCAACGAGAGCCTTGATTTTGTCGGTCTTTTCGTTGCCCTCTTTAACGGCGATTATGTTTGAATAAGCAGATGATGAACCCTCCGATGCAAGCGAATCTTTAACGGGGTTGAGACCTGCCGAAATTGCAAAATTTGAATTTATAACCGCATAGTCAACGTCCTGAAGAACATTTGGAAGCTGAGCCGCCTCAACCTCTTTGAAATCAATGTTGTGAGGATTTTCGGCAATATCAAGCTTTGTTGCGGTTATGCCTGCGCCGTCCTTAAGCTTTATTATGCCCTGCTCCTGGAGCAGAAGAAGCGCACGGGCTTCGTTTGTTGTGTCATTGGGAATGGCAATTGTTAAAGTGCTGCTTTCTTTTCCGCATGAAGAAAATGCCATAGCGAGCGAAAAAACAAGTGCTGCGGCGAGAATGAGAGAAATAAATTT
>JAZRYD010000046.1:0-8902 GCA_045600535.1 Acutalibacteraceae bacterium | reverse complement strand
TGAGCTCAACATACATCTTTTCTCTCTTTTCTCCGACGATATCGTAGAAGAAATAGGGGATAACATGAATGATTCTCGGAAGCACGTTGATTCCGTTGAAGAGGAACCAGACCTTCTGATAAACCTTCTTGTTGCCCTGAGACCAGGGGAGCATATCTATTGTGGTATCGTAACCCGACCACTTGAAAAGTACGATTGTGAGAAGTGCATTGAGCGGAGATGTAATCTTTGTAATAAGGTTTGTGAGGATATTTACGGAACCGTCGGGGCGTTCACCGGTCATATATTCGGTATAGTCGCTGATTTCTCTGCCGATTTCGCCCTCAACAACATTTGCAGGTCCGTTGTTGAATGCGTTCAGACCGTAGAACAAGGCATAAATGCCGACCATAACCCATTTCTTATCAACAAACGGAATACCTAACCACATTCCGCAGACGCAGACTATATCCCACATTCTGAGCGCAATAAGCTCGTTTCTGTTGTTATTCTTGAATATCTTGGCGAATTTCGGAATAAATGTAACAGATACGGGGTCAAGAATGTTATACGGCGTATAGGCAATCATTGAGGGGATTGAACCGCCGAAAATTTCCTGCTGTGTAACAACGTCCCATGAATATCCGCCGTCTGCCCACCAGGAGGTTGCGAAGTTTGCGAAGAAGTTGCGGAGCATATATTTGTTTTTGAGAACATAGAATATGCTCTTTTCAACCGGCGCGGGCTTCTGCTGAAGCATAACTCTTTCCTTGCAGGTAAGTGCCATGGCGATGTTGCCCGCAATTCCGATAACTGCCGATATCCAGCCGAGAATCGCAAACAGAGATGACATCGGGAGTGCGATATAACCCTTGTTATTCAGCTCCATAAGAGGTAAGAATATTACATAAACTATCTGTGAACCCCACTCGCCGATATAGGTCTGAAGCAGGTTCACCGTAATTCGGTCTTGTGGGTTCGGCGTCATCAGGGTCAGAATATTATCCCTCGGTATGTTGTAAATCGTTGAGAATGTTTCTTTCATAAACAGCATTATGAAGACAAACATTATCTTTTTCGGGTCGTTGCCCGACGGACTTTTGAGGAACATAGCGCCCGAATACATAACCGCGGTTGCTATGAAATAGGGGAGAGCGCCGAAAAGAATATAAGGTCTTGCCTTGCCCCATCTGGTTCTTGTTCTGTCGTATGCGATACCCATAAGAGGGTCATTGAGAACATCGTAAATTCCGATAAGAGCTTTAATGGCGGTAACATAAACCATATTTATTTTGAGAACGTTTACGAAATAGAGAGTTTCATAAACCTCAACCGCCTTGAGAACCTTGGTTGCAAACTGTGCAATGGCGGGAACTGCAAGCTCTTTTCCGTCAAGAACTCTTGTGTGGAACATCTTGACGGCTATATTACTGTATTCGCTCAGCTTTTGCTTATCGAGCGTTGCGGCGGAGTTATCCTCCGCATCGAAGAAGGTTCGCAGTACATTTTTTTCTTCTGCCATCAATCAGTCACCTCCACATTACAAGATGAATAGAAGTTTCCGTCATCGGTAACAACATAAACCGTTGTTGAACCCTTGCCCACCGCCGTAACAGTACCGTTTTCGTCAATATCGGCAACCGATTTATCATTTGTGAACCAGTAGCAGACGGTGTTTGTTGTGCCTTTCGGGTCAAACTTTGCAATAAGCTCAAAGCTTTCTCCGGCTTTAAGTGAAAGCCTACCCTTGTTAAGGTCAACTCCCTCGGCGGGCACGCCTACATGAACGAGACAGCTGTCGCTGTATTCCTTGCCGTTAAATGTGAATGAAGCGGTGATAACGGCATCGCCGAATTTCTTATGAGTTTTGAGATAACCCTCATCGTCAACGGTGAGAATATCTTCATTATCCGATGCCCATTTAACGGTATAATCAATCGGATTATCGCAGGTGAGCGTGGCTTTGAGAACCTCGGAAGTACCGAGTTCAACAATCATTTCTTTTTTATCAAGCGAAATGCCTGCCCATGTGAAATTATATTCCGATTTTTCCGCTGTTTTTGCCGAAATATCAACTGCTCCGAGTGAAGCATAAGCGCCGTCAAATCCGAGAGATGCGGTTATATCGGAATCGGTTTCATAACGAAGGGTGTAAATTTCATCGGTAAGGCGGTTGATTCTTGCATATATAATGCAGTCTGAAGCCTTGCTGTCAAACTTTTTAACCGTGTAATAACCTTCGCTTCCGTCTGTGATTATTCCGGAAATGTTTTCGGATTTCGGGAAAATACTGTTGGTTAATTTGATGTGAGCCGTGATTTCATACACATCGTCAAAGCGTTCATTCAGCGTATTTTCATTTCCGCATTCGGGACACTTTGCGCCGAAATCCTCGGGCGCAATATGCGATTCACACATAGAGCATTTATAATAATTGTATTTAACCTCACAGGATTCTATATCCGAAGCGTGTATGCCGCAGACCGAAAGAAAATCCGCCGCGGATTTTCCGTAATCCGCCGATTTTGATTCAAATTTTTCTTCAACCTTGCTTTCAATTCCGTCAATCGCAAGCTTTACGGCGGAATTTATCTGCTCATTTTCAGCCGAATTTTTGATTGAATCGCTGTCTATCGAGTATGAAACTCCGTATTCGGTAAGCGGTTTTACTTCAAGAGCCTTGTTTATTGCGCTGTTCAGATAAGCAATAACCGCTTCGTTTGTTTCGGGATAAGGTGAAAGAGACTTTTCGGGAGTATAAAGCTCATATGTTCCCTCAATGGCGAGAATATTCGCCGCTCCGAGACCGACACCGCCTACGAAGAATACAACGAGAACAACGATAACGACTTTATATATGTATTTTTTCCAGTTAAACTTCTTCATCGCTGCCGCCCTCCTCTTTCTTATGATAGAGCGCCTGCTGCTTGGCGATTTCAAGGTCGATTTTTCTTGTTTCCTCGGTTTCGATTATCGGCTGAGGAAGGTCGTCAATATTGATTTCGCCTGCCTTAACCTTTTTGGCAATCTCGGCTCTTTCAAGGTCTCCCTCTTTGTACTTTATATCAAGACCTTTGCTGATAATCATTCGGTTGATAACAAAGTTGATAATAAAAGCAATTGCCGTAATCGCATAGCCGAACGAGAGCTTTGCCGTGATAACGGTTCCGGCGCATTCGCCTGCCGCATAAACGAGGTTATATGAGAATATGCCTGCGAAAACCGAAACGGCAATTCCGATTGCGCTGAGAACCGAAAGAAATTTCGGCATTTTTTTGATGCTTATGAATGCAAGTATCGTGAACAGAAGCTGAAATACCGCAATCAGAGCAAGCACCGCAATCAGAGCCGCAACAATAACCAGAGCTTTGAATGCGGGAGCATCAATTCCGCCCTTCATCATTGATAAAATCAGGTCAAGATAACCGTCTGAAAAAGCGGTGTAAAGACCGAGAGCCGAAAGAGTGATTTTTCCTTCAACAAACGGAAGAAGTATTTCTGCCGAAGCATAGGGAATCAGCAGGGATAAAAGGGGAAGCAGCATAACGCAAAGTCTTGCAACAGTCTGCTTTGAGCCGACGAATGAAGCTATAAGGTGAGAAATAAAAATATTGATTTTGGCAAGGGACAGCTCTGCTTTTTTGGCATCGCGGTAAAAGGTTTTGTCAAAGTTATAAAACCTTACATTGACGCCGCAGTGGGGACACATCTGTCCGAGATGGTAAATCGGAATCTTTTTTTCACATTTTGGACATACAGCCACCATCATACCTCCTTATAATATAATAAAATCATTATACACTATTTTAAGTCTTAATCAAAGATGGGATTTTTAATAAAAATAATACAGATTTATATTGCAATGTGCATAAAGAGGCTGCCGCATTTAGCGCAGAACGAAAAACAAATAAATATAAAGCAGGAATTTTAAGGTTTATCCGAATCCACAGATATCCTTAAAATTCCTGCTTTTATATAGAAACAAGAAAATATACTGTTTTTCTAACCGTTTTTTCGCCCTCTCGGAGCATCGCATACACCTTCGGGGCGAAGAAAACGGTTTCTGCATCTAAATGTGACAGCCCCAAAGTTATAATTTATTTCACAATTGCAATTGTTACGGCGGAAATAAGTGCCTGAATCATGCAGAATCTGTAAATAACCTGCGTGTTTGACCAGCCCTTGTTCTTTCTTTCGTGGTCATGGAGCGGAGTGCGGATTTTCTTGAGCGGATTTATATGCAGGAATCTTATTGTAACGATTTTGATTATTCCGAGAAGTCCGTCAAGACAAATCATAAAGCAGAGCAGAATAACAAGCAGCATATTTCCGGTCTTGAATATCGCAATGCTCATAAATACGCCTATTCCTCTTGAACCTGCATCACCCATAAGCATTGTGCTCGGCTCCGCGTTCTTCCAAAGATACGGCAGAAGAACGGCAATCATAAGAGCAACAAGATAAAGCGTTTCTCTTGATGCCGATGAAAAATACATAACTGCGGCAATCGAAGTGAACGATACAATGCTCAGACTGCTGCTGAAGCCGTCTATTCCGTCGGAGCAGTTAACGGCATTGATGAGTGCCCAGACAACGAGAGCGGCAATGATGATAAACAGTACCTTAGGCAGAACAAAGCTCTTTCCTAAAAAGCTTATTGCGGTAAGCTCGGGATTGAAATAAACAAAATTTATTGCAGTCAGAGCCGAAATTATAAGGTCTATAACGCCTTTGAGATATTCTCCCCACGGCTTTTCGGAGCGGTCATCAAGATAGCCGGAAAGCATTTCGAGGAAAATCATGAGATAATATATCAGATATTCCGTTCTCGGAGGAACGAAAACAAGAGCACAGATGATAAAGGAGCAGATGAAAATTATTCCCGCACCTCTGATTTTGCCTGCCGATTTCATTCCGTTAACGGCGAACTCTCTGCCGTGGTCTTTCGGAAGCTTGTTTTTAAATACCGCAAGCAGAACCGCGCAGAGAACGGGTGCACTTATAAGCATTGTTATGTAATAAATTTTTGACGGCATAAAAAATGATGTGAAGAAATTATAAAGCATTTATTTTTACCTCCGAATTTTTTACAACAGAAGAATATCACATTTCATAGGATTTTTCAACTGTAATTTGTCAAAAGAGGGAAAACGATATGGACAAATTCTCCGATTTGATATAAAATAATACGGGGTGAAGAATTTGAAGGTTTTATCAATCGGAGAAATAATTTTCGATATATACGGCGAAAACGCCGAAATAGGCGGTGCTCCGCTGAATTTCTGCGCTCACTGTGCATTGCTCGGAGCGGAAAGCGCACTTGTTTCCGCCGTCGGAAAAGACGAGTGGGGAGAAAAGGCGAAAAATTTTCTGAACGGCTTCGGTGTTGACAGCAGTTTTGTCGGAGCATCGGAGCTTGATACGGGGAAATGCCTTGTGACGGTTGATGAAAACGCCGTGCCGTCTTATGATGTTCTGCGTCCTGCGGCATATGACGATATAAAGCTTGATGAAACCGACATCGAAAAAATAAAGGATTATTCGGCAGATGTTTTTGCGTTCGGAACGCTCATTCAGCGTGAACCGGCTTCAAGAACGGCGCTGAATAAAATTCTTGCCGAATGCAGATTCAAAGAGATTTTCTGCGATGTAAATCTGAGAAAGGACTGCTATGACAGAGAATCCTGCCTGACCTGCCTTGAAAATGCAACCGTTTTAAAACTCAGCGATGAGGAAGAACCGCTGCTTGCGGGATTCGGATTTTATGAAAATTCAGCGGATATAAAAGAAAAGCTGAAAGCGATTTCCGAAGCGTTTGAAAATATTTCGATTATAATTTATACGATGGGAGAAAACGGCTCGGCGATTTATAAAAAGAGCACCGATGAATTTTTTACGGCGGAAGCAGTAAAAGCCGAAACCGTTTCAACAGTCGGAGCGGGGGACAGCTATTCTGCGGCGTTCCTGAATGAATATATTAAAAGCGGAGATATTCCGAAAGCGGCAAAAGCCGGCTCGGAGCTTGCGGCATTTGTTGTTTCCCGTCGGGAGGCAATACCCGTAAAATAAAACAAGGCTGTATCGGCAAAATACCGGTACAGCCTGATTTTTTTAAATTGACTATTGACAAATCCCGACGAATGAGATACAATATGTGACAATTCATCACATAACGGGGTGACAATATGTATCACATTGTATCGAAAAATATCATAACGGATGAAAAGAAAACCGTTCTTTTCGGGATAGCGGACGAATCGGGGATAGTCTGTTCTTTCACCGAAAATGCCGAAGAAGCGGAGCGGTTTGCCGCGCTCTGCAACGAAAACGGGGTTGAAAGAAATCAGATATTTGATGTGGTAGAAGATTTCTTTTATTCGTAAGAAATGTGGTTAACTTTAAATAACCGTGAGGAATTTATAACGCAGATTATCATTGTTCCCACATCGGCGAGAATTGCCGACCACATCGGCGCAATGCCGAGAATACCGAGAATTATCACCGCAATTTTAACCGCAATCGCAAATATGATATTTGCTTTAAGAACCGACATTGTGCGCTTGCTCTGCATTATCGTATCGGGTAATCTGGAAAGGTCGGAGCTTGTCAGAATCAAATCCGCGGCTTCGCCTGCCGCTCTTGTTCCGAGACCCATGGCTGTTCCCACATCTGCAAGAGCAAGCACGGGAGCATCGTTTATTCCGTCGCCGACATATATAACGCTTTCGGAATCTTCCTTGATTTTTCTCAGCGCATTGACTTTTCCGTCGGGCAGAAGAGAACTGTAATATTTATCCGTTCCGCATAGCTCGGAAATCCTCTTTGCCTGTTCCGCACCGTCACCCGTCAGCATAACAGTTTTTTTTATTCCGAGCTTTTTAAGAGCCGAAATAACCGCCGCGGCATTGCTTCTCACTCTGCTTTCAATTTCAATTGCACCCACGGCGTTTCCGTTTAACGCAACATAAACGGGAGCATCGGGAAATTCGGATATATCAATGTTTTCACCATTCATAAATCTTTTTCCGCCGCAGAGAATTTTTCCGCAGGCGGCATTAACCGAAACTCCGCCCGAGGGTATCTCGGTAATATCGGTTATATCCGATGTGTCAACATCGCCCGCAGAAGCAGTTATTGCCTTTGCAATCGGGTGCGTTGAACCGTATTCGCACTTTGCGGCAAGCGAAAGAATATAATCGCCGTCAAAACCGTCTTTGCAGTAAATTTCACCCGTTTCAAGCTCGTTTTCGGTGAGCGTACCCGTTTTGTCGAATACGGCTATATCGGCTTTTGCAAGAGCCTCGATATATCTGCTGCCCTTGACTATCATACCGTTTTTTGCGCATGCGCCCATTGACGAAAAGAACGCAAGCGGAGCGGAAAGAACTATCGCACACGGGCAGGAGGCAACAAGCAGAATCAGAGAACGGTGAATCCATTCTTCATAATTTCCGGTTATAACCGACGGAATAACCGCAATAAGCAGAGCGGCGGCGATAACCGCCGGAGTATAGTATTTTGCGAATTTTGAAATTATGCTTTGCGATTTGCCCTTATCCAGAGCGGCTTTTTCAACCGTTTCGGCAATTCTTGCCGCCGATGAATTGTTTTTATCCTCGGAAGCTTCATAATAAAGAGTATTGTTTCCGTTTATATATCCGCTCAGGAGCTTTGCACCCGCCTGAACCCGAACGGGAAGACTTTCGCCGGTGAGAGGAGAGGTGTCAACATCTCCGCAGCCGTCAAAAACAATGCCGTCAGCCGGAATGATTTCGTGAGGCAGAACCGCAAGTCTCATTCCCGCCCTGATTTCATCGGAGTCGATTTTCAGAAGCGTTCCGTCAGGCTCGATTCTGTTGGCGGTGTCGCTGATTATGCCGTAAATCGCTTCAATTGAACGGCGGCTTCTGTCTCTTGCAAAGTCCTCAAGCAATTCACCTATGCCGAATAATACCGTTACCGCTGCGGCTTCAAAGTATTCGCCGATTATCAGCGCCGCCGTAACTGCGATTATCAATAAAACGGACTCTTCGATTTCCTTTTCTCTGAGCGCTTCAAATGCGTCTTTGATTATCGGAAGAGCGCAGAGCAGGCAGGCTGCAATCAGCAGAATATTTCCGACAGCTTCGGCAAAGAAGAACGATAAAGCAATCAGCACAGCGCCGATAACGGTTACGGCGATTGAAAAAATGTGATTTTCTTCATGTCCGGAGTGACTCATTTTATACCTCCCTGCCTATGAAGTATATGTTCAAGACCGGCTTCGAGAATTTCTCTTACGTGTTCATCGTCTAAAGCGTAATATACGGTTTTTCCCTCACGGCGGGGACGAACAAGACCGCTGGTGCGCAATATTCTGAGCTGATGTGAAACGGCACTCTGACCCATTCCGAGATGCCCGGCAAGGTGAAATACACACATTTCGCCGTCTGTAAGGGCGGTGAGAATGCGTATTCTCGTGCTGTCTCCGAAAACCTTGAACAACTCCGATAGGTCATATAAAACTTCTATATTCGGTTCTGCGGATTGGTTTATCGCTTCGCAGATGTGACCTTTAACAGTATTTTTGTTTTCCGTAACTGACGCCTCACCTTCAAACATATGAACAACTGTTCATATGTCAATTTGATTTTAACACCGAAATAAGTATATGTCAAGCAGAATAAAATAAATTCGCAAAAAAGTAAAAAAATTTCAAATAAGGGCTTGATTTTTGTCTCAATATGTGGTAATATACTTTGGCAATCGGAACTACGGTTGCATATGCGCTGCTAGCTCAGCTGGATAGAGTGTTTGGCTACGAACCAAAAGGTCAGGGGTTCGAGTCCCTTGCAGCGCGCCAGAGTTCAGAGTCACTCAAAAGAGTGGCTCTGAATCTTTATGTTCTGAAAGGACTCGAAGGAGAGGCGGTACAGAGGAGCCT
>JAZRYD010000045.1:0-3122 GCA_045600535.1 Acutalibacteraceae bacterium | reverse complement strand
AAAAAACGCTTAGAAAAACAACATCTATTTTCATTTTATATATAAAACAAGGATTTTAAGGCTATCTGATTATCGGATAAACCTTAAAATCCTTTTTCTTTATTATTTTGTTTTTCGGTCTGCGCTAAATGCGACAGCCCCCTGATTTTTTATTTTATCGCCTCATAGAGTCTCTCGCAGCAGTTATTGTCACGGTAAAGGAAGAAGTTTTGCATTCTCGAAGCGTAAGGCTCCCGGGGAACAAATCCGTTATTTATATAGTCCTCAAGGAATTTCAGAAGCTCATCTGCGTTCTGTGCGAACGGACCGAAGCCCTCTTCAAGAGGCAGGTCAAGCTTTCTGTAATTATGCGAAACCCCTGCAAGGAACAAATCGTAATCCGGAACAAAATAAATAACGGGGCAGTTCAGATAAACAGAATCGAAAACGATTGAAGAATAATCGGTTATCATTAACCTGTATTCGTCCTGAGCCGTGCCGGAATTTTCCGTTGAAACACGGTCATTCTTTATTTCAAACAAATCATTGTAGCATTTGAATATCGGGTGATTCTGAAAATCAAGATACAAATCGTTCTTTTCAAGCATCTCGTGAAGCTTTTCCGAATTGAGGAACTCCGAAACCTGTTTGAAAAAATCCGATTCCTTGAATACCTCGGGCAAAGGTGTTCTTTCATTATTGATAAGCGCACCGATAAGGTTGCTGCGCCATGACGGTGAAAACAGAATACGGTTTTTCTTTTCGCCGCTGACTTCCATTTTATCGTAACGCGGCATACAGGATTTTATAAGTCTGTTCTCCGTGTAGCCGTAATTTTCCGTAAAATTCTTAACCTCAAATTCGCTTGAAACCGTAACTCTGTCAACAACGCAAAATTCTCTCGAATACATCTTCATAAGTGAAGCGTGAAGAATACCGTGCTGGAGATAAATCATTTCAAAGCGTGTAAGGTCGGCATACCAGCGCATTGCCGCCGCTCCGAACGGGCAGACATTTGAAAGATTGGAGAAACCCGTTATAAGCTTTTCGCAGGAAAAATACAGCTTTTTATGCAGGTCGGAATGAAATACCGCCAGATATTTCTGCTCCTCGGGAGTGAATTTTTCTTTCACCGCACTTAAATCGCATTCGTTGATTATATAGTATCTCTTGATGCCGTCATTCTTTTGAAAATCGTGCTTAAACTGGTCATAGGCATTGTCAAAAAGACCGTAGCGGTCAAGATATATCCATATCCGTTCCGTGCTTCGGCGTGCCGATATGCCGAGAAATCTGTTATAAAGCACACGGGGATTAAGATTGAAATAAAAGAAGAAATTATATACAAATGTACAGAATGCCCTGAGCTGACCCGAAAGGCTCTTTTTCCGTCTTACGGTGAATGTTCCCTTTTTCAGTCTTATCCAGTATTTTCCGCCGAGATAGGTTTTATATTTCTTTTTCTGCGTCAGCGGCGACTGCGGCATATTATAGAAATTCAGCGCAAACGGAACACCGTCAATCTCAGACTCAAAGCGGAAGCTTTTCACATCGGAAATATCTATCTCAAGCTCAAATCTCCAGAACACCGCATTTTTGATATTGGCGTGGTAATATTCCTGCTGTGAGTGTTTAAGCTCAAGCTTTCTGCGTTCTTTTCCGCAGACGAGATAAAGCTCGGGCTTTTCGCACAATGAGAATAAAGGTGATTTCAGAAAAGCATCAATTTTCAGCGTGTTTCCGTCAACTCTCAGATGAGTTATGGCGGCAGTAATCTTTTCAACGGAATAAAACGGTTCACCGTTAAATATAAGCTTCATTCTGCCGTCTGAAAGGTCATATGAAACGCTTTTACTGCCCTTAAGCTTCAGAAGATAAAGCTTATGATAAATATCCATTCCGGGGCGGGAAAGAATAACGCTGTCATCAATTCTTGAAATGAGTTTAAGAAGCCTGCCCGCCGCACGGTCAAATTCATCTTTCTGATAGTGATAGGGAAGAAGCACATCGGAAGTGCCTTTCCAGTCTATATCGTGCAGAAAAAACGCCTGAAGATATTTCGGAACTGCGTTTTCGTATTCTCCGAAAAGGCTTTCCCACATATTTATTGTATTTTCAAATATATAATAAGCTTTGATTTTGCTCATAGCGCTGCCTGACCGGCGCACATAATGATATTCGGGTCCCTCGCAGTAACCGATAGTCATTTTTTCACGCAGAACCGAGAAGCAGTATTTCTGGTCCTCATGAATTGTCAGACTTGTGTCAAACAGAATGTTTTCGCTGCCCTTATTCTTAACGCATACATTCATCGTGGACTGTGCAATATGGCAGAATTTTTCATCGTTCAGGTCATATATGCCGGATTTATCGAGAATTTTATATCTGTAATGCGGCTTGCCCGCAGCGCCGTCACGGTAGGGAATGATTTTATATGTTACAAGGTCGGTTTCATCATAGTGCTTTTCAAAGAAGCCGTAAACGGATTTAAGGGTATCCTTTGTAATGGTGTCATCGGCGTCGAGATAGAGAATATATTTGCCGTCGGAAAGCTCAATCCCCTTGTTTCTTGCCGAGGAAACACCGCCGTTTTCCTTTTCAAAATAAACAATATTTGAATTGTCGGCGGAAAGGCGTCTGCAAATTTCGGCGCTGTTGTCGCTCGAACCGTCATTGATAAAAACAATCTGAAAATCCGAGGGCTTCATAGTCTGCTTTTTAAGACTCGCCACGCAGTCCTCAAGGTATTCGCCGCAATTATAAACGGGAATAACAACCGAAATTTTATATCTGAAATCCGACATTTAATCAATCCTTTGACATATTATGTGTATATTTTACATTGTTAAAGCGGAAAAATCAATATTTTTTTACCCGAACGGACATAATAATGCAGATAAAACAAAACGAAAATCAAATAAATTTAAAAAAATCAAAAAAATGTGTTGACAAAATCGGATTGTTATAATATAATAAATAAGCCCTTTAATGAGCGGCAAATATGGCGGCATAGCTCAGAGGCTAGAGCAACCGGTTCATACCCGGTAGGTCGTGGGTTCAAATCCAACTGCCGCTACCAAATAAGGCCCGGTGGTCAAGCGGTTAAGACACCGCCCTTTCACGGCGGTAACACGAGTTCGATT
>JAZRYD010000044.1:0-4282 GCA_045600535.1 Acutalibacteraceae bacterium | reverse complement strand
TTCAAAATTTTTTTCAGGAATTATAGTAAACAATAAGCTTATTATACTTATTGTCAACGCAAAACACTTTTTAAAAAACTTATACAAATCCAAGCACCTGCTTTATATATGCGTAATTTCCTACTTTTTCATTCCATGTATTTTTTATCCAAAAAGGTTGTGCCAAAATATCATACTCTTTCATATAACTTGGAAGCCAACTTGATTCTTTTTTCAAAGAATTATAAAGAATGATGATCGTTTTTTTACGTTTTTTTGCTTGTTCAAATTCATGTCTTAAATATGAATATGCATTTATCTCACTTATATCATCGTCTTCTCCAGGAATAAAAACATTATTCACCATACCTTTGAACCGTTTGTATTTTGCTTGTATGGAGTACAATTGCAAATACCTTGGATACCATTCTTGAGCAACTACTTCCCGTCATGCGAGATTTTGTTTTATCTCCAACAATAAATATTACAGCAGAAGAAGCATTAATCTGACGGTTAAATTCCTTTTTTTAATCACAAGGTCTGCAATCGGGATCGTTTGAAACACTTCCCGAAGCTACTTTTGACATATCAATAAAATCAACCTTGTGCAATAAATCTTTCCCCCATCTATTTAATATTTCTACAACACTTATATCGCCACTATCAGCAGAGTAATCTGCACTAATATATACTTGCTTACTAATAAAATCATTTTCTTTCATTGTGATAAAATCGATTTTAAAAAACTCATGTTTTTATTATATTGAATTTTCTCAATACTTCAATAATAACCTTTTCCTTTTCTTCCGAGCATGGAGGTTGCTTTGCATCAACAGATTTTGGCTTATTATAGCTTTCGCCAACATCAAGACCGAGTTTGCGTTTTACTTGTGCTATATTGAGCGTCGAAACTTTCAGACCATATTTTTTAAGAACATAATCTTTTATTTCGTTATAGGTAGGTTTGCTTTCTGCCGCTGTAACATCAAGCTCTGTCAAATCAAGCTTAATGTTAATATGTTCGTCCGCTCTGCGTTGGGACAGTAATACAACCGTCTCAACGTGCCCCGTATGGGGAAACATATCGAAGGGGGCGGCTTTTTTGATTTTGTAACCGTTTTTTATAAGAAAGCGGATATCGCGCACCTGCGTTTCGGGATTACAGGAAATATAAACAATCCTTTCGGGGAAGGCTTTGACGAGAGACGACAGAAACTTTCTGCTGCATCCCGCCCTCGGAGGGTCAAGGAAAACCGCGTCGTATTTTTCCTCGGAGTTTTCCATAACCGCGCCCGCGTCGCCGCAGATAAAGCTGATATTCTCCGCACCGTTCAGCTCCGCGTTTATTTTCGCATCCTCAACCGCCGAGGCGTTTATTTCAATGCCCGTGCCTGTCCCGCCGCTCTGAGCCACGATAATTCCTATCATTCCCGTGCCGCAGTAGGCGTCGAGAAATCTGTCGCTTTCCTTAAGCTGCGCGAGCCTCACAGCTTCGGCATAAAGCCTATGCGTCTGACGGGAATTTATCTGATAAAACGAGTGCGCCGACACTCTGAATTTTCTTCCGAGAATTTCGTCGGTTATATAGCCGTCGCCAAATAAAATTTCTTCCTTTTCGCCCGTCATTATCACCGCGTCGCCCGTGTGGATACTGCGCACAATGCAGGTGATTTCGCCGTGCTTTTTTATAATCGCATTTACAAACGAACGCTCTTTCGGGAACTCGCCCTCAGCCGTAACGAGCACGAGCATAAGCTCGCCCGTTGAGGCGGAATGGCGTATCATTGCGCTTCTGAAAAATCCCGTTTTTTCTTTGGAATTATATAATTTTATTTTGAAGCTCTTTAAAAGCTGAGACAGAGAGTTGAAAATTTCATCGCTCTTTTCGCTTTGCAGAAAGCACTCACAGGCGGCGCAGAAGCCACCCGTTTTTGACTGATAAATTCCCCAGCGGATTTCTTTGTTTTTATCTTCAAAAAACACCGCCGCGGACTTGTTTCTGTAGCGAAAAATTTCGGGAGACGGAACAATTTTTTCGGGCTTGATTATGCCGTAAAAAAGTTTGTTCACCTTGCTCTGTTTGAGCTTCAGCCGCTGAGAATATTCGAGATTATTCAGCTGACAGCCCGAGCATCTGCCCGAAACGGCGCATAAGCTGTTGATATCTTTTTCCATATTATATTTCTTTGAAATCCTTGTAGGATATGACTGTGTTTGTTTTGCCTTTTATCGGGCCGCCTATGATGTAATCAAACGCCATTTTTGAAATAGAAAATGTAGTCGCGTACTCGATTGAAACCGAAACAAAATGCCTTGTGGAATAGTCGATCACTGCGCTGAGCTTTATCTCGCTCAAGCCGATTGAAGCCTTCTCAAACTTCGCGCCGTAATGCTCAATCTTCATTCTGAAATCATCCAGATTCATAAAATCATCAGTCAGCGTTCTGAGCGTGTTGTTGTAATCGCCCGAATAAGCGTTATAGTCAAAATTCACCGTTACATTACTGCCCTCCGCCGAGGCTGAGCATTTATTGATAAATCCGCGGTCTATTGTTTTAATATTAAAAAACGACGCGATTTCATCACCGAAATAAAAATTAGTTTCAAGAGAACCGACGCCCATCATATCTCCGCACGCGGATTTCAGCGTGGAAAGATAGGATTTCGTAGCTCCCGAAACACTTTCGAGATTGCCTGCCGAGTACTCTTTGAGCTTTGTTGTCTTTGTCCTTATGAATTCAAAATCGTGCTCATAGAAAATTCTCAGAGCCTCATTGAAATATTTGATAATCGCTTCGTCGCCCTCGGGAGCAACCGCAGTAATTGCGGAAGCCGCATTATCGACATCATTACCGCCCAATGTGGGCAGAGTAACCTGCCTGATGGTTGTCAGTATTCCGTCAACCTCTTTGTGATTAAGCTTGCACGAGCAAAGCCCCGTTATAACGGCAAACACCATAACGAGGGAAACGATTTTTATAATTCTGTCTTTCATAACATCACCTTAAAGCACAAAATCTTCTTCCGAATACTCAGAAAGCTCAGGCGCTCTCTGAGGTATGCGGCAAAGTGGGTCATATTTAAAATGTCTGCAAGTGGAATCAGGATTGCGTATTCTCGATTTTTCGCAGAGAATTTTATCTTCCTCAGACATTGCCATGCCATAAACACAGTTTGAGCAGATTTTTATGCTTTCGTCTTCATTAAATATCTTTTTTCGCATTTTCATCATCCCGATTTTTAAAATGTTAGGTATCTCCATATATATAATATCACATTTTTTTCGCGGGGGCAAGGTCTAAAATTATAAGAGAAGCGGTTATTATTGCCGCCGCGGAGGCATATGCGGAAACAGAAAAAGAAATCGGAATAATCTGAGTGCTTGAAGCGAACACCTGCACCTCGCACGGGAAGAAATGAAAGAGTATCGCAGACACTGCCGCACAGAGCGCACCATTGATAACTCTGAACAAAAAGAAGAGACTGTATTTAAGGTTTGTATTTTCCGCAAAAGGCATTATCTGCGCGTGAACGGATAATCCCGAAAAGCCGAGTGTGAACGCCGTAACGGGCAGAGGAAAATTTTCAGCGGAGGTTTTGCAGCCGTTCGTTACTTCGCAGAGCATATCTGCCCACAAACTTAATTTTTCGGGCAGTGGCGCGTCAGAAACAATCCTGTTCACCGCGCCGAAAACGATTATCCAGCCGCAGACGAGAAGCATTGACTTAATTGAGCTTTCGACAGATTGCGTCAGCGCGCCTGTTTTTTTATTTTTCTTGCTTATTTGCGGAATTTACTTTTGCAGGTAACCTCTGCATTATCTGTATAATACTGTGCCTGAGCGTTCCAAAGCTCATAGTATTTGCCGTTTGTATCTTTCAGCAGGTCTTCGTGAGAACCGAACTGAATAATTTCGCCCTCATGGAAGACGGCAATTTTGTCACAGAAGCGGCAGGAGGACAGACGGTGCGAGATATAAACTGCCGTTTTATTCTCGACCATATCGTTGAAACGAGAGTATATCTCATACTCCGCAATCGGGTCAAGCGAGGCTGTCGGTTCGTCAAGAATTACAAACGGTGCGTCCTTATAAAGTGCCCTTGCAATGGCGATTTTCTGCGCTTCACCGCCGGAGATTTCTATTCCGTTTTCGTCAAAGTCCTTGAAAATAACGGATTTCAATCCATCGGGAAGTGATGATATGCTTTCTTTCATTCCTGCTATGTTAAGACAGGAATGAACCTTTTCATCGTCATATTCTTGCGTGCAGGCAACATTTTCGCCGAGGGTGAAAGAGAACAG
>JAZRYD010000043.1:0-2306 GCA_045600535.1 Acutalibacteraceae bacterium | reverse complement strand
AAAATCGCAGACCTTCAGGCAACGTCCCTGCTCTCAACATCTGTTGAGGAAACCGCTGCAGACATTATGGACGCTTCCGATGAAAACCTGCTGAGTCTCGCCAAGGTAATCAAGAGATTTATTGATAAGGGTGAAAATGACCTCAAGGCAGTTGCAAAGGAGCATAATGTTGCGGAAATAAGCATTATAGATAAAAACGGTATTATCGTAAAAAGCACAGATCCGGAATATATCGGCTTCGATATGGCAAGCGGCAAACAGTCCTCCGAATTTCTCTGCCTGCTCGGCGACACCGCCGAGTTCGTTCAGAAATACGGTCAGATAAGCTCGGACGATACCATTTTCAGAAAATATGCCGGAATCAAAACCGAAGAGGGCTTTTTGCAGGTAGGATATGATGCGGAAACCTTCCACAGCAATATGAGAAGCCAGATTATCGGTCTGACCAAGAACAGACATGTAGGTCACACGGGTTATATTATGATACTCGATGAAAATCTTAATATAATCAGCGCGCCGAAAGAAATCACTCAAAGAAATCTGGTTCATGTTACCGATAAGCTTGAGCTTCCCAATTCCGATATAACCTTCAAGATGAACATAAACGGCGTTCCGAGCCGCTGCCTTTACAAAGTAACCGAGGGCTTCTATATATTCTCGGTTCTTCCCGAAACCGAAGCAATTCAGACCAGAGATAACATTCTTTGGATAAACAGCTTTATTGAAATTATCGTTTTTGCCGTTCTTTACGCCATTATTTATTTCCTTATCAAGAGATTCGTTGTTAACAAAATTAAAACAATCAACGGTTCACTTGCAAAAATCGCAGACGGTAATCTCAACGAGGTTGTTGATGTCAGAACCAGCGAGGAATTTTCATCGCTCTCCGACGACATCAATTCAACGGTTGACACTCTTAAAAGATATATCGACGAGGCTTCGGCAAGAATTGATAAGGAGCTTGAATTTGCAAAGAGCATTCAGAGCTCCGCGCTGCCTGCGAATTTTGAAAATATTTCAAAGAGAAACGATTTCGATATTTACGCCTCTATGAATCCGGCAAAAGAGGTCGGCGGTGACTTCTATGATTTCTACTATACGGATAAGGATAAGCTTCACTTCCTTATTGCCGATGTTTCCGGCAAGGGAATCCCCGCCGCAATGTTTATGATGCGTGCAAAAACAGAGCTCAAGAGCCTTACGGAAGCCTATCTGCCGATAAGCGATGTATTCACCAGAGGAAACGCCGAGCTCTGCAACGGTAATGATGCCGGAATGTTCGTAACCGCATGGCAGGGAAATCTTGACCTTTCAACGGGTACGGTCAAGTTTGCAAACGCAGGCCACAACCCCCCGCTCGTTCGTCATAAGGACGGCAAGTTTGAATATCTCAAATCAAAGGTCGGCTTTGTTCTTGCAGGTATGGAGGGTCTCAAGTATAAAGAGCAGGAAATTCAGCTTGAACCCGGAGATATAATTTATCTTTACACCGACGGCGTTACCGAGGCAACGGACGCAAACAAAGAGCTTTACGGTGAAGAACGCCTGCTCAATGCAATCAACTCCAAAGAGTTTGAAAATATGGAAGAGCTTTGCAAATATATCAAGGCTGATGTTGACGCATTTGTCGGCGAAGCTCCGCAGTTTGACGATATAACCATGGTTGCGGTTAAGTATAAAGGTACGGCTACCATAAGAGTTGAAAACGCCAAGATAGATGACATCAACACCGTTACGGCATTTGTTGAGGAAGAGCTTGAAAAGGTTGAATGCCCGATGAAGACAACCATTCAGATTAATGTTGCCATCGACGAGCTGTTCAGCAACATCGTTAAATACGGTTATGCCGAATATCCCGGCCCCGTTACCGTTAAGGTGCTTCACGCCACCGACCCGAGAGCCGTTTATGTCAGATTTGAGGACGAGGGTATTCCTTATAACCCGCTCACCAAGGAAGACCCGGATGTTACTCTTTCGGCAGAAGAACGCAATATCGGCGGTCTCGGAATCTATATGGTTAAGAAAACCATGGACAGCGTTAAATACAAATACGAGAACGGCAAAAACATTCTCACAATCAAAAAACTGTTCTGATAAAGCACAAATCCGCCGGCTGAGCCGGCGGATTTTTTTCAATTAGGAGGTAGGAGAGAGAAGAGAGAAGTTAAGGGGCGCAAAGCGCCGGATTTTAATAGTTAGAAGTTAGAAATGAGCAGTTAGAAGTTAATTATATCACTTTTAATTCGGAATGCGGAATTGTGAATTCGGAATTAATGACGGGCTTCGCCCGTACCCATTTTATAACT
>JAZRYD010000042.1:0-35126 GCA_045600535.1 Acutalibacteraceae bacterium | reverse complement strand
TTTCTCGTCGTTGTTTAATTTTCAAGGTGCGTCGCACTCCGTTTCCCGAGTGCCTGACTAATATACCACACCCTCACCCACTTTGTCAACACCTTTTTTCCTTTTTTTATTCCATTCTTTTCAACTACGCCGTGTGTTTCTTTTTTCTTCCTCAATATGATGTTTTTGACACATTTTTATATGCTATATATAGTATTCCCCTGCAATCTTACAAAAAATAAATTTTTGCAGGGGAATAACTGTATTTTTATTTGATAAATATATTGATAATCCTTGAAATGAAATTAATAATTGACGGAAGCATTGTAATTATTTTATCCAGTATATTATTTAGTTTACTCAAAAACTTTGAAAAATCAAACGAAGGAGTATCAGGGATTTCACCTTCGCTTTCTTTTACATTAATCTTAAATGAACAATCTTTGGTTATTCCGTTTTCCGTATACGAAACATTTATGGTTTTAATTCCGGCAGATGAAGAATCAAAGCCGGTTAAAGTATAACCGCTTATAGCTTTTTCACTTCCGTCGGAATATTTTCCTTTTATAATAAGACCGGAAGTATCTAATTTTTCTCCGATTTTATATTCGGTTTTTTTGACACTTGATGATACATAGATTGACGAAAGATTCTTTGTCGGGCTGATATGTTCCCCAACGGGTGTAATGGTTATTTCATAATTTCCGATACTGTCGCTGACATTTACTCCCATCATGACTTTAATATAGTATGTTGTGTTTTTTTCAAGTTCTAAATCTAATTTTACTGTGTCATTGTAACTGTTAGCACCGCTTCCGAGGGTCTGCATATTTTCGTCATAAATTGTATAATTCACCGAAAAGCCGGCATTCCATCCGGAAGCACAATCATAATTGATACCTGTAATAGTATATTTTGTATCAACAGGATTTGTTGTGAATTTAAACCAATCTACATCTCCCGTTCCATCCATCGAACTTATGTTAACTTTATTAAGGCTCAATTCTGATGCATATTTTTTATCATTTGCCACTTCATCATATTTATATGTAATTAAAATACGATAATTTCCGATTCCATCCGTTGCATTTCTGCCCATAAAAGCTTGAAGATAGTATGTGGTGTTTTTTTCTAATTTCAGATTGAAAACTACTTCTCTGTTATTATCGTTTGAACCGGTTGAAAGATTCTGCATATTAGTATCGAAAAGATTCCAATTCAATGCCCATGTTCCATTTCCGCCAGTGGGACAACTATAATTTATTAAACTTATGTTATAGTATGCATCATCATTAAGCGTTGTGAACTTAAACCAATCTTTTTCGTTTGCAAAGCTCAATGTGCTTACATATTCCACTCCGTACTGCGGTATATTTGCAGCGGTTTCTTTGCTGTTTCCCGCTGTCAGCGGAGTAGCAACAGCCGATGCATAAACAAATACAGACTGCATAACAATACACAATATTACAATTATTCCTAAATTCTTTTTTAAAGTTTTCATAATTTTCCCTCTATATTTTATCCATTAATATTATAATTTTCATTTATGAGATTAACAGCTTTTATAACCTTGTGCAGATACACAAACGGACCAACTAAAATAATCAGACCGAGAGTGTTCCAAAGCCAAAATGAACCTGCACCGAATGAATAATCAATATTTCTGCGCTTTAATTCATCACCTATTCTTCTGCTGAATTTATGAAACCATACTAATGTGCCGATTTCCAATGTTATCGGTCCTACTATAAAGAAAAGCAAGAGAAAATTCATAGTGCGTTTACCGTCATATTTTGATGCGGTAATATTAATTTCTTCAGACATCTTGTGGTACAGAACAAGCCCGTAAATACCGAATGTAACTATTGTGAGCAGTACAGCTTTTATTGCACCTCGGTTGGTTTTGAGCTTTTTTACAGGAGTTTGCGTATCCCGACCGCCACAACCGCAATTGGGACAATTGAACATTTCGTTAGGTATTTCCGCTCCGCAGTTAACACATCTTTTCATTTTTTTGCTCCTTTTTGGTATATTTACCATTTTATTTGCTGTAAATCGTAAACAAATTTATAATAATCGCATCATTTACAACTACAACTTGTAAAATAATATAACATATATTTCTAAAAAATACAAGTACATATTGTAAAATTTAATTAGAAAATTTTTAGGAGTGCGAACTATGAGCAACCGAATTCGTGAATTGAGAAAAAAGTATCATATGTCACAAGTTTATCTCAGCATTGAGCTGGAAGTGTCTCAAGAATCGGTAAGTGCATACGAAAACGGAAAATGTTACCCAAGCTTTCAATCGCTTTTAAAATTATCTGAAATTTTTAACGCATCAATTGACTATATAATGGGGCTAAGCGACAATAACGATAAATGCCGCATTCTTAACAGTTCAGAATCGGAATGTCTGAGTGTTTTTAATACTTTAAGTGATACAAGTAAAGTGAAGGCGATTTCTTATATGCAAGGATTATTTGACTGCGAACAATAAATAACTCAAAAAACAGTAAGCGGACTACCATCACAAAACATGTGAAAGCAGTCCGCTTATTTCTATCTTATTTTATTTGTTAACTTAATCCTCGTTTTCCTCTCTGACAGCCTGAACGATTTCATCGGGAATGGCTTCGCCGTGAACAACGAAAATTATGCAGAGAGCGGAAAGAACGAACGCTATCGGGCAATAATAGAACAGCGACATATATGTTCCGGTAAGCATACGGACGATACCGTAGATTATCGGAGTTGCAATCTGAGCGGAGAATGTTGCGGTATAGTAATATCCCGTGAATGTTCCGACCTTATCAACGCCGCCGATTTCAAGCACGAGCGGAAGAGTGTTGACGGTGATGAACATATTTGCCGCACCGCCTACGATAAGTGCAACCCAGATGAGTATTCCGGTGAGCGATGCAACATTATTTATCTGTGCAACAAGGTAAGCTCCGAATGCAACAATGAATATTGCAAGGCCGAGAAGAATGGTCTTTTTTCTGCCGAGCTTCTTGCCGAGTGTACCTGCCGGAATTGCGGCAACTGCCGAAGCAGCGGCGAATGCGGTGGTCATAATGGTTGCCTGAGCGGCGGTCTTGCCGAGAATCTCATCTGCAAACAGTGCAAAGAATGTTGTAACGGCATTTGTTCCGCAGAACAGGAAGAAGAGTCCGAGAAGCATAAATATAAGGCTCTTTCTCTTGTCCGGTGTGAGCTTTTCCGCTTTTCTTGCTTCCTTTTCGGCTTTCTCGGCTTTTCTTTTTGCTTCTTCCTCGGCGGCCTTGTTGATTTCGCCCTGAAGCTTTATGCGGCTGTCCGGTTCTTTGACAAAGAAAAGCACAACAAGCATACCGATTATCATAATAACCGCACCGAGCAGGAACACATACGGGAATGTATCGAGCTCATTGAAGGTTTCGGATTTTGAATCAACGCCCTTAACCATGCAGTAAACTGCGGTAACAATCGTGCCTGCGAAAAGTCCGATTGCGCTGCCGAGACCGCCCATAAGGTTGATTACGGCGTTACCCTCGGAGCGGAGATTATTCGGAGTAAGGTCCGGCATAAGCGCAACAACGGGCGCTCTCCAAAGCGACATAACAAAAACGAAAAGAATTATGAAGAGCATTGTGAGCGGAAGCGAACCGACCCTGAGTGCGATTAACGGAATAATCGCAAACAGCACTGCCGAAACGGGAGCACCGTAGATAACATACGGGCGGCGTTTGCCGAAACGGGAGTGGGTATTATCGGAAAGCTTTCCGAATGTAGGCTGGAAAATAACTCCGAAAATGTTATCGAATGTCATAATTATACCGATGAACAGCGGGACAAGCGTTATTCCGCCGCCTATGGCATTTACATCGTTGCCGTTTGCCGCGGCAAATTCCGCAAGCTTCGGGAACGCTTCGTTAAGCTTTGTGCTCCATGAATTGATAACCGAGCTGCTGCCGAGAAGCCAGTTCAGAATTTTTGTGATATACGGGTCATATATCGCCCACGCAATCGACGAGGCAAGGAAACCGAAACCCGTGAGTATTGTATGGGGATAATGCAGTTTGCCGTTTTCTTTGGCACAGAAATATTTTTTATCCATAATAAATCTCCTTCGTTTGGTAGATATATTATAACATTTATTATTTCCGTTTTGAATAGAGCAATATTTACCAAAAATTCCGATAATTTTTGTGTGAGTTGCCGATAGATTACTATACATTTATATATATGCAATTGACAAACTTCGACCGTTCGGATATAATTCACTCGAAAGGAATTTGAAATATGAGAAATATAATTTTATTTTCGCTGGCGACCATACCCGCCGTTATCCTCTGCATTTTCATATATCGCAAAGACAGAACCGAAAAAGAACCCGTTTCACTGCTTATCAGGTTATTCTGGCTCGGAGCGCTGATAACAATTCCGGTTTCGATTGTTGAGGGCATAACAATGCCGTCAATCAACAGGATTTTCTCGGTTTTCGGCAAACCGTCATCAATGTCCGTTCCCGTTTACATTCTCTATGAGCTTTTTTATAATACATTCGGAATTGCTCTTGTTGAAGAGGGCTTCAAGTGGCTTGCGATGTATAACACCACAAAGAAAAATCCGAATTTCAACAGTCTTTTTGACGGTATGATTTACGCGGTATTCATTTCTCTCGGCTTTGCCTGTCTTGAAAATATAATGTATGTTTTCAGCGAAAAAACATTCGCAGAGGGCGTATCGGTTGCGGTTGCCAGATTTTTCACCTCTGTTCCCGGACATATGTTTTTCTCGGTTGCAATGGGTTACTGCTATTCGATGTGGCACGTATTCGAGCTTGCGAAGGGCTGCGAAAAAGCTTACGCCTCTTACGGCGTTATAAAGCTTCGTCCGGAACCGTTTGACGGCAGTCCGTGGCTCAAGCGCAGCATAATTTATCCCACAATAATACACGGTTTATGGGATTTTCTATGCACGGAATCCTTTTCCGTAATATGGCTCTATCTCTTTATTGCCGTTCTCTATGCCGCAGGCTTCCGCAGCATAGCAAAGCTTTCAAAATCGGATAACTATGACAGAAGCATTGCAATCGGTATGACGGTTCGGAAATACCCCGAGCTTCGTGAATATTTTGCCGCAAGAGCTTCTCAGTCCCCCGTCACTCCTCGCTCCGTTATTTCGGGTGAACACTTTGAAAATAATAATGATATATAAAATTTTTCAAAAAAATATTTTTTCCGATAAAATTTCTATTGCATTTTTTATTAAATAATGATATAAGTATAATGTATAACATTTATAAATGGAGGAAAATCAAATGGAAATAACCAAAAATAAAAACGGCAATGCACTCGTTGTTGCAGTTGCAGGCAGACTTGACACCACAACCGCTCCCGACCTTGAGGCTCAGCTTAAGAGCGACCTCGGCGATGTTACGGAGCTTACTCTTGATTTTGCAAACCTTGAGTACATATCATCGGCAGGACTCAGAGTTCTTCTTGCAGCTCAGAAGCAGATGAACATTCAGGGCAGCATGGTAATCAAAAATGTAAACAGCGATATTATGGAAGTTTTTGAAATCACGGGCTTCTCTGATATTCTCACCATCGAATAATTATGCTCGTTGAAAAATCTTACCATATAGGCTTCGATGCGGGACACGGTGCGAGATATGCACTCCTGCCCGGTGACCCGGGAAGAGTTGAATCAATCGCCCGTATGCTCGATAATCCGAGATTTTACGCTCAGAACAGAGAATATACAACCTGGCTCGGTGAGCTTAATTCCGTACCTGTTCTCGTTATGTCAACGGGAATGGGCGGTCCGTCAACCGCAATCGGCGTTGAAGAGCTTTACCGTACCGGCGTTGATACATTTATCAGGGTCGGCACCTGCGGCGGTATGCAGCCCGAGGTTATCGGTGGCGATATCGTTATCGCAACGGGTTCTGTCCGTATGGAGGGCACAACCAGAGAATATACTCCGATTGAGTATCCCGCGGTTTCAGACCTTGAGGTTGCAAATTCTCTTGTTTCGGCTGCCAAGAAGCTTGAGGTTCCTTATCATGCAGGCGTTGTTCAGTCAAAAGATTCGTTTTACGGTCAGCATGACCCCGACCGTATGCCCGTAAGCTATGAACTGAACAATAAGTGGCGTGCGTGGATTGAAACGGGCTGTCTTGCTTCCGAAATGGAGAGCGCTGCGCTGTTTATAGTTTCATCAATACTGCGCGCCCGTGCCGGAGCGATTTTCTCATGTGTATGGAATCAGGAAAGAGTCAGACTCGGTTTAACGAATCCCGTATGCCATGATACCGAAGCGGCAATAAGAGCGGCGGTTGAAGCGGTTCGCATTCTTATTGAGAATGACAGTAAGCAAAAACAGTGAGGCGATTTCATTGACTGCAACCACCGATTTTCTTATTGAGCACAGGCTGGCAGAGCTCAGTCCCGAGCTGCATTCTTATTATCGCAGCAGCGTTTTTGCAATGGACTGTCTTCTGACAAACTATAAATCCGTTTTCCCGTTTTTTACAAATCACACCTTTGAGCATTCCACTCAAGTCATAAATTACTGCAATATTATTGCGGGTTCCGAAAATATCAACCGTCTGAATGCGGACGAAATGTATATTCTGCTTATGGGAGCCTGCCTTCATGACAGCGGAATGGGCGTTTCGGGTTCGGATTTCAAGCAGTTTCTGCCGAATATACTCTTTTCAACGGAAATAAGGTTAATCTTGCATATATTGCCGCTCTCGTTAAGCTTGCCGATGAGCTTGATATAACATCGGACAGAAATCTGTTCTTTGATTATTCAAAGCATAATTCCAAGTGGTCGGAGAAGCAGACAATGTGCTTCAAATGTCACGAGGCAATAAGGTTTTTGGAAACTTCGGGTTCTTCAATCCTGCTTCATTTTCAAACAGATGACGGCAGAGTTTATGAGGAAATACTCAGCATAATGGGAAAGGTTCGGAAAACCTTTGACGAATTTGCAGAGGTTGTTCGTGAACGCAGTGATTTTAAGCTTGAGCAGACCGATATCCGTTTCGTAGCGGACTGATTTTCAAAGCGTTGACAAAAAAGGTAAAAACAAATCGAAAAATTATATTGACTTTAGCGCTTTTATGTGCTAAAATGCAATCATAATTTGCGATGCAATAAATTTAAGTCCTCTGCTTCGCAGGGGATTTTTATTTTAAGGAGTTAAAAACTATGGTTATCACCGACATTCTCGAAAGAAATTCCAGACTTTACGGCAACGACATCGCACTCGTTGAAATCAATCCCTCCGAGGAAAGAGACAATGCGATGAACTGGCGCGAGGCAAGCCTCATTGAAAACGCCACCCCCAACGCACCTTACCGCCGTGAAATGAGCTGGAGAACCTTTGACCGCAGAGCAAACAGATTTGCGAATCTGCTTCTGAGCAGAGGCGTTAAAAAAGGAACCAAGGTTGGTATGCTGATGATGAACTGCCTTGAGTTTCTGCCGATATATTTCGGAATACTCAAAGCCGGCTGCATCGTAGTACCGATGAATTACCGCTATTCAAGCGATGAGATTCTTTACTGCGCCGACCTTGCCGACCTTGAGGTGCTTGTTTTCGGACCCGAGTTTATCGAAAGAATGAACTGCATTTCGGATAAGCTCCCGAAAATCAAAATGATGTTTTTCGTGGGTGACGGCACTCCCGATTACGCCGAGGACTGCCTCAGCCTTATGCGCTTCTGTGCCGAGAGCCTGCCTCCCGTTGAACTGAACGAAAACGATTATGCGGCAATTTATTTTTCATCGGGAACAACAGGTTTCCCGAAAGCCATTCTTCATAATCACCGTGCGCTTTACTGCTCCTGCCTGACCGAGCAGAACCACCATTCGCAGAAAAAAGACGATGTTTTCCTCTGCATTCCCCCGCTCTATCACACGGGCGCAAAAATGCACTGGTTCGGAAGTCTTCTTTCCGGCAGCAAGGCGGTGCTTCTCAGAGGCGTTAAGCCCGAATGGATTCTCCGCACCGTTACCGAGGAGAAATGCACAATAGTATGGCTTCTTGTTCCCTGGGCGCAGGATATACTCGATGCCATTGACTCCGGCAGAATCAAGCTTGACGATTATCTGCTTGACCAATGGAGACTTATGCACATCGGTGCTCAGCCTGTTCCGCCCAGTATGATTAAGCGCTGGATTGCAAAATTCCCGCATCATCAGTACGATACAAACTACGGTCTGAGCGAATCAATCGGCCCGGGCTGTGTTCATCTCGGAGTTGAAAATATAGATAAGGTCGGCGCAATCGGCAAAGCCGGTTACCTTTGGGAAACCAGAGTTGTTGACGAAAACGGCAATGACATCAAGGACGGCGAGGTCGGAGAGCTTGCAGTTAAGGGCCCCGGCGTTATGCAATGCTACTATAAAAATCCCGAAGCAACCGATGAAATTCTTCACGACGGCTGGCTGTTCACGGGCGATATGGCGCGCATTGACGAAGACGGCTTCATCTATCTTGTTGACCGTAAAAAGGATGTTATCATTTCGGGCGGTGAAAATCTCTATCCCGTTCAGATTGAAGATTTCCTGCGCAAGCACGAGAAAATCAAAGATGTTGCCGTTATCGGTCTGCCTCACCCCCGTATGGGCGAAATTGCGGCGGCTATAATCGAAATCAAGGACGGTATGGAATGCACCGAGGACGAAATCAACGAATTTTGCAAGGAGCTTCCCCGTTACAAGCGTCCGAGAAAGATTATATTTGAAAAAGTACCCCGCAACCCGACGGGCAAAATCGAAAAGCCCGTTCTGCGCCAGAAGTACTGCCACGGCAGACTTGTTGAAGCTCAGATTATGTCATAAAAGGAGAAATAACGATGAAATCACTTATGCTCGGCAACGAAGCCGTTGCCAGAGGCCTTTTTGAAGGCGGGTGCGGATTTGTTTCAAGCTACCCGGGTACCCCGAGCACCGAAATAACCGAAACCGCCGCAAAATATAAAGAAATTTATGCCGAATGGGCACCGAACGAAAAGGTTGCCATGGAATCCGCATTCGGCGCAAGCCTTGCGGGAACAAGAAGCTTCTGCGGAATGAAGCATGTCGGCCTGAATGTTGCCGCCGACCCGCTTTTCACCATTTCATATACGGGCGTTAACGCAGGTATGATAATCGCCGTTGCCGATGACCCGGGTATGCACTCATCGCAGAACGAGCAGGATTCCCGTCACTATGCAATCGCGGCAAAGCTCCCGATGCTTGAGCCTGCCGACAGCGCAGAGGCAAAGGAATTTACCGTTCTTGCATATGAGCTTTCCGAAAAGTTCGATACTCCCGTTATGATAAAAATGTGCACCAGAGTTGCGCATTCGCAGAGCATTGTTGAATCCTGCGACAGAGTTGAACCCGAAAAGAAAGCATATGAAAAGAAAATCGAAAAATATGTTATGATGCCCGGTATGGCGAAACGCCGTCACCCCATCATTGAAGAAAGAACAAAGGCACTCACCGAATATGCCGAAACAGCTTCGGTAAACCGTATTGAAGACGGCTCGGATAATTCAATCGGAATTATCACCTCTTCAACCTGCTATCAGTATGTCAAAGAGGTATGCGGCGACCTTTATCCCGTGTTAAAGCTCGGTATGATAAATCCGCTTCCCGTTGAAAAAATCAAGAATTTTGCCGCAAAGGCTGAAAAGCTCATCGTTGTTGAGGAGCTTGACGGTATAATCGAAACCCATTGCAAAACTCTCGGTCTCGATGTTATCGGAAAGGACTTATTCGGCTGCATAGGTGAATTCAGCCAGAATATAATCGCGGAAAAGCTCGGCAAGACTGTTTCGGACGGCGCAAAGCTCGATGAAAACATTCCCGCCCGTCCTCCCGTTATGTGTGCCGGCTGTCCGCACAGAGGACTTTTCTACACCCTTAAGAAAAACAAGCTCAATGTTCTCGGAGATATAGGCTGCTACACCCTCGGTGCGGTTGCTCCCCTTGCCGCAATTGACTCCACAATCTGTATGGGTGCTTCCGTCTCGGGACTTCACGGCTTCAATAAAGCCGGCGACAACGCAAACAAGACCGTTGCCGTTATCGGAGATTCAACCTTTATGCACTCGGGCGTTACGGGTCTTATAAATGTTGCTTATAACGAATCAAATTCAACCGTTATCATTCTTGATAACTCAATCACGGGTATGACGGGTCATCAGCAGAACCCCACAACGGGTTATAACCTAAAGGGCGACCCCTGCACGAAAATCGACCTTGAATCCCTCTGCCGTTCCGTCGGCATAAAAAGAGTAAGAGTTGTTGACCCCTATAACCTTGCCGAATGCGATGAGGTTATAAAAGAAGAGGTTGCGGCAAACGAACCCTCCGTTGTTATTTCACGCCGTCCCTGCGCTCTGCTCAAATATGTTAAGCACCCCGGTCCGATTGCCGCCGACCCCGCAAAATGTATCGGCTGTAAATCCTGTATGAGGGTCGGCTGCCCCGCAATAAGCATTTCAAACGGTAAAGCCGTTATTGATAACACCCTCTGCACGGGCTGCGGAGTATGCGGTCAGCTTTGCAAATTAGGTGCGCTCGGCGCAAAGGAGGACTGAACCTATGAAAACGAAAAATATAATGATAGTAGGCGTAGGCGGTCAGGGAACTCTGCTTGCAAGCAAGCTGCTCGGTAAGCTTCTGCTCACAAAGGGTTATGATGTAAAGGTCAGCGAGGTTCACGGAATGAGCCAGAGAGGCGGCAGCGTTGTTACCTATGTACGCTACGGCGATAAGGTTTATTCCCCGATAATCGACAAGGGCGAATCCGATTTCATTCTTTCGTTTGAAATTCTCGAAGCCGCACGGTGGACCGAATATCTTGCTCCCGACGGAGTAATTCTCACCAACACCCAGCAGGTAAATCCGATGCCCGTTATCACGGGAGCAGCTGAATATCCTGCTGAGCTTGAAGAAAAAATCAAGGCCCTCGGCGTTAAGCTTGACGCTTTCGATGCTCTTTCGCTTGCCGAAAAAGCAGGCTCATCAAAGGCGGTAAATATAGTTCTTCTCGGCAGACTTTCAAAATATTTTGATTTCACGCAGGACGAATGGATGCAGGCAATCGAAACAAGCGTTCCGCCGAAATTCCTCGAAATGAACAAAAAAGCCTTCCTGCTCGGCAGAGAAGCATAACAGTTAACGGAGAGTGACTTTTAAATCACTCTCCGTTTTTATCATCTCATTTTGCAGGCTCCAGCTCTTTCATAACAAAGAAATTATTCACATATTCAACCTGTTTGCCGTCCTTTGTCGCCGTTCCCGAATAGGTAACAACCGAATAATCCTTATCCGTAACAACCGTAATTTCTATGTGCATCGGCGCTTCATAATTATTATCAATATCATTATGAATCGCACGGCTTTTCTCCACAAATTCGGAAAGAAGCTCTTTCGTTTCTTTATTCAGAGGAAAATTCAATTTCGTCTGATAACAGAGTGTAATATGCTCAAAATATCTGTCGGTCTGCGCATCGCAAGGCTTTGAAACCGAATATGCAACACACGGGTTCAGATAGGTAAATTTAATAAATATAAGTACGGCGGCGGTCAAAATTAAAATAACGGCAGCAGCCTTATATATTCTTTTTCTTGTTCTTACAAGTCTTGCAAGCTTATCATTTATAATTTCAAGCTGCTCCGGAATGCTTTCCTCATCGGAATTCGCTTCACAGACTTCTCCGAGCAAATCGGATACGGATACATTAAATTCCGCCGCAAGCTTTTGAAGCAAATCCGCATCGGGCACGGAATATCCCTTTTCCCACTTTGAAACGGTTTGTCTCACAATATGAAGCCTTGAAGCAAGCTCCTCCTGCGTCAGATTATTTTTCTTTCTGTAATTTCTGATATTTTCACTCAGCATACAGATAACCTCCCTTGTTTGATAAGAATATTTTATTCCGTTATCCGAAAAAAGACAAGCAACGCAGATTAACATTTGCAGATAAAATCATCATAAAATCGGGCTTCACCCTTTTACAGAGCGAAGCCCGAAAATTTTTTATTGATTGATTTTATGTTCTTCAATCCAGCAAAGTATCTGTTCATGTTTCATTGTTCCCGAAGCAACCGAAAGCCCCAATTCAACAACATCTTCGTTTGACGAATCAATGTGAATGCCGTTTATTTCCAGAAATGAAATCATAATATAAACGCCTATTCTCTTGTTGCCGTCAACAAATGCGTGATTTGAAATAAGCGAAAAGCCCAAATGCGCCGCTTTTTCTTCCTTTGACGGATATAATTCAATTCCGTCAAAGGTTGCAAAACAGCTTTCCAGAGCCGAATCCAAAAGACCTTCGTCACGAATGCCGACGCTTCCGCCCGTAGCCTCTGCCATAAGCTGATGGAGAAGCAAAACCTTTTCTTTACTGAATTTTATCATTTTGCAAGCTCCTTGAATGCCGGAAGATATTTTTGAAGTACTCTTTTTGCGATAATGTCAATTTTTTCGTCATCGCTTAAATCGAGCAGAAAATCGTTTTTTTCCATATCAATTACAAGGTACTTCGGCTTGTTGTTTTTGAACACAACTGCTTCGCCCGATTTATCAACCGTTCTTGCAACCTGAGAAAAGTTCTGATTTGCCTGAGTCATGGAAAAAATTGTATCGGTGTTAATCAGCATATAAGCGCCTCCAAATATAGGATTTATTTATCCTATATTTATTATATCCCGAATTTACAAAAAGTCAACACACGGTATAAATAATTTTTTACGCCGTAACATCCTCGAATTTTGCGCCGACATATTCCGCAAGCTCATTCGGGTTGATAAAAAGCATTGCTCCGCGCACTCCCGCGCTGACATAAATTCTGTCAAAGAGGGTTGCTGTTTCGTCAATCACGGTCGGGAACGCTTTTTTCATTCCTATCGGTGAACAGCCGCCCCGGATATATCCCGTGGTTTTCAGCAGGTCTTTGACATGGAGCATTTCGATTTTCTTTTCTCCGAATGCCTTTGCAGCCTTTTTCAGGTCAAGCTCCTCGCACACGGGAATACAGCATACCCCGAAGCCGTTTTTCTCTCCGCTGAAAACCAGCGTTTTGAATACCTGTTCACGGTCTTTCCCCGTTTTTCTCGCTATACTCTCTCCGGAAAGGTCGTTTTCGTCAACGGGATATTCCATAACCTCATATTGTATTTTTGCGGCGTCAAGCAGACGCATTGCATTTGTTTTAACCATATTATTTTCTCGATATTCTGAATGTAAATCCGTATTCCTTAAAGCTGTTTACCTTATAGGGCTTATGCAGATATGCGCAGCCCGGCATATCACCGCCGACTCCTCTTTCAGCCGCATCAAGGCTCAGAGTGAGGCAGTTATCCTTTTGAAGCTCATAAAGATGTTTCGCTTTATCAAGCTTTTCGGGAGAATAAAAACCGAGATTGAAGCCGAACGGCTTATCCATTGCATCAATTTTTATTCCGCAGCCTGCGTTATTGGTTATTTCAAGGCTTCTGACATCGGTTCTGTGACCGTTTTCCTGCGGCCTCATATATCGGTGTTCAAGCTCCTCAACGCTCGCCGAATGGCGGGCTATTCTTGCGCCGGTTTTTCTGTCGCAGTAGGTTTCGTGAGGTCCTCTGCCGTACCATTCGGCTTGGTCAAGCGTGCTCTTTATACCGACTCTCATTCCGACCTTCAGCATCGGCAGGAACAGTCCTCTTGCCTTGTGGCTGACCGTAATTTCACCTGCCGGAGAAATCAGATATGTTGTTGTAACTCCGAGGGTAAACGGTGCAGCCCAGATAACCTTTATCTCAACGCCCGACGGTGTTGACTGTGCATTAACCGAAATCGCAGTTGTCTGAGCGGTTGAACGCTTCCATTGATAGAGCGGGTGTATTCCGGCGATAAACGGAGCAAAATTCAGATAGCCTCTGTCGTTATCGGTCAGGGCACGGAAGAAATCGGGGCGCAGCGGAGAAACGATAATCTCGTTTCCGTCATAAACAAGCGATGAAAGCGCACCGCCCTTTATCTGAACCGAAAAATCCTTTCCCTTTATTGAAACATCAAGACCCTTGCGCAGATATTTAACCTCTCCGTTTGCGGGAATTTTCTTTGCGGCTGTGACCTCACGAAGAATGAACTGACTGAAATTCTGCTCAAAGCCCGCCTTCGCCCAAAGCTTATCCTTATTGAGAATAAACGAAACGGTAAGTATCACTTCGCCCTCGGGATAATCTTCAAAATTTACCGGAAGCTTTATTTCCTTTTCGCTCTGCGGCTCAACTGCAAGATTCTTTATCTCCCCGTTTGCCTTTTCGTTACCGTCAACGGCAACGCTCCATTTTATATCGTAATCCTCCGTTGAAATAAACAGATTTTTGTTCTTTATCGCAATTATGCCGTTTTTGCAGTCACGGTCAACGGCTTCAATGTTTGAATAAACCTTTTTAACCTCATAGTATGACGGCTGAGGCATTCTGTCGGCGGTAATAATTCCGTTTGCGCAGAAATAATAACTCGTCATACCCTCATCAAAGTCTCCGCCGTAGAGCCATTTTTCCTTGCCGTCCTCATATCTGCGGATAGACTGGTCAACATAATCCCAGATAAATCCGCCTGCCATATGCTCATATTTTTCAAAATCGTCATTATATTCCTTGAAATTGCCGAGACTGTTTTCCATCGCGTGAGCATATTCGCAGTAAATCACGGGGTGGTCGGCATATGCCGAAGCCGGAACGGGCTTGTTATCCGCAGCAAGCACATTCGCAACATTATCGTAAAGTCCCGTTTTTATCTCTTTCTTGTTTCTCAGCAGCTCAACTATACTCTCAACCGGATACATTCTGCTGATAAAATCGCTCTTCGTCAGGTCAAAATCGCCCTCATAGTGAATGGGTCTTGATTTATCGAGTGCAAGAATCGCTTCCTTTTCACGGGTAAAGTTTGAGCCGTCGCCCGCCTCATTGCCGAGTGACCAGAAGCATACGCAGGCGTGGCTTCTGTCACGCAGAACCATTCTCTGCGCTCTGTCAACAACCGATGAGGTGAATTTCGGGTTATCCCCGGGGCAGTTTTTGCGGCGTGCGCCGTGGCTTTCGAGGTCTGCCTCGTCCATAACATAAAAGCCCAGCTCATCGCACATATCATAAAAGAATTCGGCATTCGGATAGTGGCTCGTTCTTATGGCGTTTATATTTGCCTGCTTCATAAGGTGCAAATCCCGATAGTATCTTTCACGGGGGACGGCCCAGCCGTTATCGGGGTCAAAATCGTGGCGGTTAACGCCCTTTATTATAACCCTTTTGCCGTTCATATAAAGCACATTGCCCTTTATTTCAACCTTTTTGAAGCCGATTTTAACACACTTTACGCAGTAAAGCTTTCTGTTTGCCTTAACGGAAAGCACAAGAGTATAGAGGTTCGGCTCTTCTGCCGACCACTTAAGCGCATTTTCCTTGATATAGCTGAATTTCAGCACCGTATCGCCGTTTTCGGCAATAAGCTTTTCCGTGGCGATTTTCTCCGTAATCTCACCCGAAACCAGCGAAGCTATGAGAGTGCATTCCTTTTCTTCGCCGAGATTGCGCAGAGTAACCTCAAGATTGAGAACACCGTTTTCATATGTATCATCAAGTGAAGCATCGGCAAAGAAATCTCTGATATAAAGCTTTTCCTCGGCGTAAATATAAACATCTCTGTAAATTCCGCAGAGAAACCACATATCCTGGTCTTCAAGATATGTTCCGTCCGTATATCTGTAAACCTCAACGGCTATTTCGTTTTCGCCAACCGAAACATAATCTGTTATGTCAAATTCGGCGGGAGTCATTGAGCCCTGCGAATAGCCGACCTTTCTGCCGTTTATATAGAGAAAAAAGCCCGCCTTGACTGCTCCGAAATGGATAAAAATTTCTTTTTCGGAAAATTCCCCGGGTATCTCAAAGCTTCTGCGGTATATTCCGACCTCGTTGAGTGAATGGCTTATTTCGGGGATTTTGCTTTCAACAGTTGAAATCGCTTTCGGATAAGATGAACAAAGATAAATCGGCTTGCCGTATCCCTTTAGCTGCCAGAGCGACGGAACGGCTATATCGTCCCAATCGGAATAATCGTATCCGTCGGAAACAAAAGCGGAGTCAAGATTATCAACGCCCTGCTGCCAACGGAATTTCCACATTCCGTTCAGCGAAAAACGGGTTTTCGGCTCTTCCGAGTTCAAAGCATCTTTAACGGTTAAAAAAGTAGGTGCGGTGTTGTGACCGTCTTCCTTGTTTTCTTTTATTATGTACGGATTTTCCCAGTATTTAAGCTCTGACATATTTATCCGTCCTTTCAAAAGCTTTATAAAATTGATTTTACCATATTTTTTTATATTTGTCTATAAAAATCTGCCGTCTCCGTCTCTTTTGCTTGACTGCCGCCCTGTGCTATGCTAATATAATAACATATTGAATTGGGAGAGTGATATTTTGGCTGACTTTAAGGAAGGCTCGGTAATGTATATCATCGCTGCGTGCATGATAGCATTTATCCTGGCTCAATCGCTGTTTTTCATTATCAAATCGTGGAAACATGGCAAAAAAATCGGCATTTCAAAGGAAACCCTTGCCAACACGGTTACAACAAGCGTTCTTTTTACAATAGCTCCGGCTATTTCGATTCTTGTTACCGTTATTGCACTTGCCGGCGCACTCGGTATGGTTCTGCCGTGGATAAGGCTAACAATCATAGGCAACCTTGCTTATGAAACCGTTGCCGCCGAAAACGCACTTGTTGCCATGGGCGGAAGCTTAAGCCAGGAGGTAACAGACCCGCAGCAGTTTGCAACCGTTGCATGGGCGATGAATCTCGGAGCGTGCTTCCCGCTGGTATTTCTGCCGTTTGCCTGCAAAAAGCTCCAGAAAACAATCGGTACTGCCGTCAACAAGAGCGAAACAAGCTCCAAAATCGGTGATATCGGTGCTGCGGCGGCTTTTATCGGAATTATTTCCGCATTTATCGCAAGAGCCATAAACGGCTGTTCCGTTAAAACCGAAACCGTTATCAACGAAGCCGGTGAAGAGGTGGTTTCAAAAATCGTTTCGGAATCCGCAGGACTTATTTCAATTCTCACGCTCGTATGCTCAATCATATTTATGCTGGGTCTGCTTCTGCTCTGCAAAAAGGTAAAGGCTCTTGAAAAATTCGAGCCGTTTGCAATGCCGATTGCAATGTTTGCGGCTATGGGCTGTGCAATGCTGTTTACAAAGGTGCTTCCCGAAAGCCTTTCAACCTTTACATGGTATGAGATAGGAGGTGCTCTGAAATGAACAAAACCTTTTTTGATAAGGTTCACACCTGGGGCACAATATGGAATTATGCGGCTCTGCTCATAATGTTTGCAATGCCCGTTGCAATGTCAATTGCCTTTAACGCCTGGCCCGACCTTACGGCACTCGGCAAAACCATGGCGGTACTCATTCCGCTCTATTGGTCAACCGCACTTATTGAGGTTGCAACCTATGTTCCCATGCTCGGAGCAGGCGGAACATATCTTTCATTCGTCACCGGAAATATTTCAAATCTTAAGCTCCCCTGCGGACTTAACGCCATGGAGAATGCCAAGGTTCGTCCGAACACCGAAGAAGGCGAGGTTATCGCAAACATCTCGATTGCAGCCTCCGCAATAACCACAACCATTATCATCGCCGTCGGCGTAATTGCATTTGCTCCCGTTCTGCCCAAAATAACCGCCGAGGGTTCGGTTTTCAAGAGCGCATTTGAAAATGTTCTTCCCGCACTTTTCGGCGCACTCGGTGCAAGCTATTTTATCAAGCATTGGAAGCTTGCAATCGCTCCGATAATCATCGGCATCACCGTTCTGCTTTTCGCTCCCACCACTCAGGTTGGCGTGCTGATGTTCATAACAATTGTTGCTTCCGTTGCCGGCGCACTTATAATTTATAAAAATCTGTGGCTTCCGGAGCTTCGGAAAATGAAAGAAAATAAAAATAAATAAAATTTTTTCGATAAAAATTTCAAGTTGTGCAATTTCACTCTTGATATTGCGGAGAAATTAGTATAAAATTGTAATGTTGGTTTAAATCACCTTTTTGAAAGGAGTAAAAAGTCATGATTAACTACACTAACGAAGTACAGAATATGTGCTGCGTGGCAAAAGGACCCAACCACGGTCCCGCACCCATTCCCGAAGAGGGCAAATGGGTTAAGGCTTATGAAATCAAGGATATTTCCGCTTTCACACACGGTGTGGGCTGGTGCGCACCTCAGCAGGGTGCCTGCAAGCTTTCACTCAATGTTAAAAACGGTGTCATTGAGGAAGCTCTGGTTGAAACAATCGGCTGCTCGGGCATGGCTCATTCGGCGGCTATGGCGGCTGAAATTCTTCCCGGCAAAACCATTCTCGAAGCTCTCAATACCGACCTCGTTTGCGACGCTATCAACACCGCTATGCGTGAGCTCTTCCTCCAGATAGTTTACGGCAGATCTCAGTCCGCTTTTTCGGACGACGGTCTTTCGGTAGGCGCAGGTCTTGAGGACCTCGGCAAGGGTCTGCGTTCGCAGGTCGGCACAATGTACGGCACAAAATTAAAGGGCGTTCGTTATCTTGAAATGGCAGAAGGCTATGTAACAAGAATTGCTCTCGACGATGAAAATCAGGTTATCGGTTACGAATTTGGTTCACTCGGCAAGATGACCGACTTCATCAAGAAGGGTGACGACCCCACAACCGCATACAACAAGGCAATGGGCACTTACGGCAGATTTGCAGACGCCGCAAAGTACATTGACCCGAGAAAAGAATAATAGATAAGAGGAGGAAAATTACAATGGCATTATTTGAAAGCTATGAGAGACGCGTTGACAATATCAACAAGGTTCTCGCCGAATACGGAATCTCCTCTATCGAGGAATGCAAAGAAATCACTCTTGCAAGGGGTATCGACTGCGATAAAATCGTAAGAGAAACTCAGCCCATCTGCTTTGAAAACGCCGTTTGGGCTTACACCGTAGGCTGTGCAATCGCCATCAAAAAGAACTGCACAAAGGCTGCCGACGCCGCTGCCGCAATCGGTATCGGACTTCAGGCATTCTGCATCAAGGGTTCTGTTGCGGATAACAGAAAGGTCGGCTTAGGCCACGGCAATCTCGGCAAGAGACTTCTCTCCGAGGAAACCGAGTGCTTCTGCTTCCTTGCAGGTCACGAATCCTTTGCAGCCGCCGAGGGCGCAATCAAAATCGCTCTTAACGCAAACAAAGTAAGACCCAAGCCCCTTAAGGTTATCCTTAACGGTCTGGGCAAGGACGCCGCTATGATTATCTCCAGAATCAACGGCTTCACATATTGCAAAACAGAGTTTGACCCCTATTCGGAAACCGTAAAGGTTGTTGAAGAAAAGGCATATTCAAACGGCCCGAGAGCAGAAGTTAAGTGCTACGGTGCAGACAACGTTCCGGAGGGCGTAGCTATTATGAAGCTTGAAAATGTCGGCGTTTCCATCACCGGAAACTCAACCAACCCCACCAGATTCCAGCATCCCGTTGCCGGCACATATAAGAAATGGTGCGTTGAAAACGCCGTTAACTATTTCTCGGTTGCTTCGGGCGGCGGCACAGGCAGAACTCTCCACCCCGATAATATGGCTGCAGGCCCCGCTTCCTACGGTATGACCGATACTATGGGCAGAATGCACTCCGACGCACAGTTTGCCGGTTCGTCATCAGTTCCCGCTCATGTTGAAATGATGGGACTTATCGGCATGGGCAACAACCCGATGGTCGGTGCTACCGTTGCCTGCGCAGTTGCAGTTGAAGAAAGCTTCAAGGCATAAGAAAAGCTTCATATAAATAAAAATTTCAGCTCCGTTTTGTTTTGAAGCGGAGCTTTTTTTTAATCTCTGTTCTTTTTATCCGATATGCCGAGGATATAGTCTGTTGATGTTTTGTAAAGATAAGCAAGAGCAATTAAAACATCGGAAGGAATATCTCTCAATCCCTGCTCATAGCGGTAATATTGCGGCTGTTTCATACGCAGATATTCGGCAACCTGCCCCTGCGTGAGGTCATTATCTTCACGCAATTCTCTTATTCTTCTGTAATAGCCCACGCAGTTCACCGCCCTTTTATAACCGAATGATTATATTGACATTCTACCATTAGTATGTTATAATACAGAAAAATATAACCATACGGTTATAGAGAAAGGGTGCATTGTATTGTATTGTCCAAATTGCGGTAATGATACCGGAGATAGTAAGTTTTGTCAAAAATGCGGAACAGAAGTTGCCGAAAACAAGCCATTATCAGAATCTCAAAATTCAAACGGTAAAACCAAAGTGAAAAAAAGCAAGGCAATAGGCTGCGGAATAATTGCAGCGATTATTGCCGTTATTATCGGAATAATTGTCATTGCTCCCAAAATAGTCAAAATCAAAGAGAAAAGTGTATCATATATCGAGTTGTCGGATACTGAGTTGGGCTTAGAAGGCGTACATGTTGGTTTGGTATCATCTGAAAGTATTGATGTACTTAGTTTTCATTATGTTGTTACCAATGTCAGTGATAAGAATATAGAATCATTAAAGTTCTATTTTTCAATTTATAATGATGAGGGTGTTGAAAAAAGTTCTGCAAGCTTTTCTAAGAATATTTTACTGAAATCCGGAGAATCTTCAAGCCCTGATGAATTCGATTATTGGAAATTTCATGCATCAAAATATTACGCCGGGTATGCTATGGAATTTAAGGATTCTATAATCAACGGTGAGTATATTGTAGATTACAAATCTGTAAAATTAACTAAAGTTGATATTAATTTTTCTGATGAAACAAGTGCAACTCAAATTATGGATTATCCGATAGATAAAATCTATCTCAAGGGAAATAGCAATGATATTTATTACTATTTTACACGTGATGACAATAATCGTATATCCGAACAATGTTCAACAGTAATCGATCCTAAAAATGGGGTCTGGGATATCCCTCAAGAAGTAAGAGACGATGAACCATACTACCTTCCTGTTAGTTGATAATTTAATGTATCATCATCTTATATGACAGGCAAATAATATCATAAATTTCGGGCTTCGCTCTTGACTGAGTGAAGCCCGTTTTCTGACTGTTTCAATTTAATTTTCGATGCCGTCTTTATATTGATACGCGCGGACATAATAGCAGGACAAGGAACCGTCCCCTGTCCTGTTCCTCCCCTGTCCTGTTCGGGACAAGGAACCGTCCCCTGTCCTGTGCGGATTTGAGGTTATATCCACTTTTTTTTGCCTGCTTATTGAGATTTGGGACTTTTGGTGATATAATTTGATTAAGAGGTGATATGATTGAATTATTCATTACAACAATATAAGCACTTAACTGCGGTAGCATCAAAAGCTTATAAGAATCTTTATGAGCAAATGTTACGCTTTGATTCGTTGGTTACTAAATTGAAAGCAGATTTAGATGAATCAGAACGTAATTTTGCACTTGAAATATTTTTCCACACTATTGGAATTGTTGCGTGCTTATCATCTTCTGACGAACAGATATCTAAAGAAAGTCAAGCTTTTCTGAACGATGTATTCCTTCAAGAAAACACCTCTTCGTTGGTTTTTTCAACATATCTATATGACGATATAAAAGAACACAATCAGAATTATTTCTCGTCAGGCCAAGTGCCAGAATTTTTTGCCAGAATTATCAAAATTGATGAAAAAGCCTTACAAAAGGAATTATATTCTGACAAAAATCCTCTTTCTCTTGATATCCTAAAAGCAGTAATTGATTGGTTCGAATCGCTTGGAAACACATACATTGAAATTTTTGGTATGATGTCGCAACAATGCCAAGCTTTTTATGATTATATTTCAAGACTACACAATTATTATAATGATTTTTTAGTTCTCAACAATGGTACTGGCGGCTACGACAATCGTGTGGAAAAGAATAGCGTGGAAAAAAATAGTGCGGAAATAGCACAAAGCTTTAATGCACAATCAGAACTTGAGAGTTTGATAGGCCTATCCGACATCAAGCATGATGTTGACGAACTGATAAGTTTGGCCAAAATGAATAAGATGCGTGCAGAAAATGGGCTAAAAAGCATTCCCCTTTCGCTTCATTTGGTGTTTACAGGAAATCCCGGAACAGGGAAAACGACTGTTGCACGCATTCTTGCAAAACTTTACAACGAAATCGGCATCTTGAGTCGGGGACAGCTTATTGAAGTTGATCGTGCTGATTTGGTTGCCGGTTATGTTGGACAAACAGCAATAAAAACCGCTGAAAAGATAAAAGAAGCTTTAGGTGGTATATTGTTCATAGATGAGGCGTATACTTTAGCAAAAGACGGCAATGATTTTGGACAAGAAGCTATTGATACGTTGCTAAAAGCTATGGAAGATAATCGAGACGATTTTATTGTTATCGTTGCCGGTTATCAGACACCAATGGAAAAGTTTATCAATAGCAATCCCGGATTAAAATCACGATTCAATAAATTCTTTCTGTTCCCAGACTATTCATCGGATGAATTGTCAGTTATTTTTCGGCAAATATGCCAAAAATATGATTATTCAGTTTCCGATGATGTTCTTGCTATTGTTGACCAGCATATAGTCTCTCTTGTTGCAAATAAGACAGACAATTTTGCCAACGCGAGGGAAATTAGAAACTATTTTGAAAGAGTAGTCGCCAACCAAGCTTTGCGCCTTTCCAAATTGAACGACGTTTCTCAAACCGACCTATATACCATTACTGTTGATGATCTTGAATAATTTAATACTCACATCCTTATGTACGGAGCAGGTTAACCCTGCTCCGCTTTTTCTTTGTGCCTTGCCATCACACGCTCGGCATACTCTTTTCTTGCCTCTAGGGCAGGGGACGGTTCCTTGTCTTGAGAAAACTCATTATAATAGGACAGGCATAATAATATCAATAAATTTCGGGCTTCGCTCTTTCTCGGAGTGAAGCCCGTCAGCTTTATTTAATCGGGATATCTTACGGTTCTGCCCGTGAACAGTTCAACGAAAAAGACCGAAATGTTTTCCGCAAATTTTTCCCAGAAGCCTAAGAAGCGTATTTTTGCTTCAAGCTTTGCATTGCCGAAATCCGCTTTGTTATCTTTGAAGAAATCGTACCAATGAACAACACTCGTTTCGTATTTTGAAGTGTCGTTTTCATCAACCGTTATCATACGGTAGCCGTACTGAGTGGAGAACGCATCGCCGTTGTAGCGGGTTGAAAGAGAATTTACAATGTCAATTCCCTTATATTTTACGCCGAATGCGTTTGTGTGGTCGTGACCCGTGAACATTGCAAGCACATCTCCGCGCTCAACCATTGCCTCGAACTGACCGTGATTATAATAGCCCGCACAGGGTGTTTCGTGAAGCTTTCCGTAATTCTGAGTATCGGGGTCAAAGGCATAATATCTGCCTTCACCGTAAAGGCGCTCATAGATGAAAGCTCCCTTATGCTTAACCTCTTTCAGTCCGTCATAGACCTCGGGAACAATAATATGCTGAAATGCGAGTGAATATACTTTCTTTCCCGCTTCCGCTTCAAGAGCCTTGGATTTTTCGGTATACCATTTAACCTGCTCTTCGGAAACATTCGCATAGTGTTCCTCTTCGTCATAGTCGCCTGAGTCGAACACCCAGAGATTGAATTTCACGCTGTCGCTGTTTGAAGCGAGCACGGGAACATTATATGTACCGCACCCCGGGAGAAGCTCACCTTCATCAACGGATATTGAGCAGGAGAAGCTGTTAAAATATGCCATAAGGTCTTCACGGGATATTACACCGTTTTCGGAATCGTGGTTACCGAAGGTAACGGCAACGGGAATGTTTCTTTCCTCAAAAACATTCATAAGTGCGCCTGCCTTGCGGTAGATTTCCTCAAGAGTATCTGCCATTGCAATATCACCCGTGAGCACAACAACATCGGGCTTTTCTCTGTCGCAGGCGGCAGCTGTAAGATAAACGCTGTCGGCGAGATTTTCTGCGCTCAGGTGAGTATCGGTAACGTGCATTATCCTGAATTTTCCGTCAGAACCGAAACGCAGAGCCTTTGCGGTTGTGATGTCTTTTTCGGCTGATGCGCATACGGGAATACCGCAGCATAAAGCAATCACGCATATTATTGATGTCAGTCTTTTAATGATGTTTTTCATAAATAATCTTACCTTTCTACAGAAAAAATCCACTAAAATTACACTATTTTTTCACTATTTCTTCATTATGATACTGCATAGTGTCTGATGTTCACGCCGAGAAGCTTGTCGTAATCCTGACAATGTATCAGAGAACCGTCTGCCATCGGGTAAACAAGTATATCCTCAGCCTCGTTATCGTAGCTGTTCAGATACCGTTCCATTTCGGTTGCCGCCTTACCGGTTGCAAGGTCAACCGCAATAACCTGCTCATTAACGCTGTGGCTCACATCGTATGAGAGATAAAGCTTTCCGTTATATACCGAACCGCCCTGAATTCTGAAAAGCTCGGTATCAAGCTTAACCGAGTCGATATATTCCATGGTGTCAAGCTTATAGCGGAGTATTTCGGTAACATGGTCAAACTGTGAGGTATAGAAATATCCGTTTTCCGCATCTACGGCGCACCAGGGTATGCCGTCCGTCAGCTTATCACAGGTAAGCTCATAGCATTTGCCCGTATATTCAAGCGTATCGCAGTCAAAAAGCAGAACAAAGTTATAATTATAATTGTCATCTTCAACGGGAGCATAAATATACCCGTTTGCACAGTCGATGCCGCCGATATGGTTGCTGCCGTATTTTTCATGGAGGTCTTTCGGCACCGCCGAGCCTCTGCTCTTTACTTTGTGAAAATTCTTATCCCACTTGGCAAGCATTGTCAGGTTCAGCGCCGTAATCGAACCCGAGGTATAGTAATATTCGCCGTCAAAGCAAAGCCCCTGCCCCGCATAAAGCGCATCGGCAATAATCAGCTTATCTTCGCTCTTAAGCTCATAGCCCTCGGAAACGCTCGTTCCCGCAAAGCCGAAGAGATAAGAAAATATCAAAGCAAGCGTTGTGAAAAAAGAACCGATTTTTGTTATTGCTTCCTGCATTTCACTTTCCTCCTTTTATATCATTATAAATATACTGCCGTAAAATGTCAATGTGTATTTATCAGCCGCTTATTTTTCCGAAGCGGCAAAATATGCCCTGCTTTTTTTCCGAATAATATATTTATTTTTGCTTTTTTTAATGCTATAATACAGACAATGAATGACACGGGAGGTCATCAAGATGTGAATATAAAATGTATTCATATGTAAATTTATATTATAATAACGGAGGTTAAAAATCATGAAAGAGGGAAAATTCAATCCCGTAAAAATCTCGGCGGCGGCAATTATAGTTTTATTCATCATTGCCGCAATTGTTTCAAGCATTGTTATCGTTCCCACGGGCTACACCGGCGTTAAAACCACATTCGGTCAAGTCAGCCCCAAGGCTGTTGCCCCCGGATTTACGCTCAAAATCCCCTTTGTTCAGTCAATTGAAAAAGTCAACAACAAGCAGCAGGATTTAAAGGTTGAGGGTCAGATTTGGTCCGAGACCTCCGAAAGAGCTTCGATTTTCTATGAGAATGTTATCGTTACATTCCAGATTTCATCGGAAAAAGCGGCATGGCTTGTTGCAAATGTTTCAAACTACAAAACGGACATAATCAACAACGCCGTTGTTTCCTCGGCAATCAAAATCGCATCAAAAGAGCTTTCAAATATTGACGCGACGAACAGAGGAAAAATCGAGCCTCTCACTCAGGAAAAGCTTCAGGCGATACTCGACAGCAAATACGGCAAGGATACAATTCACATCACAAGAATTATAATCTCCAATGCCGATTTTGAGGACAGCTACAACGATGCAATAGCCGCAAAGCAGAACGCTCAGCTTGAATATGAAAGAGCGGCAATAGTTAACCAACAGGCGATTGAAAAAGCCGAAGCCGATGCAAAGGCGAAGGAAAAGGCGGCAGAGGGTGAAGCAAACGCACTCAAAATCAAGGCAGATGCCGAAGCCGAAGCAAACAAGAAAATTGCGGACTCCCTCACCGATGAGGTTCTTGCAAATAAATTCTATGAATCATGGGACGGCAAGCTTCCCACGGTTATGGGTGATTCCTCGGCAATTCTTCCCGCAGAGATATTCGGAAAAACAAATTAACAAAAAATAATGAATTAAAAAAAGCGGCAGATGCCGCTTTTTTTAAAGCTCCGAGAAGCCGTAATTATTAACAAGTGCGTCTATCTTATGACCTGCTTTGCAAAGTCCGCATTCAAGCGTTGAGCTTGTTTTGTAATCGGGCAAATCGGCGGTGCTGAATATGCTTGTTATCGGCACACCGTTGCATTCATTTACGGTTGCGAATATGCAGGCTGCACCCGCAACCTGACCGCCGTAATAAGTTATGGCATCAATTGCCGATTTAATCGTATAACCCGTAACAACCGAGGCGGCAAGCACAAGAACACGCTTATTTCTTATCATCGGAACGGTGTTATCACGGAAAAGCAGCAGGCTTGCCGAGGTCTGCTCCGGAGTGAGAATATCAATCTGTCCGTTTGCGTTTATGCTCGCATAATCGGGCTTGATAAGCTCCTGAGCAAGACAGGTGGCGATAACCTGAGTATCATCAATGCAGACTATCGTATCAATAAGCGCGCTGCCTTTATACTCTGCGGCAAGAATACGAGCGACCTCAACCGCCTGAGAAAGCTTCGATTTCTGCGCCGTTATATCAATGAAATAGTTGCTGTGGCTTCTGCCGGTTGAAAAGTGTCCGCTGTAAACGCTGACGGAAACTCCCTTTTTGCTGAGAACCTTGCTTACTTCGTTAAGTGCCATAAAATCAATTTCCCCTTTTATCTTTTTTTCATTTTCTTTTCCGCTTCGTAACGCTCTTTATCAAGCTTTCTTTCGGCATCAAGGCGTTCCTGCTCCTCTCTCTCGGATTCATGGCGCTCTCTGCGTCCGGTAACAACCTTATCGTAATCCGCAATCAGCGAATCCAAATCACGGTAGCCCTCATAAAGGTCAATCGTGCGCTTGGCTGAAAGATAAGGCGCGGCATAGGACGAATAAAGATTCTGCTCTTTGCTCGCTTCCTTCATCGCTTTTCTGCGAAGCTTTGCATTTTCCTTGGTATCATCGGGCATATTATAAGCGTCCTCGTAGGTCTGAGGGTCAAAAACTCTTACGCCGTCCGAATAATTCTGCTTTGCAAGATTTGCGGAGCTTGTGAGCATCTTCGCATTTCTTATCTCCTGCTTTCTCCATGTCTTTTCCTCTTTTATTCCGGATTCGGGCAGAGCATTTGCAAGAGCGATTATTTCTTCGGAATTTTCAAAGAATTTATCTGCGCCGCCGTCAACGATTTTCTTACATAATTCATACTGTTTCTTTCCGAACTCCGTTGAAAATCTGTTCAGCTCGTGCATAACAAATTCCGCTATTTCGATTTCTTCGTTATGGAATTTTGCATCTTCAATTGCTTTTTTCGCCGCCGTTATTGCTTCTCTTCTTGCAATTTTTTCGTCATCGGTTTTATTCGGCATACTTCTTGCCGCCGCAACTGTTGAACGGTCGGGAACCTGCATCTTTTCAAGGCCGTAATACTGACGGGCTTTCATTATCGCTTCACAGCCCTCGATATATGTTGCCTCGTCACGCTCATCGTTGTTTCTGTCCTCAACAATGGTGCGGATTCTGATAACTCTTATCATTGATTTCTGACCCGTTTCGGAAATATCATAGGCAAACCACGGCAAAACGTCTATCGTTGCGCCGACCATTGATATTTTAAGCAGGGTATCCATAAGCGGGAACAATACGCAGTTGGGATTTTTCGTCTGCTTATCGAGCGGCAGGGTTTCATCATAATTCTTATATACATCAAGCACCGAATAATCGTTGCCGTCGAAGCCCTTTTTGCTGTATACCCACGGAATGAACAGACCCGTTACCGCTCCGATTGCGCTTCCTGCATAAGATGAAACAAAGCCGAATGCACCGTCTATGCGCTCACCTATCATATACTGCTGATTGTCACGCATATCGGACTCGATTGCGCTGTCGATAACATTATAGGTATCAACAAAGCGGTCAAGAGTATAAACGATAAAGAATCCGAGACCCGCAAGTCTGCTCTTATAGAATAAGAAATATGAGCCGATGAGGAAAATCTGAACTATATTTTTGACAATTTTTATATTCTTCTTGCCGAATTTCTTTATGAACCACGGCGAGAAAAGCATACCCCAGAAATTGGCGTTATATGAAACGGTATTCAGTAAGCCGTAGGTTGTACTCTTCATTATATGAGCGCGGTAAACCATCCAGTCCCAGATATTGCCCTTTGCGTCCTCAAGGAAATTATTCCACCCGTCGGCGCATTTTATCCAGAATATCTTGTTTCCGGCAACCGCCCGAAGCGAACCGGCAAAGCTCATCTTGGTAATACGGCTCTTGGGAAGAATAAGGCGTTCCCTTGTGCCGAAATACGCAAGCAGAACCAGCGGCATAAGCAGGGCAACGGGAGTATATGTTCCCCTGAAATACCTCATATTGTATTTATCGCCGTTTTCACACAGAACATCAACCATAAGAGGATAATAAATATTATTTATTGAATATCCGATAGAATAAATAATGCTTGTTATCGCCATTATCTTGGTGCGTTCCTGCGTGTTGGGAGTGATAACGTGAACCAGATTGGTTACACCGGTATTAACCCAGTTCTGAATATAGCCCTGAAGCTGTCCGACCAAAAACAGAACGAGTATCATCATATATCTGCCGTATGTTCCGCCGTCTCTGATGCGCTCATACGGAAGCCAGAGTGAAAGCACGGTGAATATCATTGACGGAACGGCAAGCTTTATGTAAACTCTGTATTTACCGTCGGTTGAACGGAGATTATCAATTATCCACGCATTGAGCGGCGTGGTAATATAGCCGATAGCCATGCAGACATAGTTCATAATGACCAGCTCGGTATTGTTCATTCCGAGGGTCATTCCGGTAAACTGATTGCCTGCGCCGAAGCCGATAGTCCACTGAATCGACATCAGCAGCGCCATCCAGCCCACCGACAGCATTACCACTTCACGGTAGGGCACATATTCTCCGGGACGGGGCTGGCGCCAATACATTTTGACTTCTTTTATGACATCTATTCCCTTGCCGATAAGCTCTGCCATTTAATCACCGGTCTTTCATTAAATATTATTTAATGGGGATAAGCTTCTCCTTGCCGCCCATATACGGACGAAGAACAACGGGGATATTTACGCTGCCGTCCTCATTGAGATTGTTTTCAAGGAATGCGATAAGCATTCTCGGAGGAGCAACAACGGTATTATTGAGTGTATGTGCAAAATATTTGCCGTCTTTGCCGTTAACTCTGATTTTGAGTCTGCGTGCCTGAGCATCTCCGAGGTTGGAGCAGGAGCCGACTTCAAAATATTTCTTCTGTCTGGGTGACCATGCTTCAACATCAAAGGATTTAACCTTAAGGTCGGCAAGGTCGCCTGAGCAGCATTCGAGAGTTCTTACGGGAATATCCATTGAGCGGAAGAGGTCAACGGTATTCTGCCAGAGCTTATCAAACCACATTTTGCTTTCCTCGGGCTTGCAGACAACTATCATTTCCTGCTTCTCAAACTGATGTATTCTGTAAACGCCTCTTTCCTCTATGCCGTGAGCGCCCTTTTCCTTGCGGAAGCAGGGTGAATAGCTCGTGAGAGTATGAGGAAGAGTGTCCTCTTCAACGATTGTATCAATATATTTGCCTATCATTGAATGCTCGCTCGTTCCGATAAGATAAAGGTCCTCACCCTCAATCTTATACATCATCGCGTCCATTTCGGCAAAGCTCATAACGCCGGTTACAACATTGCTTCTTATCATAAACGGAGGTACGCAGTAGGTGAAGCCTCTGTCAATCATAAAGTCTCTTGCATAGGAGATAACTGCGGAATGAAGTCTTGCAATATCTCCGCAGAGATAATAGAAGCCGTTGCCCGCAACGCTTCTTGCAGCATCAAGGTCAATGCCGTTGAAACGCTCCATAATATCGGTATGATAAGGAATTTCAAAATCGGGAACAAGCGGTTCACCGTATTTTGTAACCTCAACATTTTCGCTGTCGTCCTTACCGATGGGAACGCCGGGGTCGATTATGTTGGGGATAACCATCATAATTTTTGTTATCTTTTCGGAATATTCGGCTTCAAGAGCCTCACACTCGGCAAGTCTTTCGGAAAATTCCGTAACCTTTGACTTTGCCGCCATAGCTTCCTCCTTTTTGCCCTGACCCATAAGAGCGCCTATCTCTTTGGAAACCTTGTTGCGGTTTGCACGCAGAGTATCGGCTTCCGCCTTGTTCGCTCTGGATTTTGCGTCAAGCTCGATAACCTCGTCAACGAGGGGAAGCTTGCTGTCCTGGAATTTCTTTCTGATGTTTTCCTTAACTGCTTCGGGATTTTCTCTTAAAAATTTAATATCAATCATTTTTATTCACTCCTGATGAATTTATTTTAATTCATTTTTGACAAAAAATCAACTGCTTCTTTAACATATTCATCGTCGCAGAGCTCAACCGCTCCCTTATCGACGAGAGAAGCATTCTTCGGGTCAATCGGTATTCTCGCAAGAACGGGAACGCCGAGCTCGGCGGCAACGCTTTCAAGCTTGCTTTCGCCGAAAATGTTTATTTTCTTTCCGCAATCGGGGCAAACGGCATAACTCATATTCTCAATTATTCCGAGAACGGGAATATTCATAAGCTTCGCCATATTGAACGCCTTTTTGACTATCATCGTTACCAAATCCTGCGGAGTGGTTACGATAATGATTCCGTCAACAGGAAGATTCTGGAAAACGGTCAGCGAAACATCGCCCGTTCCGGGAGGCATATCAACAAACATATAGTCAACCTCGCCCCAGGCAACATCTTTCCAGAACTGCTGAATAACGCCCGATATAACGGGACCTCTCCAGACTACGGGTGAATCCTCGGTTTCAAGCAGAAGATTTACCGACATAATCTTAATACCGGTATTGCTTTCGGCGGGAAGAAGTCCGGTTTCGTCCGCTTTTGCTCTGTCCTTTATTCCGAACGATTTCGGGATTGACGGGCCGGTTACGTCGGCATCAAGCACGGCGCAGGCGTTTCCTCTTGCCTGCATTGCGCTTGCAAGCAGAGAAGTAACAAGCGATTTGCCTACTCCGCCCTTTCCGCTCACAACTCCGATAACCTTTTTAACATTGCTGAAAGGACCGCTCGGGATTCTCAAATCCTGAGGCTGTTCCCTTGATGCGCAATTGCTTGAGCATGATGCGCAGTTTCCGCTGCATGATTCACTCATTTAAAACAACTCCTATCCGAGATTTATTATATAGTCAATGATATATGATAAGCCGAATATCACCGGCATATGTGCAACATAAATTATGAGCGCCTTTCTGCCGAGAAAAGCAAAAAATCCGCTTCTCTTTTTATAGCTCCATTCGGAAAATCCTCTCACGGAAAAATATCTTCCGAGAAAAACGCCTGCAAGAAAAATGAATATATTCGGAAAAATCGGGAAATAATCTCCCGAAAAGAATGACGGCGAATATATTCCGAGCGGCATAAGCCAATCGGTTTTATAAAGCGCCTCGGGAAGCTTGAAAAACACCAGCTCGCCGTAGCTGAGAACGCCTTTTTCAATTCCGCTTGTGAACGGATAAAGCATTGCACAGGCAAGAATGCCTGTAAACGGATTTGCTTTTTTCAGCTTCTTTTCAAAAAGCGTATATATAAGTATCGCAACGGAGAGAAAATGCAGTATTCCGAAGCGTATCTGAAGCCCGTCCATACCGAATTTCGGCAGAATGACCGCCGTCACAAGCGTCATACCGAGCGCAATTCCCAAAAGGATAAGCCCCCTCTTGAGGTTGCTGCGGGAAAGACTGCACGATATTCCGCATATCGCAATAAACAAAGCGGCAAACGCAGGCTCAACGGGCGTGAAGAAATCAAAAAGCTTATTTGCGGCCTCAAGCCCGAAATAATCTCCCACGATGAAAAAGCCGTGATAAAACACCATACAGAATACGGCGAAGCCCCGAAGCTCATCGAGAAAATGTATTCTTTTCCTTTCGCTCATATTCTCACCGACTTTTTTACACTTTTCCATATTATATTATTTTATCATATTCAACGAAAAATGCAAGCTTTTGTTGACTTTATCGGAAATTTGATTTAAAATTATATAAAAAATTACGGAGAACTGCTATGATTGATAAATTAAGAGAATTGCTTTTTAAGATTTTCAAAAAAGAAAGCTTCATCGGAAAGCTGATTGACAAATTCTTTACCCGTGAAATTATTACCTATATCATTTTCGGAGTGCTCACAACCGCCGTAAATCTTATCGTTTTCTATATCACGAAAAAGATTTTTGTTTCAATCGGCTGGGAGGGCGTTTTCAATGCCGTTCTCGGTTCTGCCGGAATGGAAAACGCTCTCGCTCTGCTCGGAAAGGGTACGGATTATCTCGATGCAACCGTTATTGCGTGGACCGTTGCGGTGATTTTCGCTTTTGTCACAAACAAACTGATTGTTTTCGAGTCAAAAAGCTGGAAGCCGTCGGTTGCGGGAAAGGAATTTGCGGCATTCATCGGCGCAAGACTCTTTTCCCTGCTCGTTGAGCTGCTCTGTATGTTCCTTATGGTAACGGTTATCGGAATGAACGAATTTATCGCAAAGGTCATCGTTCAGGTTATCGTGGTTATCCTCAACTATGTTTTCAGTAAACTGATTATTTTTAAAAACAAGGATTGATTGTATGCTTTTTAAGAATATTGCAATCGTTGACGAAAATTTTGAAATAAAGGAAAATCGCTTTGTCGGCGTAAAGGGTGACAGAATTTCCTATATCGGCGAATCATCACCCGACGGGGATTTCGGCGAGGTCTGTGACGGCAAAAACAAGCTGATGATACCCTCTTTTTGCAATCTTCACAGCCACCTGCCCATGGCGCTTATGCGCGGCTACGGCGAGGGTCTGCCGCTTATGGACTGGCTGACCACCCGCATTTTTCCGTTTGAAGCGGGACTCAACGATAACGATATGTATTACGGCTGCCTTATGGGAATTGCCGAAATGCTCCGCTACGGAATCGGCATCACAAGTGAAATGTATCTCAGCCAGAATCCGCTTTGCCGTGCGCTTCTCGAAAGCGGCGCAAAGGCGAATGTTTCAAGATGCGTAAGCTGTTTTGACCCCGAAACGAGCTACTATGATATGCCGCAGTATAACGAGGTTCTTGAAGCGATAAAAGAATTTGACGGTGTGGATAACGGCAGAATACACGCCGAATTTTCGCTCCATTCCGAATATACAACAACCGAAAAAGTGGTCAGAGAGTTGGCGGAAGCAGCAAAGAAATGCGGTTCGTCAATTCATATCCATGTTTCCGAAACCGCCGGAGAGGTTGAGGACTGCAAGGGCCGTCACGGCGGCAGAAGTCCGATAAAATATCTCAGCGACTGCGGCGTTTTCGATGTTCCCGCCGTTGCTGCTCACTGCGTTCACATTGACGATGACGATATTGAAATTCTGAAAGAGAAAAAAGTTTCGGTTGCCGCAAATCCCAAAAGCAATCTGAAGCTTGCAAGCGGTGTTTCACCCGTCGCAAAGCTGATAAAGGCGGGCGTTAATGTCGGCATCGGAACGGACAGCGTTGCGAGCAACAACAATCTCAATATGATTGAGGAAATGAGATTTTTCAATCTTCTGCAAAAAGGAATAAATTATAACTCCGTTCTTATCTCTCCCGCCGAAACGCTTTATGCCGCAACAAGAGCGGGCGCACTTGCGCAGGGCAGAAGCGACTGCGGTCTGATAAAAGAGGGCTTCAAGGCAGATATTACCGTTCTTGATACCGATAAAATCTATATGAAGCCCGTTCACGATATGATGAATAATCTTATCTATTCCGCTCAGGGAAACGATGTTGTGCTCACTATGGTTGACGGCAGAGTGCTCTATAATAACGGCGAATATTTAACGCTCGATATTGAAAAAATCATTTATGAGTGCGAAAAATCACGCCTGAGAATACTCGGCGGAAATATAAAATAACCGGGTGAAAATATTATGAATGAATCCCCTGTTTTGATTTTATCCCCGATGACCTGCGAATGCGAATATCTTCTTTCACTCCTTAAGGATAAAAAAGAAACGCATATCGCAGGATATGCGTTTTATGAGGGCACTTTGAACGGCGTTCCGACCGTCATTGCACGCTGTCTGATAGGTAATGTCAATGCCGCTGTCTGCACAACGCTTTCAATCAAAAAATATTCTCCGAAATGCATAATTTTGCAGGGAACTGCGGGAGCGCACTCTCCGAGACTTTCGAGGAACGATATAGTCATAGCCGAAAAGATTGTTCCGATTGCGAATTATGCTTCGCCGCACCGTGCCGCAGGCGAGGGCTCAGACCCGTTTTCGTGGGGAGATTTCGATATTCAGGTTTATTCCGCAAAGAGCGGAAAAACGAATTTCGTTTATTCGCTTTCCTGCGATGAGCGCCTGATTGAGCTTGCGCTTTCCGTTGAATATAGCATCGGGAAAACCGTTGTCGGAACGGTAGGCTGCGGAGATGTGTGGAACAAAGAGGCTGATTTGATTATTCATCATCACAACACCAAGGGGACGGACTGCGAAGCTATGGAGGGTATCGGAGCGGCGCAGGTCTGCGAGGCGTTCGGAATACCGATGATTGAAATAAGAGTTATCAGCAATAATGAACTGAAAGAAAACGAAACATTTTCAAAGGAAACCGCTTTAAACTGTCAGAAATTCGTTTTTGATTATATTGAAAAGCTGAAAATTTTTTGATTTATACATAAATATAAGGACTGCAAACCGTTCGGAATGCAGTCCTTTGATTTGTGAGGGGGCTGAAACAGCCCCTTATTTAATTTTATGACCCGAAAACCACGGACGACGGTCCGGCATTGAGGTAACAGATGTTCATTGATGCTTCGGCATCCTGCCATGTCGTATTGCACGCTATATCATTATCGCCGAATACAACCATATTTTCACCGTAAGCGAACTGG
>JAZRYD010000041.1:0-21844 GCA_045600535.1 Acutalibacteraceae bacterium | reverse complement strand
TGCTTAATGCCATTTTGTTCGTATTCAATGCTCTGATGTTGATTGCACTGTCCTCCGTCCAGTTTGCATAGGACACTGTAATATCAAATGCTTCCTCTACGGGAGTGCCACCAGGTTGAGCTTCGGTAGAGCCAACTTCTTCTATTGCGTTTTCGTAACCACAAAGTTCGTAGAGGTCAGATGGGATAAAACTAATCGCTAATTGCTCTTCTTCGCTCAATTTGTTGTATTGTATTAGCCAATTAAGGGTCTCTGGTGATAGGTCAGCCTTATTGAATGTCTTGTCGTGAAAAGATATGGTTTCGGTTTTGTTTGCAGAATTAGAACAACCAACCATCGAGAGTGCAAGCACAAGGCAAAGCACCATTGCTATCAATTTCTTCATAGTCGTTACCTCCTTATGTATGTTTCTATATCATATAGACGAAAAAATTGTCAAAAAGCTTCACTGATACAGATATTATATCATACCTGTCAATATCTTTGCTCGCACTCTTATACATATCTACAAAATTATTATCAGGATTATACATTTCAATATCTGTGTTTTTATCAGACACTGTATATTTATTAAACTTTGCTTTCATAAAATGAAAAAGACCCCTTTGTGGAGCCTTTTCTACAAGATTTTAAGGATTTTCAGTAAAAACACTCATAGACGAATTGGGACATTAAATTCTATACCCTCAAAACCAACGAAGCAAACCCGAAATAGATAAGCAGAGAAAGTGCATCGACTATCGTGGTTATCATCGGGCCTGCCATAAGAGCAGGGTCAAGGTGAAGCAGCTTTGCGAGAATGGGAAGAGTGCAGCCTATCATCTTGGCAACGATAACGGCGCACACCATTGCAAGGCACACAACGAGAATGATTTTAAAATCTCCCGTGCCCCAGCCGATTTTACTGAGCAGAAACATTCTGACAAAGTTCGCAGCTGCAAGAATTATGCCGCAAAGTACGGCAACTCTTATTTCTTTCCAAAGAACCTTAAAATAATCCTTTATCTTTATCGTTCCGAGTGCGAGACCTCTTATGATAAGGGTTGAAACCTGGTTGCCCGAATTTCCGCCCGTATCCATAAGCATCGGTATGCAGGCGGTAAGTCCCGCAAATTTTGCGAGCTGACCCTCAAAGCCCGTTATAATCTGACCCGTAAAGGTTGCGGAAATCATAAGTATGAGAAGCCAGACTATTCTGTTTTTGGTAAGTGTGAATATTCCCGTTTTGAGATAATCATCTTCAGACGGCAGCAGCAATGCCATCTTTTCAAAGTCTTCCGTGTTCTCTTCCTGGATAACATCAACAACATCGTCAACCGTGATGATACCCACAAGGCGTTTATCCTTATCAACAACGGGAACGGAAAGCAGGTCGTATTTGCGAACAAGCTGTGCAACCGTTTCCTGGTCATCGTGAGTATTGACGGCAATAAGCTGTTCATCGTCAAGCATAATGCTTCCGATGGTGGTTTCCGCGCTTGAAACAATCAGTCTGCGAAGCGGAACGCTTCCGAGCAGAATATGCTTTGAGTCAATGCAGTAAACCGTGTCAATCGACTCTTTGTCGAGCGCCGTTCTGCGAAGCTCCGCAACCGCTTTTTCAACGGTGCAGTTTTCTTTGAACGCCGCCATTTCAACGGTCATAATGCTTCCTGCGGAGTCCTCGGGATAATTGAGAAGCTTGTTTATTAAATTTCTGGTATCGGGGTTTGCCTGTGCAAGAACCCTCGTTACAACATTTGCCGGAACCTCTTCAAGAAAGTCAACGGCATCGTCAATGAACATTCCCTCAACGAGGTTATGCAGTTCTCTGTTTGTGATACATTCAACAATCGTTTCCTGAATATCGGGTTCAAGATACGAAAACACCTCGGCGGACACATCGGTAGGCAGAAGTCTGAAAAGCTTTGCCTGCTCCTCGTCGTCCGATGACGAGATTACCTGCGCGATGTCAACAACGTTCATTTCGATAAGTATATCCTTAACTGCGGAAAACTTGCCGTCGTTGAGCATCTTGCCTATAACGGAAAACAGTACTTCATTTTCCATAAAAAAACGCCCTTTCCGCAAAAGCGCAAGGGCGTAAAACCGTTAACGGAAAAATCAAATCTCCCGAACAGCCCGAACACTTTCGCTATTGAATTTTAAATAACTAGGTCGGCCGTGACTACTGTCGCTGCTCAAGAAATTCCACTCCTTTATATTGGTGTGAATATATTTTACACCCGTATTTATATATTGTCAAACATTTTTTGAATTATTAAAAAAATATATTTAACCGTACTCATTCTTGACAAACCGTTTCTTTGTGCTATAATAATAACAGAAAGGCAACCGATAGACGGTTACGCCCTCACACAGTTTTAATTAAAGAAATAACCGCTGCATTTGGTCGTGGGGCGGTTATTTCTTTTTATGCTCACGGTCTATAAAAAGACCTACAATACCTATTATTACAACAGCGAACGCAAAAAGGTTCTCATATGTAACATATTGCATAAGCATCACCCCCTTACGAGGGCAAAGAGTGTAACCGCCTATCCGTATATAGTTACCTTTCCGGACACTTTTCAGTGTCGACGAAATTCTATCATATTCATTTTCTTTTGTCAATACGCAAGAAAAAGCCGTCATCTGACGGCTTTTTCCATTCTGAGAATCATTTTGCTATGTCTCTTACATTTCCGTTGTAGAAGAAATCGGTTTTTTCTTCGTCATCGGTTTTGGTGATAAAGCTTACAACGGTGCAAACGATAATCGAAATTATCATTGCGGCAACCGCATAAATTGCACCCTGACCCGCAAGCTTTGCAGCAGTCGCATTGTCGGTGAAGTAAGTCATAACCTTTGCAGCTGCGGGGATTATTGCGGTAAAGAAGCCGCAGAGTATTCCCGCCCACGCGCTCTTTTTATTCATTCTCTTGTTGAACAGCGCAAGCACATACGGCGCAAGGAACGAACCGGAAATTATACCCCATGAGTAGCTCATCATATCAAGTATCGGCGTATCGGTATTGGCGATAACATATGAACCGATTATGAAAACAACACAGAGAACCTTTATCAGAACCGAAGTCTTTTTAACGGGCATATTCTTTTTGAAATGTCCGATAAAATCAATCGTGAATGTGGAGCTTGCGGTAAGGGTTATCGAGCAGAGCGTTGAAACCGATGCCGCAATCAGGAGCATAAGCACTATGCCGAGCAGAACCGACGGAAGCTGTGCATCCTTGAGCATCATCGGAACGATGTAATCCTGTGCCGGAAGAGTATCTGCTGTAAAGAATCTGTAGCAGAGCGAGCCGATAAAGTATCCGCCGCCGGCAACGAGGAATGCAAAAAATGTTGAAATTATTATTCCCTTTTTCGCCTGCTTATCGTCTTTTATTCCGAAATATTTCTGTATCATCTGCGGCAGTCCCCATGTGCCGAAGCTTGTCATAAGTACCGTTGCCCAAAGTGAAATCCATTGTGAAGCGTTAAGCTTCGGAAGTCCCTCAACCGTTGAAGCATATTCGATAACACCGTTTATTCCGCCGACCTTTTCACATCTTACAACGCAGATTATCAGCAGCGTTACACCGAACATCATAACAATTCCCTGAAAGAAATCCGCTCTTGCCTGAACGAGATAGCCGCCGAATATCAGAAGCAGCGCCGCAATAACCGCAATCAGAATCATACAAACATTAACATCAATTCCGAGCAGAACATCGGCAATCGAAGCAAGTCCCTTATAAACCGATGCCGAATAGGGAATCATAAATATGAATATGACAACGCACGCAAAAAGCTTGATTTTTTCATCAAAATAACGCTTTTCAAAATACTGCGGCATTGTTTTGATTTTAAGTCTGAATGCAACATCTCTTGTGGGTCTTGCAAGCACTTTCCAGGCAAGCCACGAGCCGAAAATTGCATTTCCTATTCCGGCGAGCACGCCCCAAAGACCGTAAGCCTTGCCCGTTCCGCCGGCATAGCCTACAAACATAACCGCCGAAAAATAAGCCGTTCCGTATGATAAAGCCGAAAGCCACGCGCCCGCGTTTCTGCCGCCGACTGTTAAATCCGCTATACTTTTTACCTTTTTGCCTTGGGTAACACCGATTATTATCATAACAACCGCATAAACCGCTATTGTTGCCCAAATAATGATTTTATCCATTTTATTCGCCTCTCTTGCTTTAGCGCTTTAAAGTTTTTATGCTTTAAAGCTTTTATGTGTTGAAGCGATTATATCTCATTTGGTTTCGTTTGTCAACAGTTTTTTTACATTTTCCGAAAAAATTTTATTTCGCCTTTTCAGAAAAATATTTACGGGCAAAATAACCTCGGTTTAATGCTTCAACTTCTGCGCAAATTATAACTGCTTCGCAAGAAGCGATTTTTTGCACGGAGGTGAAAAATGAAACGCTTTTTTAAAACGCTCTTTATTATATCATCTGTATTAACCGTTTTTATATACACCGCGGTTATTTACGGTGCAAATTCTTTGCCCGATGAAATTTCATTTTCGGATATTGACAGCAGCCGTTTAAGCGGTTTTTATTCCGCAGGAACAGGAAACAATATCCGCGCGGTATCGTCCGGCAGCGAAGGATTCGGAACAAAGATAAACGCGCTCGGAATAATTCCCGTTAAAAATATTAAGGTTAACCTTAATAAACGGAGATATGTCGGGCTGGGCGGAGATGTGTTCGGTATAAAAATGTATACCGAAGGGATTATCGTTATCGGTGTTGACTCGGTAACCACCGCAAACGGCAATCTTTCTCCGGCAAATGAAGCCGGTATCAGAAGCGGCGATATTATAATGTATATAAACGGTATAAAAGCAGAAAGCGCCGACGAAATGACAAAAACGATTGAAAATTCGGGAGGAAGCGAAATAAAGCTCACCGCCGAAAGAAACGGTGAGATAATAACACTCGGTCTGAAACCCGTTTTGTCATCAGGCGGAAAGTATAAAGCAGGCTTATGGGTGCGTGACAGCTCCGCAGGAATCGGAACTATCACCTTTTATGATGATGAACGCAGATTCTTCGGCGGACTCGGACACGGCGTATGCGATATTGATACGGGAAGAATAATGCCTCTTTCAAACGGTCAGGCAGTCAGCGCGGCTGTTAACGGATATTATAAGAGCAGTGCGGGAAATCCCGGAGAGCTTTGCGGAATTTTTTCCGATAAATCATTGGGAAGCCTTCGTGCAAATCTTGAAAGCGGAATATTCGGTGAGCTTGAATATGCTTCGGGCGCAAAACAGATACCCGTTGCGCTTGAAAGCGAGGTAAAAGAGGGAGCGGCTCAGATAGTAACCACCGTTGATTCCGACGGACCGAAATATTACGATGTTGAAATAACAAAGATTTATCCCCTCTCAGACCGTTCAACAAGAAATATGATTATAAAAATAACAGACCCAGAGCTTCTCGAAAAAACGGGCGGTATTGTTCAGGGAATGAGCGGCAGTCCGATTGTTCAGAACTCCATGCTTGTCGGCGCGGTAACTCATGTTTTTGTTAACGAGCCCTCTCAGGGCTACGGCATTTTCGCTTCAAGAATGGTTGATTCCCTCGACTCGGTTATCGAAGAAAAACTTCAAAAAGCCTCCTGAAAACGGCGGAGCATCGCAAAAGGTGCTCCGCTCAATTCCGTTAAGTAATATTTTGTCGAAAATTGCGGTCAAAATTTAATTGGGAATAATTGACAAATTTGACAATTTGTGGTAATATTCATGTGAAGTTAATAAAACGGAGGTTAAACTATGAGAAAAATGTTGAAAGTAATGTTAACAGAGGACGGCAGCGAAGCCTGTCACGAGCTTGCGGGAATACTGAGAGCAAACGGCTGTCAGATTTCAACCGTCACCAAAGACGGTTCGGAGGTAACGGAGGCGCTGAAAATCGACGAGGCTCCCGATGTTCTGCTCATGGACGGATTTATGCCGAAGCTTGATGCAATCGGAGTTCTTCACGAGATGAGCTCAATGAGGCTTGAACATAAACCGCTTGTTATGGTAATATCCGGCACGGATAATCAGCGGTTTGAAAGCGAAGTGCTCAAGGCGGGAGCGGATTATTATTTCCTTAAGCCGTACAGTCCGGAAATGCTTGCAGAAAGAATAATGCAGTTTTCAAGCATCAAAGAAACCGCACCGGCACGCGGCGGAGCAAACGACCTTGAAATGGTGGTATCTCAGATAATGCACCGCATAGGAGTTCCCGCACATATAAGAGGTTATCAGTATCTTCGCGAAGCAATAATTCTCTCCGTAAACGATGATGAAATGATAAGCTCTGTAACAAAGATACTTTATCCCACGGTTGCCAAAAGATTCAAAACAACGCCGTCAAGAGTCGAAAGAGCAATCAGGCACGCAATCGAGGTTGCTTGGGACAGAGGCGATGTTGATGTGCTGAGTTCATATTTCGGATATACAATTCAGAACGAGCGCGGCAAGCCCACCAACAGCGAATTTATCGCCATGATAAGCGACAATCTGAAATTGCAGAGAAAGACGGTTTGATTTTCAGACAAAAAATTGGGACTGTTCGCATTTAGATGCAGAAACCGTTTTCTTCGCCCCGAAGGTGTATGCGATACTCCGAGAGGGCGAAAAAACGGTTAGAAAAACAGTATTTTTTCTTGTTTCTATATAAAAATTAGGAATTTTAAGGCTGTCTGCGGATTCGGATAAACCTTAAAATTCCTTATTTTATATTTATTTGTTTTTCGTTCTGCGCTGAATGCGTCAGTCCCGTTTTATATATCTATGATTTGGGCTTTTATACCGAGCTTCGGAAGAATTATATCTTCAATATCCTTTGTTTTCAGCTTCACGGTTGCGGTATTGTCGCACGGGTGACAGCATATAAATTCATCTTCAAAAACCGAGCGGTCTGCCGCAAGGTGTACTTTATGTTCTTTATCGAAAATCAGACTGAGAACGCTCAGCGACCCGGGCTTTGTTTCAAGCAGCGTTTCCATAAGCTCTCCGCTTGCAAAGGAAAGCCTTGAAGTGCCGAGCTTTTTTGAAACATCCTTTGTCACAAACCGTTTTTCTCCGTCCATCATCAGCAGGTAAACCGTACTCCCCGATGAAGCGGTAAGCAGCAGATTTTTGCATATTCTGCCGTTTATCAGTTTTTCAACCTCCGCACACTCCTCAAGCGTTGCGGCAGGCGCGTGCCTTACCGATGTATATTCAATTCCGAGCGAATCAAGAAACGCAAAAACCTTTTCAATGTTCATAATCAAATGTAAAATGCCGACGCATAGCCGAGGGCGTTTATTTCAACCTTTTTCCACACTCCGCTGCTGCAATCCTCATGGGTAAGAATGTTATCTTTATAGATGTGAATGCTCACATAGCAGTCCGAATTAAGACTGAATACCCAGCCTTCGGCGGTTTCGGACGTGATGTCATTGGACGGATATATGCCCGAAGCATCGGAATAATCACCGTTTTTAAGCTCGGAGCAAAAAATTTCCTTTGCCTTATTCTGTTCATCAAATGATATATAGGTTCTTGCCCTCTGCGTTTGAATTATATACCCGCCGTCTGCGGTCTTTGCAAATTCCAGAAATTCTTCAACCTGTTCACCGCCGTCGGTTTCAACGCTGTACATATATCTGAACGAATCGGTTTTTTCATCGTATTCGGCGGTGATTTTTTTCGTTTCCGCCTCCGAAACGAATTTCAGCGTATAGCTTTCATCTTTGCCGTCAAAAATGATGTCCGCACCGTCGCTCTCGATTTTGTATTCTTCCTTTGCACGGGTGCTGTTCATCGTTTCGTCAAAAAGCTCCGTCAGCGCAATATGTGAAAACTCAAACGGTTCAAACACGGCGGAAATATATTTTTCATTGAGGAAATAATCTTTTTCGTTCTGCTGTTTGATAATATCGTTATTCTGCGTTTCGAGTATATTTACAACGGCGCAAAGCGGCTCCGTTACCGCTCTGAACCTTGAAACACAGCCGAGATAGGTGCTTTCGGTATCGGTTATGCCGAGCATATCGGCAGAAGTTTTTATAACGGGTTCTTCCTCTTTTCCGCAGGAACAGCAGAGTAAAAGCAGAACTGCGGCAAATGCCGCAGAAATAAATTTTTTTATTTTCATTTTATCTCTTGTCGCCTAAAAGCTTGGCAAGCTCTTCCATAAAGGTGTTTATATCTTTAAACTGTCTGTAAACCGAAGCGAAGCGAACATAAGCAACCTCGTCAAGCTCCTTGAGCTTGTCCATTGCCATTTCGCCTATGCGCACCGATGTCACCTCACGGTCAAGGGAATTTTGCAGACTGTTTTCAATGGCATCAACCGCTTTTTCAAGTGCTTCAAGCGATACGGGTCGTTTTTCGCACGCACGGAGCATACCGTTAAACAGCTTATTGCGGTCAAACAGTTCTCTGGAACGGTCTTTCTTTACAACGATTATCGGAACGCTTTCGATGATTTCATAGGTTGTAAATCTTTTTTCGCAGGAGGTACACTCCCTGCGGCGGCGTATACGCTCACCCTCGTCGGTAGGTCTTGAGTCGATAACCTTGCTTTCTTCACAGCCGCAAAACGGACATTTCATCGTTTCTGCACTCCTTTATTTTATATATATTTTCAGTATATCATATCTTTAAAAATTTGCAAGATTTATTTTTCAGGAAATATTTTTGCATTGAACGAACCCGACTGCCGATGTATAATCGTTATGAAAGGAATGATACAATGAAAAACATACTTAAAAATATCAGCAGGACTTCAAGGCATATTATCATTTTCGGCTGGAGCGCCGCAATACTGACCCTTGCCGCCTCGGCGGTAATATTTTTCGGTGCCGGGAATTTTTTTGATTATTATCCCTCTATGCGCCTTTGCGGAATGCTGCTTTCACTCGTCAGACCCGTATTCGTCATTTCCTGCGCCGCTTCACTCTGCACGGAATATATGATAAAGCAGAAAACGGAAGAATAATCGACATATTTTTATTGATTTATTTTTCGGGCGTGGTATAATTAAATCAATAAAATATGAAAGGGGAATTTTTATGAATTCCGTCAGAAAATATGCTGCCGAATTTATCGGCACATTCGTACTCGTTGTGTTTGCCTGCGGAACGGCAGCCGTTGTTAACTGTGCAACCGATATTCCGAACACCGCCTATCTGCTTACGGCGCTTGCATTCGGTCTTGTTATCGTTGCAATGGCTTACTCAATCGGCAACATTTCGGGCTGTCACATCAATCCCGCTGTTTCAATCGCAATGCTGGTCAGCAAAAAGATGTCCGTAACCGATTTTATCGGCTATGTTATCGCCCAGTTTGCAGGTGCAACCGCAGGAGCGGCTGTTCTTCGTGCAATTCTCGGCAAGAGCAGCTCACTCGGCTCAAACGGCATCTATCTCGGCGATAAGGTCGGCATTTCCTTCCTCGTTGAGGTTATCCTCACATTCGTTTTCGTTCTCGCAATTCTCGGCGTAACCTCAAAGAAAGAATACAGCTCCGTTGCAGGCCTTGTTATCGGTTTCACTCTCACCCTTGTTCACATCTTCGGAATCCATTTTACCGGAACATCGGTAAACCCCGCCAGAAGCTTCGGTCCCGCAATTCTTTCCGGCAACACTCAGGGACTCTGGATATTCATTCTTGCTCCGCTGGCAGGCGGCGTTCTTGCGGCAATCTGCTATAAACTGCTCGCAGGAAAAGAAGAAGCTTAATTCTTTAAATTTAAAGTTCAATACGGGAGTGCCAAAGGCGGCGCTCCCGTATTTTTTATTCATCATATTTGTGATTTTTGATAACTTCTTTTGCGATATATATCGGTCTGCCCTTTGTCTGAACATAGGTGCGGGCAATATATTCGCCGATAATTCCGATGCAGGTAAGCTGTATTCCGCCGAGCAGAAGAATGAGCACAACTATCGTTGCATAGCCCTGAACATCAATTCCGGCAAAAATCTTCTGACACACAACAACTATCAGATAAATTATTGAAATAAGTGCCGTAAAAAGTCCGGTTACCGTTGCGATTTTCAGCGGAGCGGTGGTAAAAGCAAGTATTCCCTCAAGCGCATATTTGAAAAGCTTCACAAATGACCATTTTGAAGTACCGTTTGCTCTTTCTTCCGCAACATAGGGAATAAATTTCGTGTTATATCCGACCCACGAAAAAAGTCCCTTTGAAAAGCGGAAATATTCGTCCATTTCGAGCACTGCTTCAACCATCGGTCTGCGCATTGTTCTGAAATCGCTTGCGCCGTTTACAAATTCCGTATCGGAAAACTTATTTATCAGCTTATAGAACGAATTTTTGAAGAAAATCAGAGCCTTGTTTTCGCTTCTTTCGGCCTGATAAGCCGCAACGCAGTCATATTCGGGCTGAATATCAAGAGTTCTGACCATTTCAAGCACAATTGAAGGCTTCTGCTGAAGGTCGGCGTCAATTATCGTCACATATTCGCCCTCGGATTCTTTTAATCCCGCATACATCGCGGATTCCTTGCCGAAATTGCGTGAAAAATTGACAATCTTAACGGGAATATCCCCGTCACAAAGCTTTTTTAATGCCTTCAAAGTTCCGTCACGGCTGCCGTCATTTACGAAAACGATTTCATAATCAAACTGCGCTTTTTCAAATTCTCTTTTGACTTCCTCATAAAAAAGCGGAACATTTTCCTCTTCGTTATAGCACGGAACAACAAGTGAGAGCTTCATTTTTTCCTCCTGTCAGATACCTGCCGCCGCCTTGATTTCTTCGGCTCTGTCGGTCTTTTCCCAAGGCAGGTCAACATCGGTTCTGCCGATGTGGCCGAGAGCGGCAATCTGTCTGTATATGGGTCTTCTCAGGTCGAGTGCCGCAATAATTCCGGCGGGACTCAGGTCAAACATATTCTTAACGATTTCGGCAATATCGGTATCGGCTTTTTTGCCTGTTCCGAAAGTATCAACAAATACCGAAACGGGCTTTTCAACGCCGATTGCATAGGCAAGCTGAACCTCGCATTTTGTTGCAATGCCCGAAGCAACAATATTTTTCGCAACATATCTTGCCGCATACGCCGCAGAACGGTCAACCTTTGTGGGGTCTTTGCCGCTGAATGCGCCGCCGCCGTGGCGGGCATATCCGCCGTATGTATCAACGATTATCTTTCTGCCGGTCAAACCGCTGTCACCGTTCGGGCCGCCGGTAACGAATCTTCCGGTGGGATTGATATGATAAATCGTTTTTTCATCAAGCATATCCGCGGGAAGCGTTGCCTTGATAACCTTTTCGATTATATCTTTTCTTATCTGCTCAAGCGTAACATCGGGAGCGTGCTGAGACGAAATAACAACCGTATCAATTCTTACGGGCTTATTGTTTTCATCATATTCAACCGTAACCTGACTTTTTCCGTCGGGTCTGAGATACGGAAGAACGCCGTTTTTGCGAACCTCGGTGAGCTTTGCACAAAGCTTGTGAGCAAGCGAAATCGGGAGCGGCATAAGCTCGGGAGTTTCGTCACAGGCAAAGCCGAACATCATACCCTGGTCGCCCGCACCGAGTCTGTCAACACCCATTGCGATGTCGCCGGACTGAGCGTCAATTGCGGTCTGGATTGCACAGGTATTTCCGTCAAAACCTTTTTCGGAGCTGTCATAACCTATATCGCAGATAACTTTTCTTGCTATTGCGGGAATATCGACTTTAGCCTTTGTTGTAATTTCGCCCATAATGAGAACCATTCCCGTTGTCGCACAGCATTCGCACGCAACTCTGCCCATGGGGTCCTGCTCCATAATTGCATCAAGCACGGCATCGGAAATCTGGTCGCAGATTTTATCGGGGTGACCGCCCGTTACCGACTCGGAAGTGAAATAATAATGTGACATAAACAAACCTCGTTTTTCAAATACTATCAATGATTTCTGTCCGCATAAGCAAAAACCCGCCGAAGGGTCATCGGCGGGCGAAAACACCTTATCTTTCGGCATATGCCGCAGGAATTAGCACCTTGTTTAACACAGGTTGCCGGGCTTCAAAGGGCCTGTCCCTCAGCCGCTCTTAATAAGGACATATTTTATTGACATCTTATTATATGCGTTTTTTCTGCTTTTGTCAACAGTTAGTTTTCAGTTTTCGGTAAAAACGAATCCGTTTTCGGTTTTATCGCATACATATTTCTTTCCTGCTTCAAGCTTTCCCTCAAGCATTTCCTCGGAGAGCTTATCCTCGATTTCCTGCTGAATCGCTCTGCGCAGAGGTCTTGCGCCGTAAACGGGGTCAAATCCCGCTTTTCCGATTGCCTCAACGGCATTATCGGTAAAGCTCAGTTCAACATCAAGTTCCTTAACTCTCTTTGAAAGACCGGCAAGCATTCTGCGTGCTATCTCGTTAATATCTTCCTTGCCGAGCTGGTGGAAAACGATTATATCGTCAACACGGTTAAGAAATTCGGGTCTGAACATATTTTTAAGCTCACCCATAACCGCGTCCTTTATCCTGCGTTCGTCCATTGTTTCGCTGCCCGACGGTGCAAAGCCGAGAGTTCCGCCGCCCGTCTGAGCAATCTGCTTTGCTCCGACATTGGAGGTCATAATGATAACGCAGTTTTTGAAATCCACTCTCCTGCCCTGCGAATCGGTGAGAATACCGTCCTCCAGAATTTGCAGAAGCATATTGAAAACATCGGGGTGCGCTTTTTCGATTTCATCAAACAGCACCACGGAATACGGTCTGCGGCGCACCTTTTCGGTAAGCTGACCGCCCTCATCATATCCCACATATCCCGGAGGCGAACCGACAAGGCGCGAAACGGTGTGCTTTTCCATATATTCCGACATATCAAGGCGTATCATCGCGTTTTCATCGCCGAACATCGAAGCGGCAAGCGTTTTGCACAGTTCGGTTTTGCCCACGCCCGTAGGGCCGAGGAATATAAATGAACCCGTGGGTCTTTTCGGGTCTTTGAGTCCCGCTCTGCCTCTGCGTATCGCTCTTGCGACAGCGCTGACCGCTTCATTCTGACCGACTATTCTTGCGTGAAGCTCCTCTTCCATATGCAGAAGTCTCTGACTTTCCTCCTGCGTGAGCTGAACAACGGGTATTCCCGTCCACTGCGAAACTATATCCGCTATCTCGTGTTCGGTAACCTCTCCCGTCATATGACTGCTCTTTTCCTGCCATTGACTGCGCTTTTCATCAAGCTCCGATGCAAGCCTGTTTTTCTCGTCACGAAGCTCTGCTGCATGTTCAAAATCCTGAGAATTGACCGCCGACGCCATTTCCTCACCGATTGATTTTATTCTGTCCTCAAGCTCTTTAAGCTCGGGCGGAGTAGTGAATGCGCGCAGTCTGACCTTTGAAGCCGCTTCGTCAACCAAATCAATGGCTTTATCGGGCAGATAACGGTCTCCGATATATCTTGATGACATTTTAACCGATGCCAGAATGGCGTTGTCGGTTATTCTCACCTTATGGTGAGCTTCGTATTTATCCCGAAGTCCGCGCAGAATTTCGATTGCTTCCTCCTCGGTGGGTTCTCCCACCGTAACAGGCTGAAATCTTCTTTCAAGTGCGGAATCCTTTTCGATGTGTTTTCTGTATTCTTCAAGAGTGGTTGCGCCGATAACCTGCAATTCTCCCCTTGCAAGCGACGGCTTGAGGATATTCGCCGCATCAACCGCACCCTCCGCAGAGCCTGCACCGATGAGAGTATGCACCTCGTCAATGAAAAGAATAATATCTCCCGACTTCTGCACCTCGTCAATTGCATTGCGTATGCGTTCCTCAAAATCGCCTCTGTATTTCGTTCCGGCAACCATACCGGTTAAATCAAGTGCAATTATGCGTTTGTTTCTGAGCAGCTCCGGCACTTCGCCCGTTGCGATTTTCAGAGCAAGTCCCTCGGCTATCGCCGTTTTGCCCACACCGGGTTCACCGATAAGGCACGGATTATTTTTCGTTCTTCGGCTGAGTATCTGAATAACTCTGTCTATCTCGTTCTGTCTGCCGATAACAGGGTCGATTCTGCCCTGATTTGCAAGCGCCGTTAAATCTCTGCCGTACTGCGACAGAACCGGAGTATCGGTTTTCTGCTTACCCTGAGACTGCTTTTTGCCGTTCTGAACGGGATTACTGCCGATTGCGCTGTTCAAATCATTAAGAAGCTCCTGCGGCTGAACGCCGAGCTTTGTGAGTATCTCGGAAGCGGCGCTGCTGCCCTCACGGATAAGGCCCATAAGAATATGCTCCGTGCCGATATAGGAATGTCCCATTCCTCTGCCCTGCAAAATGGCGGTATCAATTATATTTTTCGCTCTCGGCGTAAAATCGTTGGGAGAAAGCACAGTGGGCGAACCTATACCGATACTGCTTTTTATTATATTTTCAACTTCGCTGAATGTGACTTTTCTTGCGGAAAGCGCCGTATACGCCATACCGCCGCTCTCATTGAGCAGACCGAGCAGAATATGCTCACTTCCCACATATGCGTGGCCCAAATCCTCCGCCGCATTTATTGCGGCATTGAGCGCCGCATTGGCTTTCTGAGTAAAGCCGGTAAATCTGTACATACTTTTGCCCCCATTTCAATCAGAAACTTAATTCGGAATTAACGACGGGCTTTGTCCGTACCTGTTTGGTAAGTTAGGAGTGAGGAAGTAGGAATGAGGAGTTTCGGACGGGTTTCACCCGTACCCATTATATAACTGCTGACCTAACACAAAGTGCCCATTAACTTCTAACCGCTCATTTCTAACTTCTGACTATTAAAATCCGGCGCTTTGCGCCCCATAATTCCGAATTCTTAATTAACCAAGCGCTTCCCTTACCGCCTTGGCTCTTACGGCGTCCCGTGCCGCGGGACCGTCGGCGGTTTTATTTGCCGCGCTTATTGTTGCCGGCTGCATATCAACGATAAGCTCGTTTATTTTTTCAAGCCGGATATCTATAAGTCCCCTTGCCGCACCGAGACGCACAACGGAGATAAGCTCCATAAACTCGTCGGTGCTGAGCAGTCTCGCGTTTTTGAGCACTCCGAGTGCACGGAAAATTTTATCCTCCTCCGACGGATTCTTGATTATCTCCGCCGCAGCCGCTCTCTCCTGTGCCACAAGCTGCAAAACAATGGATTTGAGATTTGCGATTGCGGTTTCCTCGGTAATTCCGAGTGTTACCTGGTTGCTTATCTGATATATGTCTCCGCTCGCTCTCGAGCCCTCGCCGTAAGCCCCCCTTACGGTAAGTCCGAGCTTTGAAACGGTGTTTGCCAGTCTTGAAATCTGACCGCATCTTGTGAGTGCCGGCAGATGAAGCATAACCGAAGCTCTCATTGCCGTTCCGAGATTGGTCGGGCACTGCGTAAGATAACCTATTCTTTCATCGAATGCGTAATTCAGTCTGCCGTCAAGCATTGAATCCAGCTTATCGGCGGTATCATACGCTTCTTCAAGCGCAAGACCCGCTTTCATAACCTGTAACCTGATATGGTCTTCCTCGCAGAGCATTATGCTTACGCTCTCGTCCTCGGAAAGTATCAGCGCGCTTCCGTCCTTCTTTGAAGCAAATTCGGGGCTTATCAGGTGGCGTTCGGCAAGTGAAACCGCCTGAAGCCTTGTAAGGTCTTTCATTTCAATATAGCTGAAATCCTTGCTGTCGTTTTCAAAAACGGCGGATTTAACAAGTGCATTCACTCTTTCTTTTCCTGCGGCATCAAGTCTGCACGGGAAAGGAAAATCGCTGATATTTCTTGCAAGTCTTATTCTCGTGCTCAGGACTATATCGCCCTGGTCACCTTTTTCAATATACCATTTATTCATTTGCTTTCCCCTCCCTTGAGTGCTTTTATTTCATCTCTGAGCTTTGCGGCTTCCTCAAATTCCTGCTTTGCAACCGCTTCGTTCATCTGCTTTTCAAGCTTTGCGATTTTCTCCTCTGCAGTTTCTTCTCTGACCTTTTCGGGAGAACCTGCGCTCATTTTGCCGTTATGCTTGATTTTGCCGTGTATTCTCTGAATTGACGGCAGAAGTCTGTCGTAAAATGTTCTGTAGCATTCGGCGCAGCCGACCTTGCCCTCTCTCGCTATATCTTCAAAGGAAGCGCCGCATTTTTCGCATCTTTTGGCTGAAGCGCCCGAGCCGAGTGACGGCATCATATCGCCGAGAAAGCCTCCGAACAGTTCCGAAAGATTCAGACCGAAGCCCGAAAACATATCACCGTAGCCGAGGTGAGCCGCACATTCCGAGCAAAGATGACTCTCCGCCATATCGCCGTTTATAATCTGTTTAATATGAGTTGTTGCTTCATTTTTTCCGCAGTTCTGACATAACATAATCAATCATCCTTTCTGTCAATTGTCAACAGCATTTGTTTGAATATCGAAGCTCTCACCGCATCACGGAAATGCGGCGGAAGTATTCTGAGTGAATTTTCGCTTACTGCCGAAAGCATAAGCTCCGCTTCTGCGGCGCTCATAACTCCGCTGTGCAGTAAATTAAGTATATGCGCGCGGCAGGTTGAATAGTCTATTTCGTCGCCCACATAATTTACGGTGTGCATTATTATTGACGGCTTATCGAGCTTTAATCTCGTGATTTTTATATATCCTCCGCCGCCCCGTCTGCTTTCAACGATATAACCCTGTTCGGGCGTGAAGCGTGAGGATATAACATAATTTATCTGGCTCGGAACGCACCCGAGTGCCTGAGCAAGCTCGTTGCGCTGAATCTCGGTTGTGCCGTCCTCTTCAAGCATTTCCATAAGCATTCGGGCTATCTGATTGCTTAAACTCATTTCATCATCTCTTTCAATCTCCGAATTTGACTTTGACTTTCTTTGACCTTGACTGTATTATAGAGCGTATAAGTCAAAAGGTCAAAGGTCAGAAAAGGTCAAATTTATTTGACTTTGGTTTATTTACTTTGATTTGCTCCCGTTTTCTTCGATTTTCTTTGATTTTCTCATTTTTTGATTTTTGACCTTTACTCTGATTATTGGCATTTCAAAAATGTAATATGCACTTTTTCAAGTGAAGCGCAGCCGAAGCCCGAAAAACGGCTTCCCTCCGAAAAGGGAAACCGTTTTAATCGCACTCCGATTTTAAAATGAATATCTGTTATATAATTAACTTCTAACTATTAAAATCCGGCGCTTTGCGCCCCTTAACTCCTCTCTTCTCCATCCTAACTGCTAACTGTTTTTAACCTTTTCCGCAAGCTCTCTGAGCTGTTCAAGAGTTTCGAGTGTACCGATTGAACGCCTCATTTCCGCCGCTCCTCTCATGCCCTTGATATACCAGCCGGCGTGCTTTCTCGCCTCTCTCATACCGATATATTCGCCCTTATATTCACAAAGGCGTGCAATATGCCGAAGCATAATATCCATTTTTTCTTCAACCGTCGGTTCACTCACCTCTGAGCCGGCAGCTTTTTTATTTATCATGTCGAAAATCCACGGCGCTCCGAGTGCTCCCCTGCCAATCATAACAAAGTCGCAGCCCGTATATTCATACATTCTTTTCGCCGATTCATAATCCGTTACATCGCCGTTGCCGATAACGGGAATTTTCACATTTTCTTTAACCTGCTTTATTATGTCAAGGTCAACGGGAGGCGCATACATCTGTTTTCTCGTTCTGCCGTGAACCGTTATTGCCGCCACTCCCGCACCTTCAAGCATTTTCGCCATCTGAACGGCGTTTATGCTGTTTTCGTCCCAACCGGAACGGATTTTGCAGGTAACTGGCAGGGTCACGGCATTAACGCACGCTTCAACGATTTTTGCCGCAAGGTCCGGTTCTTTCATCAGCGCACTTCCGCCGCCGTTTCCCGAAACCTTCGGAGCGGGGCAGCCCATATTTATATCAACTGCACAGCAGCCCGTGCTTTCCGCCATTTTTGCCGCTTCCGCCATAATTTCGGGGTCGCAGCCGAAAATCTGAACCACGGCGGGGCTTTCCGTTTCTCCCAAAAGCATAAGCCTGTCGGATTTGCGGTCACCCATGGTAAGTCCCTTTGAGCTTACCATTTCCGTAACGGTATATGATGCGCCGTATTCGATGCATATTTCACGGAACGCCCTGTCGGTAACGCCCGCCATCGGAGCGAGCGCCGCCGCACCGTTCAATTCAAAATTCCCTATTTTCATTCAGAACTCTCCCGAATTTAATGCACTAATTTTAACATTAAATTCTGCCGATTTCAATATTTTTTAAAAATAATGGTGAAATCTCCGAAAAATATGGTATAATAGTTTTTAACAAATTTTATGAGGTGATTTTCGGTGAAGCTTCTTGCTCTCGACGGCAACAGCATACTCAACAGAGCATTTTACGGAATAAAACTGCTCACCACCAAGGACGGCACAAAATTCACAAACGCCATTCAGGGGTTTTTAAATATACTGCTCAGACTCCGTGAAGAGGTAAGCCCCGATGCGGTGGCAATAGCCTTTGATGTTAAAGCGCCGACATTCCGTCACGAAATGTATTCGGGATATAAGGCAAACCGCAAAGGAATGCCGCCCGAGCTTGCCCAACAGCTTGAACCGCTCAAGAGCATTCTTTCCGCTCTCGGATATAAGCTTATCGAAGCCCCGGGCTGGGAAGCCGACGATATTCTCGGCACTCTTGCCGCCGCCTGCGGAAAAGATGATTTCTGCTATATTGCAACGGGTGACAGAGATTCGCTCCAGCTCGTCCGCGATAATGTAAATGTTCTGCTTGCTTCCACGAAAATGGGCAGACCGCAGACCGAGCGTTATACCGTTGAAAAGGTTAAAGAAAATTATCTTGTAAGCACTCCCGAACTGCTGATTGATGTTAAGGCGCTTCAGGGTGATACCTCCGACTGTATCCCCGGCGTTGCAGGAATAGGGCCTAAAACGGCGCAGGAGCTTGTGAGCAAATACGGCACGATAGACGAAATATATTCACGCCTTGAAGAGCTTGACATAAAACAGGGTGTTCACGATAAGCTTTTAAACGATAAAGAAAATGCGTACTTAAGCCGCACCCTCGGCACTATCCGCACCGATGCGCCGATTGATGCCGTTTACGAAAGCTATATTCCCGCTCCCGCCGATGCGTTCGGGGTCATATCTATGCTTGCCGACCTTGAAATGTTCAAGATGATTGAAAGGCTCAATCTCAAAGCTTCCGTTCCCGTTTCCGAAAAAACAGCCGAAGCGGTTTCGTATGAGCTTTATGAGCAGAAAGATACAAAGCTTCTTATCAACACTCTTAAAAAAGAGGGAAAAGCATATTTCATTTTTGACAGCGGCTGCTTTTGGTTCGGACGCGGCAGCGGAGTTGCACTCGTTTCTCCCGAAAATGAGGATTATGCGGTATTCTGTTCCGATTTTCTCTTTGAAAAGAGTATTGAAAAGTATACCTACAACTGCAAAAAGCTTTATTCATTTTTCTATAATTACAGAAACGATATTGAAATAAATTCGCTCTGCGGCGATATAATGCTCTCTGCGTACATTATAAATCCGTCATCGGGGGCATACGACCTCAAGCGAATAATCGCCGAATATGCCCGTGCCGAAATTCCCGACGGTACCGACGAAAACACATTCTGCGCCGCTTATCTGCGAAAAGCATTTGAAGCAACGGACAAGCTGATTGAGGAATACGGTCAGACAAGACTGCTTCGTGAAATTGAAATCCCGCTTGCCGAGGTGCTTTCCTCAATGGAATGCGAGGGTTTTCTTGTTGATGCCGCCGGAATTGAAAAATTCGGTGAAATGCTCTCGGAAAAGACCGATAAAATTACCGCCGAAATATATGCGGAAGCTCAGTGCGAATTTAACTTAAATTCTCCGAAGCAGCTCGGAGAGGTGCTTTTTGAAAAGCTCGGACTTCCGTGCAAAAAGAAAACGAAAAGCGGTTATTCAACCAATGCCGATGTGCTCGAAGGGCTTGCCGAGGAATATCCGATAGTTGCGAAAATTCTCGAATACAGAAAGCTTGCAAAGCTCAAATCCACTTACTGCGACGGACTGCTGAAAGAAATCGGCGAAGACGGCAGAATCCGTTCCACCCTCAACCAGACTGAAACAAGAACGGGCAGAATATCATCAGCCGAACCCAATCTCCAGAATATTCCCGTGCGTTCCGAGCTCGGCAGAGAAATGAGAAAATTCTTTATCGCGGGTGACGGCAATGTGCTGATTGATGCCGATTATTCGCAGATTGAACTGCGTGTGCTTGCCCACGTTGCAAACGATAAAAATATGCTCAATGCGTTCAACAACGGCGACGATATTCACGCCATAACCGCTTCTCAGGTATTCAATATGCCGCTTATGATGGTTACTCCGCTTATGAGAAGCAGAGCAAAGGCGGTCAATTTCGGAATAGTTTACGGCATAGGGGCGTTTTCGCTTGCAAAGGATATAGGCGTAACCCGTGCCGAGGCGGACAGCTACATCAAAGGCTATCTTGCCAACTTCAGCGGTGTTGCGAAATATATGAAAGAAATCGTTGAAAAAGCCAAGGCTCAGGGCTGGGTTTCAACAGAGTTTGCACGCCGCAGATACCTGCCCGAGTTAAACTCTTCAAACGGAATGCTCAGAGCGTTCGGAGAAAGAGTTGCTCTCAATGCTCCGATTCAGGGTACGGCGGCGGATATAATCAAAATCGCAATGATAAGAGTATGGCGCAGACTCAGAGATGAGCATTTCAAAGCAAAGCTGATAATGCAGGTTCACGATGAACTGCTTGTTGAAGCTCCCGAGGAGGAAGCGCAGAAGGTTGCCGCAATAGTCAGATTTGAAATGGAAAACGCCGTTAAAATGAGAGTTTCCATGCAGGCAGATGTGGGAATCGGAAAAACATGGTATGAGTCAAAGGATTGAGAAATGAAAATTTTATTTGTATGTACAGGCAATACCTGCCGTTCTCCGATGGCGGAGGGCATATTCAAAAAGCTGCTTGAAGACAGAGGCATAAGCGGAATCGAATGCTCAAGCGCGGGACTTTTCGCAATGACGGGCGATGAAGTGACACCCAATGCCGTTAAAGCGGTTGAGCGTTTCGGGGCTGATATTTCGGCTCACCGTGCAAGGCGCATAACCGCCTTTCTGCTCGATGAAACCGACCGTTTTGTATGTATGACGGGCAACCATAAAGCAAGCCTTTCGATGTATGTTCCCGCCGAAAAAATAACTGTTCTCGGTGACGGGATATTTGACCCGTTCGGCGGAGATACAGAAACATATATTCTCTGTGCGGCTGCGATAAAGGAAGCACTTGTTTCCCAGTTTGACGAAATAACGGCGGTGAAAGAATGAATTATAAAATTGTTCCCATGACCGCCGGACACATTGACGGCATAACGCAAATAGAAAAAGAATGCTTTTCCTCCCCGTGGACAAAAGATGGCATTGCCGAGGAGCTTGAAAACCCCTGCTCGTTTTTCCTCTGTGCCTTAACGGAAAAGCCGGTGGGCTATATCGGCGTTCAGGAAATCTGCTCCGAGGCTTATATAACAAATATTGCCGTTCTGAAAGAATACAGACGGCAGGGCATCGCAAGAGCGCTTTTGAAAGAAGCCTGTTCGGGCGCCGAAAAAAGGAAATGCGAATTTATTACCCTTGAAGTAAGAGAAAGCAATTCGGCGGCTATTGCCTTATATGAGTCAGAGGGCTTTGAAAAGGCAGGAATGAGAAAGAATTTTTATTCAAATCCGACTGAAAACGGCATTATATATACTAAGAGGTATGAAGTTTGAAACAAAAATATCGCACAGGTAGCCACAAAAGGGCATAACGAAAAAGCCGTCTGAGAGACAGCAAAAAAACGGTATTTTAAGAGCTTACACTAAGAATCAGCTACTTCATCCTTGAAAATGTAACCCCGTTTA
>JAZRYD010000040.1:0-41416 GCA_045600535.1 Acutalibacteraceae bacterium | reverse complement strand
ACGAAGAGAAATCCCGCACCTTGAGGTGCGGGTCAGTATCGGGGCTTATAGCCCCTGAGCAAACCACCCGTTTGACGGGTGGTTTTGATTTTGAGCCGGAGCAAGTACCTTTGCCGGAGAATAAACCGCATAAACCGCAATGTTTCCGCCGTCCGAAAGCGAATAACCGCTCCAGTGCCCGTCAAAGCCTCCGGCAATCGGAGGAACGGCGGGTTCTTCAATTTCCGCAGTACCGTATGTATATTCAACTTCCTTAACGATGTTCCCGTCTGCAATGAATTTAACGGTATAAACGGTAAGCTCAAATACTGCATCAAATCTTAAATCTGTATCCGATGCCGTATCCGGTACGGGAGACCAGCCCTTGAAGCTGTAATGCTCCTTTAACGGATTATCGGGCAGGATTATTTTTTCGCCGTAACAGTAGCTTCTGATTAAAACGGGTTCGCCGTCAACATAAAACGAAACCGTTTTCCTAATCTGGGTGTTTTCCGCTTCAACGGTATTCGTTTCTTCGCAGAACAGGCATTTTGCGGTTTTTGTTCCGTTGGAATAAATGGTTGCATCATCATTGTAAACATACTCTCCGAAGCTATGTCCCTTGTGGGGGATAACAGTTCCCTGAGTGATGATTTTTTTACATTTGGTGCAGTAATAATCTCCGGTATAGCCGTCCTCTGTGCACGTTGCCGCCTTTGAGTTGATAAGCTCTGTTTCGTGCTCACAGCCGGTAACGCTGACCGTAAACCCGAAATTCTCGGCATACTGTACCGCGGTGCTGCCCTCATATCCGGCAATTTCAATTCCGTCAACCGCAACATAATCGTTTTCGGTCTTAGCGGATTTTTCTCTGATAACCGCAACATCGGCTTTTAATTCGCGGATTTCGGAAGCCGCTTCTTCGAGAGAATGCTGAGAAAGCTCGTCCGAACCCGCTTCGGTGTATATATTATCCGCAAGACCCAATCCGCTGTTATCAAGGCTTACTTCGTTATTTATAACGGTTATTTTTTTGAGCAACAGGCAGTTTTTGAAGCATTCGCTGCCTATTGAAGAAACATTCTGAGGAATCGTAATTTCCGAAATGCCGACGCAGCAATAGAAAGCGTAATCGCCGATATTTTCAAGGCTTTCGGAAAGCTCAATGCTTTTCAGCCTGATGCAGTAGTCGAATGCACCGTCACCGATTGAAATAAGCTTATCTCCGAGGCTTACGGATTCAAGCCAAATGCAGGCGAGGAATGAACCGTTTCCGATTCTTTCAGTCTGCGGCGGAACGGCAATATTTCTGATTCCGCTGCAATATGCAAATGAAAAATCACCGATTTCAACAAGCGATTCGGGAAGAGAAACGGAGTTTAACCCTGTGCAATATTTAAAAGCGCAGTTTCCGATACGGGTTATTCCGTTTTCTATAACAACCCCGGTGATGCTTTCGGATATGCTTTTCCACGGCGTTTCGCTTACCGAAGCGTAATCTGCCATTTCACCGCTTCCGCTGACGGTCAGAACGCCCGACGCTTCATCGAATGACCAGCTTGCGTTTTCTCCGCAGCTGCTGCCGAGCGCCGCAGAGCCTGTATAAACGGAGCAAAATATAAATATAATCGCAAGGGAAGCGGACAGCAGCCTTTTGAAAAGTACGGCTTTCATTTTGCGAATCACCTTTTCTTAAAAGTATGTATTTTTCTCTAGCATAATTATACAATGTAATTTTAAAATTGTCAAATTTTATATTTTTTCAGGTCGGTTTTCAAATAGCGGGGACGAAATCTTTTTTGTTGATTTATTATTCTCCGAATGATATAATAAAATCGGAATAACAAATGTCGGGAGTGCTTTTATGAACGAGGTATGCAGCATCATTCAAAATAGGCTTGTATTTTCGGAAAATTCTCAGGTTAATATCGGTTTTGACACATCATGGTTCGCCGGAAATCCCGATGAATATAACCACGAGCTTGCACGCTTCTGCTCTGTTTACACAATGTTAGGCTATTATATGCCGAATAAGGGTGAACCCGAAGCGCCGTGCGCACTGAGAAACGCACTTGCTCAAATCGGAATGAAGGATATATATGCCTTTTCCTGCACGGACAGAGATGAGGTTGATTATGCTTTTGCAAACAGAAAAATTACCGTTGATTCCGGAGAGCTTACTTTGGTTTACTGCATAACCGTCGGCTCATACAGAGAACAATGGTATACCAATTTTGACTGCGGAACAGATTCGGTTCATAAGGGCTTTCTCAAAGCAAGGGACTTTATATATTTAAAGCTTACCGAATATCTTGACCGGATTAACGCGGACAAAGCAACCACGAAGCTGCTTTTTTCGGGACACAGCAGAGGCGGTGCGGCGGCGGGACTGCTTGCCTCAAAAATAAAAAGCGAGGAAGAAATCGCATTCTGCAATAATGTTTATGCGTTCACATTTGCCGTGCCTTACTGCGTAATCAAAAAGGACTGCACATACTGTGACAGCGGTATTTTCAATATTATCAATGATGAAGATTTTGTAACGAGATGTATGCCGCGCAAATGGGGATATGAGCGATTGGGCAGGGATATTATTCTTCCGAACCGTAAGAACTGCCCGAACTATGATTCGCTGCTTGAAGCGGTGAAAGCTTATTACCGTGATTTCAACAACCAATCAAAAGAGTATTATCCTTATAAAAAATCCACCGGGACAGTCGAAAAGCTCTTTGAAAAGATGGTTGCCCGCGAAAAATCGACAGATGAATATTACAATAAAAAACTGAGATTTATGAAAGAAAAAATAACTCTGTTTGAATTTTTCAACAGAACCGTGTGCGGAGTGGTCGGAACCGCCGCAGGTACAAAGGAAAACAATGATGCAACGATGCTTTTGGTAAAGACATTTCTTAAAAGAGTGTCCTGCGACAGACTGTTTGTTTCGGTTGCGGATTTCTTTATAATTTACGAAGGTCTTGCGGGAGTTACGAAAAATAAAATTTCAAAAAATTATTTTTCGCTTGCTCACGATGTTTCCGCCTACTGTGCATATATGATGGCTTCCGACGAAGCCGCACTTATTATGGGGTGATGATTTGCAGGTATTAAAATGGGCTGCGATTGCTTTATATATTGTTAACGGACTGCTGCATATATTTTGGGCAAAGCATAAAAACACAACAAAAACATTTCTTCTGATTACCGTTTTGCTTTACTACATAACGGCTTGTGAAAATTTATCCGTAATCATCATTCTTGCGTTTCTGTTCAGCTGGGCAGGAGATGTGCTTCTTGAAAAAAGCGATACAAAATTTTTCGTGCTCGGCGGTATCAGCTTTATGCTGACACATCTGATGCTTACGGTATGGAATATTATGAATACGGATTTTGCAGGGGTGAGCGTTCCCGTAACGCTTGCCGCAGCCGCGGTATATTTACTCCTGTGCGGCCTGACCGTATATCTGATACGGGATTCATCGGTGAATGTTCATATCGGGCTTCGCTTTTTGTATCTTTCGCTCAACGCAATGATGAATATATTTATGCTGATGCATATGATGTCTGCGTTCAGTATGGGTTCGGTGCTGATGTATATCGGAGCGGTGCTGTTCTTCGTTTCGGATAATTTCCTTTTTATAGAGGTTTTCCACAGAAAAAAGCCGGATTTGTTTTATATTGTTATGCCTACATATATAATAGGTGAATTCCTTATTGCACACGGAATAACGATGCTTTAAATAATGTTGATTATGGTTTTTCCCTTCTTTTCGGCAAGCTCTTTAAACTTTACGGCACCGCCGCAGGGTCGGGTGACATAGGTTACAACACAATCCGATTTTTCAATCATCCATTTGTTGCGATACGATATTGCAAATCTTGGCGGTACATTTTCAATGCCGTCGGGTAAAATACTGTATTCCATATAGTCACTTTCTTTTTTCGGCAAATAAGAGAGAACAACATAAAATTTTATAGAATAGACCGAAGATAATTTCAACAGCGTGAAAAAAACCATATTGTCAAAGTTCCCATTATTGCCGACATAAAAAGTGTCAACATTTCTATTTTCAATCAAATCTTTCAGAGCCGCCTGTAAAGCCGGCTCTTTTTCTTTTGGCGTATTTTTATGTCCAAAGAATGTACAGGTCATAATTTTTGTACCTCCAATAATTTAGTGTACTTATTTCAAGTATACACACAACATTGTAACACAAGATAATCTTAAAATAAACTCAAATTAAGATTTTTTGGAGCGAAAATTATGAGAAACAAGGAAAATAAACATCTCGGATTGGAAATTGAACCGATATTGCACAGAAAAATAAAATATATCGCTAAATATGAGGGGCGTTCAATAAACGGACAGGTTATTTATTTGATAAGAAAATGTATTCAGCAATTTGAGAACGAAAACGGCGAAATAAAAGAAAAAGATATAACGGAAAATTGAAAATAATCCTTGCCGATTCGCTTGACTTTTTTGCGGAAATTTGTATAATTTAATCAACGGGAATGAAGTTCTCCCGAGGATAACCTGAACCGCTTTTTAAGCTGATGACTTCTGCTGTGATTACGGGCAGAGGTATCGGCTTTTTTATTTTTTAAGGAGAAAAACATATGTTAACTTCACTTTCACTTATCTTTCTTGTGGGACTTGCCATGGCGTTTATCTGCCGCAAAATCAAATTGCCGCGCATAATCGGTATGCTCATAACGGGCATTATTATCGGGCCGTATGTGCTGGATTTTCTTGACCCGAAAATACTCGGAATTTCGTCCGAGCTTCGGCAGATGGCTCTGATTATCATTCTTATCAAAGCGGGCTTGTCGCTCAATATTTCCGACCTCAAAAAGGTCGGCAGACCCGCCGTGCTTATGTCATTCCTTCCCGCACTTTTTGAAATCGGCGCGTTTGTTGCTTTTGCTCCGGCTATGCTTCATGTAACGGTTTTGGAGGCGGCGATTATCGGAGCGGTACTCGGAGCGGTTTCTCCTGCGGTTGTTGTTCCGAGAATGGTGAGCCTTATGGAGGAGGGGTACGGAACGGATAAACAGATTCCGCAGCTCATTCTTGCGGGAGCATCACTTGATGATGTTTTTGTTATCGTTCTGTTTTCCACCTTTGTAGGTATGGCGCAGGGCGGCTCTGCAAGTATCGGGGATTTTGTAAATATTCCCGTTTCGATTCTGCTCGGTATTCTTATCGGAGCGATATTCGGATTTATTGTCTCACGGCTGTTTGAGCTTGCACACAGTCACGGCGATTCAATCCGTCAGAGTCTCAAGGTTATTATCACGCTCGGCGCGGCGTTTCTGTTGATGTCAATTGAAACATGGCTTGAAAATATCGTTTCCGTTTCCGGGCTTCTTGCCGTTATGAGTATGGCCTGCGTTGTTCAGATGAAAACAAGAAAAGAGGTTTCAAACGACCTTTCCGCAAAGTACGGGCGGCTGTGGCTTGCCGCCGAGGTGATTTTATTCGTACTTGTCGGTGCTGCGGTGGATATAAGATATACTCTTGAGGCGGGCGTGGCGGCGCTTCTTATGATTATCATTGCACTTTTGTTCCGCTCTCTCGGCGTTATTATCTGCCTTATCGGAACGAAGCTTAACCGAAAGGAAAAGCTTTACTGTGTAATTGCCTATCTGCCCAAGGCAACCGTTCAGGCGGCGATAGGCTCTGTTCCGCTTTCTCTCGGACTTGCCTGCGGAAAAACCGTCCTTTCCGTTGCCGTGCTTTCAATCCTCGTTACCGCTCCGCTCGGAGCAATGGGAATGGATTTGAGCTATAAAAAGCTTTTAAGAAAAATATAAATTTTTAATACTTTCACTTTTATGATTGACATTTCATAATAAATCAAATATAATAATTTGCGAATAAGTCTCAAATCGTAAAAAGGGAGTGAACAGTATGACAAAAAAGAACCGCATTATTGCCTCTGTGCTGGCGCTGACGGTTGCTTTTGCCGTACTTTTCTCCGTAGGATTTATTATCGCCGAGGCTGACCACGATTGTATAGGCGACGGCTGCTCCGTCTGCTTTTGCATAGGCGTATGCGAAAATACGATTAAATCCGTTGGATTTGTCGGCGCTGCTGCCGTATTCTCGGCTTTCTTGAGATTTTTCATATTCTGCCCGATTGATTTTAAGGAAAAGTCGGCTGGTAATATTTCGCTTGTTTCTCTTAAGGTAAAGCTTTCGGATTGATAAGAAACCGCCTGATCTAACGGACGGGCTTTATATTCGTATTATAAATTTGGTTTCTTATTTTATTCGGAGGTTTGTTTTTATGAAAAAATTTATATCGGTTCTGCTTGCGGTTATTCTGCTTGCAGGGCTTGCAGCCTGCGGCTCGGAATCCGTCGTCGGGAACAAAAAGCTTTCTGTTGTAACAACGATTTTTCCCGAATATGACTGGGTGATGAATATCCTCGGCGATAAGGCTTCGGACGCCGATGTGACAATGCTTCTTGATAACGGTGTTGACCTGCACAGTTATCAGCCCACCGCAGACGATATTATTAAAATTTCACAATGTGATATGTTTGTTTATGCAGGCGGCGAGTCCGATGAATGGGTTGAGGACGCATTAAAAGAAGCAACGAATAAAAATATGATTATAATCAATCTGCTTGATATACTCGGCGCTGATGCAAAAGAGGAAGAACTCAAAGAGGGTATGGAAGCGGAAGACGGTGCGGAGGAAGAAGCGGAGCTTGATGAGCATGTGTGGCTTTCTCTGAAAAACAGTATTATTTTCGTTAACGCAATCCGGGACGGGCTTGTTAAAATTGACGGCGAGAATGCCGATATATATTCCGCAAATGCTTTGGCTTATATCGAAAAGCTGAATGCACTTGATAATGAATATCAGAATGCAATAAATTCCGCAAAGGTGAAAACCGTTGTTTTTGCAGACAGATTTCCGTTCAGATACCTTGCCGACGATTACGGAATAGATTATTATGCCGCTTTTGCCGGCTGTTCTGCCGAGAGCGAAGCAAGCTTTGAAACAATAGCTTTTCTTGCCGGAAAGGCAGATGAGCTGAAGCTTTCAGCCGTTCTGACCCTTGAGGAAAGCGACGGCAGAATTGCTCAAGCCGTTGTTTCCGCTTCAAAAGGAAAATCGGCAAAAATTCTTTCGATGGACTCAATGCAGTCAACCACATCGGAAGATGTTAAAAACGGCGCAGCTTACTTAAATATAATGGAAAAGAATCTTAAGGTTCTTACCGATGCTTTGAGTTAAGGGGGAGAAATTGTGGCTTTGCTCACCTGCAAGGAGCTTTGCCTCGGATACGACGGCAAAGAAATTCTGCATAATCTTAATTTTGAAGTGCACAGCGGCGAATATCTCTGCATAGTTGGAGAAAACGGCTCCGGCAAATCAACGCTGATGAAAACAATTCTCGGTTTGCAGCAGCCCATGTCAGGGAAAATTCAGACCGGTGACGGACTTTTGCAGAACGAAATCGGTTATCTGCCTCAGCAGACGCAGGTTCAGAGAGATTTTCCGGCTACCGTTCGGGAAATTGTTCTTTCGGGCTGTCAGGGCAGATGCGGTCTGCGCCCGTTTTATACAAAAGAAGAAAAGAAGCTTGCTGCGGATAACATAGAAAAAATGGGAATATCTCAGCTTGTTAAACGCTGTTACCGTGAGCTTTCCGGCGGTCAGCAGCAGAGAGTTCTGCTTGCAAGAGCACTCTGCGCCACAAAGAAAATGCTGCTTCTTGATGAGCCTGTTTCGGGGCTTGACCCGAAGGTTACGGCTGAAATGTATCAGCTTATCAAAAAGCTGAATAAGGACGGCATTACCGTGATTATGATTTCTCATGACCTCAATGCCGCCGTTGCTTATGCAAGCCATATTCTTCATATCGGTGATACCGTGTTTTACGGCACAACCGCCGAATATCTCGCAAGCGGTATTCAGAAGGGCTTCGGCTTAAGCGGAGGTGAGCAATAATGGAATTGTTTGAAAAGCTCTCACTTTATTTTGAATATCCGTTTGTTCGTTATGCGCTTGCAGTCGGAGTACTGATTTCCCTTTGCTCATCGTTGCTCGGAGTAACACTTGTGCTTAAACGCTTTTCGTTCATCGGTGACGGACTTTCCCATGTTGCATTCGGAGCAATGTCGGTTGCCGCCGTGGTCGGTTTAACGAATGATATGGCACTTGTTCTGCCGATTACGGTTATCAGTGCCGTTCTGCTGCTCAGAGGCGGTCAGAACGCCAAAATCAAGGGAGACGCAGCAATAGCGATGATTTCCGTAGGAGCGCTTGCCGTCGGATACCTGCTGATGAATATTTTTTCCACATCGTCAAACCTTTCGGGTGATGTTTGCTCAACTCTTTTCGGTTCAACCTCAATTCTTACTCTCACCAAGACCGAGGTTTATCTTTGCACAGCACTTTCTGTTATAGTGGTTATAGCTTTTGCATTTTTCTATAATAAGATTTTCTGTGTAACCTTTGATGAAAGCTTTGCAAGGGCAACGGGCACAAAAGCGGGCGTATATAATCTGATTATAGCTGTTATAATTGCCGTTATCATTGTGCTTGCGATGAATCTTGTGGGCTCTCTGCTCATATCGGCACTCGTGATTTTTCCCGCGCTTTCCGCAATGCGGGTATTCAAAAGCTTCAAATCGGTAACGGTATGCTCGGCGGTGCTGTCGGTTTTCTGTTCATCGCTCGGAATACTTATTTCCGTTCTTGCCGGAACTCCCGTCGGTTCAACCATTGTTGCAGTTGATATTGCGGCGTTTGCGGTATTCTCGGTTATCGGAGGAATATCAAAATGAAAAAAATAATATGTGCTTTGCTTATTGCGATTATGCTTGTTTCCTTTGCAGGCTGCAAAACCGTTGAGGATAAAGCGCCTCAGGACGAAAAAAATACGGCTGTCGCCGTAAACTCGGAAAAAGCGGATATTGATTTAACACAGCTCAGCAGTACGATGGTATATTCCGAGGTCTATAATATGATGACCGCACCGGAGAATTACATCGGCAAAAAGGTGAAAATGAGCGGACAGTTTGCCGTTTACCAGCAGACATATTTTGCCTGTGTAATAGCGGATGCCACTGCGTGCTGCCAGCAGGGACTTGAATTTATTCTCGGCGAAAATAAAAAATACCCCGACGATTATCCTGCCGCAGACAGCACGATAACCGTTGTCGGAGAATTTCAGACCTATTATGAAGGCGAAAAAATGTATTGCCATCTTGTAAATGCGAAGCTGCTTTAAAAAATATTTTCAAAGCTCAGTTTTTCGGATTCTTTCAGATTCTTTATCTGATTGAGTGCATCAATACATCTTTTTATAACCTCTTCATCGTCACAATGCTCAAGCACCTCACGCAGAGCCGTGATGTTCTGCTCAGCCTCGTCCATTTCACCGTGCGGCAGGAGTGCGTGAAGAATTTTACCGGATTTCGACCATTGCTTACGCAGTGCCTCGTTTGCCGCTGTAAGCTCCGACTGTGAGCCGTATTCAACGGCGTCAATCACATTCAGAATCGAATCCGAGAGTGAATATATTTCTTTGCGGAAAGCTTTTCTTGTTGCCGCCGTGAGCGTAAAGGCGAAAACGAGAAGCAGAACCGCCGCTATAAGTCTTTTCATTTTTGGTTATCCTTTCTGATAATCCGAACCGAACCCGAATTATCAACCGTCATTATCATAATATCTTTCATTGCAATGTTCTGAGAGTTTACCGTGTCACGGATGAATTTTTCGTCCTTTCCGGATTCTTTCAGGGCATTTTCTATTATTTCACCGTCGCAGACCACCGCAAACGGCATACCGTTATCGGCAGGGGATAAGTTTATATCCTCGGCTGATGCGGCTCTGTAGGGCGGCTTTAAAAGCACGCTTATCTGACCGTTGGTTTCAAATATCGCATAGGAAACCTTTGATATTTCAAAAATATCCTTTTGCCTCAGCGCTCCGAGCAGGTCGTTGAGAGTCATTCTCAGCTTTCCGAGAGCTTTCATATCAACCGTTCCGTTGCGTATAACTATAACGGGGTGCCCCTGAAAAACTCCTCTGATTTTTTCGCTTTTAAGGTTTACGACCGAAACGATTATTTCAAATGCAACAAGCACGAAAACCGCCACAAGCGAATTGAGAATGGGTATTGTGTTGTCCTGCATCGGAATTGCGACTATTTCGGAAATCAGCATGGTTATAACAAGCTCAGATGGCTGAAGCTCGCCTATCTGACGCTTTCCCATAAGTCTGATAATGAAAATTACAACAATATAAAGGATAGAAGCTCTTACCATTGTAACTGCCATAATTACACCGCCTTTGTACTATTATTTTTCTGTTTAAAATATTTATTCGCTTGACGGTGGAAAGAAAATATTATATAATATTGTAAATTCAGGAGTGATATATATGAAATATTATCTCGGCTTTGATATAGGCGGAACGAAGTGTGCCGCCGTTCTCGGAGAAAAAAGCGGAAACGGCGTTAATATCAGGGATAAAATAAAATTTGATACGCTCAGCTCAAGAGGCTGGAGAGCGGTGGTGGACGAGCTTATTTCGTCCGCTCATATTCTGCTTGTACGAAACGGGCTCGGCGCAGAGGATATAGTTTCCTGCGGCGTAAGCTGCGGAGGGCCGCTTGACAGCGAAAAGGGTATAATTATGTGTCCGCCGAACCTTTCCGACTGGGATAATGTTCCTCTTGCCGATATAATAACGGAAGAATTCGGTTTCCCCTGCAAGGTGTGCAATGATGCCGATGCCTGTGCCCTTGCCGAATGGCAGTTCGGAGCGGGCAGGGGCTGCAATAATATGGTATTTCTCACATTCGGAACGGGAATGGGAGCGGGCCTTATTCTCGGCGGCAGGCTTTACAGCGGTTCACACGGACTTGCCGGAGAGGTTGGTCATATAAGACTTGATGCCGACGGACCTGTCGGCTACGGCAAAGCCGGTTCGTTTGAGGGCTTCTGCTCGGGAGCGGGAATTGCGGCAATGGCTAAAAAGATGCTCTCGATATATAACGGGGTTACGACCATTCCGAAAGATGAAGTTACCGCCAAAACGGTTGCGATTGCGGCGGCGGGCGGTGACAGATTAGCGCAGGCGATATACAGAAGATGCGCCGAAAAGCTCGGACTCGGAGTATCAATTCTGATAGATATTCTCAATCCCGAAAGGATTGTTATCGGCAGCATATATGAGCGTTCGGGCAGACTGCTTGAAGAAACAATGAAAGAGGTCATAAAGAAAGAAGCTCTGGAGCTGTCGGCAAAGCAATGTGAGGTTGTGCCTGCAATGCTCGGTGACAGTATCGGCGATTATGCCGCTCTCGGCGTTGCAAAAATGATTTCGGAGGCATAAAATGACATTTGATTATTACGGCGAACTGCTTGAAAGATACCCCGTACTCAAAGTGTGTGCAGACGATATAATGAAAGCGTATGAAGCGCTTGAAAAATGCTATCTCGGCGGCGGAAAGCTTCTCTGCTGCGGAAACGGCGGAAGCGCTGCGGACTGTGACCACCTTGTGGGAGAGCTTATGAAAGGCTTTCTGAAAAGCCGCCCTCTTTCCGCAGAGGAAAAGAAAAAATTCGGTGATGATTTTGCTGCGGATAATCTTCAAAAGGGCTTGCCTGCGATTTCATTATGTGCCCATTCGGCACTTATGACGGCGTTTGAAAACGACGCCGTGCCTGCTCTCGTCTTTGCTCAGCAGGTTTATGCCTTTGCCAAAAAAGGTGATGTGCTTATCGCTTTTTCAACCTCGGGAAATTCCGAAAATGTTGTTTTTGCGCTTGAAGCGGCAAGGGCGGCAGGCATAATTTCGGTTGCGGTAACAGGAAAAAAAGAGAGCAAATGCACAGCCCTTGCGGATATATGTATAAGACTTCCCGAAACCGAAACCTTTAAGGTTCAGGAGCTTACTTTGCCCGTATATCACTGCCTTGCGGCAATGATTGAAAATAAATTTTTTGATATTTGACAGGAGAAATTGATATGTGCAATATTCCGAGACCCGAATTTCCCAACCCTCAGTTTGAAAGAAAAAACTGGCTCAACCTTAACGGCGAGTGGGACTTTGAATTTGATTTCGGCAACAGCGGTTATGCTGCCGGTATGCTTGAAAAGGCCGAATGGAGCAAAAAAATAATTGTTCCGTTTTGTCCCGAAAGTGAGCTTTCGGGAATTAACTATAAGGATTTTATTCCCGCCGTATGGTACAGAAAAAAATTCACCCTTGACGCTGAGCAGCTCAAGGGCAGAGTGTTTATAAATTTCGGCGCGGTGGATTATGAATCAACCGTTTATATCAACGGCAAAAAGGCGGGCGTTCATAAGGGCGGCTATACCTCTTTCAAATATGAAATAACCGACCTTGTGAATGAGGGCAAAAATACGGTTATCGTTAATGCGGTTGACGATACGAGAAGTCCGCTTATCGCTACCGGAAAGCAGAGCGGCGAACTGAAATCACACGGCTGTCACTACACAAGAACAACCGGAATCTGGCAGACAGTATGGCTTGAATTTACCCCGAAAGCATATATCAAGAGCTTTAAGCTTTTCCCCGATTATGAGAACGGAACACTTGATATTTCAGCGGTTCTCTGCGGAAAGGGCGAATTTGCCGCCTGCGCATTCTATGAGGGCAGAAATGTTGCCTGCACCGAAAAATCCGCTTCTTCAACGGTTCACATCACTCTCGAACTCGGAGAAATCCATCTTTGGGAGGTCGGAAACGGCAGACTTTACGACCTGAAGCTTTGCTTTGAGGGTGATGAGGTTTCAACGTATTTCGGACTTCGCAATGTTGAGATGTGCTCAATGAAATTCCTGCTCAACGGCAAATCCGTATTTCAGAGACTTGTGCTTGACCAGGGCTTTTATCCCGACGGTATTTATACTGCCGCAACGGAAGAAGCTCTTGTTAACGATATAAAGCTTTCACTTGCAGTCGGCTTCAACGGCGCGAGACTTCACGAAAAGGTATTTGAACCGAGATTCCTCTATCATTGCGATAAGCTCGGCTATCTTGTATGGGGTGAATATCCGAACTGGGGACTTGATTATTCAAATCCCGAGGTTTCCGAGATATTTGTTAAGGAGTGGATTGAAGCCGTTGTCCGTGATTTCAATCACCCCGCAATTATCGGCTGGTGTCCGTTCAACGAAACATGGGATTATGACGGCAGAAAACAGCACGATGATGTTCTGCGCACGGTTTACAGAGTTACAAAGGCTCTTGACGAAACAAGACCCTGCATTGATACGAGCGGTAATTTCCATGTTGAAACGGATATATTCGATGTTCACGATTATGACCAGAATCCCGAAACATTTGCCGCACGCTATGAAGAATTTAAAAACGGCGGAGCGATTTATACCTGCTTTGCAGACCGTCAGAAATATAACGGTGAGCCTGCATTCGTAAGTGAATACGGCGGAATAAAGTGGTCATTGAAGCAGGAAGAAAACGCATGGGGTTACGGCAATGCACCCAAGACCGAAAAAGAATTTATCGAAAGATATAAGGGCCTTACCGATGCCCTGCTTGATAACCCGAATATGTTCGCATTCTGCTATACTCAGCTTTATGATGTTGAGCAGGAGCAGAACGGACTTTATACCTATGAGCGCAAAGCAAAGTTTGACCCCGAAATATTCAGAAAAATCAATTCCCGCAAAGCGGCAATTGAAGATTAAATCGGAATTAATGACGGGATTCGCCCGTTTGTTAAGTTAGGAGAGAGGACGGAGGAGAGAGGAGTTTCGGACGGGCTTCGCCCGTACCCATTATATAACTGCGTTGCATATAGCTTTTATTTCTGAATTGATATTTGTTGTTTATTCACAAGTAAGGAGAAAAAGTTCAGTATATAAATTCGGCACGAAGTGCCCCTTAATTCCGAATTCCGCATTCCGAAATCCGAATTAAAAAATGTCGCCGCACCATCGGTGCAGCGGCATTTTCTTATTTTATCATATTATTAAATTCATCTTCGTTGATTATAGTTACGCCGAGGCTTTGCGCTTTTGTGAGCTTGCTGCCGGCTTCTTCGCCGGCTAAAACATAGGTTGTTTTCTTTGAAACCGATGAAGCTGTTTTACCGCCGAATTTTTCAATTATATCGCTTGCTTCATTTCGTGAATAGGTCGGCAGAGTGCCGGTCAGAACGAAGGTCATTCCCTCAAATCGGTTGTCGGCGACCTCTCTGAGTGAGTGCATATTCACTCCGAGCGCCGCCAATGCTTCGATTTCGTGCTTTGAACCGTCAAGTGAAAAGAAATTGATAACACTCTGAGCCATAATCGAACCGAAGCCCTCAATTGACGATAATTCTTCAACCGATGCGCTCATAAGCTTCTCCATGCTTCCGAAATGAACGGCGAGAATTTTTCCCGCTTTCTGCCCGATATGCCTTATTCCGAGCGCATAAACGAGCTTTTCAAGGTCGGCGGATTTCGATTTTTCAATTGCATCAATAAGGTTCTGAGACGATTTATCCTTGAAGCCCTCAAGGGTCATAAAATCTTCTTTTTTAAGAGTATATATATCGCTTGCCTTGCTCAGCATACCGCAGGAAACAAGCTTTTCAAGCACAGCTTCACCCATTCCCTCAATATCCATTGCATCACGGGAGCAGAAATGAATGAGATTTCTCAAAAGCTGAGCGGGACATTCGGGATTTACGCATCTTACCGCCGCTTCGTCCTCCTCACGGATAACGGGAGCACCGCACGACGGGCATATTTCGGGCAGAGTGAACGGAACGCTGTTTTCCTTATGCGAAACAACTCTCAGCACCTCGGGGATTATATCTCCCGCTTTGCGGATTACCACCTTATCGCCTATGCGGATTTCCTTTTCGTTTATGAAATCCTGATTGTGAAGCGTTGCCCTTGAAACCGTTGAGCCTGCAAGCAAAACGGGTTCAAATACCGCCGTGGGAGTAAGAACTCCCGTTCTGCCGACCGCGACCTCAATATCGGTTACGGTTGTTTCTTTTTCCTCGGGGGGATATTTGAATGCAAGCGCCCATCTCGGGAATTTTGCCGTGCTTCCTATTTCTGCTCTCTGGGCGAATGAATCTGTTTTGATTACCGCTCCGTCAATGTCAAACGGAAGAGAGCTTCTTATGCTTCCTATTCTTTCAAGCTCCGATATAACACCGTCTATATCCGAAAACTTATTGCAGAACGGAATTGTTTTAAAGCCGAGAGATTTAAGATATTCAATTGACTGCTTGTGACCCGTTATTCCGCTTTCGCTGCTGCGCTGAATATTGAAAACGAATATATCAAGCGAGCGTGTTGCCGTAACTGCGGGATTTTTTTGACGGAGCGAGCCTGCGGCGGCATTTCTCGGATTCTTGAACGGCTTTTCACCGTTCAATTCCTGCTCCTCAACAAGCGAAGCAAAAACCTTTTTAGGCATATATACTTCGCCTCTGACCTCAATTTGTTCAATATCGGTTTTAAGGCGGAGCGGAATCGAATTGACGGTTCTCAGGTTTGCCGTTACATCTTCACCCGTAACGCCGTCACCTCTGGTTGAACCTCTTACGAAAACGCCGTTTTCATATTCCAGCGCAACCGAAAGACCGTCTATTTTCGGTTCAACCGAATATTCTATATCGGGAAACTGCTCACGCACTCTGGCATCAAACGCCCTCACCTCATCAAGGCTGAAAGCGTCCTGCAGGCTTTCAAGCGGAACGGAGTGAACAACGGGTTCAAACATTCCCTCGGCGCTGCCTCCGACCCTTTGAGTGGGAGAATCGGGAGTTATCAGCTCCGGATATTCCTTTTCGATTGAAACCAGCTCACGCTGGAGCATATCATATTCAAAATCCTCTATTTCGGGGGAATCCTCAACATAATATTTGTGGCTGTGATAATTGAGCAGATTGCGAAGCTCCTGCGCACGCGCCCTTGCGTTTTCAATATCCATACTCAAAACTTCCTTCGGATTGATATGAAATTATTATACCAAATTGCCGCCGCAAAATCAATAATTATTTGCCGTTAACGCTGTTCGTTATGCTGTCCGAGCTTTTCGGAACGCCGCCGACTATTACGGTTTGTGCAACACAGAATGAGGTTTTAACCTTTTCGGATATTTTTTTACCGGGCAGAAGCATAACAATATCAACGGTGAGCTTTAAAAGAATGCTGTATTCCGTCTGATTTATGCCGGTGCTTTGAAAAACATTGTCAAATTCCGAACCGACGCAGGCGGAATAACCCACCGAGACCTTTTTATACGGCCCCTGACCCGACAGAATCGGTATATCCGCCGCCGTGCCGAGAGGAACTCTGACCGTTGTTTCCGGCTCACTTTTGAAAGCCTCGTCAATCGCAACGGTTACGCGCGTTTTCAGCAGATTGAGCTTTACTATATCGGCGGTTATTCCCGTGATAACATTATTTTCTCCGTACGAAACATCAATTATATTCCTGCATTCGGGCATTGACGAAAGTATCACGGACTGCGCCGCGGAATTGATTTTTCTCACGGCGATATTTTTTGCTTCAAGGGCGGCAAGCTCATAAACGGACGGCTGTATTCTTGCATCAACAAGCAGAATAACGGTGGCAACAACCAGCATAAGGCAGACCGAACGGAATATTATTTTTTCCCGTCTGCCGTAACCGAAGCTTCTTCTGCGCATATTCCGCACCTCTTTTCAGAATATTATATGCCGAAGTCCGTAAATATTATATAAAATCCTTGAAATATTTACTTATATATGCTAAAATTTAAAGATATTGAAAGGACTGAACGCCAATGCGACGAAAAAAATGGATTGTGGCGAAAAACGACAAGGATTTTGCTGCTCAGATAGCGCAGGAACTGAGCCTTGACCCGTTTGCCGCTCTCCTTGCGTCTTCACGGGGCTTTGAAGCCATTGATAAAATTGAAGAATTTTTTGATACGGACGCTCCTCTTTCGCTTGACCCGATGTCAATAAAGGATATGGATAAGGCGAGTGAAAGAATAAATCTTGCGATAGATGCCTTTGAGCTTATCTGTGTTTTCGGTGATTATGACTGCGATGGTGTTACCGCAACGGCTCTGCTGTATTCATATCTTGAGGCAAGAGATGCCAATGTTATCAGATATATTCCGAACCGCATTTCCGAGGGCTACGGGCTGAGTCTTGAGGCTGTTGAAAAGCTTGCCGAAATGGGCGTTAAGCTGATTGTTACCGTTGATAACGGAGTTGCGGCGATTGAAGAAACGAAGCTTGCAAATAAGCTCGGTATGGAGGTTATCATTACCGACCACCATAAGGTTGGTGAAACGCTTCCCGATGCCGTTGCCGTTGTTGACCCTCACAGACCCGACTGCCCGAGCGAATTTAAAGAAATGTCGGGAGTGGGTGTTGCATTCAAGCTTGTTTGTGCTCTTGAGGGCGGCGAGGAGGATATGCTCATTGCCGAGTACGGCGACCTGATTGCACTCGGCACTATCGGCGATGTTGTTACTCTGACGGGCGAAAACCGCATTATGGTTCGCAGAGGACTTAAGCTTATCAATGAAGACCCGCGTCCGGGAATATATGCGCTGATGCTTTCCGCCGGAATATGCGACAAGGTGTTCACCGCATCAACTGCGGCTTATACGGTTTGTCCGAGAATAAATGCCGCAGGCAGAATGGGTTCTGCGGATACCGCTCTTGAGCTTCTTCTCTGCGGTGATGACGAAACCGCTTCGGCAATTGCGGACGAGATAAACAATATGAATGTTCTCAGGCAGAAAACCGAAACGGATATATTCAATCAGGCTTCAACAATTCTCGAAACCGACCCCGATATAAAAAATCACCGTGTTATCGTGGTTGACGGTGAGGGTTGGCATCAGGGCGTTATCGGAATCGTTGCGGCAAGGATAACGGAAAAATACGGCAGACCCTCAATCGTCATTTCGCGTGACGGCGAAGAGGCGAGAGGCTCGTGCCGAAGCATAGAGGGCTTTTCGATTTACGATGCACTTGAAGCATCGTCTGACCTGCTCGAGCAATTCGGAGGCCACACGCTTGCCGCAGGCGTAAGCGTTAAATCGGATAAAATAGCGGCATTCAGAGAAAAGATAAACGAATATGCGGCGGATAAGGAAATGCCGTTCGCCGTTCAGAAAATAGACTGCCGCATTCAGCCCGCATCGGTGTCACTCGATATCGTTTCGGCTCTTGCGATGCTTGAACCGTTCGGAGCGGGCAATCCTCAGCCCGTTTTCGGACTTTTCGGAGTTCAGCTTGAGGATTTCAATCCTCTTTCGGAGGGCAAACATACAAGGCTCACCGTTTCAAAGGGCGGAGCAAGGCTCGGAGCAGTCTGGTTCGGAATGCCCGAAAAGAAATTCCCGTTTGCAAAGGGAGATAAAATTGACCTTGCGGTGAATCTTGAAAGAAACTATTATAACGGCGAAGAGCGCGTTTCGGTAATGGTGAGAGGGGCAAGACCCTCCGATACCGATGAAGAAAAGGTACTTGACGGAATAGGGCTCTTTGAAAAGCTGATACGCCGTGAAAGCTTAACCAAAGAGGAAGCGGAGAGACTTCTGCCGGAGCGTGCGCTTCAGGTTGAAGTTTTCAAAAGCATAAAAGCCCGCCCGCTTCACGATGAGCAGTGTGAGGAGCTTTGCGTAAGGCTCGGCGATGACGGTTCACGGATAGCGGGAATATGCACGGCGGCTGCGGTTATGCTCGAAATGGGAGTGCTTGCCGCCGATGATGACGGACTGATTACCGTTCCCGAAAATCCGCAGAAGGTTGACCTTGAAGATTCTCAGCTTATGAAGCGCCTGAGAAGCATTATATGATTTTTCAGTGATTGGAAGTCTTTATATGAAAGAACTCAAATCAAAAAACGAATATGCGTTTTCAACTCCCGAAGAGGGCTATGAAATTCTCGTATCCCTGCTTAAGAATGAAACTCAGGACGGTCTTGCCGTGGTCGGCAGGGCTTATGAAATTGCGGATAAAGCGCACAGGGAGCAGAAAAGGCTTTCGGGTGAGCCGTATATAATTCATCCGCTGAGCGTTGCGATAATTCTTGCTCAGCTCGGTATGGATTTTTCATCGGTTGCCGCCGCTCTGCTTCACGATACCGTTGAGGATACGAGCATAACCCGCGAGGATATCATAGCGCAGTTCGGTGAAACAATAGCGGAGCTTGTTGACGGCGTTACGAAGATAGGCAAGGTGTCAATCAGCACCAAGGAACAGCAGCAGGCTGAGAATATCCGCAAAATGCTTATCGCAATGTCAAGAGATATTCGTGTTATCATCATAAAGCTTGCCGACAGACTTCACAATATGCGTACCCTTATGTTCAAGCAGGAGCAGCGCCGCAGAGAAATTGCGCTTGAAACGCTTGAAATATACGCGCCGATTGCTCACCGTCTCGGTATCAGACCGATAAAGGAAGAGCTTGAGGATTTGGCAATCAGCTATCTTGACCCCGTTGCCTATAACGATATAAGCTCGGCACTTGAAAGACAGAGCCAATCGAGAACGGAGTTTCTTGAAGAAACAAAAGCGAAGATTGAGGAAAGAGTAAAAACCGTTGTGTCATCGGCGCAGGTGAGCGGAAGAATCAAGTCCGTTCACGGCATATACCGCAAAATGTATATGCAGAATAAGAATTTTGATGAAATTTACGATATATATGCAGTCAGAATAATCGTTGATTCGGTTATCGACTGTTATAACTGTCTCGGAGTTATCCACGATATGTTCACTCCGATACCCGGCAGATTCAAGGATTATATTTCAACCCCGAAGCCGAATATGTATCAGTCGCTTCATACAACGGTTCTCGGCAAGGAGGGCATACCGTTTGAGGTTCAGATAAGAACATGGGAAATGCACCATACAGCCGAATACGGTATTGCGGCGCATTGGAAATATAAGCTCGGTATAACCGGAACGCAGAAATTTGAGGAACGCCTTGCCTGGGTCAGACAGCTTATCGAGAGCCAGAACGAGAGCGAGAATGTTGAGGATATTGTTTCAACAATCAAAAGTGACCTTGTTCCCGAAGAGGTTTTCGTTTTTACCCCCAGAGGAGATGTTTTCAATCTTCCGCTCGGTGCAACGGTTATTGACTTTGCCTATGCCATTCACTCGGCAGTCGGCAATAAAATGATAGGCGCAAAGGTTGACGGCAGAATAGTGCCGATTGATTATCAGGTCAAAACGGGCGAAATCGTTGAGGTTCTTACCTCATCGCAGCAGGGCAAAGGCCCGAGCCGTGACTGGCTGAAGATAGTCAAAACCAGTCAGGCGAGAACGAAAATCCGTCAATGGTACAAGAAAGAGCGCCGTGAAGAAAATATAATTGAGGGCAAAAACGAGGTTGAAAAGGAGTTTAAACGAAACTTCATCAGACTGAGTGAACCCGAATACAGCGAATTTGTTATGAAGATTGCCGAAAGGCAGAACTGCAAATCGCTTGACGAATTTTATGCCGCAATCGGCTACGGCGGAATATCTCTTATCAGGCTTATGCCGAAGATAAAAGAGGATTATACGAAGCTCACCAAGGCTCAGCCCGAGGAAATTCCGCTTATCACACCGAAGAAGCGTACCAAGAGCAACGAGGGCGTTATAGTTGAGGGCATTGATAACTGTCTTATCAAGTTTTCACGCTGCTGCAATCCGCTCCCGGGCGACGATATAATCGGATTTATAACGAGGGGACACGGCGTTTCGATTCACACGAAGAAATGCACCAATGTGCCCGCGGATATATCCAAATCCGGTGAGCCGGAGAGATGGATTGAAGCTTATTGGGACACCAATGTGCGCGAGGAATTTAAATCCACTCTGCATATCTACAGCCTTAACCGCATAGGAATGCTTGCCGATGTTTCGAGTATGCTGGCTTCAATGCGTATTATGATAAACGATATAAGCTCCAGAGTGCTTAAGGACGGAACTGCGTTTATTGCGGTAACCGTTTCGGTCAACAGTGCGGAGCATCTTAACACATTAACTCAGAAAATTTCAAAGATTGACGGCGTTCTGAAGATAGAGCGCTCGGGTATTTAAAAATGAAAGCAGTTGTACAGAGAGTAAAAAAATCAAGTGTCAGCGTTGACGGAGAGCTTATAGGAAGTGTTGAAAAGGGCTTCAATGTGCTTTTGGGCGTTATGAACGGCGACACAAAGGAGCAGGCTGAGTTGCTTGCCTCAAAGATAGCAAAGCTCAGAGTTTTTGAAGATGAAGCGGGCAAGATGAATCTTGATGTAACCTCAGTCGGCGGCGGTGTGCTTGTTATTTCTCAGTTCACCCTGTGCGCCAATATCCGCAAGGGCAACAGACCGTCGTTTACCGATTCCGCTCCGCCCGAGGAAGCAAACGCACTTTATGAATATTTCTGCGAATGTCTTAAGAATAACGGCATCGGCAGAGTTGAGCACGGAAAATTCGGCGCCGATATGCTGGTTAAGATTGATAATGACGGCCCCGTAACAATCGTTATGGATACCGATATATGGGATAAGAAGTGATAAGATGAAGATTGAAAATATTCCGATGGAACACCCCGTTTTCGCAAACTGCTATATTCTGACCGATGATAAGAATACCGAAGCGGCGATAGTTGACCCGGGCTGGTTTTATCCGAGTACGGAAAAGGCGGTTAAGGACGCCGAAGTCAGGGGCGCAAAGCTCAAATATATTCTGCTCACCCACGGTCATTTTGACCATATAATGGGTGTTGCCGACCTCAAAGAAAGAACGGGTGCAAAGATTGCAATTCACGCTCTTGATGCCGATAAGCTTACCAATCCCGATAAGAGCCTTGCCGCCGAAAATATGCCGATGCCGCAGAAATGCACCGAAGCGGATATACTTCTGAATGACGGTGATGAGCTTTTTCTCGGAGAAGAAAAAATCAGCGTTATGGGTACCCCGGGTCATACCCCGGGCGGAGTTTGCTATATAATGGAGAAGCAGAGAGCGATAATGAGCGGCGATACGCTGTTCTGTATGACCGTTGGCAGAACCGATTTTGAGGGCGGCGATGTTTTCGAGCTTCTCAAATCGCTGAAAAAGCTTGTGGCGCTTGACGGGGATTACGATGTTTATCCCGGGCACAACAGAGCCACAACTCTTGAAAATGAAAGAACAAGAAACAGATTTATCAGAAGGATGGAAAAGGAATGATACTCAGAGTTCTCGGACACGATTATCATTATGAATGTGAAAATCTGTGCAGAGTATATTATCCGAACGAAAAGATAGATGTTATCCGTGATGAAAGCGGGGACGATGAAAATACCGTTGTCACCTCGTTTGTCCCCGCGGAAAACGGTGCGGATATATTTGTTTCGGCAAAGCTCGGAGAAAAATATACCGAAAAGCGTGAAAGAATAGTCTGCTCTGCCGACGAGCTTCACGATAAGGGCGAGCTTAAAACGGCGCAGCTCCTTTTTGCCGTTCTCTCGGAGCTTACGGGTTATACCCCACCCTGGGGAGTGCTTACGGGCGTAAGACCCTCTAAGCTTATGCTCAGGCTTGCCGATGAAATGGGCGAGAGCGGCGCAATGGATTATTTCACAAATGACCTGCTTGTCAGCCGTGAAAAAGCGGAGCTTGCAATGACGGTTGCAAAAGCGGAGCAGAGCATTGTTGCACTCTCGAAGCCGGAGTCATTCAGTCTTTATGCTGCAATACCGTTTTGCCCCACAAGGTGCAGCTACTGTTCGTTTGTTTCGCATTCGATAACAAATTCAAATGCGAAAAAGCTTCTGCCCGAGTATCTTGATAAGCTTGCCGAGGAAATAGAATATTCGGGAAAAATCGCAAAAGAGACGGGTCTTAAGCTTGAAAGCGTATATTTCGGCGGCGGAACGCCCGGAGTGCTTGAAGCGCCTCAGCTTGACAGGCTTCTGTATGCCGTGGAAAAGGGCTTTGATTTATCTACAATCAGAGAATATACCGTTGAAATCGGCAGACCCGATACCGTGACGGCGGAAAAGCTTCATATTCTCAGGCTCCACAATGTGGGCAGAATCAGCATAAATCCGCAGACCTTCAATCAGCGCACGCTTGATGAGGTCGGCAGAAATCACACCGTTGAGCAGGCGATAAAGGTTTATCAGCTTGCAAAGGCATATAAATTCGACTGCATAAATATGGATTTAATAGCGGGCTTGCCCGGGGAAAGCTTTGAGGATTTCAGAGCGAGCCTTGATACGGCGGTTTCGCTTTCTCCCGAAAATATAACCGTCCACACCCTTGCGCTCAAGCGTTCATCGGGGCTTAACGCCTCGGGCGCTCAGGTTGCCGACGGCAACGAAGCGAAAAAAATGCTTGCCTATGCTTCCGAAAGACTCACGGTGGCGGGATATTCGCCGTATTATATGTACCGTCAGAGCAAATGCGTGGGCAATCTTGAAAATGTCGGCTGGTGCAAAAAAGGCGCAGAGGGACTTTATAACGTGTTTATGATGGAAGAATGCCATACCGTTATCGGTGCGGGCGCGGGAAGCGTTACAAAGCTTTGCGAATACGGAACAACGAATGTTGAAAGAATCTTCAATTTCAAATATCCTTATGAATATATTTCGGGATTTGATAAAATCATTGAACGCAAAACCGGCATAAAGGAGTTTTATCACACATACTAACTTTTATAGGGTGATATTTTATGAAAACAGTTTATACACCGAGCCTTATAAACAGTCTTGCCGTTTCCTCGGAAAAATTTATCCGTGACTGCGACGAAAAATACAGAGCCGGCGTTACGGAATGCGCAAACAGAATATTCGCCGACCCCGATAAGAAAATAATAATGCTTGCAGGTCCGAGCTCATCGGGAAAAACCACAACGGCGAAAATTCTCTCCGAGATTATAGCGGAGCTCGGCGGAACGGCTTACACCGTGTCGCTTGACGATTTTTACCGTCAGGGTGACGATAAGGATTATCCGCTGAACGAAAAGGGCGAGCCTGATTATGAGTGCGTTGAAGCACTTGATATTTCGCTTATCAAAAAGTGCATAAAAGAGCTTATTGACGATAATGAAAGTCTGCTGCCGACCTTTGATTTTACAACGGGACACAGGAGCGACAATGCAAAGAAAATTGCACTTGACGATAATGATATAATAATCATCGAGGGGCTTCATGCTCTTAATCCGGTTATAACCGAGGGGATAGACGGAAAAAATCTGTTTAAGATTTTCGTCAGCGTAGGTACGAGAATATACGATGAAAGCGGAAATGTTCTGCTTTCGAGAGCGGAAATAAGATTTGTCCGCAGGGCGGTAAGAGATTATTACACAAGGGCTATGGAAATTGAAAGAACCTTTGCAATCTGGCAGAGCGTAAAAAGCGGAGAAAGAAAATTCCTTTATCCGTATGAGCAGTATGCGGATTTCGAGATAGATTCTTTTCACCCGTGCGAAATGTGCATTCTCAGAGATGCGGCGCTTGAATTGCTTTCTGACGGCGATTTCGGAGAGTTTTCCGTTTCCGCAAATGAATATATTTCAAAGCTCAACAGATTCAGAAGCGTTGACCCGTCAATGCTTTCCGAGGATTCGTTGCTTAATGAATTTTTACCATTTAATAAATAAAGGAGTGTGAGCCGTTTGGCTTCGGAAAAGAAACAGTCAGTGCTCAACGGCGCGATGATACTTATGGCGGCGGTTTTGCTGGTTAAGCTCATCGGCGTTCTGTTCAAAATGCCGCTGTCGAATATGATAGGCAGCGTAGGAAGAGGATATTTCAGCTCGGCATATGAAATTTATACGCCGATTTTTGCCATCGCCATGGCAGGTCTGCCCGTTGCGGTTTCGCGAATGGTGGCGGCAGATGTTGAACTCAATCATTACAGAGAAGCGAGAGCGGTATTCAAGGTTTCGCAGAAAATATTCCTCATTGTCGGAATAATAGGAACTCTTGTGCTTTTCATCGCTTCCGTTCCTTATGCCAAAATAACCGGAAAAGAGGACTATTTGAGCAGTCTGCCGGCAATATTCGTTGTTGCGCCGTCGGTGTTCGTATGCTGCTATATGTCGGCATACCGCGGATATTATGAGGGCCTGAGAAATATGACCCCCACGGCGATTTCGCAGGTTATTGAAGCACTCGGCAAGCTCTTTATCGGTCTTGCGCTTGCAAAGGCAGTTACGGTTATAGGCAACAATCAGTATCAGCAGTCACTTGTTGACGGCGTGGGCAAGGTCTTTTGGACAACGGTTGAAAACCCCGATGACCTCGGCGGCGCAATAGCTCCGTGGGCTGCCGCGGCGGCAATCATCGGTGTAACCTCGGGTTCGGCGCTCAGCCTTATTTTCCTTATGATATATCATAAGGTCAAGGGTGACGGCTTTGAAAGACATCAGCTTGTCAATTCTCCGAAGCCCAGAGAGGGTATCGAAATTGCAAAGGAAATGATAAAATTTGCAATTCCGATGGTAGTAAGTGCGCTTATACTTAATGTTACTAATATAATAGACACAACCACCATTCAGGCGAGACTTTCAACGGCTCTGAGCAATGATTTTAACGCCGTTTACGAAATGCATAAGGTCGCAATGGATAAGGCGGTTGCGCTTGACCGCCTCAATCTCGGGGATATGCCGAAGGTCGTCAAATATCTTTGGGGAGCTTACGGCACGGCACTCGATTTCAAAACCCTCATTCCCACCATTACCATTCAGCTCGGAGTAAGCGCTCTGCCTGCTCTTGCGGCGGCGTGGGTTGCAAAGAATAAGAGGGAAATCCGTTCAACAATAGAAACCGTTCTGCGTGTGGGAATGTTTATCGCTCTTCCCGCCGGAATAGGTATGGCGTGCCTTGCCACTCCGATAATCACCATTCTTTACGGCAGAGGCGCAAGCTCGGATTCAATAACCATAATCGCTCCGATTATGGCGGCTTACGGCTTCGCAACGCCGATAGTTGCGATTTCAACTCCAACAACAAGTATGCTCCAGGCAATCGGCAGAACCGATATTCCCGTTAAATCCGTTCTCGTTGCGGCGGTCTGCAAGGTGGTATGCAACTTTATCCTTGTAGGCAACCCGAAAATAAATGTTTACGGCGCGGTAGTCGGAACGGTGGTTTTCTATGTTGTTATCGTTGCCTGCAATCTGATTTCGCTTATCAGAATTTCAAAGGTTAAGGTTCGCTGGGCTTCGGTATTCGTAAAGCCGCTCATCTGCTCAATTCTCTGCGGCGTAACCGCCTTTGCTTCTCACGGACTTATCTGCGCGATTTTCAAGCCCGATACCACTCAGAGCATCGTTAATATGGACACGGTAGGAACGATTATCGGCATCGGCTTGGGCGCTGTTGTGTACGCAATTTCATTGCTTCTTATAAAGGGAATTGCAAAAGAAGATGTTGCTGTTTTGCCCAAAGGAGAAAAAATTTCAAAAATGCTTGAAAAATATGGACTTTTAGGTTAAAATAGTGTATACTAATCAGCAGAGGTGCCGAAATGCACGGATTTGAATTGAAAAAAAGTTATAATGTTAATGACCTTCTTGCCATAATGCGCCTGCTCAGAGCTCCCGGCGGCTGCCCGTGGGACGCAGAGCAAACTCATCAGAGCATCAAGAAAAATCTCATAGAGGAAACCTATGAGGTTGTTGAAGCGATAAATAAAGATGATAAAACGCTTATGTGCGAGGAGCTCGGTGACCTGCTTATGCAGGTGGTGTTCCATTCCGTTATGGAAGAGGAACAGAATAACTTTGACTTCGACAAGGTTTCCGACGGCATCTGCAAAAAGCTCATAGAAAGACATCCGCATATTTTCGGTGAAACGAAGGTTAACGGTGTTGAAGATGTGCTCACAAACTGGGACGCAATCAAGATGAAAACCAAAGGGCAGAAAAAGGCGTCCGATTCAATGAAGAGCATTCCGCGTGAGCTTCCCGCTCTTATGAGAGCCGCCAAAATTCAGAAAAAGGCATCCGATGCGGGCTTTGACTGGGAAGAGGTCGGCGGAGCGATTGACAAGCTCTATGAAGAAATAGGGGAGCTTAAAGAGGCAATCGCAAAAAAAGACGAAGCGAATATCTCGGAGGAGCTCGGAGACCTGCTTTTCTCGGCGGTTAATGTTTCAAGATTTATCAAGGTTGATGCCGAAGAGGCGCTGACCGATTCAAGCGATAAATTTCTTTCAAGGTATCTTGAGGTTGAAAGGCTTGCCGAGGAAAGAAATATTGATATGAAAAATTCGTCTCTTGAAATCCTTGATGAGCTTTGGGACGAAGCGAAAAAACAGATATGAATGCCGAAAGGCTTTTCATAAATAGAATCTAAAAAAAGATTGGAGTAAACAAAATGAATAAGTCAGAACTTGTAGCAGCTATTGCTAAGAACGAAGAAATCGAAAAGAAGTGCGCTGAAAAGGCAGTTAACGCTGTTTTCGCAGCAGTTGCAGATGCTCTTGCAGCAGGTGAAAAGGTTCAGCTTGTTGGATTCGGAACATTTGAAGTTCGCGAGCGCGCAGAAAAGGTTGCCCGCAATCCCAGAACAGGCGAAGCTATCAAGGTTGAGGCTACAAAGGTTCCCGCTTTCAAAGCAGGCGCAGCTCTCAAGGCAAAGGTTGCAAAATAATTGATTTTCAGGAGCCGCCTTGTGCGGCTCTGCTTTTTTAAGGATTTAATATGAGACTCGATAAGTATTTAAAAGTATCAAGAATAATCAAAAGGCGCACGGTGGCTAACGAAGCATGCGATGCAAAGCACGTGAGCGTTAACGGAAAGCCGGCAAGAGCGTCATATGATGTCAAGGTCGGCGATATAATCGAAATAACCTTCGGAGCGAATACCAACCGTTTTGAGGTTCTGAGCGTATCCGAATACGCAACCAAGGAAAATGCCGCCCTTATGTTCAAACAGTTATAAAATACCCTCCCGGAGCATATCATTGAATGATGATAAAACCGGGAGGTATTTTTATGGCAGAAGAGAAAAAAACAGCAGGCATTCCGCACAACATTGTGCTTGAAGACAGAAGACTGCTCACCGTTTCGGGCGTTTCCGATGTGGACAGCTTCGATGAAGAAGCGGTTACGGTTTTCACCGATATGGGCGAGCTTACCGTCAGAGGAAGCAATCTGCACATCAATAAGCTGAGCGTTGAGGTGGGCGAGCTTACCGTTGAGGGCAATATTTCGGCGCTGATTTATTCCGAGGATACCGTCAGAAGCGGCGGATTTTTCAGCAAGGTATTCAGATAAATGGAGTATATTCAGGGACTCGGCTCTCAGACAAGGCTTTTTCTGTATTCTGCCGGATACGGCTTTCTGCTCGGAATACTCTATGACCTTTTCAGAAATATCCGTCTGTTGATTTCAAACAGAAAAAGCTTTGTTATATTTTCCGATATAACATATTTTGTACTCTGTTCTTTTCTGGTTTTCTGTTTTGCTCTCGTAATGGATTCGGGTCAGATAAGGGCTTTCGTCTTTGTCGGTCAGGCACTCGGCTGGCTGATATATTATTTTTCATTCGGAGCGGTGGCGGTAAGATTCGGAAGAGCAGTCTCAAGAGCTTCGGGTAAAATAAAAAGAGCTTTAAGAAAATTTTCGGGTAAAGTGAAAAGAAAGAAAATAACAAGAACAAAACCTGAAAAAAACTTAAAAAACAGAGAAAAAATTAAAAAATTATCTTGCAATATCCGTATTATATAGTGTATAATCTTAAAGGATTTATTTAAAATCAAAATTTGTATGTAAACAGAAGAGGAATAAAAGCATGGCAGCCGTTAAATCGAAAAAGACCAAACGCAGCATACTTGTAACAATCCTCGTTCTTGCAGTTATATGTTATTTTGCGGCAACGCTTATCAGCCTTAAGGTTAAGGTTTCCGAGCGTGAAAAGCATAATGCCGAGCTTTCGGAGCAGTATGAACAGCAGATTGCCGACAATAAACAGCTTGAAAAAATTATCGAAGAGGGCGATGAAGCCGATTATATCGAGCGAATCGCAAGAGAAGAAGGCTATGCAAAGCCCGACGAAAGAGTATATTATTATGACTCAACTGCGTCATAATTGCCGAAAGGCATTTATATATTTTTAAAGAACGGAAGGTTTATTTTCAGGTATGCAGATTGAAGAAGGCACGGTAGTCAGCGGTAAGGTTACGGGTTTAACGGATTTTGGCGCATTTGTCGAAATCGAAAGCGGAAAAACAGGTATGATACATATCTCCGAGGTTGCCGCAAATTATGTAAAGGATATCAAAGAGCATCTTTCTGTCGGTCAGGAAGTAAAGGCGAAGGTTATCGGAGTTTCTCCGGAGGGGAAAATCAGCCTTTCAATCAGAAAGCTTGAAGAACAGCCTAAAGAAAAGGAACAGAAATTCCGTAAGCCCCAGCAGAAGCAGGGCTTTGAAAGGCGTTCTGCTCCGCCGGTATGGAACGGTCAGAAGCAGTCTGCGCCCGCAGCGGGAGAGAAGCAGTCATTTGAAGATATGATGGCTCGTTTTAAGCAGGTGAGCGATGAAAAGATGACTGACCTGAAAAGAAACGATTCAAAGCGCGGCAGCGTCGGTTATTCGAGAAAAGCTAAAAACTGATAAGCATACGGCGGACTTGGCAGTCGGCAAACGGCTGTCTGTCCGTGTTTCTTTTTAAGGATATATTATGAGAGAAATAAATGTTTCGGCAGTTGAAAATGCCGTAAGGGATATGTGCATAAGCGCAAACAGAATATTGCCCGATGACCTTGAATGCAGGATTTCCGCCTGCGCCGAAAACGAGTGTGAAGAGCTGCCCAAATGCGTTATGCAGACTCTTAAGGATAATATTGCGGCGGCAAAGGAACTGAATCTGCCGGTTTGTCAGGATACGGGAATGGCTGTTGTTTTTGCCGAAATAGGGCAGGAGGTTCACTTTGTCGGCGGCGGCTTCGAAAATGCGGTCAACAAAGGCGTTGCGAGAGGCTATACCGAAGGTCTGCTCCGCTGTTCGATTGTTGCCGACCCGCTCAGAAGAGTGAATACCGGTGACAATACTCCGGCGGTAATTCATACAAGAATTGTTGAAGGCGATAAGGTTAAGCTCACCGTTGCGCCCAAGGGCTTCGGAAGCGAAAATATGAGCCGTCTTAAAATGTTTACCCCGTCGGCAAAAAGAGAGGATTTAATAAATTTTGTCATGGAAACCGTGAAGCTGGCGGGAAGTAATCCCTGCCCGCCGATGGTTGTAGGTGTCGGCTTCGGCGGCGATTTTGAATACTGCGCTCTGCTTGCGAAAAAAGCACTTTGCAGAAGCGTAAGCGCTTCAAATCCCGACCCGTTTTATGCCGAAATGGAAAATGAAATACTTGAAAAAATAAACGAAACAGGCATAGGCCCGCAGGGGTTCGGCGGAAAAACAACCGCTCTGAGCGTTGCCGTTGAGGCTGCTCCGACCCATATTGCAGGTCTGCCCGCTGCGGTTAATATAGGATGTCATGTGACCCGTCATATTACAGTTGAGCTGTAATTGTGAATTTTTATCGCATTTTTAATAAATTTTTTAAAAAACCCTTTATTTTTTTGTTGATATGTGCTACAATATAGACGAAGTGAAAAACACTTCAAAAGATATAAAGGGGATGACTGTATGAAAATCACAATTACAGGGCGAAAATGCTCACCGAGGGATTCGTTCAGAGAACACGCCGAAAAAAAGCTTGCAAAAATCGAGAGATTTTTCGGACCTGACGTTGAAGCCAAGGTAACGGTAACTGTTGAGAAGTCATCACAAAATGTTGAAATCACCGTCAATAACAACGGTATGATTTTCAGAGCGCAGGAGAGAGCCGAGAATATGAATGAGGCTCTTGACAAATGTGTTGACACCCTTATCAGGCAGATTCGCAAAAACAAAACCCGTGTTGAAAAGAAGCTCCGAGCGGTCAGCTTCGATGCGTTTGCAGAGGATTCCTCCGTTTCCGAGGAAGTCGATTTTGAGGTTGTAAGAAACAAAAAGGTTGTTCTTAAGCCCGAATCGGTTGAAGAAGCAATTCTTCAGATGAACCTTGTCGGACATCAGTTCTATATGTTCATGAACGAAGAAACAGGAAATATCTGCGTGGTTTACAGAAGAAATGACGGAGGCTACGGACTCATCACGCCCGAGCTTGAATAATCGGGAGTGTTCGGGATAAATGACTGAATAAACGGCGGCGGGAATCATATTCCGGATTCCCGCCTTTTTATTTTTAGGAGCAAGAAAAATGACGATTGATTTTGTAATTCCCTGCCTGCTCGGAATGGAATCGCTGATTTCTTCCGAATTAAAGGAGATGGGTGCCGAGAATGTTGCGGCTGAAAACGGAAGAGTGCTTTTCAGCGGAGATGAAAACATACTTGCACGAGTGAATATCTGTTCAAGATTTGCCGAGAGAGTGCAGATACTTGTCGGCTCTTTTGAAGCGAGAACCTTTGAGGAGCTTTTTCAGGGCACAAAGGCACTTGAGTGGGAAAAGTGGATAGGAAATCTTGATGCGTTCCCCGTGAAGGGCTATTCCATAAATTCGGAGCTTTTCAGCACGAGAGACTGTCAGGCAATAATAAAAAAAGCAGTTGTGGAACGCCTTAAAAGCAAGTATAATACCGAATGGTTTGAGGAAAGCGGTCCTGTTCATCAGATTCAGTTTTCCATAATGAAAAACAAGGCTTCGCTGCTGATTGATACCTCGGGTATGGGACTTCACAAGAGAGGTTACCGCCTTGATGCAAACGAAGCTCCGATTAAGGAAACGCTTGCGGCGGCGCTTTGCAGTCTGTCACATCTCAGACCTTATCACAGCCTTTATGACCCGATGTGCGGCTCGGGAACGATTCTCATTGAGGGCGCACTCATGGCGGCGAATATTGCTCCGGGTATAAACAGAAGCTTTTCAGCGGAAAGATTTGATGTTATTCCGAGAAAGGTCTGGAAAGAAGAAAGAGAAAGAGCCAAAAGCCTTGAAAGGGAAATTCCGGATTTTGCGGCATTCGGCTCGGATATAGATGCAAAGGCGATTGAAATTGCGAAAATAAACGCTCAGAGAGCGGGAGCTGCCGATAAAATCAGCTTTTCCGTTGCGGATATTAAAAATTTCAAACCGCAGAGCGAAAAAGGAACGCTTATCTGCAATCCGCCTTACGGTGAAAGACTGCTTGACTTATCCGAGTGTGAAGCGATATATAAGCAGATGGGTAAGGTGCTTGAACAGAAGCACGGCTGGTCATACAGCATAATAAGCCCCGACGAAGAATTTGAAAAAGCATTCGGCAGAAAAGCCGATAAGCGCAGAAAGCTTTATAATGGCATGATAAAATGCCAATTATATATGTATTTTAAATAATACGGAAAGGGACAAAAGAAAAATGAAACACATATTTATTATCAACCCGATGGCAGGTAAGGGAAAGATGCTTGATTTTATCAGGCCGAAAATCGAGGAAGCGTGTAAAAGAAACGGCGTTGACTATGAAATCTATTTAACCAAATGTGCAGGTGACGGCCTGAATTATGTCAAAGAGCGTGCGGCAGGCGGCGAGGAGCTTCGCTTCTATGCCTGCGGCGGCGACGGCACGATTTATGACCTTGTAAACGGCGCATACGGCTTTAAGAATGTTCAAATTGCAGCGATTCCTCTCGGCTCGGGAAACGATTTTATCCGTCTTTTCGGCACAAAAGAAGATTTTCTCGACCTTGACAATGTTATCAACGGCGTTCCCAGAGAGCTTGACCTTATCAAATGTGACGATGAAATTGCGATAAACCAGTGTTCCATGGGTATGGACGCCGAGGTTTGCGCCATGCAGGGCAAAATCAAGAAGCTTCCGCTTGTAACGGGTGAGGGCGCATATTACATAGGCTGCCTTTATGCCCTTATGAGAAAATTCAAAAACAGATTTACGATTTCGATTGATGACGGTGAACCGATTACAAAGGATTGCCTTTTCTGCTTCGTGGGAAATTCACGCTGGTACGGCGGCGGATTTATGGCTGCGCCTCTTGCTTTTCCCGATGACGGAGTGCTTGATTTCGTTGTTGTTGAATGCAAATTCAGTCGTTTGAAGCTTGCAACGCTTCTTAATAAATATAAGCGCGGTGAGCATCTTGACTGGGAGGTAACGAATTTCAAAGCGGGCAGAAAGCTTACAATTCACAGCGAAATGCCGGCGGCGGTCAATGTTGACGGCGAAATCAAATATGTAAGCGATACATCGTTTGAGCTTATTGAAAAGGGAATGACATTCGTTATTCCGAAAAATTCAAAATTCCTCACAGAGTCAAGAGAAGAAACTTTGAAAAAGAGAGATAAATACCTTAAATGAAAACCAATACAATAAAATTCAATAAATCCGGTAAGCTGACAATATTGCAGGTCAGCGACCCGCAGGATTTGAGATATGTCCGCCGCTCGATGGTGCGTATGCTTGATAACGCTTATGATACGGTTAAGCCCGATATAGTTCTTTTTACGGGTGACAATATTCTCGGCAATCATCTGCTTGATGCACGCATCGGAAACCGCAAGGTTGCAAGCGGAAAGGCGGCAACTCTCGAAAGTATGCGTGAGGCGATAAAGCATATCACAATGCCGCTTGAAAAGCGCGGAATACCGTTTGCGATGATTTACGGCAACCACGATGATATGAACGAGGTTTCAAAGGAAGAGCAGGCGGATATTTTCAGAGAATATTCGATGTGTCTGCCGATGAATACAGATGATGCTTCGCTTGACTGCGATACTTACCGCATACCGATAATGTCATCGGACGGCGAAAAGCATCTGTTTGATTTGTGGATGCTCGATTCCGCCTGGTGCGATAAGGAGCAGGATAAGTGCTTCACGGAGGTCAAGCCCTCGGCGGTTGAGTGGTTCAGAAGAACATCTGAGGAGCTGAAAAAAGAAAACGGCGGAAAACCGGTTCCGTCGCTGATGTTTCTGCATATTCCTCTGCCCGTCACAATGGAGCTTGTCGAAAAAAGTGATGTTCCGACTGACGGCGCAATCGGAAATGAAAAAGAAGGCTGGTTCAGACTCAAGCCCGATATGGCAAAGGGCGTTATCGGTGAACCGCCGTCAATTCTCAATGACGATGCCGGACTTTTCGATGCCGTGCTTGAATGCGGCGGAGTTAAGGCGATAGTAACCGGTCACGACCATGTGAATGATTTTGAGGGCAGATATAAAGGCGTTGATTTTGTTCAGACTGCCGCCGCTTCGTTCCGCTGCTACGGCAACGACCGGAGGGGAGTGAGAGTGTTTGTGCTTGACGAGGCTGACCCCGAAAATTACAGCACTTACAGTCTGACTTATCCCGAGCTTTGCGGAAACGGTATCGAATCCAAGCTTGCATATATCTGGGACGCCGATGATAAAATTCCCGAAAAAATTAAGCTCATTAGTGCCGGCGCACTCGGACTTACATCTGTTATTGCCGCTGCGGTGCTGAAAAAGAAAAGGAAATGAATGTGATTCATAACCAAGTGAAATTTGATATGAAAACGGCTTGTGATGAACCGAAATTCTCACAAGCCGTTTTTTATAGTTATTTCTTATCCACAAAGTAGAACTTAAACTGTTCTGCTTCTTTGTCTTTTTTCTTCTTTGCTTTTTTATCTTCAGGGGAATCGCCGGTTTCCGAGGACGTTTTTTTCTTACGGAATTTGCCGATGAGAAGAATGGCAACAAGTACGATTACGAGAACTGCCACAATAATAACGGGAATGAGCGGGAAGCTTGTTTTAACCCCGGTGATGACTAATTCTTTTTCTGCGGCGGCATTCAGAGCCTTATCGGTTATTCCGCTTATCTTAAGAGAAACACCGCTTTTATCAAGATTGTCAACGAAAATATTTGCTGTTAAGTCTTTATATTCTATGTTGGTTATCTCGATTTTGCTTCCGTCGGGGCAGGAGAAAATGTAGTTTTCTTTTTGGTCTGCATTGAGCACATCTTCGCTGAAATTAACGGTTACAACATTTGTGGGAATATACGCTTCGACTGAAAGAATTTCGGGAGCGGTTGTATCGTTTGACCACGCTTCAACCTTTGTCTTCTGAGTTATTGCCTTGCCGTCGCCCAGGTCGACACTGAGAACTGCGTTATCGTTTGCTTTTATATCGGAAGCGGCAACAGCGGAAATTATTATTTCGTTTGCCGCATTCTTCTTTGAAAGCATTTCGGTTGCATTCTTTGTGCCGAATGCTTCGGCGTTTCCGCCGGATTTCTTGAGCAGGTCTTTAAATGCGTTTGCGGTTTCGGCCTTGAGTGAGTCATTATATAATCCGAAAACGGGGATTTTTTCCTTTGCAAGCTTTTCGGTTATCGCTTTTTTGTCGGTGGATTTGCTCAGAGTATCAACACCGTCGCTGAATATAACGGGAATAACATTATCGTTCTTGCTCTTTTTTGCTTCTTCAAGAAGCTTGTCAACCGACTCATAAAATACGGTGTCCTGACCCTCACAGGTGAGTGCTTTAATCTTCTTTTCCGCGTCCTCGGGCTTTTCGCTTCCGTCAAGAACCTTTTTCATTCCGGTATCGAAAGTATAAAGTGAGAGCTTATCGTTTTTGCCGAGTGATTTATAAACGGAAAGAACGGCGTTCTTTTCAGCCTCGAAATATGATTTGGTTGATTTTGAGGTGTCAATAAGAACTATCCATTCATTTGTGCCGCCCTTAACCTCGGCTGAACTGACTTTCAGTTCCTGACCGTCAAGCGTTGCCTTAACCTTGCCGGCATCAATATTGTCATAAGCTCCGGCAGGGGCGCTGACCTTTATGTCAATTGACGGCAAATCGGCTTTTACATCTGAAATTTCGGCGGCGAGAGCAAAAATATTTGCAGAAAGCATCAAAACAATGCAGAGAGCAATTGCCGCAAGCTTTTTCATCATAAAATCACATCTCCGTTTCTCTGTATAAAATAATTATAGCATATAAAATCATAAAATCAACTTTTTTTGTAATTATTTCATTTATTTATAGTCTGTTAATATTTTCATTCTTTATCGGTAAATAAATCAAATTTCTATTGAAAAATTTTCGGTAAGAGTGTATTATAAAATAAAGTCCTTAAAATATTGGAGGAATAGTAATGAAACTTACTTTTATGGGTGCGGGCAGCACCGTATTCGCAAGAAACGTTATAGGTGACTGTATGTGCAGTGAAGCCCTGCGTGACAGCACTTTTGCACTTTATGACATAGACGGCGAGAGACTCAAGCAGAGCGAAACCATTATAAATGCTATGAGAAACTCTCTCGGCGGCTACGGAAAAATCGAATGTTATCTCGGAGTTGAAAACCGCAAGGCGGCGCTCAAGGACGCAAATTATGTTGTAAACGCCATTCAGGTCGGACTTTATGACCCCTGCACGATAATTGACTTTGAAATTCCGAAAAAATACGGTCTGCGTCAGACAATCGGTGATACTCTCGGCATCGGCGGAATTATGCGCGCGCTGAGAACCATTCCCGTTATGGACGATTTTGCAAAGGATATGCAGGAGGTTTGCCCCGATGCTCTGTTTATCAACTATACAAATCCGATGGCTATGCTTTCGGGCTATATGCAGAGATACACGGGAATCGAAACAGTCGGTCTCTGTCACTCGGTTCAGGTATGCTCGGAAACACTTCTCAACGAGCTTGATATGAAAGATAAGCTTGAGGGAAGAAAAGAGCTTATAGCAGGTATCAACCATATGGGCTGGCTGCTTGAAATCAGGGATAAAGACGGAAACGACCTCTATCCCGAGATAAAGACGAGGATTCAGGCTAAAATAGACGACCCCGACTTCAAGGATAAGGTAAGACTTGAATACATAAAGAATTTAGGCTATTACTGCACCGAATCAAGCGAGCATAATTCGGAATATAATATGTTCTATATCAAGAGCAAATATCCCGAGCTTATCGAAAAATACAATATTCCTCTTGACGAATATCCGAGAAGATGTATCAATCAGATTGAGGGCTGGAAAAAGGAATATGCCGGATTGCTCGAAAACGGAGTTAAAGAGCATGACCGTTCACACGAATATGCTTCAAGAATTATGGAAGCGATTGAAACGGGGTCAACCTATCAGATAGGCGGCAATGTGCTCAATACCGACCACCTTATCACCAATCTTCCCGCAGAGGCGTGTGTTGAGGTTCCGTGCCTTGTTAACGGAAACGGCATTCTGCCCTGCCATGTGGGCGCTCTTCCCGTTCAGTGTGCGGCAATGAATATGACGAATATCAATGTTCAGCTTATCACAATCGAAGCGGCACGCACAAGAAAGCTTGACCATATTTATCAGGCGGCTATGCTTGACCCGCATACCGGCAGCGAACTCGATATTGATACCATTAAGAAAATGGTTGATGACCTTATTGAGGCTCACGGCGATTATCTGCCGAAATTCAATTAAACTTATAACCGAAAACGGGCTTGTGGATTTCACAAGCCCGTTTTTTATATCTTACCACATATTATCGGAGCGCTCAAGGAATGCGGTCATATCTTTGATTTCGATTGTTTCGCCGCCGCATTTAACCGTTCCGCTCCATTTGCCGAATACCTGATGACAGAGGTTTCCCACAAGGAGAACTCTCATCATTGTATAGTTATCGTATTCGGGCTTCATAGTCATTTCAAAGCTTCCGTCATCGCTGGTGATTTTCCAGACTACGCCGTTATCGTCCCAGCAGTTGTCAAGAGGTCTGACTATATCCTTTTCGTTTTCAAGCTTGAGATAGCCGAGCTTATATGCCTTGCCGTCAATGAAAGCGGTGCTCTCGGAAGCGGCATCGGTGTTGCCGAAGCCCCAGCCGATTTCAAAGCCGAAGATTCTGCCGTCCTCTAAAACGGTGCTGCCGTTGCCCCACCACCATACCTGGTGATACGGCCATACGCCTCTGCCCCAGTCAAGAACCGCAAAGGAATTATCCTCAAGGCCCTTAAATTCATAAGTCTTATCACCGCATTTAACCGTTCCTACGGAAGCCATGCAGTTGGTTTTCTGGTTATAGTAGAAATGCTTGTTATCGGGCTTATCAAACGGAACGGCGATGAAGTGGCTCTGATGGTCGGGGAGCATCTGCATCGTTATATCCATTTCAAGGTCTTTCAGACCGCTCTTGCCCTTGAACTTAAGAACTCTTTCCTTTTCTCCTACCGAAAGCTCAAAGTCAAAATTCAGCTTCTTTACTTTGTATGTATGGTCTGTCCAGTCATTTTCGGCAAGGCCTTTCTTATCAAGACCGACATTGAATTTGCCGAAGGTGAAAAGGTTGAGCACCATTGCGCTGCCTTTTTCGCCTGTGTGTCTGTCAAAATATCCTACCGTTACCGCACCGCCGAGAGAAATATCGGCGATAGTTACCTGAACGGTAAAATCATCGTTGGAAATCTGATAGAAATCCCATTCCTTTATTCTGCCTGCACCGGCTTTTATCGCGCTGCGGTCATACTGATAAAGATTCGTGAAGCAGTAGCCGGGCTGAGTGAGAACGCCGTTTTCGTCAAGCACGGGAGTTTCGGTGAGAATTTCAATCTGCTTTCTGACTTCCTCAACTGCCGCAAATGCGGGCGATACGGAAGCATAGATGAATGTGAGGCTGAGGACGATTGCGATTATTACCGAGAGGGTTCTTCTTTTCATTTTAAAAATTCCTTTCTTTATTGATTTAAATCTCTTGCTGCACGAAGCTCATCAAGCTTTTCCTTGTTGAGCTTATAGCAGAAGCAGAGAACAATAAACATAAGTGAGAGAACGATTGCGGGAACGAGGGTTGTTACGGTATAAAGCTTATCAAGCACCGCACGGGGCTGAGCCTGAGCCGATGAATTATACCCTATCAGAGCAAGCAGGGCGTTCGTTCCGAAGCCTGCAAGGGTCATTCCGAGCTTTCTCATAAATGAATATACCGAATAGGTTGTGCCCTCCTCACGCCTGCCGGAGAGAAATTCGTGATAGTCGATAACGTCCATTGCGAGCGCCCAGACTTCGAGAACGAGGAAGGTCTGACCCGCTCCGCTGAAGAATACAAGTACAAGAAAAACAAACACATTTGAAACAAGCGGAGTAAATCCGATAAAGAACATTATGAAATTTACGGCTGCGGCAAACGCAAGACCCGCGGCGCATATTTCCTTTTTGCCGAAACGGCGGATAAGCTTACCCATAAACGGGATAAACATCGCCATTGGCAGATAGGTTGCAACGGTGACAATGCTGTAAAGTCCGGGTGAATTATAATAATGCGTTAAAAGATAGTTATAATTTGTCTGAGTGTACATCTGAAAACAGATGAGAAGCATTGAAACAACGCTCAGCGAAATGAAAGGCCCGTTTTTCGTGAGTGCCTTAATGCTCCTGACAACGCTGTGACCCTCTGCCTTCTGCTTCGGAGGAAGCGCCACACGCTCTTTTGTAAGCTTGAAATGGCAGAAGAAAACGATTACCGAAAGCACGGCGAGAACCGAAACGGCAATGAGCATTTTGCCCGAGTCAATATGCTTTACCTGCTTTTCAACGCCGTCAACAATAACGGTTGTTGAATAATAAACAAGCAGGGGAAGCACTATCTGCGCAGGCAGACCGCCGAGACCCGAACCGATTGAACGCCACATTGAGAGCGAGGAACGCTCAATTTCGTCGTCGGTTATGACCGAAGCAAGCGAGCCGTAGGGGATATTTGCGCCGGTATACATCATTCCGAAAAATATGTAGGTTATATAAGCGTAAATAAGATACTGATTTTCGGTAAGCCCCGGGATTTTGGTGAACATCAGCACGGCGGCGATTGCCAGCGGAACGGAAGCTCCGAGGATATACGGACGGAATCTGCCGTGCTTTGTGGGCTTTCTTGAATCAATGAATGAGCCCCACATCGGGTCGTTGACGGCGTCCCATATTCTTGCAACTATCATCAGTACGCTGACCTTCATCGGGGAGATGCCGAGAGAATCGGTATAAAACATATTCAGAAACGCCGAAACGAGCGCAAAGGTTAGTATACCGCCCATATCGCCCATGGCGTAGCCGACTTTGTCTTTCAGCGTTATACCGTGAGTAAGGCTTTTTTCTTCCATAAGAAGCTCCTTTCCGTGCGGTAATATATTCAGATTATACTATATTATAACAGCGTTTGTCAATGCTTGACATTTGCATATAAAGGATTTATAATGATTCGGTAATTACTATTTGAAAGAGTGAAAAACGATGTCTTTAAAAGGAAAGAATTTTTTAAAACTGCTTGATTTTACGCCGGAGGAAATAAACGAATTTCTCGACCTTGCGGCTGAGCTTAAGGATAAAAAGAAAAAGGGTATACCTCACAGAATGCACGAGGGCAAAAATATCGCTCTGATATTTGAAAAGACCAGCACCAGAACCCGCTGTTCCTTTGAAGTTGCGGCTTCCGACCTCGGTATGCACCCCGTATACCTTGACCCGAAAAGCTCCCAGATAGGCAAAAAAGAGAGCATTGCCGATACGGCGAGAGTTCTCGGCAGAATGTTTGACGGAATCGAATACAGAGGCTTCGGTCAGGAAATAGTTGAAGCTCTTGCAAAGTATTCGGGAATAAGAGTCTGGAACGGCTTGACCGATGAATTTCACCCCACGCAGATTCTTGCCGATTTTCTTACGATAAGAGAGCATTTCGGAGAGCTGAAAGGCAAAAAGCTTGTTTATATGGGTGATGCACGCTTTAATATGGGTAATTCGCTTATGGTCGGCTGCGCCAAAATGGGAATGCACTTTGTTGCCTGTGCTCCGAAAAAATATTTTCCGAATGCCGAGCTTATTGCCGAATGCAAGGCGGTGGCCGCCGAAACGGGCGCAGTTCTTGAATTTATCGAAGAGCCCGAAAAGGCGGTAAAGGGTGCGCATATAATCTATACCGATGTTTGGGTATCAATGGGCGAACCCGATGAAATCTGGAAAGAGCGTATAAATGACCTTATGCCTTATCAGGTTAATTCCGAAATTATGAAGCTTGCGGGAGAGCAATGCAGATTTATGCACTGCCTGCCGGCATATCACGATTTGAATACCGAGGTCGGCAGAATGGTTAAAGAAAAATTCGGACTTGATGCAATTGAGGTTACCGACGAGGTGTTTGAAAGCGAGCAGTCGATAGTCTTTGACGAAGCCGAAAACAGAATGCACACAATCAAAGCCGTTATGGCGGCTACTCTTTGAAGAAAGCACCCTGAGGGGTGCTTTTTTCAAATTCGGAATTATGAATTCGGAATGAATGACGGGCTGCGCCCGTTTATTAAGTTAGGAGAGAGGACGGAGGAGAGAAGAGTTTCAGACGGGTTTCACCCGTACCCATTTTATTAAGGCTTCCCCCGTGGGTAGCTTTAGCGGCACTGCGGTAGTGAATGACAGTCCGGTGGACTGACAGAGCCGCAGTGGACCGAGCCCGCAGGCGAGAAAAGCTGTCGAGCGCAGCGAGACTGATG
>JAZRYD010000039.1:0-35016 GCA_045600535.1 Acutalibacteraceae bacterium | reverse complement strand
CGCGATCTTCGGATAGCCGGAGGTGCCGGAGGTGAAGAACATGAGCATCAGATCGTCGCCGCCGGGCGCGTCCGGTTTGCGTTCATAATGCGTGCTGAACAGCGTGTATTCCTCGTCGAAGCTCCGCCAGCCCTCGCGCGTGCCGTTGACGATCAGCTTGTTGCGCAGCGTCGGACAGTTCTTCGCGGCGAGATCGACCTGATTCGCGGTATCGCCGTCCGCCGTGCAGAGGATTGTTTCGATGCCCGCCGCGTTGAAACGGTATTCAAAATCGTGCACCTGCAATTGATTCGTCGCGGGAATGGCGATGGCGCCCAGCTTGTTGAGACCGAGCATCGCAAACCAGAACTGATAGTGGCGCTTGAGAACGAGCATAACCTTGTCGCCTTTTTTGATGCCGAGGGATTTGAAATAGTTGGCGCACTGTGCGGAACGTTTTTTCATATCCTTGAATGTGAAGCGGCGTTCCGTTTTTTCTGCATCGCCCGAAATGTGAAGCATTGCAAGCTTTTCGGGTTCTCTTTCCGCAACCGCATCAACGAGATCGAAAGCAAAGTTGAAATGCTCCGTATTCTTGAATGTGATGCTTGTGGGAGTGCCGTTTTCGTTTTCAACGATGTCAATGAATTTACGGTATTCTCTTTCTCTGGTGTCTTTTTCCGCAACTCTTGTTTCCTTGATCGTCTGAACGGGGGAAAGCTCCGGAATGGGCTCGCCCGTCGGATTGAGAACGATAGCATAAAAGCGGCAGTCACTTCCGTTGACGGCTATCATTCCGTGAGGAGTGTCACTGTTATAATAGATGCTGTCGCCGGGGCCGAGGATCTCTCTGTGTTCTCCGATCTGAACCATAAGATTTCCTTCAACGATGATATCACATTCCTGACCGGTGTGAGTAGTCAGCTCGATATCCTTGTGAAGTGCTTCTTCGTCAAATTTGCAGCAAACGAAAAGAGGCTCCGCGATTCTGTTCTGAAAAGCATATGCGAGGTTGAAATAGGTCATTCCGTGAGCTTCCGCAACCTCCTGACCGTAACCTGAACGGGTAACGGTATAAGATGAAAGCTTCGGGCTGCATCCCTCGATAATATCCGTAACGTCAACACCGAGAGCAAGAGCGCAGCGGTAAATGAAAGCGAAATGCAAATCACTTTCGCCGTTTTCGCATTTCAGATATTCTTCGGTGGTAACGCCGGTTTTATATGCCATTTCGGTAGGAGTAAAGGCTTCGATTTCGCGAAGCTCTTTAATTCTTGCCGCCATTTCCTTGATTTTATAATCAAGACCTGTTATCTGTGCCATAATAATACACTCCGTTATTAAAGCTGATTTCTGATGATTTTTCCGCTGATAGTCTTGGGAAGCTCGTCTTTAAATTCGACTATTCTCGGATATTTATAAGGTGCGGTGTTCTTCTTGACATAATCCTGAATTTCTTTCTTAAGCTCGTCAGTACCCTCCGTTCCCTTAACGAGAACGATACTTGCCTTAACTATCTGACCTCTTACCTCGTCGGGAACGGCCGAAACTCCGCATTCGAGAACATACGGAAGCTCCATAATGACGCTTTCTATTTCAAAAGGCCCTATGCGGTAGCCCGATGATTTGATAACATCGTCAACTCTGCCGACATACCAGTAGAAGCCGTCTTCATCACGCCATGCGGTATCACCCGTGTGATAATAACCGTCATGCCAGACCTCTTCCGTTTTTTCGGGGTCATTATAATAGCCCTTGAAGAGTCCGCAGGGGATTTTATCGCTTGTTTTAACAACTATTTCGCCTGTTTCGCCGTCGGGAACGGAATTGCCGTCGGGGTCAACAATGTCAACATCAAACAGGGGACTGGGCTTACCCATTGAACCGAGTTTGTGAGTGCCGCCTATGAGGTTGCATATTGCAAGAGTTAATTCGGTCTGACCGAAGCCTTCCATTATCTGCAAACCCGTTGCCTTTTCAAACTGACGGTAAACCTCTGGATTGAGCGCTTCGCCTGCGGTTGTCATATGGCGAACCGATGAAAGGTCGTATTTTGAAATATCTTCCTTTATCATCATTCTGAGCATTGTCGGGGGAGCGCAGAAGGTTGTGATATGATGCTTTGCAAACATCGGAAGAATATCCGCGGCATTGAATTTATCAAAGTCATAAACGAATACCGCTCCCTCGCAGAGCCATTGACCGTAAAGCTTGCCCCAAAGCGCCTTGCCCCAGCCGGTATCGGAAATCGTGAAATGAAGTCCGTCATCGCTTACACCGTGCCAGTATTTTGCGGTTATGTAGTGACCGAGGGGATATTTATATGAATGAGCGGCAATCTTCGGATAACCGGTTGTTCCCGATGTGAAGAACATTATCATTGTGTCGTTGCCGCAGGGTGAATCTTCCGTGCGATAGAAATGTGCGCTGAAAAGATTGAATTCTTCGTTGAAATCGTGCCAGCCGTCACGCTTGCCGCCTACGAGTATTTTTGTGTCAAGTGTAAGACTTGTTTTCTGAGCAATGTCAACCTGATTTGCAATATCGCCGTCAGCCGAGCAGATTATTGCCTTAACGCCCGCTGCATTGAAGCGGTATTCAAAATCGTGCGCCTGCAAAAGATTTGTTGCGGGAATTGCTATTGCGCCGAGCTTGTGAAGACCGAGAATCGCAAACCAGAACTGATAATGCCTCTTGAGAACAAGCATTACTCTGTCACCCTTTTTGATTCCGAGTGACTTGAAATAGTTTGCACACTGGTTTGATGCACGCTTCATATCGTTGAAGGTGAAACGGGTTTCGTTATGGTTTTTGTCTATGTGAAGCATTGCAAGCTTACCGGGCTTTTTCTGAGCAATTGCGTCGACAATGTCAAATGCAAAATTAAATTTATCTTCATCGTTGAAGCTTATCGAGGTAAGCAGACCGTTTTCGTTTTCAACGGTATTTATAAACTTGCTTGAAACATATTCCGTTGCACGGGCCGAGTTGTTGAGAAGTCCGTCACGGATTATTGTTTCCTGTTCGTTTTCACCGGGGAGAACAACGGCAACAAAAAGGCATTCTCTGCCGTCAACGGCTATCATTCCGTGAGGCGTCGAGCTGTTATAATAAATGCTGTCACCCTCGGAAAGATATTCAATATGGTCACCGATTTGAACCTTGAGCCTGCCGCTCATAATAAAATCAAATTCCTGACCCGAATGTGTGGTGAGGTGAATGGGCTTATTTTGCTGTTCCTCGCTGTATTCATATCGAACCCAATAGGGCTCGGCAATCTTCTTCCTGAAAAACGGTGCAAGGTTCTGAATTTCAATTCCGTTTTCTTTTGCTGTATCGTGACCCTGACCTTTTCTCGTTACGGTGTAAGAGGAGAGGTGAGCGCTCTGACCCTCAAGCAGGTCTGTTATGCCTATACCGAATGCAAGGGCGCATTTATGAATGAATGTGAACGGAAAATCTTTTGTTCCCGCTTCAAATTCACGGTATTCCTCAACGGAAAGCTCCGTTTTCTGAGCCATCTGTTCTTCGGATATATCTTCAATTTCACGCATTTCTTTTATTCTGCGTGCAACCTCGGTAAGCTTTTCTGAATCTACGGTGGACATTCTTTTGACCTCCTTGAAAATGAAAAAAAGCATTCGTCTCAATTTCTTTGAGACGAATGCGATAACATCCGCGGTACCACTCAAATTGCGGTTTGAAACCGCCACTCTCGGAATCTTTCAATTCCTATGCTTTTACGCAGCAATACGGGAAGCGCCTAATACTTTTTTTGAAAAGTCCTCGGGCAACCGGCTCGGAAGTGATGTGCCTTGAATCCAACAGACCTGCGGTTTGCACCGACCACCGCTTCTCTGTACGCCGATGAATTCTGCCGTCTTCGTCATAGCCTTTATATATAATTTTCTTAATAATAACACTATGTTTTTTATTTGTCAATAATTATTTTTTACTCATTTATAAAACTGTTATTTTAATTAAAACCTATAAATATTACAAAATGATTTTGTGCAAAAAAACGAAAACCTCTTTCCGCAGCAGGAAAGAGGTACGATATTTTTTATTAAGTTTTTTTGCTCACAGCCGCATTGCCGTTTTCTTTTCCTTTTCGGGTTGCGGTCTGTCGGTTTGCATTCAAATCATTCTGACCGCCTTGTTATTCGGCATTTGCGGCTGTGAGCTCCGAAGCTGCAATGTACATCGGAAATCGCCGCCTTTCAATTTTTGACTCCGTACTTTTTGTGACCTCTGATTAACATCTATGGTCAAGAGCGGGAACTTTTTTGCTTTGTTCCTCATCTCACCTATAATATATCACCAAATATATCACTTGTCAATAGTTTTTTTAAAAAAAGTTAAAAACTTTTAGCAAAATTATACATATCGTTATTTTCTATTGACTATCCGTAAAGTTCGGGTTAAAATATATATATAATAATCTGAAAGGAATAAATTCAATGAGCGAAGAATATACTCCCGATATTGTCAGTATAATAGATGAAGAGGGAAAAGAACATATATTTGAAGAGATAGACAGAATTGAAACCGACAGCGGCAGATATGTTGCGCTGCTTCCTCTGCCCGAATCTCCCGAGCAGATAGTTGAGGAAGATGATGAGCTTATCATTCTCAAGGTTGAGGAGCAGAACGGCGAAACCTATCTCTGCCCGATAGAGGACGAAGCGGAATTTGAAGAGGTCGGAGAAGCTTTTGAAGAAAGACTTTCCGAGATGTTCGAATTCGGCGAGGAAGAATAATAAAGGAATTTTATAACGCCCTGCCTTGTGCGATTAAATGCAGTCAATATGTAACCCAACAAACACTTTAAGGGAGCCGGACTCCGATGAAGGATTGCAGACCTCCCGCCGTTAATCGGCGGAAGAAGGGAGCGAGAGCGCTTCGGGAGGCACCCACCTGCCAAGAGCAGGTTACAACTGACTTCATACGGCTTGGCGGGGTATTTTTTTCGGAGGAAACAGAAGTGCAGAAGCTTTTCAATGCAGATTTGCTTGATATCATTCCGACAGAAAACGGCTTTGTATATGCCTGCAGGGAAACCGTTGACGGAGGAAAACAGGCGGCGGTTTTTTATAATTTTGACCACAATGCGGATACTTTTGAAAAGATACCCGTGTTATTATACATAAAAATAAAATTCGGTGAAAACGGAGCGGATATCGCAAGAAGTCTCGGCGATTTCATAACCTGCACCGTGCTGGAGCTCAGCGCAGGAACGCGCGCGGCGGCTTATCCCGACGGAACTCTTAAGCTTTTCGGAGCGATGGGGGAGATAATATCCGAATCAAAGGTGCAGTATCTCAATAATCCGGGCGTTTCTCCCGCAGTCAACGGTGCCGATGTGTGGTATGCCGTTCCCGAATCAAATGCAATAATCAATTATTCGGTTAAGTATTCGAGAATCGAATTTCGCGTCGGAAGCCCCAAGGAAAGAGCTTTCTGCCACCCGACGGATATATCCGTTTATGATAACAAGCTGTTTATCTGCAACGCAAATTCTTATAAAATAAATGTAATCGGACTTGATAACTATAATATGTCCGACTACTGTATTTTCAATGAACCCGTTTATAAATATTTCAGAGTGGGCAATATCGAATATGCCGTTATGCAGACGGGCGTTTACAGCTTGTGAGGAGTTAGAAGGTAGGAGTTAGAAGTTAAGGACGGGCTCTGCCCGTGCCCGATTATAATTTATAAGTTATAATTGAAAAAGTGCTTGTGAAAGTTTCCTTATCACAAGCACTTTTTATATCTTATTGAGCTGCGCTGTAAGCAAGATTTCTCTTTATGTCTGCGCAGAACTTGTCAACAACCTTGTCGACGGCCTTTGCGTTTTCGCTGATTTTGTAGTTTCCGTCTTCGGCAAGAAGCTTTTCGCTGAAATCATTGAAAGCATCGGAACCGAGCTGAGTGCGGATTGTGTTTTCTCTGTCGGTATCTTCCTTGTTGATTTTCTTCATATACATAATGTGATAGCCTGTGCCGCTTTCAATTATGCCGTGGTCTCCGTCTTTTCTGCCGGGAGCGAAGCACCAATCAAGGAATTCCTGATACATACTGTCGGAAATTCTGACCTTCTCATAAAGTCCGCCGGTTTCAACAGAACCTGTATCCTCGGTATTTTCGGTTGCAAATGCTGCAAAGGTTGCATCGGTCATTTCGCCCGATTTCCACTTGTTATAAAGCTCTTCGGCTTTCTTCTTGGCTTCTGCCTTCTGAGCATCTGTTGCTTCTGCCGATTCATCATCTGTTGCGAATTTTACGAAGCAGTGACGAACATCAACGCTGTTTGAAGTGTATGCGGGCTTGAGAACAAGAACGATGTAAGCGGCACTTTCACCCTCGATAACCTTCTTGTCGCCTGCTTTTCTGGCTTTATCAAATACCCATTTCGCTCCGTCCTCTTTAAGAGTTGATGAAAGGGTGCTGAAGCCGGCAGCCTTTGAAAGAGTGGTGGGGTCTTCATCGGAGGCCTTATCCTTGCCTTCGTTTGCCTTTGCCTTGGCTTCGGAAATGAGAGTTGCTTCATCTGTTACCTTTGCAAGCATTTCGTTTGCTTTCTTAACAACCTCTGCGTTTGCTTTCTTCTGCTTTTCGGCAAGAGTGGCGTCTGTGTCACCCTCGGCAGCGGTAAGAGTTGTGAAAGGAAGCGAATAGTAACGAACATCAACATAGTCGTACTTTTCGGGGTTTGCGGTGTATTCGGCCTTTATCTGCTCCGCAGTAACGCCGGTGTTGAATTCGGTCTGCTTATCGTTATAGAAATTCTCGGCAATCTTTTCTTTTTCAAGCTGTTTTCTGAATACCTTTTCGCTGAAGCCCGCACCGAACGCCGCTTTAAGATAAGCATTGAGAGAATAGCCGTTTTCGGAAGCCGAGCTTCTGTAGCTCTCGATGGTTTCGTCTATTTCGGACTTCTCATCGTCGGTGAGCTTATAATCGGCCTTAACAGCCTCGGCATAGTAGCCCTCAACGAACTGTGCACGCTCAAGAGCGGCATTCTTGAAGGATTCAGCCCAGGTAATTGTGTTTCCGTCTTTATCGGTTGTGGTGTTTGAGGGGTCATCGGGAGAGATATTGGCATTAAAGCCCATATCCATTCCGTACTGTGAATAATAACTTGCATAGTAAGAGGTCTGCTGATATTCTGCTTTATAATAATAACTATAAAGCATCGAGGAAACCTTTATATCGCCGACTTTAAGTGCGGTTGTGCATTTTTCGGCGATACCGAGAGTTGCCGAGAGATACCAGCCTGCAAGAGCAACTATAGCAACAGCCAGAACAATTGCAACGATTCTTCCGGCGGTCTTTGACGCTTTGCTGTAACCCTTGGAGTTCTTTTTGTTAGCCTTGGCTATTCTTTCTTTTCTTTCGGCACGATAAATTTCCGCCTTGCTCATTGAGCTTTCATTTTTTGCCATTTAGTGTTCATCCTTTTCTTATGTATTGACGCTGAGCGAACAAATCAGCGTGAATGTATATATTATACTATATTTTGTGTATTTTACAAGCTTTTTTTGAAAATTTTCAATATTGTTAACAAATTAAGCCTTTTTTTCACCTGTCAGACTGCCGCTTAAAAATTCTCTCCTGAACCAAATGTCTTTAATTTCAAAGCTTTTCCCGTTCAGATAATCAAGAATACCGGCATCGGTGGTGAATGCAAAACGCAGTCTGTAAGAATATAAAAACTGCTTTTTATAACCCAGCGCCTTGTTCAGAGCGTTTGTGCCGTATTTGCCGTCACCGAGAAGAGGGTGACCGATGCTGGCAAAATGCGCCCTTATCTGATGTGTTCTGCCTGTAAGAAGCTCAACTTCAACAAGGCTCAGACCGTCTTTTTCGTCAATTACGGAATATTTGGTTTTTATTGCCTTTGAATCCGACATTTCTTTTGTATAAACCCTGACCTTATTTTTACTTTCGTCTTTTATCAGCCAGCCGTTCAGAGTGCCGCTTTTCTTTTCAAGAGTTCCGTGAATTACGCAGAGATAGAATTTTTCAAGCTCTCTGTCCTTAAGCTTCTGATTGAGAATGCGCAGAGCTTCGGCATTTTTTGCCGCAATAACAATTCCGCCAGTGTTGCGGTCAATTCTGTTGACGAGTGACGGCACAAACGAGTTTTCGTTTTTCGGGTCATATTCACCCTTTTCATATAGATACCGTTTTACTCTGGTAATCAGCGTATCATTATATTCAGTGTTGTCGGGGTGGGAGAGCAGACCGACTTTTTTATCAAGCAGAAGAATATTTTCGTCCTCATAAACAATGTCGAGCTTTGACGATGCCGAGAGAATATCGTATTTTTTCTCTTTCGGAGCGAAAATCTCATCGTTTATATACATATCAACAACATCGCCGCAGTTGAGTCTTGTTGAAATTTCGGCTCTTTTGGAATTGATTTTTATTCTTTTTGTGCGTATGTATTTATACAAAAGCGACTGCGGAAGCAGCGGAACGGCTTTCACGATAAATTTATCAAGGCGCTGACCGGCATCGTTTTTTTCGATTGTGAAGCTTTTCAAATTCCGTACCTCTCTTTTTAAAACTTAATATATCTTATCACACACCGTTAAATAATTCAACAAATTTTTGTTGACCGATTTACGAAAATATGATACTCTTAAATTAATAAAAATTAACAGGAGAAAAAGCGATGAAAAAGAAATCTAAAGCAAAAAAAGTTATACTCGGCATTATCATTGCTCTTGCTGCAATTTTTGCTGTTGCGGCAATAGCGAATTATATTTGCTTCCGTATGAATATTTCAAGAGCAAATGAATATCAGACTGTTGAAAATCCCGATGCGGTTATTCCAGTTATGAACGAAAACGGCGAATATGTTTTCAAAACAGACAGAGAACTTAAGGTTATGCAGCTTACCGATATACATATCGGAAGCGGCTGGATGTCATTTAAAAAGGACAGAATGGCGATAAACGCGGTTGCGGCTATGATTACCGCCGAAAAGCCCGACCTTGTTGTTATGACGGGTGATATTGCTTATCCCGTTCCGTTCCAGGCGGGAACGCTCAACAATAAATATCCCGCAAGGATTATTACAACCCTTATGGAGCGCCTCGGCGTTAACTATACCGTAGTTTTCGGAAACCACGATACAGAAATGTACAGCTATTTTTCAAGAGACAAAATCGGAAGCTTTTATGAAAGCGAAGAATATCCGCATTGCCTTTTCACCAAGGGCCCCGAAACCGTTGACGGCGTGGGCAATCAGATAATCAGAGTAGAAAATACTCAGGGAAAGCTCACTCAGGCATTGTTCCTGTTTGACTCGCATTCATATACCGACCATGACTATTTCGGAATATTCTGGAAATATGATAATATTCACGAAAACCAGGTTGAATGGTATAAGCAGAATATTCTCGAAATGAAGAAAGAAAATCCCGATGTAAAGTCAATGATGTTCTTCCATATTCCGCTTGTTGAATTCCGTGATGCGGTTTATGAATATCAGAATAACGGCAATCAGAGCACAGCCGATGTTAAATATATCTCCGGCGATATATGCGAAAAAGACCCGCATGTATTCTGCGGAATATATGAGGACAGCCTTTTTGAAACCGTTCTGGAGCTCGGAAGCACTCAGGCGATATTCTGCGGTCACGACCATATAAATAATATGGTATTAAACTATAAGGGCGTTGACTTCCTTTACGGCAACAGCATTGATTATCTTGCTTATGCCGGAATATACAAGAAGGGCGACCACAGAGGCTGCACCGTAATCAATATCAGTCCCGACGGAAGCTACACTCAGAACCACGAAAATTATTATCAGGATAAATATCAGCCGCTTTATCCGAAAGAAGAAGTTTCCTTCGGAAGCTATAATATCGCGGGATAATCGGGCAACCGAAAACATAAAGCCTTTAATTTCTGAATTTCAATTCATTGTTTATTCGGAAATTAAAGGCTTATTTATTTGAAATTGTTTTTTATAATACTGCTTTTTCAAGTGCTTCAAGATAATCAAAAGTGTTAAGTGCTTTCAGCATGTGGGCGTCCGTGCCGACAACGAAGTGCACGCCGACTTCCCTGCCGATATTGAAAAATCTCTTTGAAAATTCGGTGTATGTAAGGAAAGTTGATGTGTGTATCTCCCAGGCGCATTCGCTTTTTTCACCTTTTTCGAGTATATCACCGAGTTCGTTGTCCGTGATGCTCCTGAGCGTTGCAAATCTTTCTTCATCGCTGAAAAATCTCATTTTGCACGGCGAAAACGGGTGAGCTATGCAGTCCGCACGGTCTGTTTCAAAAAGAGCATTCAGAACGGCAAGCATATGCCTTGAATATCCGTAAGGCGACCTGTCCTCGGGCTGCTCCCAATAGTGCAGATGATAATGAACGTGAGAATAGCTGCTGAAATCAAGGGCCTTGTCGGTTTCATAGCTCTCCGCATATTTGCCTATGCCGTATGCGGAAAGCTCGGAACCGATAAGCACCTTTACGGGTGTATCAATGTTTTTCAGTATTTCTTTATACTTAATGCTGTTTGCAAGCACATCAATATCGCTTCCGAGGTCGGAATGGTCTGTTATCGCAATCATTTCAAGTCCGATTTTTTCAGCCTCTGAAATCATATCCTCCAAAACCATTTCGGGCTTTGCGCACAGAGAATTTTTTGTGTGCGTATGCATATTGCATTTAACAAGCTCTTTGAAATCATAGGTTTTTTCTGTTACAAACATTATTCGCAGTATCCTTTTTCTTTAATAACATTAACTATGGAATCAACGCATTTTGCGCAGTCTTCCTCTGAACGGGCTTCAGCCATAACTCTGATAACGGGCTCTGTTCCGGACTCTCTGACGAGTATTCTGCCGCTGTCGCCGAGCATATCCTCAGCCGCTTTGATTGCCGCCTGAACATCTGCATCGGCATTAACAACGCTCTTATCCGCAACTCTTACATTTACGAGCTTCTGCGGATATATTTCAAGTCCCTGAGCAAGCTTGCTGGCGGGAAGCTTCTTTGACATCATGACCTGCATAACCTTAAGGCTGGTCAGAATGCCGTCGCCCGTGGTGGCATATTTTGAAAAGATGATGTGGCCCGACTGCTCACCGCCGAGAATATTCTGGTGGGTTGCCATATGCTCATAAACATATTTATCTCCGACTTTTGTTTTTACATATTCAATACCCGCATCGTCAAATGCCTTATAAAGACCGAAGTTTGACATGATTGTCGTAACAACCGTATTGTTGACAAGCTTTCCGCGTTCTTTCATATATTTTCCGTAAATATAAAGAATGTGGTCGCCTGAAAGAACATTTCCTTTTTCATCAACCGCTAAGCATCTGTCGGCATCGCCGTCAAACGCAAAGCCTATATCAAGACCCTTTTCGACAACAAATTTCTGAAGTCCCTCAATATGAGTTGAACCTGCATCACGGTTAACATTGAATCCGTCGGGCTCCGCATTGATAACATAGGTTGTTGCACCGAGCGCTTCAAAAACGGATTTTGCGATATTCCATGAGCTTCCGTTTGCGCAGTCAAGGCCGACCTTTTTGCCTCTGAACGAGAAAACTCCGAGAGAAATAAGATAACCGATATATCTGTTTCTGCCCGATACATAGTCAACGGTTTTGCCGATTTTGTCTCTGAATGCAAACGGAATTTCGTCCCACTTCTGACCGAAAAGCTCAAGCTTTCCGTCAATATAATCCTCAATATGAGCTATGGTCTGGTCGTCCATTTTAACGCCCTGAGAATTGAGCAGCTTTATGCCGTTGTCATAATATGGATTATGGCTTGCGGAAATCATTATACCGCAGTCAAATTCGTCAACTCTCGTAATGTAAGCAACGGACGGAGTTGTTGTAACATGAAGCATATAAGCGTCCGCGCCCGAAGCGGTGAGACCCGCAACGAGTGAATATTCAAACATATAACTGCTTCTTCTGGTGTCTTTTCCGATAACTATTCTTGCGGCTTCCTCAATTCCGGCTCTGCGTTTAAGCTCGGAATAATACCAGCCGAGAAATCTGCCGACTTTATATGCGTGGTCTGATGTGAGAACCTTGTTTGCTTCTCCTCTGAAGCCGTCTGTTCCGAAATATCTGCTCATAAAAATTACTCCTTATCGAATTTTCTTACAATATTTTCGGGTGATTTATATATGCTGTTTTCGGGAATTACTCCGCGTACTCTCGAAAGAGGGTAAACATTGGTTTTGCAGCCGATTACCGTTCCGGGGTTCAGAACGCTGTTGCAGCCGATTTCAACATTATCTCCGAGAAAAGCGCCGATTTTTCTTAAGCCCGTTTCGATTGCACCGTTTTCGGATTTGATAACTATATTCGTTTTGTCGGATTTTATATTTGAGGTTATCGAGCCTGCGCCCATATGGGATTTATAGCCGAGAATGCTGTCGCCCACATAGTTGTAATGCGGGGTCTGAACATTATCGAAAATGATAACATTTTTAAGCTCAACCGAATTGCCCACAACGCAGTTTTCGCCCACAAGTGCCGAGCCTCTGATGAACGCGCAATGGCGGACCTCGGTCTCTGCGCCGATTATGCAGGGAGCGCCGATATATGCGGAGGGGAAAACCTTTGCGGTTTTGTGAATCCACACATTTTCCGAAACCTCGTCATATTCGTCCTTCGGAAGATTTTTGCCGAGAGTGATAATCAGCTCCGATATACCCTTGAGAGCCTGCCACGGATATTCAAATTTTTCAAGATATTTATCAGCCAGAGAATGCCCCTGAGAATACAATTCTTTGATTGTAAGCATAAAACTCTTCCTTTCTTATATATAATAACTATACCATATTATATTTGTATAGTCAACGATTATGAAAAATATTTAATTCAGGTTGACGAAATTGCATATTAGGTGATATACTTAATTGAATGATAAACGCGGAAAAATATTCTTAAGAGGAGATTAAAATGGATATAAAAACAATTCTTTCACATTGTGACCATACTCTGCTTGCGGTTGACGCCGTATGGGAGCAGATAAAAGAAATCTGCGATGACGGAATAAAATATTCAACTGCAAGCGTGTGCATTCCCGCTGCCTATGTTAAGCAGGCAAAGGAATATGTCGGGGACAAGCTGAAAATCTGCACCGTTATCGGTTTCCCGAACGGCTATTCAACAACTGCCGTCAAGGCGTTTGAGGCTGCCGATGCGGTTAAAAACGGTGCAGATGAAATAGATATGGTTATAAATGTCGGTTGGTTAAAGGATAAAAAATATGCCGATGTTCTGGACGAAATAAAGGCGGTAAAAGAAGCCTGTGACGGTAAAATATTGAAGGTTATAATAGAAGCCTGTCTGCTTACCGATGATGAGAAAAAAGAAATGTGCGGAATTGTTACCGAGGCCGGAGCGGATTTCATAAAGACCTCAACCGGATTTTCCAAGGGCGGTGCAACAAAAGAGGATATAAAGCTCTTCTCCGAAAACATCGGTGAAAATGTAAAAATGAAGGCTGCCGGAGGAATCCGCTCAATTGAGGACGCCGAGGATTATCTTGCTCTCGGCTGCGAAAGACTCGGTACAAGCTCAATAGTAAAACTTGTTAAAGGGTGATTTTATGAATATTCCGACTCCGCATATTGCGGCGGATAATACGGAGCTTATTGCAAAAACCGTGCTTATGCCCGGTGACCCTCTGCGTTCAAAGCATATAGCGGAAAAATTTCTCGAAAATGCCGTGCTTGTGAATAATCTCAGAGGTGTTCAGGGTTACACGGGATATTATAAAGGAAAAAAGATAACGGTTATGGCTTCGGGTATGGGTATGCCCGCAATCGGCATATATTCATATGAGCTGTTCAATTTTTACGGAGCCGAAACGATAATCCGTGTCGGCTCGGCGGGAGCAATAAGCCCGAAACTCAAGCTTCGTGATATTGTTATCGGTATGGCGGCAAGCACCGATTCAAACTATCTTTCACAGTTCGGTCTGCCCGGAACATATTCACCCTGCGCGGATTATGAAACCTTGTCAAAAGCGGTAAACGCTTCGGAAAAACTCGGTATTCCCGTTAATGTCGGAAATATCATTTCGTCCGATATTTATTATGATGAGTCAAACGGACTTTCCGAGTGGCGGAAAATGGGCGTGCTTGCGGTTGAAATGGAAGCGGCGGCGCTCTATGCCAATGCGGCAAGATGCGGCAAAAAGGCGCTCTGCATATGCACGGTTTCAAACACACCTCTCGGAAACAGCGAGGAATGCTCGGCACTTGAGCGTGAGCAGAGCTTTGACGATATGGTGAAAATTGCATTGGAGACGGCTTGCGATGAATGATAATGAGCTTATAAATCTTGCTCTTGAAGCAAGGGAAAACGCCTATGCTCCGTATTCGGGTTTCAGAGTCGGCGCCGCCCTGCTTTGCTCAGACGGAAAATTTTATACGGGCTGCAATATCGAAAACGCCTCGTTTTCTCCGACCTGCTGTGCGGAAAGAACCGCATTTTTCAAAGCGGTTTCGGAGGGCGAAAGAGAGTTTGAGAAAATAGCGGTAGTCGGCGGAAAAGGGGAGAGTGTTCCCGAAAGCTTCTGCACGCCGTGCGGAGTATGCCGTCAGGTGATGAATGAATTCTGCAATGAGAATTTTAAAATTCTGATGTGGAAAAACAACGGCGAAATATCGGAAACAAGCCTTGCGGAGCTTCTTCCGTCGGGTTTTAAATTAAAGGAGAGCTGATATGTTTATTTTTACAAAAATTCTCAGCATCATCAACAGCACGATTGCTTCCGTTCTTTCTGTACTTGTTGTGAGTATCCCGGGCGGCTTAACGGCATATCTTACGGGCGGATGCCGTTCAAATCCGCTTTCCGTTTATTCCTATTCGCTTCTTGAACCGACTGTTAAACTGACAAAAGATGCCGTGCTTCCCAAAAGCGGAAGTGTTACGATGTATCTTGCAAAAAACGAGAGTGAATACTGTCAGATTGCAGTCAGAGCCCGTGACGGCAGAAAAAATACATACTTTGAAATCTCGGATTTTACCGATGAAAAAGGGAACACGATACCCGTTGAGGTTTATTCGGAATATGCCGTTGAGACATACGGAAAACCTTTTAACACAAAATATTATGATGCTCTCGTTCCCGCGGAAAAAAGCTTTACATTGAATATGAGAACCGGACTGAACTATGTTTTTGCCGTTCGCATAAAAACCGATTCGGATACTGCTGCCGGTGATTATAAGGCAACGGTAAAATTCGGAAATGCCGAAGCCGACGGCAATAAATACGAAAATGAATCTGTTGAAATAAATGCGCATATCTGGAACTTCACTCTGCCCGATGCTCCGGCTATGGATACCGCAATGGGCATTGAGCGCTATGATATTGCGCTGGTGCACGGTGTATCTCAGGGCTCGGCGGAGAGAGATGAGCTTTATAAAAAGTATTATGATTTTCTCCTTGACCGAGGAGTTTCGGGCTATGATTTGCCCTATGATATTCTTGACGACAGAGCCGATGCCTATATGAGCAATCCGCGTGTTAAATCATTCAGAATTCCGTACGGCAGTGATGAGCAGATAACCGCTTATTATAATAAGCTTTCAAAGAATGCCGAATGGTTTAAAAAAGGTTATTTCTATCCGATTGACGAACCGCATTCTCCCGAAAATATTCAGTCATATAATGCAATCTGCGAAAGACTTTCACGGCTTTTCCCGGGCTATCATATGGTAACTCCGTTTTATACAAATAATATTGACGGCGTGGAGGAAAGCAACCTGAAAATTCAGGAGGGCAAGAGTGACATTATTTGTCCCGAGACCGTTATCTTTTCCGAAGAAGGGTTTGGCGATGCCGTTAAATCCAGAGTCGCTTCGGGCGATAAGGTTTGGTGGTATGTCTGCTGCGGCCCGTCGCCGACAAGTGATTACTGCAATCTTTTCGTTCAGCAGTCGTCTCTTATTCACAGAATACTTTTCTGGCAGCAGAAGCAGTATGATGTGACCGGACTGCTCTATTGGGACACAACCTACTGGCGTGATGTTCAGTTCCCCGACGGAACTCACGCAAAAGACCCGTGGGAGTCCGCCTGGACAACTCCGTGGACGGGTGATGACACCTTCGGCGACGGTTCTTTGCTTTATAACGGAAACCATATCGGAATTGACGGCCCTGTTTCCTCGCTCCGTCTTGAATGCGTATCAAACGGAATAGAGGATTATGAATATTTAACCATTGCCGAAAAGTATCTCGGAAAAGAAGCCGTTGATAAAATAATCGGAAAAGTCAGCGCAAATCTCACCGATTTCACTTATTCGGACAAGGCTTTTCTCAGTGCAAGAATTGAGCTTGGAAATGCCGTTGAAAAAGCGACTTGTAAATAATATTTATCAGGAGGATTATTATGGGAAAGTTAAATCAGATTGACAAAGCGGCAGACAGCAAGGGTTCGGTTGTCACAACAATATGGCAGTTTGTAAAGTTTATTTTCGTCAGCCTTATTGCGATGATAGTGCAGTTTGCGCTGCTCAATATCCTTGCACATATTCCCGCAATCCGTGCGCTCTATTCGCAGGAATTTAATTGGTTCGTATTTACATATTCAATTGCCGCCGGCGGCTTCGGTTATTTCATAGCGAGTAATACGGCAAATATCGCCGCTCAGATAGTTTCTTTCTTTGTCAACAGAGAAAAGACCTTCAATTCCGGCGCAAATATCGCAATAACCCTGCCTATATATATTGTATTTACAATCCTTCTTATCTGCTTTTCCGCTTGGCTTAATCCCGCACTCAAAGACCTTTTCGTTTCAAAGGGCTGGATGGGTGATGACCTTGCCGCCAATGCCGCAACGATGATATGCTCTGCCGTGCAGTTCTTCCTTTATTTCCCCGTTGATAAAATTCTTTTCCATAAGAAAAAGGAAGAAAAGCCGGAAAAATAATCAGTAAATATATATATTGAATTTTTATATTGCCGAATCAATCTGCCGAGAGCATTTGATTCGGCAATATTTTTTTCAAAATATTGTGTATATCGCTATTGACAAACACAATATATTGTGATATTATTTTCCTGCTTCACAAATTAACAGAGGTGATATTTTTGAATATTCAGGGCTTGCAGAAGCTCACTTTGCTTGATTTTCCGGGCAGAATGGCGTGCACTCTTTTTACGGCAGGGTGTGACCTGCGCTGTCCGTTCTGCCATAATTCAAGGCTTGTTATCAAACCGCCCGAGGAAACGGAATACAGCACCGAGGATATTTTTTCTTTTCTGAAAAAAAGAAAAGGCGTGCTTGACGGAGTTGCGATAACGGGCGGCGAACCGCTTATGCAGCCGGATATTGAAGAATTTATAAAAGGAATCCGTTCTCTCGGTTATGCCGTAAAGCTTGATACAAACGGCACTTTTCCCGATAAGCTGAAAAGGATTGTTTCAGACGGACTTGTTGATTATGTTGCCATGGATGTTAAGGCATCAAAAGAAAATTATCCGTGCGCCGTCGGAATAGGCGGATTCAATATTTCAAAGGTTGACGAAAGCATAAAATTCCTGCTTGAAAATCATGTGGACTATGAATTCCGCACAACGGTCGTTAATGAATTTCACGATGAAAAGAGCATTGAAGAGCTCGGGAAATGGATAAAGGGTGCAAAGAGACACTATATACAGGCGTTCCGGGACTCGGGGGAGCTTATCGGTTTCGGACTTACGGAAGTTTCAAAAGAAAAAATGCTGAAATTTCGTGAAATTATGTGTAATTATGTGGAGCTTTGCGAACTCCGCGGAGTTTGACGGATTGTCACATTTTGTGCCGATTCGGCGTCACGCAAAAAAATAACACAATATATTGTGAAAAGCTATTGACAATTTGATTTTTATTTGTTAACATCATAGATGTTGCGTTTATAATTGACTGAAAGGAAAGATTTGAGATGCATCAGGTAGTAAAAAGAGACGGAAGCATTGCCGATTTTAATGTTTCCAAAATTGCAGAGGCTGTCAAAAAAGCATTTGACGCTCAGGAAAAACAGTATGTTCCCTCAACGATTGATTTTCTTGCTCTCAAGGTAACAGCCGATTTTGAGCCGAAAATCGAAAATGAACTCATCGCCGTTGAAGATATTCAGGACAGCGTTGAGCATGTTCTTATTCAGGCAGGTTATGCCGATGTTGCAAAATGTTATATTCTTTACCGCAGACAGCGTGAGAAGCTTCGTAATCTCAAATCAACCATTCTTGATTATAAAGAGCTTGTTAACAGTTATGTTAATGTTACCGACTGGCGAGTTAAGGAAAATTCAACCGTTACCTATTCGGTAGGCGGTCTTATCCTCAGCAACTCCGGCGCCATTACCGCAAACTATTGGCTTCCCGAAATCTATGATGACGAAATAGCCAATGCTCACAGAAACGCCGATATTCATCTTCATGACCTTTCAATGCTTACCGGTTACTGCGCAGGCTGGTCACTCAAGCAGCTTATTCAGGAGGGCCTCGGCGGCGTTCCCGGAAAAATCACATCAGCTCCCGCAAAGCATCTTGCAACTCTCTGCAATCAGATGGTAAACTTCCTCGGCATAATGCAGAATGAATGGGCGGGCGCTCAGGCATTTTCATCATTCGATACCTATCTTGCACCGTTTGTTAAGGTTGATAATCTTTCATACGATGCAACAAAGAAGTGCATTGAATCCTTTATTTACGGCGTAAATACTCCGAGCCGCTGGGGAACTCAGGCTCCGTTCTCGAATATTACTCTTGACTGGACTGTTCCCGCAGACCTTGCAGAGCAGTATTGCATTATCGGCGGCAAGGAAATGGATTTCAAATATAAAGACTGTAAAGCCGAAATGGATATGGTTAACAAAGCTTTCATCGAAATTATGATTGAGGGCGATGCCAACGGCAGAGGCTTCCAGTATCCCATTCCGACCTATTCAATCACAAGCGATTTCGACTGGAGCGAAACCGAGAATAATAAGCTTCTCTTTGAAATGACTTCAAAATACGGCACTCCTTATTTCTCAAACTATGTAAACAGCGATATGGAGCCGAGCGATGTCCGTTCGATGTGCTGCCGTCTGCGCCTTGTCCTTCGTGTGCTTCGCAAGAAGAGCGGCGGTTTCTTCGGCAGCGGTGAAAGCACCGGTTCGGTAGGTGTTGTAACAATAAATCTTCCGAGAATTGCATATCTTGCAAAGGACGAGGAAGAATTTTATAAGCGCCTTGATAAGATGATGGATATTGCCGCCCGTTCACTTAAGATTAAGAGAACAATCATCACCAAGCTTCTTGATGAGGGACTTTATCCTTATACAAAGCGTTATCTCGGAACATTCACAAACCACTTCTCAACCATCGGACTTGTCGGTATGAACGAAGTCGGACTTAACGCAAAATGGCTCAGGGCGGATATGACCAGTCCCAAGACTCAGGCATTCGCAAAGGATGTTCTCAACCATATGCGTGAGCGCCTTTCCGACTATCAGGAAGAATACGGCGACCTTTATAACCTTGAAGCAACTCCGGCTGAGTCAACCTCATACCGTCTTGCAAAGCACGATATAAAGAAATATCCCGATATTATCACAGCTTCGGGTGAAACACCGTATTATACCAACAGCTCACATCTTCCCGTCGGCTACACAGAGGATATTTTCGATGCTCTCGATATTCAGGACGAGCTTCAGACCCTCTATACTTCGGGTACTGTTTTCCACGCATTCCTCGGCGAAAAGCTTCCCGATTGGAAAGCGGCGGCAGACCTTGTAAGAAAAATTGCCGAAAATTACAGACTTCCGTATTATACTCTTTCTCCCACATATTCCGTATGCAAGAACCACGGTTACCTTGCAGGTGAACAGTTTACCTGCCCCGAGTGCGGAGAACACACAGAGGTTTACAGCCGTATAACCGGTTATTACCGCCCCGTTCAGAACTGGAACGACGGTAAGACTCAGGAATATAAAGACCGTAAGGTTTATAATATCGCAGGCTCAAACTTTGAAAAGCACGAAAAGAGCTGCGGCTGCTGCGAAGAAAAGGCAGAGGAAAAAGTTGCTCTTGCCGACGGACTTTATCTTTTCAAAACCGCAACCTGCCCCAACTGCAAAATAGCTCTTGCAAAGCTCAATAAAGCGGGTATATCGGTAAACGAAGTCCTTGCTTATGAAAATGAAGACCTTGCAATTGCTCTCGGAGTTAAGCAGGCTCCCACGCTTGTTGAAATCAAAAACGGCGAAGCCCAAAAGTACGCCGGAGTTTCCGAGATAATCAAATTTATTGAAGGCTGATAAAATGTACGATATAATCATAATCGGAGCGGGCCCCGCAGGTCTTACTGCGGCGCTCTATGCTCTGAGAGCCGATAAATCGGTGCTTGTGCTTGAAAAAGGCACATTCGGCGGTCAGATAACCTATTCTCCGCAGATTGAAAATTATCCCGGTTTCCTTAAAATGAGCGGCAACGAATTTGCCGAAAAGCTTGTTGACCAGGTGCTCACTCAGGGTGCAGATGTGGAAATGGAAACCGTCACCGCCGTGCGTGATAACGGCAAAACCAAAACCGTTGTTACCGAAGACGGCGAATATGAAGGGAAAGCGGTTATTATCGCAACAGGTGTTAAACACCGTCAAATCGGTCTGCCGAATGAAAATGAGCTTGTCGGAAACGGCATTTCGTATTGTGCCGTATGTGACGGAGCGTTTTTCAGAAATCAGACCGCTGCCGTACTCGGCGGAGGAAATTCGGCGCTTCAGGAAGCCGTTCTTCTTTCCGATGTATGCAAAAAGGTTTATGTTATTCAGAATCTTGATTATCTTACGGGAGAGGCAAAGCTTGCCGAAAAGCTGAAAGCAAAGGATAATGTTGAATTTATATTCGGAACGGTTATTTCGGAGCTTAAGGGCGAAAATGCGCTTGAGGGTCTCACGCTTAAAAAAGAGGCAGACGGTTCGGAAAGCTTCCTGCCCGTTGACGGACTTTTTGTTGCAATCGGTCTTGTTCCGAATAACGGAGCGTTTGCCGATGTTGCGGGACTTAACGAATGGGGTTATATAGATTCCGATGAAACCTGCGTAACAAAAACAAAAGGCGTTTTCACCGCCGGTGACTGCCGCAGTAAGAGCATAAGGCAGATAACAACCGCCTGTGCAGACGGTTCGGTTGCGGCTCTTGCGGCTTGCAGATATATAGATGAATTATAAAAAAATCAACCACCCGCTGCGGTGGTTGTATTTTTTGAAAAAGCTTAACTTTTATGTAATTTTTCTTTTGAATTTACAATAAATAATTATGTGAAAAGGAGTGTGAGTGCGATGAAAAAAAGAGCGGTTATCGCCGTGCTGATTTTACTTGTCTGCGCTTTTGCGGGATATAAAATCTACAATAACTATATGTACGGCACGGTTGATGTTATAATTGACCCGGGACACGGAGGAAGCGATTTCGGTGCGGAATTTAACGGCAGAAATGAAAAAGACGATAATCTGGAAATTGCTCTGAAAGTAAGCAAAGAGCTTAACAATCTCGGCATAAGCAATGCGCTCACACGAAAAAAAGACGAATATATTTCGCTTGAGGAACGCTGTAAAATCGCAAACAGAAGAAGTGCAAAGCTTTTCGTTTCGCTTCACCGAAACAGCGCGGACGGTGCAGACGGAGTCGAAATATGGGTAAGCAATATTGCACCGAAAACGGATTTGCGGCTTGCTTCAAATATACTTTCGGGACTTGACAAAGCCGGAATTTCGCTTAACAGGGGAGTGAAAAAGGGCTATGCTCAGGGCGGCGGAAACTATTATGTGAACAGTCATACCGTTATGCCGAGCTGTCTTGTTGAACTCGGGTTTATGAACAGCGAAAAGGATAACAAGCTGTTTGATGAAAATATCGGCGAATACGCCGCTGCCATTGCAAACGCAATAAAAGATACATTATAAGGAAGAGTGAAGAATTCCGTTCGGAAATCTTCACTCTCTTGATATAAAAGGGTACGGGCAAAGCCGGTCCGAAATTCCGAATTCCGCATTCAGAATTCCGAATTATGTTTAGTCTTCCTCGTCAATAACACCGTAATATCTGCCGAACCAGTAGGGGAGAAGATAGGAGCTCGGACATTCGGCACGGGTATCACAGCCGCCGTCAACTCCGAAATAATTTCCGTCATAATTGCCGAAATATCTTTCGTCAATATCAAGCGGAGCAATAAGCTGTTTATCGCCGCCCCAGCGTTCCTCCTGGGTGTCGAAAACAAGGTCTCTGCGCTTTGAATTGAGCATTCTGTGCTGAACAAAATCAAGCGGCATATCACGGAGCATTTTAACACCGGTATCAATATCGCATACATCGTCGGTAAATGCGCCGTAAGCGAAGCACCACATTACACACTTTTCGATTCTTTCATAGTCCCAATGATGCTTAAGACCCATAAGAAGATAGCTTCTGATTGCCTCGTCCTTTTCAATTCTGAGGATTGTCTGAGTGCAGAGGAAGCCGAGGTTATCGTCAATATGCGTAACATGGCCGTCCTCTTTCTTGTGCTGAGCCGCATTGAGCAGATAATGCTCGTCAAGTGCAAGACGCATAAATTCTTTTCTGTATTTTTCGTCACCGCTCATATGATAGGCAACATCGAGGAAAGTAAGAATTTCAAGGGAATTAACGCATTTTTCCCACTGCCACATACAATTTCTGTTGAGCTCGTCGGGGTCCCAGCAAGCCCAGGTCGTGGGCAGACCGTCAATATCGCAGAGCCTGAAATTATTTGTAAGAATATGGTCAACTATATCGCAGATTATATCTTTGATAAATTCTTTTTCTTTCTCATCGGCGCAAAGGTCATAATAGAGTGAGAAGCCGAAGAAATGACCCGTCATTTCGTCGCTTGAGGTTTCGCCGAGCCATTCGCATTCGCCGTCGGGAGATTTGTGCCATTCGCCGCCGTCAATCTGCATATCAAGGTCGATTCCGAAATTATCGTCGCCCTCATATCTTACCGCTCTTGCGGTGAAGCCTTTAATGCCCGAAACCTTTGTCAGCTTTGCCATTGCATACATACATCTGCGTGCGGCTTCAAGAACCTTTTCGTCCTTTGTAACTGCATAGCAGTAGCAGAGTGAGCCGAGATAGGTCTGAGTCCAGAGACCGTCGTTATCGCTGATGGCAGGTTCGCCTGTTGCTATATCTTTATTCTTGATTTTGTGTACATTGCAGAGATAGCCTTCGCGGCGAAGAAAATATTTTTCGGTATAATCAAAGCAGAAGCCTGCTTTTTCTCTGAGCGTCATTTCTTTTTCGGTGATTTTTGAAACGCCGGAGTCGGTGGCTGTCCAGATGGTGTTTCCGACTGCTATTGCATCGTTGACCTTTTCCTCACATACCCATCTTGTTGCGGGCAGGTGCTTGGATTTGCCGTTCTGAACGATGATAAGACCCGCATCGGAGCCGAGAATAACTCTGCCGTCATCGGCAAAATCAATGCTGAATATTTCTTCCTCGGGCAGGGTGTTTATTTCCTTATGACCGTACCAATTGCAATGATTATCATAAATATAAGCGCCCTTGTCCGTTCCCATCCAGAGGAAGCCGAGATTCTTATCAAATTCAAGGCAATTTATTTTAAATTCGGGCATCGGAGTATGCTCGGGATAGAGACATCTCCAGTTTTTGCGCTTTCCGCCGAATATCATAAGGCATCTGCCTGAATATGAAGTGATTCTTCCGCAGGCGCAGGTAAGACCCTGAGCGGGCATTTCCATTCCGAAAAACTCGGTGAATCTGCCGTCAACAAGCTCATAAATAACGGAAGCCGTTACGAGAAAAGTTCTTTCATCGCCGCTTATTCCCGTTATATCCTCATCAAAGCTCTGTATTTCGGAAATTTTTCCGTTTTCGGCGGCATAAAGCGTTTTGCCGCTTGAAAAATAAACCTTTCCGTTCTTTGCGGCAAAGATGACTTTAACCTCTCCGCAGGGGAAAGCTCCGAAAGAACCGTCAGCCTTTGTGTAATTGAGTCCGCAGTCCGTTCCGATATAAACCGTTCCGTCTGTTCCTGCGGCAAGGCAGAGAGCCTTGTCCGATGATAAGCCCTGAGCCGTGGTGATGAATTCACAGAATCTCTGAGGGGCTTTGCCTGTTTTGTAATAACCTTTTCTGTTCATATAATATTCCTTTCCGAAAATATATTTTTTAAAATTATAAACAAATTGAAATTTCTCCCGAGGAGAGCTTTTCCGTTTCGCCGTCTGAATTTATGGTAATCAGGCGGCATTTTTCGTCCGTGCCGATAACAACGGCGGTTTGCTTTTCACCGTTTCGGATAAATTCAATCTTTTTCCCTTTCAAAAATAACCGTTTGTCATATTCGCCGTGAATATCGAACCTGCACGGAAATTCAAAATAATTCAGTATATATTCCGCAATCTCCGATGCAAGTGCATCTTTGTTTACTTCTCCGATGCTTCCGGCATTCAAGCCGTCGGGAAAATCGGTTGTTGTCAGGTTTATTCCGATACCGATTGAAATGTATCTCTGCCCGTTCCTTACGAAATTTTCAGTCAGAATGCCGCAGACCTTTCTGCTGTCGGCGAAAATATCGTTCACCCATTTTATTGAAGGCTTTTTGTCGGTCAGATCTTCAATCGCTCTGCAAACCGCAACAGCCGCCGCCGGGGTGATGTTTTCGGGAACGGTTTCGGTTTTTATAAGCAGAGTAAAATAAAGCCCCGTGCCGTGCGGAGAATAAAAGCTTTTTCCCTGCCTGCCTCTGCCGCCGGTTTGTTCATCGGCGATTATCAGAGCGGGCGTCGGAATATTTTCCGCATTTTGCGAAGCGTATGTGCTTGTTGAAGAAATGGTATTGAATTTGCAGATGTTAAAATACATTTGCTTCTCCGAAATACAGGTTGTAATTATTATAAATGAATAAAAAATTCTTGTCAATATTTTTATCAGATATTGACATATAGATTTAAAAATATTAGAATATTATAAAATAGGACAATTGGGATGATATACATTGAAAATACTTCAAAAAGGCTTCAATTATTCCCAAGACGGCCCCGGAAACCGTCTTGTGTATCATTTGCAGGGGTGCAATTTTGCCTGCAAATGGTGCTCCAATGCAGACAGCATTCCGCTTGATAATCCGAAAGCAAAGGATTGTTCCGCAAGTGAGCTTTTTGATGAAATATTCCGAAGCAGAATGATGTTTTTCGACGGCGGAGGAGTTACTTTTACGGGCGGCGAAGCAACGCTTCAATGTGCCGAGCTTACACCGCTTCTGAAAAAGCTTAAAGAAAACGGAATAAACACCTGCATTGAAACCAACGGTTCTAATCCCAAACTCAGAGAAGCGGCGGAATATATTGATTATCTGATAATTGATTTGAAGCATTTTGACAATGAAAAGCATAAAAAATGGGTCGGCGCTTCAAATAAAAACACCAAAGAGAATATTGAATATTTCTTCTCTCTCGGCAGACAGCTTCACATAAGAATACCCGTTATAAACGGCGTTAATGTTGAACCCGAGGGCTTTGCGGAATACTTTTCACGCTTTGATACCTCAAACGCAGTTTTTGAATTTCTCGCATATCATGAATTCGGAAAGGATAAATGGCAGGGAGCTTATCAGATTGAAAACGGCTTTGTTTCACCTGCGGTAATTTCCGAATTTACCCGAATTTTTAAAGAACACGGTTTAAAAACCGTATCAACATAAGGAGTTTATAATATGACCGAATTACTTAATTATGCTCAGATTACCGAAATGGCGAAAAAGCTTTTTGCAGAAAAAAGAGCGGGCAACCGTCTTGACGGCTGGTTTATCGCCAAGGAAAAGGAAATAGAGCTTGAAAAGACCCTTTCGGGCGAAAACGAAGAGGTTAAAAAGGCTCTTATCCTCAAAGAAATAATCAAAACAATTCCGCTGTCAATCAGCGATTATCAGCTTTTTGCGGGAACGCAGGACGACGGCTTTGCAAGAAGCTATGCTCTCATTAACCCGTCTTTTAAGGTTGAGGAGTTCAGCGGATACTGTGACCCGACTGCCGTTTTCGGCGATATAGAGCCGAATGATGAGTTTACCGTCGAGAGAATTGCAAAGGCAAGAAAAGAATTCGGCAAGGGTGAATATTCAAGAAAGCTTGCCGAGGTTTACGGTGAAGCCGAATGCTATACCAAAGAGGTTATATTCTTCTTTGAGCAGGTAACGGGACATCTTATTCCCGATATGAGATTTGCGCTTAAACACGGCGTTAAGGCTATGCTTGAGCAGATTAAGGATAAAGAGGGCAGCGGCTATAAGGCTTTCCGCATTGCACTCGAAAGCGTTATTCTGCTTGCAAACAGATATGCCGATATAGCGGCCGAGCAGATGAAAACCGCTTCACCCGAAAGAAAAGCTCAGCTTGAGGTTATGGAAAAAACTCTTCGTAAGGTTCCCGAAAACGGTGCGGAGAATCTCTGCGAAGCCATTCAGTCGTTCCAGCTTCTCTGGCAGGTTATGTGCCTTGAGCAGACCCCGAACCCGTTTGCCTTTTCAGTCGGAAATGCGGACAGAATTTTCGAGCCTTACCGCAGCGGACTTGACAGAGAAACCGAAGCCGCTTTATTTAAACATTTTCTTGTTTATTTCAATGTTGCCGACAGAAGTTGGGCAATTTCTCAGAATATAATCGTCAGCGGCAGAGATGTTGACGGCAATGACCTTACAAATCCGTCAACCTATGCGCTTATGGACGCGTATTATGATATGAATCTGCCTCAGCCCATTCTTTCCGTTAAGCTTCATAAAAATACTCCCGCAAAGCTTTATGAGGAAATGGGAAAATTCCTGTTCAGCCCGGGCGTTCTCACTCCGTCATTCTTCAATGATGATTCTCTCTTTGCCGTTCTCGGCGCTAACGGAGTTGCCGAAAATGACCTGCCCGATATTTCAATCGCAGGCTGTCAGGAGCCTCTTATTATGGGCAAGGATAACGGAAACACAACCAACAGCTGGCTGAATCTTCCGAAAATCCTTGAAATGACTCTTACGGGCGGCGTTTCAACGATAACAGGAGAAAAGCTTGTTGAATGTGAAAAATATCCGCTTGAAAATATCCGTGAGGGATTCTATAAAAACGCCGAATACTTTGTTGCCGAGATGTGCAAGGCTGCAAACGGCGCTTCAAAGGCTCTTTCAACTCAGAGAGTACCGTTTCTTTCCTGCGTTATGGGCGGACTGGAAAACGGCATTGATGCCCGTGATATAAACGCTCAGGGAACAAAATATAACGGCAGCGGCTGCCTTATTCACGGCGTATCCGTTATTGCCGATTCATTTGCCGCAATTGATAAGCTTCTTGCCGAAAGACCGCAGGATAAGGATAAGCTTGTTGATGCTCTCAAGGCAGATTTCAAAGGCTATGAAGAGCTTCGTGATTTCCTGCTTTCAGCCGATAAATTCGGAAATAATATCGAAAAGGTTGATAAGGAAGCAGGCGAAATAGCTTCAAAGGTTGCCGATATTGTGGCTTCAAACAAAAACTATCTCGGCAATCCGTTCAGACCCGATTTCAGTTCTCCCTCAACCCACCTGCTGTACGGTTACTGGGTGGGAGCAACTCCCGACGGCAGAAAATCAAGAGATATGCTCGGCTACGGTGTTGACCCGCTTTACGGCAGCGCCGAAAACGGACTCGGTTTCCGTATGCTTTCCAATATGAATATGCCGTTTGAAAAGTTCAACGGCGGTTACGCTTCACATCTCGGAATCGACCCGAAATATTTCAGAAGCGAAAGCTATGAGGAAAAAGGAATAGAATTCAGAGATAAGGTTATTGCTCCGCTGTTCTTCAATCCTCTCAAAGACGGCGTTTCACCGTTCTATCTCTATGTTAATGTTACCACCGCAGAGATACTCAGAAAGGTTCTTGCAAATCCCAAAAAGTATGCGCCGAGCGGAGTTTACATAATGAGAATACACGGAACATTCGTCAATTTCCTTGACCTTTCACCGGCGATTCAGCAGGATATAATCACAAGACTTGACCCCAAATCAACCGCAATCTGCTGAGAGGTGAGAAGTTGAAGATTATAGGAATTGATATCGGCACAACCGGCATATGCGGAGCGGTGGTTGATACCGCTTCGGGAGAAATGCTCAGAAGTGTGACCGAAAAAAATACGGCTTTTATCCCGACGGATAATGAATATGAAAAAATACAGGACCCAGAAACGATATTCGATACGGTTTACGGAATAATCGACGGGCTTTATGATGACGATATTTCCGCAATCGGATTTTCAGGTCAGATGCACGGAATACTTTACTGTGATGAGCAGGGCAGAGCCGTCAGTCCTCTTTATATCTGGCAGGATAAAAGGGGAGCGGCTGAATATAAAGACGGCAAAAGCTATGCGGAATATCTCGGGTGCTTCCCGGGCTACGGGCTTGCAACCGACCTTTATAATGAGGTTAACGGACTTATCCCGAAAAACGCCGCATATCTCTGCACCGCTGCGGACTGGGTGGCTATGCGCCTTTGCGAAAATGAAAAACCGCTTATGCACATAACCAACGCCGCAAGTCTCGGCGCATTTGATATTGAGAAAAACGAATTTAAAATTCAGAATGAAAGACTTCCCGAGGTTACAGACGAATATAAAGTGCTCGGTTATTTCAGAGGTGTCCCCGTGAGCGCTGCTCTCGGCGATAATCAGGCAAGCTTCATCGGTTCGGTCAGAAGTGCGGATTATGCTCTGCTGAATGTCGGAACTGGTTCTCAGATTTCGTGGCTTACCGATAAGCTTGAAAGTTCGGTCGGCGCCGAATACAGACCGTTTGACGGCAAAAGATTTCTCTGCGCCGGCTGTTCTCTCTGCGGCGGCAGAGCCTTTGCGATGTTTGAAAAATTCTGCCGTGAGGCGGCAAACCTTGCGGGAGCGGAATGTGAAAGCTTTTATCCCGTTCTTGACAGAATACTTGACGGCAAAACAAATTCGGATATAAAAGCCGACTGCCGTTTCTGCGGAACGAGAAAGAATCCCGGGTTAAAAGGCGGATATTACGGCATAACCGAAGAAAGCTTTACCGTTGCCGATTTTGCATATGCAACGCTTGAAGGAATTGCCGACGAGCTTTACGGATTTTATAAGGAAGCAGGCATAAAAAAGAATGCGGTTGTCTGCTCCGGAAACGGAATAAGAAAAAATGCCGTGCTTTGCTCAATGGTTGAAAAGATGTTCGGCTGTGAAATAAAGCTTCCAGTTTTTGAAGAGGAAGCGGCATTCGGTGCTGCGCTCTCCGCAGCCGTTGCAGTCGGAGAATTCAATACAATTGACGAAGCGTGCGCGGTTATCAGATATAAGGGGGAATAAAAATGTTTTATGATGAACCCGTGTTCTTTGAAAAGAACAGGGTGGCAAGAGTATACACGGGCGGAAAGCTCTTTTCGGACTTTTTCGGAGATGCTTCCGAGGACGGCTTTTATCCCGAAGAATGGGTGGTTTCAACGGTTCACGCTCTCAATGAGGGCAGCACCGATGAACACGAGGGCATATCGAAAATTGCGGGAACGGATATTTATCTGAACGATGCAATCGAACAATATAAAACGGAAATGCTCGGCTCAAGGCAGGATATAGGAATTTTAACAAAAATTCTTGACAGCGCAATCCGTCTGCCGGTTCAGGCTCACCCCGATAAGGCTTTTTCCGCTAAATATTTCAATTCAAAATACGGCAAGGAAGAAAGCTGGATTATCCTTGCAACAAGACCCGGAGCGAAAATTTATTACGGCTTCAAAGACGGCGTAACGCTTGAGGAATTTGAAAAAGCCATTGACGAGAGCGACAACGGCGGCAACGCCATGGAAGAGCTGCTCTGTTCAATTGATGTCAAGGTCGGTGATGTGATTTACATTCCGGCGAAAATGGTTCACGCAATCGGTTACGGCTGTTTGCTTATCGAGGTTCAGGAGCCTACGGATTTCACCATTCAGCCCGAAAGATTCTGCGGAGATTACCGCCTTTCCGATAACGAAATGTATATCGGTCTTACGAGGGCGCAGGCGCTTGAATGCTTTGATATGAACAAAAAATATCCTGCTCCGCTCACTCCGAAAACAATTGAAAAAGCTGACGGAATGCTCTATGAAGCGATAATTCACGAGGATATAACCAAGAGCTTTTCCGTTCGCCGCATAACGCTTGACGGCGGTAAATTCCTTATGGACAAGAGTGCCGCAATTTATGTTGCACTCGGCGGCAGCGGAAAGATTATTTCGGACGGATACGAAAAGAACATCGAACAGGGAGATTATTTCTTTGTTCCGCACAATGCGGCGGGTAAATTCTCGTTAACGGGAAATATCAGCGTCGCGGAATGCTTCGCTTAACGGAGGATGAAAATGAAAAAGTTAATTAAAATTTCAGCGCTTGTTTTTGCACTTCTTCTTACTTTTGCCGCCTGCGGAGAACCTACCGAAGCCGATTCAACGCTTCCCGCCGGAACAGCCGCATCGGCGGAAAACGGAGACGCAGATGTTTCTGCCGCATCGTTTATCACCGAAGACCCCACAGTTCAGCACCCGATAGTCAAATTCACCATGGAAAAAGGCGGCACATTTACCATGAAGCTCTATCCCGAATTTGCTCCGGAAACTGTTGAAAACTTTGTTTCTCTTGTCAGCTCGGGATTTTATAACGGACTTACTTTCCACAGAGTAATTGATGGCTTTATGGCTCAGGGCGGAGACCCGACCGGTACGGGCTTCCACGGTTCGGATAAAACCATAAAGGGTGAGTTTTCAATGAACGGCTTTTATGAAAATACAATTCCGCATAACCGCGGCGTTGTTTCAATGGCTCGTTCATCAAACAGCTATGATTCGGCTTCATCTCAGTTCTTTATATGTTATACCTCCGATAACGCGTTTTCGCTTAACGGCAACTATGCAGCATTCGGTTATGTGTTTGACGGAATGGAAACCGTCGATGCGTTCCTTGATGTTGAAAGAGCCTATGATGCCCAAGGGCAGAAATCCAAGCCTGTTGAGCCGATTGTTATCAAAACGGCGGAGGTTATCGGATGAGCAATGTAACATTCAAGGGCTTTAAGGCAAGCGAAATAGAGTTTATCAATAAGCATGATAACGGTCAGAAGATAGAATTTGAGAATACATATTCTTATAATGTGAAGTATGCACGGAATAACACCTGCGTATGTGAGCTGACCGCCGAGATGAAAGACAAAGCAGAGCCGGATAAATTCCGCGTAAAAATAGTTATAATCGGCTTCTTTGAATTTAATCCAGAGGTGCAGAAAGAGATTATTCATGTTGAAACCTTTAAGGAGCTTTTCCCGTATGCAAGGGCAGCGGTTTCAACCGTAACAACAAGTGCGGGAGTTCCGCCGGTTATTCTGCCCGGCTTTGATATTGAATCGCAGAATATTTACAGATTCGGAAATAATTAAAACAGTTTAAAGGAGGAAGAGAAAATGTGGATGTTATTACTGCCTTTGACAGTGCCGGCATGGCCTTTTATATGGCTGTTTTCGCTTATATTTAATATTTGGGATTGAAATTATTAAGTTTCATTTTATTACTGAAAGAATCGGAGGAAATATATATGGACATTCTTGATATCGCAATGAAAGGTATAATCGCAATAACCAAAAACTACGGCAAAAAGGTATACAAAAATGACGGACCCGCTCCCGAAATCAAGCCCGCGGAAAATGTTATCATAAACGGCGACGGCTTCAGAGCAGGTTTTTCCAGAGCCGAAATTATGCCCGACCTCAACAAAGACACAACCTACTGGATAGCGGGTCACGGTTCGGGACATAAAATGGAGGGCACTCTTTCACCGGTTTATATCAGCGCCGTATGGCTTGACTGCGGCGGCGATGAGGGTATGCTTTGGCTCGGCGCCGATGTGGTCGGTATGACAAGAATCGAGGTCAATAAAATCCGCTCCATGATAATGGCTTCAAAGGTTATCAAGGGCTGCAAGCTTATCAATTTCAGCGCAACCCACAGCCATTCGGGTATTGATACTCTCGGTTACTGGGGCAAGGCAAACGCCGTCAGCATTCCGTCGGACGGCAAAGACCCCGACTATATGGATATGCTTATGAAGAACGCCGTCAAGGTTGCGGAGGAAGCATATCTGAGCCGCAAGAGCGGTAAGCTCTTCAAGGGCAGAGTTGAGCTTCCCGGTACACTCACCACACGCAGAGGCTTCATTGATAAGCATGAAATACTTTCAAGATTCCGTTTTGTTCCCGCTGACGGAAGCAACGAAATATGGATAATGAATTTCGGCGCACACCCCAATTCACTCGGCGGCGCAAACAGACTTCTCAGCGGCGAATATCCTTACTTTATGCGTGAGCAGATTAAGGAAGAATGCGGAGCTGATGTTCTGTTCGGAATCGGCGCAATCGGCGCAATGGACGCAACAGATTATGACAGCGAAGATAAGGTTAAGTGCATCAAAATGCAGGCGAAGACGCTTGCGGACGGCGTTAAGACCATTTCAAACGATACCGAATTAAAGCCCGAAATCAGCTTTATTCAGCAGCCGTTCTATCTTCCCGTCGGCAACTATGTTCTCACTTTGCTTGCTCTGCGTCATACCATGAGCTTCAAGGCATATGCCTGCCCCGAGAGTGATACGGGTATAGCAATGGAAACCGAGATGACATTTATGCGTATCGGTGACCAGAAGGTATTGCTTCTGCCCGGTGAAAACTTCATTTCAACGGTTTACGGCTCATATATGTCAGCCGATGTTGCACCCACCGGCAAAGGTCCCGAAATCAATCCCACTCCGCTTGCGGAGATAGCAGGGGACAGCTCAATGATAGTTTTCGGCGTTTCCAACGATATGACGGGTTATGTTGTTCCTCCGAATGATTTCATTCTCAATCCCACTCAGCCGTACCTCAACGGTGTTAAAGATAAGAACGGACTTAACCACTATCACGAAACAAATTCCATGGGCGTGGGCACTCAGAAAACCATCGCCGATGCGTTTGCTTCAATAGCTGACAGACTTGCTTAACTTTACGGAAAATTATTCCTCATGGGAGAAAATAAAACGCTCCGGCTTGCCCGTCGTTATTTACGGTATGGGCAACGGAGCGGATAAGGTGATTGATGAGCTTGAACGCCTCGGCATTGAGATTAAAGGCGTTACCGCAAGCGATGATTTCGTGAGAGGTCAGAGCTTTCGGGGCTTCACCGTTAAAAAGCTTTCGGAATTTGACGGTGAATTTATAATTGCCGTGGCGTTTGCATCGTGTCTGCCCGATGTGATGAATCACATATATTCTCTCACGGAAAAATACAGAGTGCTTGTTCCTGTTGTACCTGTTTACGGAAACGGGATTTTCAACAGAGAATTTGTTAAAGCGCATCAAACCGAGCTTGAAGAGGCGTATTCGCTCTTTTCTGATACATCAAAAAAGATATTTGAGGGCTGCGTTGATTTTATGTTCGGCGGTGAGCTTGAAACGCTTAAAGCGATAACCTCCGAAAAAGATGAAGCTTTTGAAAACATTTTAAGACTCGGAGAAAATGAGGATTATCTTGACCTCGGAGCTTATAAGGGCGATACCGTTGAAGAATTTCTGCATTATACGGGCGGAAAATATTCTTCGATAACCGCTCTTGAACCCGATGCCAAAACCTTCAAAAAGCTTTGCGCCAATACGGAAATGCTTGAGAATTTCACGGCAATCAATAAAGCGGTTTATTCTCATCCCGACGGAATATTTTTTGATTCCGCCGCCGGCAGACAGTCTTCTGTTTCGGCAAAAGGAAAATTTATTCCGAGTGTTTCGGTTGATTCTCTGTGCCGCAAATTCAGTTATATCAAAGCGGACGTTGAAGGCTCTGAGCGTGAAGCGATTCTCGGAGCGTCAAAAACGCTTGCGGAATGCCGCCCGAAGCTCAATATTGCGCTGTACCACAGAAGTGAGGATATTTTTTCTCTTCCGCTTCTTATTCACGGCATAAACCCCGATTACAGTTTTGAGCTTCGCCGACACCCCTATATCCCTTGCTGGGATATGAACCTATATTGCATATAAAAGCAAGGGCTTGCGAGATGCAAGCCCGTTTTTAATGTAAAATTTTAAAAGTTATCGGATTCAATATAGTCAACGCCGAGAGATTTGCAGTAGGCGAGTGAAAACGGGTCGTTTGCCGTCCAGAGTCCGACTTCAAGACCTCTTGAGTGGAACTGCTCAACCATTTCTTTGGTTATAACTCGGTAATCCGCATCAATGTGGAAGCCGTATTCAAAGCATCTTTCGTATCCCGTGTCGCCCAGACCGTAGGTGAGCATCAGAGGAAGCTCGGGGAAAAGCTCATGAGCTTTTAAAAGATTATCAAATTCAAATGACTGCATAATGCACTTTGAAAGGTCGTAGGTTTCGCCGCAGATAGTGAATATTTCTTTTACCTGTTCTTCGCTGAAATCGCCCTTTAATTCGATAAAGCAAATCATATCGTACTGCTTCATTATTTCAAGATAGCGTTTGAGTGTGCAGAGATAGAGTTTATCTCTTGTCTTATTGTTTTTGAGCGGTTTTTCGGTAAGCTCGGCATAGGTATGCTCTGCAATAATCATTTCCGTTCCGTCCTCAAAAACCGCTTCCGCATTGTGACTTGTAACATAAATGCCGTCCGATGTAACTCTTATATCGGTTTCCGCTCCGCCCGAGCCGTGCTTAGCGGCTTCAATAAAAGCCTGCTCGGTGTTCTGAAGGTATCTGCCGCTGTAGCCTCTGTGGCCTATCATGCAAATCTCGGGCTGCTCAACGGGAACAAAAATACCGCCTATCGCCGTGAAAACCGACATAATAAATGCCGAAAGAATTTTGAAAAAAAGCTGAACTGTCATTTTTATAATCTACCTTTCTGCGAAAGGCACCAACGGGGTTATGAAACCGGCAGGTAACTTCCGCTTTAATTTTTTGGTATAATATCCACGGAGAATCGGTAAACCACAGAACCCGTGGAGGTGAGTGGCGGGGC
>JAZRYD010000038.1:0-8997 GCA_045600535.1 Acutalibacteraceae bacterium | reverse complement strand
CTGGTTTCTTATGATGCAGATCTTGACCTTGATGTTGTGGCGAATAGTGGAGCCATCGCTAACGGAATTATTCTTAACTTCAGCTCTTCTACCAATAAGACAAAGCAGAGAGATGTTATCGAACTGACCTTCAAGATTAACAGCGGCGAAACCATAGGCATTATAGGTGCAACAGGTTCGGCGAAGACAACACTTATTTCGCTTATTCCCAGACTTTATGAGGTCACAGATGGCGAGGTTCTTGTCGGCGGCAGAAATGTCAAGGAGTATTCATTTGATAATCTTCGTGAAAATGTTTCTGTCGTTCTTCAGAATAATGTTCTCTTCTCTGGCACGATAAAAGAAAATCTTCTCTGGGGCAAGCCGGAAGCGACAGAAGAAGAAATAATAGCAGCCTGCGAAGCTGCACAGGCAGACGAATTTATAAACGACTTTGAAAACGGCTATGACACTCAGCTCGGTCAGGGCGGTGTCAATATTTCGGGTGGTCAGAAGCAGAGGCTCTGCATTGCAAGAGCGCTGCTCAAATCCCCGAAGGTACTTATTCTTGACGACAGCACAAGCGCCGTTGACACCGCCACCGATGCCAAAATCCGTGAGGGCTTCAGAGAAAATCACGGCGATGTTACCAAGATAATTATCGCTCAGCGCATAAGCTCCGTTCAGGACGCAGACAGAATAGTGGTTATAGATGACGGAAAAATCGACGCGGTGGGCACTCATGAAGAGCTTCTTGCGTCCAACAGAATTTATTCCGAGGTCTATAAGTCACAGCAGGAAGGGAGCGATGAATAATGGCAAAGGGAAATAAATTTCAGAAGCCTAAAAATACCGGTGCCACCTTCGCACGCCTTCTCAAATATCTCGGCAAATCAAAATATCTGCTCATTCTTGTTTTCTTTATGGTTGCCGTGAGCGCAATTTCGGCAATAATCGGAACATCATTCATCAAAACGATAACCGATGATATTCTGCTCCCGATCATCGGCTCCGAACCGACAGCCGAGGTTATGAAGCCTCTGCTTAAAACACTTATCACTCTTGCACTCGTTTACGGAATAGGTCTTATCGCTTCATATGCTTATTCAAGAGTAATGCTCCAGGTTTCGCAGAATACTCTGAATACAATCCGCGGCGACCTTTTCAATCATATGCAGGATTTGCCGATAAAGTTTTTCGATACTCACACTCACGGTGAGCTGATGAGCCGCTATTCAAACGATGTTGATACCCTGCGCGAATGTATCAATCAGAGTTTTGTTCAGCTTGTTTCATCGGTTATTTCGGTTGCCGGCACATTCATTATGATGCTGTGGCTCAGTCCCGCTCTTACCGTTTTTGTTATCATAATGCTTGCCGTTTCGTTCTTTGCCGTAGGCTTTCTCGGAAAACGAAGCGCAAAGAATTTCAGAGCGCAGCAGAAATGCGTCGGTGAGGTCAACGGCTATATCGAGGAATTTATCGAGGGTCAGAAAGTGGTTAAAGTTTTCTGCCACGAAGATACCGCAAAGGAGCAGTTCAACGCTCTCAACGGTGAGCTTCGCCATGCGGCAACCAATGCCCACACCTATGCAAGCATTCTTATGCCGATTATGGGCAATATATCCTATATTTCGTATGCGGCGGTTGCAATGCTCGGCTCTCTGCTTATAATTGCCCTGCCCGAAACATCGTTTTTCGCAATCACGGTAGGAACGCTTTTCGCGTTTCTCGGCTATACAAAGCAGTTTTTCCAGCCGATAACCCAGATTTCACAGCAGTTCAACAACATCATTGCTGCTCTCGCCGGTGCGGAACGCATATTCGATATAATTGATACTCCCGTTGAAGAGGACGACGGATATGTAACACTCGTGAATGCGCGCAGAAACGCATCGGGTGAAATTGAAGAATGCTCCGAGCGCACGGGAATGTGGGCATGGAAGCACCCGCACCATGACGGTACTCTCACCTATACCGAATGGAAAGGCGATGTGCGTTTCCACAATGTAACCTTCGGATATAACGAGAATAAAACGGTTCTCAAAAATATATCACTTTCCGCTCTGCCCGGTCAGAAAATAGCATTTGTAGGCTCAACGGGTGCGGGCAAAACCACCATAACCAATCTGATTAACCGCTTTTATGATGTCACAGACGGCAAAATAACCTATGACGGAATAAACATAAAGAAAATCAGAAAAGCGGAGCTTCGCCGCTCAATGGCGATGGTGCTTCAGGATACTCACCTGTTTACGGGAACGGTAAAAGAAAACATCGCATACGGCAAGCTTGATGCAGCGGACGAAGAAATCATTGCCGCGGCAAAGCTTGCAAACGCCGATTCTTTCATAACCCGTCTGCCCAACGGCTACGATACGGTTATCACGGGTGACGGCGCCAATCTCTCGCAGGGTCAGCGACAGCTTCTTTCAATCGCAAGAGCCGCCGTTGCAAATCCGCCCGTTCTTATCCTTGACGAAGCAACAAGCTCAATTGATACCAGAACCGAGCATCTTATTGAGCTCGGTATGGATAAGCTCATGGAGGGCAGAACGGTATTCGTTATTGCCCACAGACTTTCAACCGTTCGCAATTCCGATGCGATTATGGTGCTTGAGCAGGGAGAAATCATCGAAAGCGGAAACCATGAGGAGCTTATCGCTCAAAAGGGCAAATATTATCAGCTTTATACAGGACAGTTTGAATTGGATTAAAAAAAGGGCTTGTGAGGAAAATTATCCCCGCAAGCCTGATTTTTTATGCCTTGAATTCGGTCAGCGCCTTAAATTCATAGCCGTTTTCGCGCGCAAAGTCGATTATTCTGCCGAGAGCGGCTTTGTTATCGGGCGAAACCGAGTGGAGAAGGATTATCGCTCCCGGGTGCAGGCGTGAGGTAACCTTTTCAAATGCATAATCCGCACCCTTTATATCATCGGGATTCCAGTCCTCATAGGCGCTCGACCAAAAAACACTCGTATATCCGATTGAACCCACAAGGTCAAGCGCGTTTTCGTTATATGCACCCTCGGGGAATCTGAAAAACGGAGAGGTATAATTGAAATTTGTTCTCAGATAATTATCACAGTCCATTATTTCCTTTGCCATCTGTTCTCTGGTAAGCTTTGAAAAATCGGGGTGCTTTGCCGAATGGTTTCCGATAATGTGACCCTCGTCAATCATTCTTTGAATCAGCTCCGGCGATGATTTGATATGGTCAAGCGTGCAGAAAAACGCCGCAGGCACATTCTTTTCTTTAAGAGTATCGAGTATTGAAGTCGTACAGCCGTTTTCATAGCCGCAGTCAAAGGTCAGATAAAGCACCTTTTCTCCCGCATTATATCCGCAGCAGATTGCCTTGAATCCTTTATCCTCAAAATATTTCTGAGCATCAACCGAAATCTCATTCGGCTTGCCGTTTTTTGAAACGCCGTAGCTGTGTTCAATTCTCTTTTCGCTCAGTCCCCTCCCGTTATCGGGGTCGGATACCGAAAATTTAACCTCGGGCAGAGTTTCAGCCTCCGTCTCCCCTATTTTCATCTGCGCCGCCGCATTGTTTTTATTCGTTTCAAGCTTCATCGAGCAGCCCGAAAACACCAGAATCACGGCAAGCAGAAATGCAAAAAAACCTTTTTTCATAAAATCACCTTGCTTATAAATTTATATCGTGTTATAGTATTCCACGCAAACTTAAAAAAATTTTAAAAAATTTTTATTTTTATGCAACAAAATCCCGTTTTTCTGACACTTATATGTTGAAAGATGTAAGGAGGGTCGGTTTTTTGAGCGCTCAAACCAAAGAACTCATTACTCTTGCCAAAAACGGCAGCGCCGAAGCATTCGGTGAGCTGTATGAGATTTATTATAAAGAAATGTATTGTTACGCCTGCTGTGTTACGGGAAACGAAACACTTGCACAGGACGCCGTTTCGGACGCGGTTCTGTCCGCATTCCGTCAGATAGGCTCACTCAAAAGCGAAAAATCGTTTAAAAGCTGGCTCTTTACGATTCTTCGCGCTTCCTGCAAGAACCAGTACATTGAAAAGGAAGCTTCAAAAAAGCTGGTTTATCTGAACGATGAAAATTCAGCATTGAATGTGCTTACATATGACGGCAGTCCCGAGCTTTCGGTTGAGCTTCGGCAGGCACTCGGCTCGCTTTCCGCGGAAGAAAGAGAAATTGTGCTTCTCTCAACTCTCGGGAAATACAAGAGCCACGAAATCGCACGGATTCTCGGAATAAATTCGTCTACCGTGCGCTCAAAGCTCAAAAGGGCATTGAACAAAATGAAAACTTACCTTAATGAAAACAACTGACGGAAAGGAGGGTGAAAATATGAATAAAAGTGATAAGCGTATTTCGGAAAGGCTCACACGGGAGCTCAATAACGCCGCACGGAACACAGAGGTTCCGCAGAAGCTTCAAAAAGCAAACATTGTTGAAATGCTTAAAAACGGGGACAGCATAAACAGGGATTTTTCCGTAAAAACGGGGACAGGAAAGATTATAAGCTTCAGGCGAGTTGCTTCATTTGCCGCAGTATTTGTTATGGTTGTTGCTCTTGCGGCAGTATTCGGAATTAAAAAGCCGTTTATTTTCAGCACAAATAAAACCGCAAAATCCGGCTTCAATACGGAAACTCCGGTTATAGGTCTTAACAGCAGCGAGGAAATCGAAAAAGCCGTCAAAAAGATTATCGACGACGGCAAAACCGGTTCGGCTTCCTCCGATAACGGCAAAGGGAAAAGCAATGAATATGTTGCAAATCCGAATAATAATGCTTCCGAATACGAACACGGAGTTATTGATGTTGAAAGCAAAAAAGCTTCGGTTGAAGCCGATATACTGAAAAATGACGGAAAATATCTTTATATCGTCACATCTGATAAAAATGCCGAAACCGGCAAAAAGGTTGAGCAGATAAAAATAGTCTGCGCCGTTCCGGCAAACGAAATGCACACCGTTTCAACCATAATTCTTTCCGACGCGGCACAGTCCGAATACAGAGACGAATGCTTTGAAATGTATCTCAAGGGTCATTCACTCATAGTCCTTATGAAAAGATATTACGGCAATTCCGAAACGGAAGCCTCAACCGCCGCGGTTTTTTATGATATTTCCGACCCTGCATCGCCCGTAAAAACGAGAGAGCATATTCAGGACGGCTCATATGTTTCCTCAAAAATATACGGCGGCAAGCTCTGCCTTATCACAAATAAACGCATCTCGGAAAGCGAAAATGAGATACCCTCTTTCAGCGTTGACGGAATTTTGAATCACCTTGATGCGGAAAATATCTTTATGGCGGTTAATGACCCCGAGGCAAGCTGTCTTTTCATCACCCTGACCGATATTTCAGACAGTAATATTCCCGTCGGCAGGCTTGCGGTTCTCGGCAGCGGAAGCAATATTTACTGCGCCGCAGGTTCGGTTTATGTTTCGAGAAACTTTGTTTCGGTTGAAGCCGACGAACAGGGAGATAGAAAGAGCCTGACCGAGATATATAAATTCTCGGCAGACGCTTCCGGAGTTAAAATGTGCGGCTCTTATGTGGTCGAGGGCAGCGTTCCGTCATCGGCATTTACGGACGAATATGACGGTTATCTCAGAGTCGCCTCACTCGGCTCAAATTCGGGAAATATTTATATTCTGAACAGCAATATGGAGCTCGTAGGCAGCCTTGAAAACGCTTTCAACATTTCATTTATTCCGAATATAAAATTCATCGGTACAAGAGCTTATGTTATAAACGGCTCGGGCAGCGGCGTGCTTACGGTTATCGACCTTTCCGACTGCTCCGCTCCGAAAAGCAGTATTTCCGAAAGCGCCGACGGCTTCGGACTTGATTTATTCAAGGTTTCGCCTTCAAAATATATAGATATTAAATCCGATATTTCTGCCGGAAAGCTCACAATTACTCTTTATGAAATCGGCGATTCGGGCGAACCCAAGGCAGTTTCATCATATACGCTTGATTCCGTTGTTTCTCTTCCCGGCTACGGCGACAGCAGATGCTTTGCGCTGATTCAGGATAAGAATATTTTCGGAATACCGGTTATAAAAGCCGATGCGGAAACCGGAACGGTTGAATCGGAATATATTATGTTCAGCGTTTCGGACGGAATCATTTCCGCCGCAGGTTCATTCAGTCACAACAAAAATTATGTTTCGGGCGCGGCGGTAAGAGCCGCCGGCATAGGAGACACGCTTTATACTGTTTCGGGGGAAAAAGTAGTTGCGTTCTCAATGTCGGATTCATCGGTTATATCTGCTGCGGAAATAAAGTGATATATCTCTATGGATGGCGGGGATATATTGCCTTTGAGAAACATATTTTGATATATGCCTACAACGGGAATGCACGGCACAATGCATTCCCGTTCGGCTTATATAATTTTGTTTACTAAAAGTACATATATTGGTATTGTCTGTGCAACATCTTTCTGCTATAATATTTTAATTTAGCAGGGATTCGTTTTCTGATGGATAAGGTTGAAAAAATTGGTACAGAAAAAAACAAGATAATATTACAGGCAGACCCTTCCTACAAAATGATATTTACCGGAATGTTCAGCCGGCATGAGAAGTATCCAAAATTTCAGGAGTGACGGATTGAAATCTAATCTATTATTGACAAGCAGAAAAAAGCAAAAATATAAGGAGGTTCAGATAATGGAGAATTATTACAGAAAATGCGGATCATGCAAACATATGAATCTTTGCGATAAATCAAACGGAAAATTTCATTGTGATAAGGGGCGTTGGTTTTTAACCACAGAACCGGCAGGAACATGCTATGAATATGACAGTACCAAAAGTGACCGTATGATTGAATTTGCAAGAGAGCATTCCCATGGAGCGAAATATTTCACCTGAAAATAATCCCCGTCAGTCAAAAAAATCTCGGCTTCACTCTTCGTTGATGAAAGTGCAGCCGGGATTTTATAATTTATTCAGTTTCAAATGGAAGCTTTGTTATCCCTTTCCTTTACTTTGCCATTTCTTGGCTTTCACTTGCTTTTGTAGAGTAAATTATTACTGTTCCGATTACACGCAAGAGCTTTTGAAAGTGTTTTATATACTTCAATTTACTCTTCAGAGTTCTCGGAACAGTTTAACATCTCGGGTATGGTTGGTTAAAAACCGGTGATTATTGGGTGAATATGAACATACAAATAATAATGTAAAAATTTCGTTTTTGACCCGTGAGGGTAAAGCCGTCCCGAATCATAATATTTAAAGTTTATCTGCCAGATCTTTCCATCGCTTTGCATTCTTTTTATCTTTTACTCCGGAGATGAATCCATCCATATAAAGACCCGACAAATATTCGGCTGCTTCCTTTGAACCGTATCTGTATGCTTCCGAAAGAAGGGAAACAGCATCCATTATGTTACCTGCCTTTGTCATCAGAACGCCATATTTAAAGTATGCATCGACATTACCAAGTTTAACTGCTTTTGAGTAATAATATACTGCGCTGCTGAATGATTTTCCGTCCTGTGAATAAACATCTCCGAGAAGAAGGCAAGCAATTCCCTTATATACTTCTTTATCCGATTTACTCGCTTACGATACCCCACTAACCGTTCTTGATTTTGGCAGAAGCATTCCATTATATAATCAATCTTTTTCCGGATTTTATGTCTGAAACAACTCTTTTTATTTCCAGCCGGACACTGCTCCTTTTATTGATTGTCAATGATTTGATACTTTTCATATTTTTCTGTATCTTAATACATTTAATATAAATTATTATAGCAAACTTTACCGGTTGAGTCAATATTTTTTGTTGAATCATTATGCATGACAAATTAAGACGGGAGAAATCAGCAGACTTTAAAAGAAGCACTCGGCAATGCAAAAGAAAAAACATTTTTTCGCTGTTTTCTGCGCCCTTTTTTCGGTTCGCTCTGTTCAGTCCTCCAGACAACTCCGTAATTATTTATTCCTGTTTTTGCGCTTATTGTAGTCCTCGGAAATTTTACTGCTCCAGCCGCCGAGCGGACGGCATTCTCTCATCGCACATACAGTATCAGATACAGCATCGAACACAACTTCCGTTCCACGATGATCAGCGTGGTAATTTACCGCCTTGTCGGCACCGATGCCAAAATGCTTTGCGGTCTCCACAGAATCAATGTTTGCCCCGATGAAAAGAAATTCCCAACCGTATTTTTCTTTCTGATGCTCCACCATCTTTTTAACTTCATCGCTTGAATACCGACGGCTTGCATTTTCCATTCCGTCAGTCGTGATAACAAACATTGTATGCTCGGGAACATCTTCGGGGCGTGCATATTTGTGAATGTTTCCGATATGGTGTATTGCACCGCCGATTGCGTCAATCAGCGCAGTGCAGCCGCGCACGGTATAGTCATTTTCGGTCATCGGCTTTATTTCCGATAATTTCACTCTGTCATGCAATACCTCACTCACATTGTCAAACAGAATAGTTGATACCAAACATTCGCCGCTCTGTTTCTTCTGCTTCTCAATCAAAGAATTGAATCCGCCGATAGTGTCGCTTTCAAGACCGGACATTGATCCGCTTCTGTCGAGTATAAATACCAATTCCGTAATGTTGTTCTTTACTTTTTCCATACTGTTTTTCCTCCAAAAAATAATGTGATTGCTCGGTCTCTCAACCTTACAACCACATTATACACAGCTTTGATTATTCGGAGGTCGCATGAAAAGCGACATATTCAAACACCGAGCAGACTCTGGTCAAACGCAAAAAGTGCCTCGTTGATTTCAAAAATATTGTAATTGTTATTAGTTATGAAATACTCAATAATAATATCAAATTTATTGCTGTGTGACAGAGCAAATCCCGCTTTCATCAGCATATCCTTTGTTTCGGGAAGAGAAAGCTCAAGAGCAATGGCAAATGCCAGAGCGGTCGGCTTGCTCGGCTTATATAACTTGTCGCTTCTGATTTTGGAGAACAGCTTGCGGTCGATGTTTGCTTTTTTGTAGCATTCGGCATCGGTCATTCCTTTTTCGTCAATTTTG
>JAZRYD010000037.1:0-57396 GCA_045600535.1 Acutalibacteraceae bacterium | reverse complement strand
TCGGCACGACAATTCTTAATTCTCTTTGGTGCTCCGCACTGCCTCATCCGACGGCTGCGCCGCCACCTTCCCCACGGGGAAGGCTGAGAAGCGGCTTCCCTTGGGGGAAGCTGTCACGAAGTGACTGATGAGGGATTCGCGCAGCGACAATTCTTAATTTATAATTCTCAATTTGAAAATCGGGTACGGCGCGTCCGAAATTCCGCATTTCAAAAACAGGCTATGGCGAAAAAATCGTCATAGCCTGTTTTATCGATAAAATTATTCTTCATCAAGATTATCGCAGTTATGCCATACTCCTTGAATATCGTCGTTATCCTCAAACATTTCAAGCATCTTATTCATACCGATAACATCATCGGGATTTGAAAGAGTTACGCTTGTTGAGGGAATGTAAGCCGTTTCGGCTGAAAGGAAGGTATATCCTTTTTCCGAAAGAGCGGTTGAAACCGCGCCGCAGTCATACGGGTCTGTGCGGATTTCAAATACGCCGTCATCGGAAAGAAAGTCCGTTGCACCTGCTTCGAGAGCATCTTCCATAAGCTTTTCTTCGTCAACGCCCTCCTGCTCAAGCACGATAACTCCCTGCTTTGTGAAAAGGAACGAAACGCAGCCGTTCTGACCCATATTTCCGCCGTATTTATCAAAATAATGACGAACATCGCCGGCAGTTCTGTTGCGGTTATCGGTAAGCGCTTCAACTATAACGGCAACACCCGACGGGCCGTAGCCCTCATAAACGATATTTTCAAAATTGGCTCCGCCTGTTTCACCGGCAGCCTTTTTGATTATTCTGTCGATATTATCATTCGGAACATTGTTTGCCTTTGCCTTTGCGATAACGTCCTTAAGCTTTGAGTTTGAAGAGGGGTCGGGTCCGCCCTCGCGAACAACTACCGCTATCTCTCTGCCGATTTTGGTGAAAACCTTGGCTCTGGCGTTATCGGTTTTTTCTTTTTTGCGTTTGATTGTACTCCATTTGGAATGGCCTGACATATTTAAAACCTCATTTCACGGTTATTTAACTTTATTATTATATAACATTTCACATCAGCTTGTCAAGAATTAAAGTGATGTGCTGAAGCCCTTTCCGAGTATTTCGTTTGCTTCGCTGACAATTATAAATGTTTTCGGGTCAACCGCCTGGGCAATTTTGATGATTCCCGAAATTTCGTTTTTTCTTGCAACGCAGACGAGCATATTTTTGCTTTCTCCGCTGTAAGCTCCCGTTGCGGGAACTATCGTAACGCCTCTCGGCGAAATATCAATTATGGTTTTCGATACCTCATCGGCTTTTTCGGTTATAATCATTATCATCTTTCCGCTGCCCGTACCGTAAATCATCGTATCAATAACTTTTGTACTCACGAAAATAATGATAATCGCATAAAGTCCGCTTTCAATGCTCCTGAAAACTATCATATTTGAAATGATTACAATTGCATCGGAAACCATAACCACTCTGCCGACCGTGATATGCGGAAACCTTTTATGCACAAGCTTTCCGATAATATCCGTTCCGCCGCTTGTGGCATCGGTTGTCATTATCAGACCGAGTCCGAAGCCCTCAAGCAGTCCGCAGAAAAGCGCCGCAAGGATTTTATCACCCGTATAAACGGGCAGGAACGCCAATCCGTCAAGCGCTGCCGAAAGGATTGCCGAAACAACAAGTGTGCTTGCCACAAGTCTTTTGCTGAGAAAAATCCACATCAGTATAAGCAGCGGCACATTCAGAATAAATCCCGTTATACCTATCGGGAAGCTGAATAATTTATTGAGTATCAGCGCAACGCCGGTCATTCCGCTCTGCGCTATATCGTTTGCCTTAACGAAAACATTAACTCCCACCGAATATGATGTGCAGCCGATTGCCCAGAAAAGCAGGTTTCTTATCAGATGCAGTATCTCTTTTTTTGTCATCTGTTTTCCCCGCTTTCCGCTTCTTTTATTTTTGCAAAAAGCTCGTTTATTCTGTCCGCTTTTCCGCGCAGATACAGCCAGCCGAAAAGCGCTTCAAGCCCTGTTGCATAATGATAATCGGCGCTCGACTGGTTTTTCGGTATTCCGCCGGTTCCGGCATTTCTGCCCCGCTTGAATACCGCTTCCTCCTCCTCGGTAAGCATCGGCATTATTGCCTTTATGCTTTCCGCCTGCGCCTTGGCGCAAACCCTTTTTGAAGCCGCCTTATGAAGCGCATCAACGGGTCTGTTCGCTTCGCACACAAGCTCACTTCTCACAAGAAGGTCATATACCGTATCCCCTATAAACGCAAGGTTCAGCGGACTTAACAGAGAAGCCTCAACAGGCTTTTCCAACAAAGATTCCAATTAAATTACCTCTCAATCAGTTAACAAAATCAAACTCCAAATCGTAAACGGAAACCGTGTCGCCCTCTCTTATTCCCTTTTCGTGAAGAGCATCTATTATTCCGCTTGAAATCAGCACTCTCTGGAAATATTGCAGCGACTCATAATCATCAAGGTCTGTGCGCTGAAGAATTTTGAGAAGCCACGGAGCTTCAACAAAATAAACGCCGTCCTCAACTCTGATTTCAAAGCCCTTGTTATCCGTATTTTCAAACAGAGCGGCGGGAATATTCTCGGTTTCGTATCTTTTTATCGGCGGCAGAGTCTGAAGCTTGTTCCATATTGCGGAAACGGCCTCCGCCGTGCCCTCCTCAATCGGAGCGCACATCGTATGAAACTCAAAGCCTCTGCCCTCAAAATATTCACGAAGTCTTTCAACCTGCTCGTCCGAAGCCAAATCGACCTTATTTGCAACAACAATCTGCGGTCTTTTCGCAAGCCCGGGGTCAAATTTTTCAAGCTCTTTATTGATTATTTCAAAGTCGTCAATCGGGTCTCTGCCCTCACTTCCGGCGGCATCAACAATATGAACAAGCAGACGGCAGCGGTCAACATGGCGCAGAAATTCGTGTCCGAGACCCACTCCGTCACCCGCACCCTCAATAAGTCCGGGTATATCAGCCATAACAAATGAGCTTCCCTCTCCGAGAGAAACCACTCCGAGAACGGGGGTAAGGGTTGTGAAATGATAATTCGCTATTATCGGTTTTGCTTCGCTCACAACCGAAACAAGCGTTGATTTTCCTACATTCGGGAATCCGAGCAGACCAACGTCCGCAAGGAGCTTGAGTTCGAGACAGACCTCCCATTCCTCACCCGGAGTGCCGTCCTTTGCGAAACGGGGAACCTGCCTTGTGGGGGTTGCAAAATGGGGATTGCCCCAGCCGCCTCTGCCGCCCCTGGCGCAGATGAACGGTTCATCGCCCGACATATCCGCCATAACCGCTCCGCTTTCGGCTTCCTTGATTATTGTTCCTCTCGGCACAAGAATAACAAGGTCTTCACCCTTTTTGCCGTTTTTTCTGCCGCCCGAACCGTTTCCGCCGTTCGGAGCGGTATATTTTCTTTTGTATCTGAAATCTGCAAGCGTGGCAAGGTTATCGTCAACCTGAAAAACAATGTTTCCGCCTCTGCCGCCGTCTCCGCCGTCGGGCCCGCCCGCCGCAACATATTTCTCTCTGCGGAAGCTTACGGCACCGTTTCCGCCGTTGCCCGCCTTTATTTTTATTTTCGCACTGTCAACAAACATATTTCTGAATCCTTTTCTTCGGCGCAAATTTTTTCATTGTACATTATATATTATATTTTATCTCTTTACAATAGATTTAAAAAATTTTTATTATTTACAAATTATATATTGTTTTTTGCTTGACAAGTGTGATATACTCTTATAATCGGATATTATAGGCAGGTGAAAAAATTGTCGGCGCTCATTACGGAAGTTGAAAAAGGCAGTATTGCGGAAAAGAAGAAAATACACGCGGGAGATACCCTCATTTCCGTTAACGGAAACAACATCAGAGATGTTCTCGATTACCGTTTTTATCTGAACGAAAATCGGCTCAGACTGATGTTAAAAACCGCTCAGGGAAAATTCAGAGCCGTTACCGTTCACAAGGACGAAACCGAAGATATCGGGCTTGAATTTTCAACCTATCTTATGGATAAACAGCAGTCCTGCAAAAACAAATGTATATTCTGCTTTATCGACCAGCTTCCCGAGGGACTGCGCGACAGTCTCTATTTCAAGGACGATGATTCACGCCTTTCATTCCTTTTCGGAAATTATGTAACGCTTACGAATATGACCGATGAGGAAGCACAGCGCATAATTGATATGCACATCAGCCCCGTCAATATATCCGTTCACACGATGAATCCCGAGCTGAGAGTTAAAATGATGCTCAATCCTCACGCGGGAGAATCACTTAAGTATCTGCGTAAATTTGCCGAAGCGGGAGTAACCGTGAATACTCAGCTTGTATTATGTCCCGGTATAAATGACGGTACGGAGCTTGAATACAGCCTCAAGGAGCTGTTTAAGCTTTATCCGTCTGTTCAGAGCATAGCGGCTGTTCCGGTGGGTCTTACCGACCACCGTGACGGACTTTATCCGCTCAAGCCCTATGATAAAAAATCAGCCGGCGAGGTTATAGATATAATTGACAGATGCAGCGCCGGATTTGAAAAAGAGCACGGCGAAAGAATTGCATTTGCAGCCGATGAATTTTATATTGCGGCAGGCAGAAGCATTCCCGATGATGAATATTATAACGGTTTCCCTCAGCTTGAAAACGGCGTGGGAATGTGGGCGCTGCTTCGCTCCGAATTTCTTTCCGCACTTGATGAAACCGATATAAAAGAGCGAAACCGCAGGGCAACAATAGTAACGGGTAAGGCGGCGCTGCCGCTCATAAAAGAGCTTGCCGAAGCGGCAATGAAGAAAATAAACGGTCTCGATATAAATGTTATCGCCGCCGAAAATAAGCTTTTCGGAAAGCTGATAACGGTTTCGGGTCTGCTCTGCGGAGCGGATATACGCGACGCGGTTGAAAATGAAGATATAGGTCAGGAGCTTATCATTCCCCCGAACTGCCTGCGCAGCGAGGGCGATATGTTCCTTGATAATATGACGACGGACGAGCTTTCGGCTCAGCTCGGAGTGCCTGTCCGTCAGAACGGTACTGGCGGAGACGAGCTTCTTTCCGCCATGTTGGGAGGTAATTAAATGGCCGGAAATGTTGTGGCAATCGTCGGCAGACCCAATGTCGGCAAATCCACTCTCTTTAATAAATTGACGGGTGCAAGGCTTTCGATAGTTGACGATACGCCGGGCGTTACCCGTGACCGTATTTACGGTGACTGCGAATGGCTCAACAGGCATTTTATGCTTGTTGATACGGGCGGAATCGAGCCGCAGTCGGACGATATAATTTTAAGTCAGATGAAGCGTCAGGCTCAGCTTGCAATTGACAGTGCCGAGGTAATCATTCTCGTTACCGATGTAAGAAGCGGCGTTGTTGCAACGGACAGCGAGGTTGCCGCAATGCTTCAAAAGAGCGGAAAGCCCGTTATCCTCTGCGTTAACAAGTGCGATACCGTCGGTGAACCGCCGCTTGAATTTTATGAGTTTTATAATCTCGGACTCGGCGACCCCATAGCCGTTTCGTCGGTTCACGGTCACGGCACGGGCGACCTGCTTGACGAGGTTCTGAAATACCTGCCCGAAGCGGAAGAAGAGGAAGACGAAGACGAATATATTAAAGTTGCGGTTATCGGCAAACCGAATGTAGGCAAATCCTCTCTCGTTAACGCCGTTCTCGGCGAGGACAGAATGATAGTTTCCGATATTGCGGGCACTACCCGTGATGCAACGGACTCAATAGTCGAAAACGAACACGGCAAATTCGTATTCATTGATACCGCAGGTCTGCGCCGCAAAAGCAAGGTTTATGACCAGATAGAAAAATATTCGGTTATCCGTGCAAGAATGGCGGTTGAAAGAGCACAGGTATGCGTAATTATGATTGATGCCACCGAGGGCTTCACGGAACAGGACTCCAAGGTTGCGGGCATCGCTCACGACCTCGGCAAGGGCTGCATTATTGCGGTCAACAAATGGGACGCCGTTGAAAAGAACGGCAAAACCATGGACGAATTCCGCAAAAAGCTTATGAATGATTTTTCGTTTATGAGCTATGCTCCGATAATATTTATTTCCGCAAAAGAAAAAATCAGACTTGACCGTCTTTTTGAGCTGATAAAATTCGTTGACGAACAGAACGCAATGCGAATTTCAACGGGTAAGCTCAACGATATTCTGGCAGATGCAACCGCAAGGGTTCAGCCGCCGTCGGATAAAGGCAGAAGACTTAAAATATACTATATCACGCAGGCTTCCACCAGACCGCCGACATTCATCTGCTTTGTCAATAAAGCCGACCTGTTCCATTACAGCTATCAGCGATATATTGACAATCAGGTAAGAGAGGTTTTCGGTCTTGAGGGAACGCCGACAAAGATGATAATCCGTGAAAGAGAGTCAAACAAAAAATGATAGTTTTGGGTATTGACCCCGGTTACGCCATAGTGGGCTGCGGAGTGGTTGAATATAAATCAAATCATTTCAGAATGCTTGACTACGGAGCGATAATAACCGAAGCACATACGCCGTTCAATGAGAGAATTGAGAAAATTTACGATGAAGCCGATGCGCTTATGAAAAAATACAGACCGGAAGCCATGGCAATTGAAAAGCTGTTTTTCAATACCAACCAGAAAACCGCCATTGATGTTGCCCAGGCAAGAGGAGCGCTTGTGCTGGCGGCTCAGAAAAATCATATTCCGATTTACGAATATACGCCTCTCCAGGTAAAGCAGAGCGTTGTCGGCTACGGCAGAGCGGAAAAGAAGCAGGTTCAGGAGATGACAAGACTGCTGCTGAACCTTGAAAAAATCCCGAAGCCCGACGATGCCGCCGATGCTCTCGCAATGGCAATCTGCCATTGCCATTGCTCAGGGTCGCTGATAATTCGGAATTCGGAATGCGGAGTTCGGAATTAAGGGGCGATTTTAATAGTTAGAAGTTAAAACAATTCGTGCCGATTTTATATTTGCATTTTTGTGCACTGTAGGGCGGGATGACCACATCCCGCAGTTTGTCGGCAAAATCTGCGATTTTGACGGCAAGAGATATTTAGTTAGAAGTTAGAAGTTAGGAGTTAAGGGTCGCTTCGCTCCGGATTATATTTGGATGATAATAAAATCAACCATTTGCCACAGTGAGTTGAAGCAAAAGCTTTTCTGGAGGTATCAATATGGCAAAATCACTCCTTGATATATTATTTGATAAAATTTCAGAATCTCTCGGGATAGGAACGCCGGAATGGATAGGCGCAAGAGGTGAAAAGCTGACCGAAAAGGAATTAAAATGGTTAAAGCTGTTCGGCGAAAACGGTTTTATTTTGAAAAATATATATGTTCCCAAAGATAACAATGAGACAAGCGAAATTGATGTTGTTTATATAACTCAAAAAGGTATATTCGTTATCGAAAGCAAAAATTATTCGGGGTGGATTTTCGGGAGCGAAGAGTCATATTATTGGACTGCAATGCTCCCGAATAAAGAAAAAAACAAATTTTATAACCCAATTCTTCAAAACAAAACTCACATAAAATGGCTGGCAAATTATCTTGAAGAAGATATACCTATGTTTTCCCTTATTGTTTTTTCGGAAAGATGTGAAATAAAGAAAAAGCCCGAACCTCAACTTAATTTAAGAGTCATAAAAAGAGATAGGTTAATCGGAAACATAAGAGATATTTGGGACAAAGCAGAAGATAAACTCAGCGGAGAAAAAGTAAATGAGATATATGAGAAATTAAAAATTCTCACCAATGCGGACGAATCAATAAAACAGGCACACATAAAAGATATTGAACGCAAATACCAAAAGCCGACTGAAAAAGAAAATATTCCGCCTCAGCAGGAACAAACAATTGATTTATCAACTCAGTCTGACGATTCGGCAAACCAGCCCGAAACGGTTGAAGAAATTTCTTCTGAACATAACGATGATACACCCGAAGAAAAATTATGCCCCCGATGCGGCAGTAAGCTTATACTCCGCACGGCAAAGAAAGGTGACAATGCGGGAAAACAGTTTTACGGCTGCTCTGCCTTTCCGAAATGCAGATATATTGAAAATTTATAATATAATCGGAATTTCCGAAAACCGAAAACTTTCAAAAGGAATGATAAAATGTTCTACAGTCTGACCGGTACGGTGGTATATGCCGACGAAACGAGCGTTGCGATTGACTGCTCGGGTGTTGCCTTCCGTCTTTTCACAACAATGAATACTCTCAAAAAATGTGCTCCCGTGGGGGAAGTGCAGACTCTCTATACACATCTGAATGTGCGCGAAGATGCGCTTGACCTTTTCGGCTTTGCCGATAAAAATGAGCTTGACTGCTTCAAGCTTCTCACGGGTGTATCGGGTGTAGGCCCGAAAGCGGCGCTTGCGATTCTCTCTCAGCTCACTCCGGATTTGCTTGCCGTGAGCGTTGAGGGTGGAGATGTTAAAGCGATAACAGCCGCTCAGGGAGTAGGCCCGAAGCTTGCACAGAGGGTTGTGCTTGAATTGCGCGGAAAGCTTGATGTTTTTGCCGCAACGGCTCAGGCAAAGGGCAACATTGCCGCCGCAAAGAAAGCGGCAATCAGCTACGCCGGAGAAGATGCCGTAAATGCACTCGCAATGCTCGGCTACAGCCGTTCCGAAGCAAGCATAGCAGTCGGCAAGCTTGACGGAAACCTTTCAACGGAAGAAATGATAAAGCAGGCGCTCAAGCTTCTTGCCAAAAACTTTTGACGGAGAAAAAATAAATGGATTTTGATTTTGAAAACAGGATAATCGGCAGTGAATATTCCCCTGCCGAGGACAGCGATATTGAGCTTTCTCTGCGTCCGAAAGCACTTGATGAATATATCGGGCAGGAAAAAGTCAAGGAAAGTCTTTCGATTTATATAGAAGCCGCCCGTCAGCGCGGCGAACCGCTTGACCATGTTCTGCTCTACGGCCCTCCGGGCTTGGGCAAAACAACTCTTGCAGGAATAATCGCAAACGAAATGGGCGTTAATTTCAGAGTTACAAGCGGTCCGGCAATCGAAAAGCCCGGTGACCTTGCGGCATTGCTTACCAATCTCGAAGAGGGCGATGTGCTTTTCATAGACGAAATTCACCGCCTTTCAAGAGCGGTTGAAGAGGTGCTTTATCCCGCAATGGAGGATAACGTGCTTGATATCATCATCGGCAAAGGCCCGTCGGCACGCTCAATCAGGCTTGACCTGCACCGCTTTACGCTTGTCGGTGCAACCACAAGAGCGGGTCAGCTCAGCGCGCCGCTCAGAGACCGTTTCGGAGTTATCAGCCGTCTGGAGCTTTACACTCCCGATGAGCTTTCAAGAATAGTCACACGAAGTGCGGGCATTCTCGGAATAGAAATCGACCCCGAGGGAGCGCTCGAAATCGCCTCACGCTCAAGAGGAACTCCCCGTATTGCGAACCGTCTTTTAAAGCGTTCCCGCGACTATGCGCAGGTAATCTGTAACGGTGAAATAACGAAAGAGGCTTCCTCAATTGCGCTTGACAAAATGGAAATAGATGAACTGGGTCTTGACTCGATTGACAGACTCATTCTCAAAACAATGATAAAGAACTATGCGGGAGGCCCCGTCGGACTTGAAACGATAGCCGCCGCAATCGGCGAAGAAGCCGTAACGATTGAGGACGTTTATGAGCCTTATCTTATGCAGATAGGCTTCCTGAGCAGAACCCCGAGAGGCAGATGCGTAACGCCTGCCGGATATGCGCATCTCGGCATACCGATGCCCGGACAGCAGCACTTTTGATACAGAGGTAAGAAAATGAGAACAGCCGATTTTTGGAAAGATTATGAGCTTATAGATTGCTCCGACGGTGAGAGGCTTGAGCGCTGGAAGGATATTATCCTCGTGCGCCCCGACCCTCAGGTTATCTGGAAAACGCCGAAGGAAAATCCGCTCTGGTATAATCCGCACGCGATATATAACCGTTCAAACACGGGCGGCGGAAGCTGGCAGATATGCAAAAAAATGCCCGATGTGTGGCAGGTCGGATTTGAAAATCTGCGTTTCAACATAAAAACGATGGGCTTTAAGCATACGGGACTTTTCCCCGAGCAGGCGGTAAACTGGAAGATGACCGCCGATATAATCAGAAACGCAGGCAGACCCGTCAAGGTGCTGAACCTTTTCGCCTATACGGGCGGCGCTACCGTTGCGGCTCTTGAAGCGGGTGCAAGCGTTACCCATGTTGATGCCTCAAAGGGAATGACCCTCTGGGCAAAGGAAAATGCCGCCGCAAGTCATTTGACCGATGCTCCCGTGCGCTGGCTTGTTGATGACTGCATAAAATTCGTTCAGCGTGAAATAAGGCGCGGCAATAAATACGATATAATAATCATGGACCCGCCGTCATACGGCAGAGGTCCCGGCGGAGAAGTATGGAAGCTTGAAAACGAGGTTTATTCATTTGTTGAAATGTGCTCCGAGCTTCTTTATGATGAATCACTTATGGTGCTGATAAATTCCTACACAACAGGTCTTTCTCCCAGCGTTATGGAATATATTCTCGGTGAGACCGTTCAGAAGAAATTCGGCGGAACAACTCAGAGCGACGAAATCGGAATACCCGTTTCGTCAAAGGCGGGCAGAGTGCTCCCCTGCGGCGCAAGCGCAATATGGTTAGGAAATAAGACAAGCTTATGAATGAAAAAATAATCGAATTTGATAATGTCGGTTTCGTTTATGACGCTGATGAGGAAAGCGGAAGAGATGCAAAATCCGCCCTCAGCGGCGTGAATCTCGATATATATAAGGGTGAATTTCTTGCCGTTCTCGGCCACAACGGTTCGGGCAAAAGCACCCTTGCGAAGCTCTGCAACGCAATATACGAACCGACCTCGGGCAAGGTGACGGTTAAAGGCATTGTTGCCGATACCGAGGAAAAAGCGGACGAAATCCGCCGTATAGTCGGTATGGTGTTTCAGAATCCGGATAACCAGATTGTTGCAACGATAGTTGAAGACGATGTTGCATTCGGTCCGGAAAATCTCGGAGTTGAACCGAATGAAATCCGCCGCAGGGTTGACGATGCTTTAAAGGCGGTCAATATGTATGACCTGCGTCACCGTGAGCCGCATAAGCTCTCGGGCGGTCAGAAGCAGCGCGTTGCAATCGCCGGAGTTATCGCAATGCAGACGGAATGTATAATTCTCGATGAACCCACCGCGATGCTTGACCCCAAGGGCAGAGAAGAGGTCATCAAGACCGTTCACCGCCTGAATAAGGAGCTCGGGATAACCGTTGTGCTCATAACTCATTTTATGGACGAAGCCGCAAGGGCGGACAGAGTTGCGGTTATGAATAACGGAACCGTTGTTTTGACCGGCAAGCCCCGAGAGGTGTTTGCTCAGACCGAAGCACTTGAGAAATGCGGTCTTGACGTTCCGCAGTCAACAAAGCTCTGCACCGAGCTCGGCATAAAGGATACCGTTCTCAATGCCGATGAATGCGTTGAAAAAATAACAAAAATGCTCGGAGGTGCTTTATGAGTTACGCCATTGAAGCCCGCGGGCTTACCCATTGCTATTCAAAAGGCACTTCTCAGCAGGTGTTCGCAATAAAAAATATAAATATCTCCGTTGAAAAAGGAGAGCTGATAGGAATAATCGGGCATACAGGCTCTGGCAAAAGCACTCTGATTTCGCATTTCAACGGACTTTTAAAGCCCACCGACGGGGAAATTCTCGTTGACGGCGTTGATATATGGAAAGATAAAAACACTCTGCGCGAATCGCGCTTTAAGGTCGGACTCTGTTTCCAGTATCCCGAATATCAGCTCTTTGAAGAAACGGTATTCAAGGATATCGCATTCGGTCCTAAGAATATGAAGCTCTCCGATACCGAGGTAACAAACAGGGTTCTCAAGGCGGCGGCATATGCCGGAGTTAAACCCGAGCTGCTTGAAAAATCTCCGTTTGACCTTTCGGGAGGCGAAAAAAGAAGAGCCGCCATTGCCGGAGTTATGGCAATGGAGCCGGAGGTTCTGATTTTCGATGAGCCTGCGGCGGGGCTTGACCCGAGAGGCAGAAAAGAGCTTATAAGCCTCATTAAGGATTACCGCGAAAGAACCGGCTCTGCGGTTATCATCGTTTCACACAGTATGGAGGATATTGCCTCCCTTGCCGACAGAATAATCGTTATGAACGGCGGCGAGGTGTATATGCAGGGCACGGTTGATGAGGTTTATTCACGAGGCGATGAGCTCCGTTCAATCGGGCTGAATGTTCCCGAAATAACAGAAATTTTCACCCGTCTGCGCTCAAACGGCATTGATGTTCCCGCGAATGTTTATACCGTTGAGCAGGGTGCTCAGATACTGAAAAAGCTCATGGGGAGGTGTTCCTCATGATAAGAGATATAACAATCGGTCAGTATTATCCCGCAAATTCGCTTCTCCACAAGGCAGACCCCCGTGTTAAGCTGATAACCTCATTCTGGCTTATCGTTGTTATTTTCGTCTGTAAGAATTTCTTTTCGCTCGGCGTAATTGCGTTTACCGCCGTGCTTTCGGCGCTCATTTCGAGAGTTCCGGCAAAGATGATTTTAAAAAGCCTTAAGCCGATAGTGATAATTCTCATTTTTACCGCCATACTCAATATTTTCTATACCGAGGGCGGCGAAACCTATTTTGAATGGTGGAAGCTGAGCGTTACCGAAAAGGGCGTTAACACCGCAATTTTCACAATGATAAGAATAATCGCTCTTGTTGTGATAAGCTCCATTCTCACCTATACCACCACTCCCACCGCTCTGACCGACGGTCTTGAACGGGTGCTCTCCCCTCTTAAGGTGTTCAAAATCAAGGTGCATACCCTTGCGATGATGATGACGCTTGCTCTGCGCTTCATTCCCACTCTGATTGAGGAGATTGACCGCATTATGAACGCTCAGAAGGCAAGAGGCGCCGACCTTGAATCCGGCGGAATAGTTCAGCGTGCAAAAGCACTTGTGCCGATTTTCATTCCGCTTATGGTATCATCATTCAGAAGAGCTTATGAGCTTGCTTTTGCAATGACCTGCCGCTGCTATACGGGCGGAGAGGGCAGAACAAGAATGAAGCAGATGAAAATTTCTCTGCGTGATATTCTTCTCATTCTTTACTGTACCGCGGCAACAGCGGGAATAATCATACTGAATATTTATTTCAAGGCGGTAATATAATGAGAAATCTGCTTTTGACCATTTCCTTTGACGGCACGGCATATCACGGCTGGCAGGTTCAGGAAAATGCAGTTACCGTTCAGCAAACCTTGCAGGACGCAATTGAACAAATTCTCCGCAAGCGTGAAAATATAGTCGGCTGTTCCCGCACCGATGCAGGCGTTCACGCAAATATGTATTGCTGCAATCTGCGCACCGAAAGCACAATGGAATGCTCAAAGCTCACCGAGGCTCTGAATGCGGTTCTGCCGAGGGATATTGCCGTTAAAAGCTGCCGTGAGGTCGGTTACGGTTTTCACGCAAGATATGACTGCAAATCGAAGGAATATATTTATAAAATCTGGAATGCTCCCGAAAAAAATCCTTTTTTATATAACTATACATTACATTATAAATATCCTCTTGATGAGAAAATGCTTTCCGGACAGGCAAAGGATTTTATCGGAACGCATGATTTCGCTTCATTCTGTGCTGCCGGCAGCAGCGTTGAAAGCACAGTGAGAACGGTTAAAAATGCCTGCGTTGAGCGTGACGGAGATATGATAATATTCCGCGTTGAGGCTGACGGTTTTCTGTATAATATGGTCAGAATAATGGTCGGAACACTTATTGATATTTCAAGAGGAAAAATACCTCAAAATTCGATAAAAGAAATTATAAGCTCCGAAAACCGTTTCGCGGCAGGACATACCGCTCCCGCTCACGGACTTTATCTCAATAAAATAAACTACGGTGAGGCGTGCGATGAAGGAAAATAAAAAAATAATAAATCTGAATAAAAAGCGTTCAAAGCTTACCGCGAAAAAACTGCTGAAAATACTCAGAATCCCGCTTGCCGTAATCATTGCCGCAGCAGCGCTATTCCTGAGTGTCAGACTGCTCGGAAATGTTGCGGTTTCAAATTCAACCGATGCGCTCAGAGCAATCCCGTCAATGTTTTCGTCGGGCGGCAGCTATCCCTATGCCTCCGATTCTCTGAGCATCAATAAAGCAAAGCTTATCGGCAATGATGTTCTGATTCTGAATGCGGATACCGCCGAAGTCATTTCGTCTGCGCCGAAGGTTCGCCTTACACACCAGCTTGAATCAGCCGATATTAAAGCGGATACGGCAAACGGCAGAGCCTTGCTTTTCAGCAATACTTCAAATTCGGTAACGCTTCTGAGCAAAACCGAAAAGCTCGGTGATATAACCGTTCCTTCAACTGTCAACACGGCAAGCCTTGCCCGAAACGGTGCGTTTGCGGTAACCCATTCATCGGGCAAATCGCAAAGTGTTGTCGAGATATATAACAACAGATTCAAAAAGCTTTTCCAATGGAACTGTTCAAATGAATTTGTTTCTTCAATCGCACTTTCTTCAAACGGCAGAACCGCGGCAATTGCCGCAATCGGAAGCAAAAACGCCGAAATATATTCGAGAATTTTGATTTTCGGGGTTAAGGACACCGAACCGACTGCCGATTTAAGGCTGAACGGAACACTCATTCTTAAGGTGATATACACATCGGCGGGCAAAATCATTGCCGTCGGAGATAATAAAACCGTTATATATGATAAAAAAGGAAGCCTTATTTCCGAAAAGACCTACCCCGAGGCAAGCCTTGCCGCCGTTGATTCCGATGACAGGGGAAACACCGTTTTATGCTGCCGTGAATTCGGCGGAGCGAAATATGAAACGGTTCGGTTTTCCGCAAGCGGAAAAACAACCTGTGATTTTACGGTTGATTACGAGCCGGAGGCTTTAAGCGTCAGAGAAGGCCGCTTCGCAATTTCCTCCGGCAATAATATCACGGTGTATTCACTCAAGGGTGAAGAAATAAAAACCGTTAAAGCAAACGGAAAAATCAAGCAGCTTATGTTTTCCTCAAACAATATTTATACCGTTGAGGGAAGCTCGGTCTGCAAATACTGACAGGGAGGTATGCGATGTATCTTAGCGGATATACAATTGATATTATCCTCGCCGCAGTAATCATAATCAGCATAATAATCGGCAGAATAAGAGGCTTTTCCCGTGTTATTCTCGGCTTTGCCGCCTCGATAGGCTGCATTATTCTCGCAAGAGAGCTTGCTGCTCCCGTCGGTCAATGGCTCAACGATAATCTGATTCACGAAAATCTTGTCGGTTTTATTTCAAAAACAATCAGCGATAATATTTCCTCGGGCGCTCAGGCGGTAACCTCGGCTCTGCCGGCATATATCGTTTCCGCGGCTGAAAGCATGGGAATATCAATCAACACTCTTATTGGAGCTCAGGATATTTCTCAAATATCATTAAAGCTTGCTTCCGCGGTTGAGGCCGCATTTTCCCCGCTCCTTTCAACCGTTGGATTTATAGCGGTTTTTGCAGTATGCAGGCTGGCCTCGGGTGCGCTTCTGACCTTTGTACCGATTTTCCGCAGGCTGCCCGTCATCAAAACAATTGATAAAACCCTCGGCGGAATAATCGGAGCGGCAAAAGGAATAATCTTTTTCCTGCTTCTCTGCGCCGCCGCAGTATTATGCAAAGAATTTTTTGCCGAAACTCCTCTCGGAACGGCACTTGATTCATCAACTCTGGTGTATCTGTTTGAAAAAACCGTGCATCTGACATTTATAAAATAATTTTCGGAGGTTCATATTATGAAAGACACACTTAAGGATTTGTTTTCCAACTGGAAAACCGTTCCCAATCTTCTCTCATTTCTGAGAATAATCATGGTTCCGATTTTTGCCGTACTTTTCTGCAAGGGCTTTTACGGCTGGTCGGTATTCGTTCTTGCTCTTTCGGGCTTAAGTGACTTTTTCGACGGCAAAATCGCACGCCGCTTCAATCAGATAAGCGCACTCGGCAAAATACTCGACCCTCTTGCAGATAAGGCAACTCAGATAACAATAGCCATTGTGCTTTATATCACATTTGCAGGCAGTTCAAACGACCTTGTTAAAAAATTCAGCTGGATATTCCTCATTTTCCTTATCAAGGAAGCCGTAATGGTAGTCGGTGCGGCGATAATGCTTTCAATGGGACTTCGTCCCGGCGCTGCCGAGATGCCCGGCAAGGTTGCCACCTTCGCTTTTTATCTTATAATGATAGCCATAATCGCATTCGGCCCCGACATCGGAATCGTTGTGAACGGCCTTATCCCCGATTGGCTTATGATAGCGCTTATCTGCGTAAGCGCGGTACTTACGATAGTTGCTTTCTGCAGTTATCTTCCCGATGTATTCCGTCAGGTTAAAGAAAAAAACAAAGCAAAAAAATAATCTTAAAAAGGAACTCGTAAAATGAAACAGGTTTTATGTTCAAAATGTCATCAGCGCCCTGCAATGTTCTTCATTTCAAAGATTGAGGGAGACAAAACCACGCAGGACGGACTCTGCATTAAATGCGCAATGGAAATGAATATCGGCCCCGTGAAGCAGATTATGCAGAGCATGGGAATATCCGAGGACGAGCTTGACGAAGTAAGCGAGCAGTTTGAGGAAATGTTCGGCGAAGACGGAAGCTTTGAGCCGGGCGGAGCGGGAACAATGCCGTTCTTTCAGAATTTCGCTCAGATGAACGAAAGCAGCCGCGAACAGCCGTCCGAAACAAAAAGCGAAGCAAAAAAGGCTGATTCCAAAAAATCAAAAAAAGAAAAAGAACCCAAGAAGCGCAAGTTTCTTACTCAGTACTGCACCGACCTTACCGCAAAGGCAAGAGACGGCAGAATTGACCGCATCATCGGCAGAGAAAACGAAATTTACCGCACGGTTCAGATTCTTTGCAGAAGAACAAAAAATAACCCCTGCCTTATCGGTGAGCCGGGTGTCGGCAAAACCGCAATAGCAGAGGGACTTGCTCTGAAAATAGCTTCGGGCGATGTGCCCGCCAAGCTCCGTTCAAAGGAAATTCATCTTCTTGACCTTACCGCTCTTGTTGCCGGAACTCAGTTCAGAGGTCAGTTTGAAAGCCGTATCAAGGGTCTTATTGAAGAAGTAAAGAACGAGGGTAACATCATTCTGTTTATTGATGAGGTTCATTCTCTTGTCGGAACGGGTGATGCCGAGGGTTCAATGAATGCCGCAAATATTCTCAAGCCTTCGCTCTCAAGGGGAGAAATTCAGATAATCGGTGCAACAACCTTCACCGAATACAGAAAATATATCGAAAAAGATGCCGCACTCGAACGCAGACTCCAGCCCGTCAAGGTTGAAGAGCCATCAATCGCTCAGACGGTTGAAATGCTCAAGGGCGTCAAGGATTATTATGAGCTTTACCATAAAGTAACGGTCAGCGACAGTCTGATTGAAAAGGCGGTTTCACTTTCGGAAAGATATATCAATGACCGCTTTTTGCCCGATAAAGCGATTGACCTGCTTGATGAAGCCTGCACGTGCGCAAACCTCAGGAACAAGCATATCAGCGATTATGAAGAAGCTCTCACCGAGCTTTCCGAGCTTGAAGAGGAAGAAGCGGCACTCACCGAAACCACGGGCGAAGCCGACTATGCGGAAATCGCAAGGGTCAAGGGTGAGCTTATCAAAAAGCGTGAGGAAGCCGCTGAGCTTGAAAAGCTTGCCGCCGATAACAGAGTTACGGAGGACGACCTTGCAAAGGTAATTCAGCTCTGGACAGGCATTCCGGCAAGCAAGGTTATCGAAAGCGACCTGCGCCGCCTGGCGGGACTTGAAGATAATCTCAAGGCAAAGCTCATCGGTCAGGACGAAGCGGTATCACTTGTCAGCGCTGCAATCCGCCGCGGAAGAGTGAGAATAAATCCGCGCCGCCGTCCTGCATCGTTCATTTTCGTAGGACCTACGGGAGTAGGCAAAACAGAGCTTGTTAAGCTGCTTGCAAAAGAGCTTTTCGATACTCCCGAGACACTTATAAGACTTGATATGAGCGAATTTATGGAGAAGCATTCCGTTTCGAGAATCATCGGTTCTCCCCCTGGATATGTGGGCTATGACGAAGCGGGTCAGCTTACCGAAAAGGTTCGCCGCAAGCCCTATTCGGTAGTTCTGTTTGATGAAATCGAAAAAGCGCACCCCGATGTTATGAATATTCTGCTCCAGATACTCGATGAAGGCAAGATAAACGATGCTCAGGGCAGAACGGTAAGCTTTGAAAATACGGTTATAATTATGACCTCAAACGCAGGAAGCAACAGAGGCTCGGGCGCTCTCGGCTTTGCCAAAACAAAGAACGAGGCTTCAAAGGATAACGCTCTCAAGGCTCTTTCGGAGTTCCTCAGACCCGAATTTATCGGCAGAGTTGACGAGGTTGTTGTATTCAATGACCTTTCCCGTGAGGACTATGAAAAGATAGCCGCCCTGCTTCTCGGAGAGCTTGTTGACCCGCTTGCCGATAAGGGAATCACCTTTACATGGGACGGTAAAGCCACCGCCGCAATCTCAGAGCTTTCCGTTGACGGCACAAGGGGTGCCCGCGACCTGAGAAACGTTATCCGCCGCAATATTGAGGACGTTATAACCTCAAAGATAATCGACGGCGCAGACGGAGAAAAAATAAGCTCCGCTTCCGTCACCGCCGAGGAAAATAAAATAATTTGCAGCTTTGCATAAAAAAATTCCCGCCGCTTTAAGCGACGGGAACCTTTATTTTTATTACTGCTTTGCGCCCTTGTCGAACTCCTCAAGAACCTTAACGCTGACTGCGAAGCAATCTGCAAGTCCGTCAACATTCATATTGTCATAGGAGTCTCTTCTGGTGTGATAGTAGTTTTCAAGCTTATGGTTAAGACCCGTGATACCTGTTGCTCTGAAGCCTGCCTGTGCAAACGCTGCCGAATCGGTAGCACCGCCGAGAGGAGGAACCATACCCTTAAGGCAGTGAATGTCAAGCTCTTTTGCGCACTCCATAAAGAGGTCGGAAACGTCCTTATCAGCCTTAACGGTGGCATTAAGGTCACGGTAATTCGTCATAAGATATTTCGGGTCATGAATGGTATCATATGAATAAATGAAGGTGGGAACATCGTCAAACTCACCCTTGTGAGCCTCACACCATGCCTTTGCGCCTCTGAGACCTGCTTCCTCGGAGCCGGTAAGAATAACGCCGATTTCGGTGTTTTCAAGCTCGATGCCTTCATCTTTGAGAGCCTTGAGGATTGCGATACCCATATAGCAGCCGGAAAGGTTATCGTTTGCGCCGTCAACGATTCTGTGCTTATTCCACATAAAATAGAGACCTACAAGGAACGGCGTGAAAAGAAGTCCCCAGAGAGCTGTTTTGAAAAGAGCGCCTTCAATTGCTCCGGCTTTAGCCGAAAGAATGGCAATTACAAGATAGAAAACAGCGCCGAGAGCGCAGATGATTGCGTGAGATTCAAAGCCTACGCCGCCGAGAGCATAGTTTACGGGCCATTCCCATGCAGCATCGGGGTGACCGTTGAAAACTATTCTTCTCTTAACTTCGCCCGTGGGCTTTTTGATAGCGGTAACATTGTGACCTGTCTTTTCGGGGAAAAGGAAGTCAACCGCTTTTTTATACATACCGAACTGAAGAACTGCAAGTGCAAGACCGAAAACAATGAGAACAGCCGCAATTATCGGCAGAATAACTGTTTTTGCGGCGTGGTTAACGAGAATCAGAACCATGGCAAGAAGCACGCATGAAATCGTGATATAAATCCAGCCGAAGAATGAGCCGGGATTTTCCTTAAAGGATTCAACCTCGGCCTTTTCACAGCCGCAGGCTTCTTTAAGATATTTTGCCATATATTCGCAGGCCTGCTCCTCACCCTTTGAGCCGGGGCCGCGCTTTTCAAACTTTGTGCAAATTTTGGTGATTTCTCTTATCATAAAATTTGCATATGTTTTTTTCTTTGCGATAATGTTGCTGAAATCCATATAAATCTCTCCTTATATTTATTACTTATAATTATCTTTCAGAAAGAGCAATAAGTCAAGAAGAAAATGGATTGAAAATTTTTTTTGTTTAATATTAACATTATGCGCATAGAAATTTGGTGTAATTTAACAATTACTTTTTCAGACTTTTCATAATCTCATCAGCCGCAATTGCAGCCTCCGTAAAGGAATTGTTTTTCCAATATGCGGTAAGTGCCGTAACAACCATAATAATCACGGTTGTCACATTTTCAAAGGCTTCGCTGTCGTTGGGATTACCTCCGAGAAGCTTTACGGAAATATTCACAAGTGCGGCAATAAGCAGCGCAAGTCTGACCCATGTTCCCGGGGCAATTTCCGAAATCCTGCCGAGAATTTTTTTGATTTTAATCATTATGGTTTATCCTTTCCTCGATTGATTTTATTTTCATCTCGCTGACGGTCATACGCTCAACGAGATTATTATGTTTATTGACCTTTATTTCAAGCTGTTCAAGACGGTAATTCGTGAGCTTCTGCGAAGCAAGAATACCGGCAACACAGCCGGTTGCCGAGCCGAGAAAAGAAAAAAGTAAATTCCAGTCCATTTTACTTTCTCCTCACATACTTGTCCGTAATATTTATCCAGCCTCTGCCGTCGGACAGCCTGCCCCATCTGCCGTTTTCATCGGTCTTATCAATTTTAACCTTATTGCCGTTTCTGAGATAACCGCAAACGGGATATTCCATTCCCGCACCCTTTCTGATATTCAGACTCAGGCACGAAACCTCAACCTCAAACGGATTACCGCCGCCCATCAGCACGGACTCAAGCGCTCTGCCGATTGCGATTCCGCAGTCCTTCATACCCTGTTCGGTTCTGATTTTCGCAAGGTCATCGGAATTATCAATGAACGCCGTTTCAATCAGTACGGCGCAGGGCTTTGTCTGCCTGATAAATCCGAAATAATCCGTTCCGTTTTTGCCCAGGCGTATTTTCGACCCTCTGTTTCTTACGGCAAGCGCTTCGGAAATATTTTTGCATATCACATCGGCTGCCTTTTTGCCCGTCGGTGAGCCGTGATAATAATAGGTTTCCGTTCCCGTTCCGCCGCCTGCGTTAAGATGAATCTCCGCAACGAAATCATAATTTCCGGCATTGATTTTCTTTATTCTGTCAACAAGATAAATGCTGCCGTCATAATTCATCAGGTCACAGCCGAGATATTCGGAGGCGTATTTTGCAATTTCCTTTGCAATTTTAAATTCGTGATATTTGCCGTCCCTGCTGACGGCGCCGCTGTCATAACCGCCGCTGACCGATTTGCCGTGGCCGACGGCGATACAAATTTTCTTATTTATGATTTTTCAACTCCTATACAAGTAATTTTTCTATTGTTTCGTTTTCGGAATAATAATTTTTAAGATACGAAGCCGTGTTGACCGCATCGTTATATTCCCTGTAAAGCTGATTCAGCTCGCTTTTGAGAATATACGCATCATCTGTAAGCATTTTGCCTGCGGCACGGAGAATTCTGAGCTTTCTCAGCCTTTCGGCTATTCTCTCCTTAACTATATCCGCCGCTGCATCGTATTCCTCACCGAGCCTTAAAAGCTCATTTTTTTCCGTCATCGGTTTTCTCCTTTCAATATGTAATCGGCTGAAACGCCGTAAAATCCGCTCAGAAGCAAAAGCTCCGTTCCGAGTATATCTTTTTCGTCACGCTCAATATATCCGAGCCTTGCAGGTTCGATTCCGAGAATCTCTTCCACCGTTTTGCGGGAAAGATTTTCACGCATTCTCAGACTCAGAAGCCGTTCCCCCGCCGTGTTTCCCCGTGCTTTTTCAGCCTGAGCAATTGCCGCCGCTCTGCGAACGGCAAGCGGAACAACTCTTTCATCGGCACAGATATGCTGATACATCACAACATATTTAAGCGCATTGCGGAGTTTTTCAAGCGCTCTTTCAAGACTTTTTCCCGCCGCCGCGCCGCTTACTCCCCTTTCTGCGGCGATTGTTACGAGCTTTTTGGAATTATAAAAATACTCCTCTATCATTTTTCTTTCCGTTTCCGAAAGCTCGTTTTTTACAGCTTCTTCAAGCAGAACCGCCATATCAATATCGCGTCTGCGCCAGGCATAAGCGGCAGGCGTTTCGCACGAAGAACAGCATCTTCCGCAGCACGCCGCCTGAGCTGCCTGAATTTCCTCCTCTGACGGAAAAACGAAATATTCCTCCTCCGTCAACAGACTTCTTTCCAATTCGTCACCACCTTTTTAAGAGTTATGCTATTGATTATAACGAACACTTGTTCGATTGTCAAGAGAATTTTTTATGTTTTGAAAAAAATAGTTGACATTTTTAATAGAATAGCTCATAATACAAGTGTGAAAAAGATGTAGATGTGCCGCTCATTCAGAGCGGCAGGAGGAAGATATGGAAATAATAAAAGAATTGAGAAAGCAGAAAAATCTTTCTCAGCGTGAGCTTGCAGAGCTTTGCCATGTTCACCAGACGGCGGTCAGCCAATGGGAAAAAGGAAAAACCTCACCCGACAGCAGCAGTCTGCTGACCCTCTCCAAAATTTTCGGAGTTTCGGTCGGCAAGCTTATCGGCGGTGAGGATTTTGACGAGAAAATAACAATACCCGTTCTCGGCTATGTGAGAGCGGGTATACCGATGGGGGCAATAGAGGATATATTGGATTACGAAGAAATAAGCGCAGATACCGCCTCAAGGGGCGAATATTTCGGACTTAAAATAAAGGGTGACAGTATGTTTCCGCTTTTCAGAGACGGAGACACGGTTATCGTCCGCCGTCAGCCCGATATTGAGAACGGGGAAATCGCCGTTGTGCTTGTCAACGGCAACGATGCAACCGTTAAAAAGGTAATAAAAAAGGACACCGGCATAATGCTGGTGCCCGAAAATCCGGCTTATGAGCCGATGTTTTATATGAATGAAGATATTATTTCTCTGCCGGTCACGGTAGTCGGAAAAGTGACGGAACTGAGAAGAAAATTTTAAGCTTTTAAGCCGACAGCATATTGAATGCCGTTGCAAGCTGATTATCCTGTTCGGCAGTCAGAAGTGCGATGTTCGCTTCATCTCCGTGACTGAGCGTAACCTCGGTTGTCGGAGTCACTCCGACTCCCTCATATACGGCATCTGCGCCGCCTTTCGGCTCAATGAGCGCAACGGTAAGCAGTACCGCACCGCCGTCCTCAAGCGTGAAAAGCTCCTGCATTGTGCCTACTCCCGCAGTTTTTGTGCCCACAAGCTGAGCCTGATTTATGTCTCTCATATCACAGGCAAAAAGCTCTGCCGCACCCTTGGTGTATGAGTTTATCAGTACAACGCTCGGCATAATAAAGCTGCTGTTTTCGGCGGTATAAATCTTATCCTTATATACATTTCCGTTCTTATCCTTTGCGACGGCGATATTTCCGGATATTGCCGGAACGATAACATCTATCACCTTTGCGGCATAGTCAACCGTCCCCTCGGAAGTACTTCTCACATCGAATATAACGCTTTCCGCTCCCTCGTCACGAAGCTTTGTGATGAGGGTTTTAAACTCATCGGCGGTATTCTTGAAGAAGCCGTTTATCTTTATATATCCCACATTGCCGTTAAGGTATCCCGTAACGCTCGGAATCGAAAATCCGAGAAGCGGTTCAACAACCTTGGTTTCGCCGTTTCGTTCATATTCAATCCGAACCGAGGTGAGACGGTTTCCGTAAAACTTCTCACGGAGCGCCGCATAATTGTTTCTTGTTACGGTTATATCATTCACAGCGGTTATCTTGTCAAAAACCTTAAGCTCCGCTTCTTCGGCAGGTGAATCGGGATAAACATTCGTAATCACCAACGCACCTTTGGCGTAATCATAGGCGGTTTCAATGCCGATTCCCGTAAGCCCTCCGTTGAGCTTTGCGGTATAATCCGCATATTCCGAAGCGTTCAGATAAACACTGTTTGAATCTCCCAGACCGTTAACATATCCCTCCGCAAGAGCGCTGTTAAGACGGTTTCTGTCGTCAACACTGCCGTAAAAATAGCTTGAAATAATCTTGCTTATTTCGTAAACCGATTCGTAGGTCTGCGAACGCTGAGAAATATTATTGATTATGCCGTTATATATCTGCTTTGAAGCCACCATCGTTCCCGTGAACGTTGCGGCAACTGCGATAATAACCAGAGAAAGGCATAAACCGACAGATATTTTCTTATTCAATTTAAGCCGTCTCCTTTCGGTTTTTTATCAATATCCCGGGTTTGATACATATTTCAGAGGCTGAACCCTGCTGACTGAGCCGTCCGCATTTTTCTCTCTGACCTCAAAATGAAGGTGAGGGCCGGTAACATTTCCGGTGTCTCCGATATATCCGAGCTTCTGACCCTTCTGAACAATGTCTCCCTCGGAAACGACAAGCGATTTTGAATGAGCGTAAAGCGTCATGGTACCGTCACCGTGGTCAATAACGCAGTAATTGCCGAAGCCCGAGTTCCAGCTTCCGTCATTATGAGCAATCATAACCTTGCCGCCCTGTGCAGCATAATAGGGCTCACCGTATGAAAGGCTGTTGCCGTTTGAATCTCTCGTGCTGCCGTTCGCATCGCAGACACAGATGTCAATTCCCCAATGAGCGCCTCCGCTCGGATATGAGGGATAACCTGCGGTCATTGTGCTTCTTCCCTTAACCGGCCACATCATATTGCCGTCATTCTGATAGGCCTCATCGGGAGTATCGCCCTGCTTTGAGCCGTGCTGTCTGATGTATTCATCAATCTGAGCTTCCAGGGCTTCACGCTGTTTCTCCTGAGCCTTAATGGCAGCCTTGTATTCGGCGCTGTCTTGGTCAAGCTCATTTATTATGCCCTGAACCTCTCTGTATTTTGAATCTACTTCTTTCTTTTTGTTCTCCTGAGTGCTTTTGCTGCCCTCAAGGTCTGTCTGCTGAGCACTGAGCGAAGCAACCTGCTCACCGAGCTCAACCTTTTTGCCCTCAAGAGCAGTCTTCTGCTCCGCAAGCTGCTTATTGAGGTCGTTAAGCTCTTTTATCTTAGCTTCCATATTCCGAATAAGCTTTGCATCGTTTTCCGAAACTCTTGTCATAAGCTCTTTTCTTGCAAAATAACTTGAAATATCTTTTGAAGAAAAGATTACCTCAAGCATTGAGGCTTCGCCCGCCATATAATTTTCTCTGAGCCTGCCGAGAAGCAGCGTTCTCGTATCGTTCATAAGCTCATCGGTCATTTTAATCTGAGCGTTTATTTCAACTATCTGGTTGCTTATATCGTCAATATCATTGGAAGTTGTGTCGATTTTATTCTGCAAGCTTCCGATATTTGAATTGAGCTTGTCTATTCTGCTGTCGAGAATATCAATCTGAGACTCAATGGCACTTATCTCGCCGTTTATCTGTTTGAGCTTCGCTTTGTTATCCTTTATCTCACCGTTTACTTCGTCTAATTTCTGATTGTTTTGCTGTATTTGCTTTTCAAGGTCTTCATACTGCTTCTGCATCTGGTCAAGCGTTTCATCAGCCGAGGCTCTCGGAAGATAATATGTAACCGCCGCTGCAGTGCAGATAACAGCAAAAATTATACAGAGTATTTTTCTGAAATCAATCTTCAAGTTCAACAAACTTCCTTTCCTTAAGATATTTTCTTATAGAGGAAGAGCTGCCGAATATTCCGGTAAAGATTCCGATTCCGACAAATGCCGCCGCAAGATACGGCGCATAGTCAAGAAATTCAATCGGCTTCATATTGCCGAAGGATGAGAATGTTGCGATGAATGAGCCGAGTGCAAATTCATATAAGCCCCAAACCGCACCCGTTGCAAGCAGACCGGCAATGATACCGATGATAATGCCCTCAACGATGAACGGCCAGCGAATGAACGAATTTGTTGCGCCCACGCTCTTCATTATGCTTATTTCAAGCCTTCTGCTGAACATAGTGACTTTAATGGTATTTGAAATAATGAAAAGAGAAACTATCAGAAGCAGAGCGATTATTCCGATACTGATATATGTAACGGAATCTCTGATATTTGAAAGCTTGCCCGCAAGCTCGCTGTTTTCGTGAACACGCATAATATTTTCGGTGTTCTTAACCTGAGCAACAACGAACTCAAACTGCGACATATCCGCAACGGTAACTCTGAATGCATTCGGAAGCGGATTTTCATTTACGCTTTCAAGATAGATTCTCAGTTCATCGTCAAGACCGTCGAGTATTTCTTTGTATGCGGCGTCTTTTTCAACTCTTTCAACATTCTCAACACCCGGAATGCTTCTGAGCGTGTTTTCCGTTCCCGGGAGCTGATAATCGAATGTTCCGTCGTCAACATAAGCCATTATGACATTTTCGGATTCTATTCCGGTTATAAACGCCTGAATGTTAACCAGCATCATAAACGCTATTCCCACCAGCATAAGACAGCTGAAAAGAACCGTTATTGAGGCAAAGCTCATGAGCTTATTGACTTTCAGGTTACGGAAGCCCTCTTTAGTAAGATAACCAAGCTTTCCCATCAGTTCTCGCCTCCGTCGTCAACAAGTTCTTTTATGTGCTCCAGCGTTTCCTGCGAAATGCCTATATCTTCAAACGAAAATTCCTTTTCGGAGGGCTTTTCTTCTTCCTCTTCTTCTGCCGCTTCCTCCGCCTCAATGTTTTCGGCATATACGGAATAATCCTCCTCCGGAAGCTCAACATTTTCGTTTGTCATTTCGCTCACGGCGTTGATATGAGCCGTTGCCGCTTCTCTGATAAGCGTATCGCCGTCAGCCACAAGACTGCCCTTATCAAGAGTGATAACTCTTTTATCAAAGCATTTTACAAGGCTGTGCTCGTGCGTTACCATAATAACCGTTGTACCGGTTTCGTTAAGACGCATAAGCAGTTCAACGATTTCATAACTCATCTGCGGGTCAACATTTCCCGTAGGCTCGTCCGCTATGATGATATCCGCATCGTTTGCAAGCGCTCTTGCAAGTGCAACTCTCTGCTGTTCGCCGCCCGAAAGCTCTCTCGGATAGCATCTTGCCTTATCGTTAAGTCCCATAAGGCTGAGCAGATAAGGCACTCTGCGGCGGATTTTCTTTTCCTTTGTGCCGATAACACGCATGGCAAATGCAACATTGTCAAAAACGGTCATCGTGGGTATGAGTCTGAAATCCTGGAAAACTATTCCGAGCTTGCGGCGAAGCTTTGGAATATTCTTTTTACGCATTTTGTTAAGTACGGTTCCGTCAATGGTGAGAGTTCCCGCAGAGGGAACCTCTTCGCGCATCATAAGCTTTAAAAATGTGCTCTTGCCCGCGCCGGACGAACCGACAACGAAAACAAATTCTCCGTCCTCAATGGTAAGATTTATATCCTTAAGGGCGATTGTTCCGTTTTCGTATTTTTTGGAAACATTTTCAAATTTTATCACAGTATCAAATCCCCAAAATAAAATTACGAGAAGTATTATTGATGCTTATCAATATTTAATCGGCTTTGCATCAAGATACTTTTTAACCATAAGAGCTACTTTGAATACGATTGCATCGTCAAATTCTCTCAAATCAAGACCCGTAAGCTTTTTGATTTTTTCAAGTCTGTAAACAAGAGTGTTTCTGTGAACGAAAAGCTTTCTCGATGTTTCGGAAACATTCAGATTATTTTCAAAGAACTTCTGAATGGTGAACAGCGTTTCGTGGTCAAGACTGTCAATAGAGCCTTTCTTGAATACCTCTCTCAGGAACATATCGCAAAGCGTTGTGGGCAGCTGATAAATAAGACGGGCAATGCCGAGATTCTCATAGCTTACTATGGTCTTTTCGGTGTCAAATACCTTTCCTACTTCGAGAGCTATCTGAGCCTCTTTGAATGAACGGGCAAGGTCTTTTATTCCCTCAACCGTTGTCCCGATGCCGACAAGCACGTGAGTATAAAGCTCCGTGCTGAGTGAATCCGATATTGAGCGTGCAAGCTTTTCAAGGTCCTTGCCCTCAATATTGTTTTTAACTTCTTTTACGATTGCGATATCATGCTCGTTTATGTTAATAACAAAATCCTTATTCTTATCGGGGAAAAGATTCTGAACAGTATCGAATACCGATGCATCGTTATGGTCGGTAATTCTTATAAGGATAACAACTCTTGTTGCTTCGCTGTTGAAGCGGAGCTCACGGGATTTAAGATAAATATCCCCGGGAAGAATATTGTCGAGTATGACATTCTTGATGAAATTTCCTCTGTCGAATTTTTCTTCGTAATACTGCTTCAGATTTTCAAGGGACACGCAGCAAATGGCGGCAAATCTGCCGGCAAGCTCATCAACGCCCTCCACAAAAACGGCATATTCCGACTGAATATGCGAGCCGAAATTGCAGAAAGTATAACCGCCGATATAATGAAGCTCATTATCCGCAAAAGCCTCCGAGGCGGTGGAGATAACCTCACCTATTTTACTCAGCTCACTGCAGGCGATTATTGTTCCTGTTTCGTCAATAACGCCCAGAGTTCTGCCTACCGAATCACGCATCTGATGCACAAGGCCCTGAAAAATTCTGTTTGACATAAATTCAATACCCCTTCATTCTGATGTTTAAGTCTGCGCTTTGTCAGAACCGATATTGTCAGTTTAGACAAAATGACTATCGGGACATATACATTTTACACAAAAGACAAGCGTTTTGCAATAGATATTGACGAATTTATCAAAATATTTTTTGAATTTTTTGTGAATTTCAGTCGCTTTTTATTAAAAATCAACAAATTTACCGTGCTTTGGCAATGTCAAAAGCATTCGGAAAATTCTTATAAAATGTGTCTTTCAAGCCCGAAAAGCCGTTTGTTTTCAGCATTTTTCGCTGTTTGTGCAATAAAATAATTTGCCTCATATATGTGCGCCACAGAGCGGAATACTATAATGTAATTATTTATTTAACAAATCGGTTCTTTTTATGACCGATAAAAAATTTTTCAAATTCTTCATATTTTTTGCCGAAAAGTCTTTTCAAAAGCATAAAAGTGTGATATAATTCCTAAAGTATAAAATGAGTTTTTGTGTGCTTTATGATATATTTTGCAGAAAAAGAATGAAAGAGGGTACATTCTTGGAAAAATTTGTCATCAACGGCGGAACCCCCCTTCACGGCGAAGTAACCGTGAGCGGCGCTAAAAATGCCGCACTTGCTATTATTCCTGCCGCCATTCTGTCGCAGGATATCTGCATAATCGAAAATCTGCCCACCTCGATAAGCGATGTAAGCTATATGATGAAGGCTTTAAAGCAAATCGGAGCAAGCGTTAAGCTTATAAACAGCAGCACAATAGAAATAGATTCGAGATTTGTCAATTCATATGTGATTTCTCATGAAATGACAAAGCATCTGAGAGCCTCGTATTATTTTATCGGCGCTCTGCTCGGAAGATTCGGCAAGGCAAAGGTTGCAATGCCCGGCGGCTGCTATCTCGGTCCCAGACCGATTGACCAGCACATAAAAGGCTTTGAGCTTCTCGGAGCAAATGTTTCGATTGAAGATAACGCAATCGTTGATGCATATGCCGAACAGCTTTCCGGAAGCCCGATTTATCTTGATATGGTTTCCGTCGGCGCAACGGTAAATATCATGCTCACCGCTGTAAAGGCTTCGGGCTTGACAGTTATCGAAAATGCCGCCAAAGAGCCGCACATTGTTGACCTTGCAAACTTCCTTAACTCAATGGGAGCGGATGTCAGAGGCGCGGGAACGGATGTTATCAAAATCAGAGGTACGGAAAAGCTTCACGGCTGCACATACTCCATAATTCCCGACCAGATTGAAGCGGGAACATTTATGGTTGCGGCTGCGGCTTCATTCGGAAATGTTCTTATTAAAAATGTTATTCCCAAACACCTTGAATCAATTTCAAGCAAGCTTATTGAATGCGGTGCAGTCGTTGAGGAATATGACGATGCGGTTCGCGTTGCGCTTAACAGAAAACCGGGTAAATGCAACATCAAAACGATGCCTCACCCCGGCTTTCCCACCGATATGCAGCCTCAGATGGCGGTTCTGCTTTCAATCGCAGAGGGCACAAGCATCATAAATGAGGGTATCTGGTCAAACCGTTTCCGCTATACGGAGCAGCTTAACAGAATGGGTGCTTCAATCAGCGTTGATAACCAGATTGCAGTCATTCAGGGCGTTGAAGGTCTCAAGGGTGCGCCCGTTAAAGCCGATGACCTGCGTGCGGGAGCCGCAATGATAATTGCCGGTATAGCCGCAAAGGGTACAACCGAAATAGAAGATATACTTCATATCGACAGAGGATATGAACACGTTGTTGAGAAATTCTCGGCAATCGGCGCGGATATTAAGAGGGTTTATTATCCCGACGCAAACGAGCTTTCAACAGTCGGATAAATAAATTACGGGCTATCGTTTGATAGCCCTTTTTTGAGGTATATATGGCAAAATTCTGTTCACTTTTTTCATCAAGCAGCGGAAACTGCACTTACATAGGCACGGAAAAATCGGGAATACTCATTGACATCGGAGTGAGCGCAAAGAAAACCGAAACCGCTCTCAGAGATATAGGTGTTGACCCCGCTTCGATAGGTGCCGTTTTCGTCACTCACGAGCACAGCGACCATATCGGCGGAATAAAGGTATTCGCCTCAAAATACGGCGTAAATGTTTATGCCTCACGGGGTACGCTTGAGGGTATGGACGATGCGGGAGTTTTCAACGGAAAATTCAATGCCTATGAAATGCCGAAAAACGGCTACGAGGTCGGCGGAATATTCGTGAAGCCCTTTAAAACCCCGCACGACAGCCGCGAAAGCACGGGTTACGGTGTTCAGACACCCGACGGCAAAAAAATATCGGTTGCAACCGATATGGGAATGATACTCCCCAGGGTTATTGACGCTCTTTCGGGCAGCGACCTTATCCTGCTTGAATCCAACCACGATGTGGGTATGCTTCGCAACGGCCCGTATCCGTATTTTCTTAAGGAAAGAATACTTTCCGACAGAGGACATCTTTCAAATGAGGTCTGTGCAGATGCGGCGGTATGCCTGCTGAAAAGCGGCACAACAAGATTTGTTCTCGGTCACCTGAGCAGGGAAAATAATTTTCCGTCACTCGCCTATGAAACCACGCATTCCGCAATGACCATGGCAGGTGCAAAGGAAAACAGCGATTATTCCCTCTGCGTTGCGGGAGACAATAACCCACCGATTATCCTCTGAGGTGTGAAGCAATGATAAATATTGAAATAATATGTATCGGCAAGCTCAAGGAAGAATATCTGCGTATGGCGTGCGCCGAATATGAAAAACGGCTCGGAGCATTCTGCAAGCTGAAAATCACGGAGCTTACGCCGTTCAGACTTCCCGAAGAACCGAATCCCTCGCAGATAAAATCGGCTCTTGACGATGAGGCAAGCCGCATACTTTCAAAAATCCCGTCGGGAGCGGCGGTTTTCCCGATGTGCATTGAGGGCAAAACGATGACCTCGGAGGCATTTTCCGCGGAAATAGAAAAATGCGCCGTATCGGGAACGGGCACTCTCTGCTTCATAATCGGCGGCTCTCACGGACTCTCCGAAACGGTAAAACAGAAAGCAAAGCTCAGGCTTTCAATGAGTCCGATGACCTTTCCGCATCAGCTTGCAAGGGTTATGCTGCTTGAACAGATTTACCGTGCCTTTATGATTTCAAACGGCGGAAAATATCATAAATGAGATTATTTTTCTTTTTCGGAATAAATATTTCGGCAGAATTGCACGCTTTTAATGAGTGGAACGGATAATTTTGTTAAGATTACCGAATATTTATAAATATCAAAAAAAATGTTGCATATTCGGTCGAAAATGTTTAAAATAGTTATGGTCAAATTATAATAAACTTTTTTGGAGGTTTTTATCATGTCAGTTAAAGTTGCAATTAACGGATTCGGTCGTATCGGCCGTCTTGCATTCAGACAGATGTTCGGTGCAGAAGGCTATGAAATCGTTGCTATCAACGACCTCACCAAGCCCTCAATGCTTGCTCATCTTCTCAAGTACGATACCGCTCAGGGCGGCTACTGCGGCAAGATTGGCGAAAATGCTCACACCGTAAGCGCTGATGACGAAGCTAACACCATCACCGTAGACGGCAAAACTCTTAAGATTTATGCAGAAAAAGACGCTGTTAACTGCCCCTGGGGTGAGCTCGGCGTTGACGTTGTTCTCGAGTGCACAGGCTTCTACTGCTCCAAGGATAAGAGCATGGCTCACATCAATGCAGGCGCAAAGAAGGTTGTTATTTCCGCTCCCGCAGGCAACGACCTCAAAACAATCGTTTTCTCGGTTAACAACGATACTCTTACAGCTGATGACCAGATTATCTCCGCTGCTTCCTGCACAACCAACTGCCTTGCTCCCATGGCAAAGGCTCTCAACGATTATGCTCCCATTCAGAGCGGTATCATGAGCACTATCCATGCTTACACAGGCGACCAGATGATTCTTGACGGTCCTCACAGAAAGGGTGACCTCAGAAGAGCACGCGCAGGCGCTGCCAACATCGTTCCCAACTCAACAGGCGCTGCAAAGGCTATCGGCCTTGTTATCCCCGAGCTCAACGGCAAGCTTATCGGCTCCGCTCAGAGAGTTCCCGTTCCCACAGGCTCAACCACAATCCTCACCGCTGTTGTTAAGGGAAATGTTACCAAGGAAGGCATCAATGCTGCTATGAAGGCTGCTGCTTCCGAGAGCTTCGGCTACAATGAAGACCCCATCGTTTCCAGCGATGTTATCGGCATGAAGTTCGGTTCACTCTTTGATGCAACTCAGACCATGGTTTCAGAGCTCGGCGACGGTCTCTATCAGGTACAGGTTGTTTCATGGTATGACAATGAAAACAGCTACACCAGCCAGATGGTTCGTACTATCAAATACTTCGCAGAACTTGCATAAGTTAACCTGATACGCAAAAGGGCTTGTGATGAACAAGCCCTTTTTAAATTCGGAATTCTGAATTCGGAGTTCGGAATTAAGGGGCACTTTGTGCCGAATTTATATGGGTAATTTTTAAACTCTATACTTCTGAATAAACAACAAATATCAATTCAGAAGTAAAAGCTATACACAAGCAGTTATATAACGGGTACGGGCGAAGCCCGTCCTTAACTCCTCACTCCTCACTCCTCACTCCTACCTTACATAACCGCCGGCTTCTGACTTTAAATTTACAAATGTGGTGAAAATATGGGCTTACAGCGTCTCGACAAGTTAATAGCGCTCAACTGCAATGTTTCACGCCGTGATGCAAGGCAGCTCATAAAGGATTCCGCCGTAACGGTTAACGGCAGGTGCGTTCTGCGTGCCGAGGAGCTTATAGATATTGAGAATGACGATATATCCGTAAAGGGATATAACTTTACGCTTAAAGAACATATTTATATTATGCTCCATAAGCCGAGGGGGGTTATCAGCGCAACCGAAGACCCGACAAAGGAAACGGTTATTGACATTATTCCCGATGAGCTTAAACGCCGTTCGCTTTTCCCCTGCGGAAGGCTTGACCGTGATACAACGGGACTTCTGATTATCACCGATGACGGCGCTCTGGCTCACCGCATAATGAGCCCGTCGCATCATGTTTACAAAACCTATGAAGCAATCCTCTCTTTCCCGATTGACGAAAACGATATTGCAAGGCTTGAAGCCGGAATAACTCTCGGAGACGGTACGGAATGTCTGCCCGCAAGAGTTAAGGCAGCGGAAAAAGACGGTTTGCCTGCCGCCGTAATTCAGATAAAAGAGGGCAAATATCACCAGGTAAAAAGAATGTTTGCCGCTCTCGGAAACAATGTTGAGCATCTGCACAGAGCGGGAATAGGGGCGCTGAAGCTTGACCCCGGGCTTGAAGAGGGTCAATGCCGTGAGCTTCGTGACGGCGAGCTTGAACTGATATTTAAAGATATTTAAACACATTATTTCAAAACTTTCCTCATAAAATTTCAACGGGAAAGGATTGTGATAATGTGTTTTTTGTTGTTAAGCCCGTTGAGCCGTGTGAAGGATTTTTTGCGGCAAGAAAACAGAAAAAAGAAATATCCGAAAAGCCGCCGACCGCATACCGCACGGAACACGGACTTCCGTTTATGACAACGGAAATTTTCTGTGGCAAAAACGGACTTGACCCGGACGAAATAAAAGAAAAATGCGGGCGATATTCCTCAAGGCTCATTTTGCCGAAAAGCATTGATATTCCCGACGGTGCGGGCATTTCAAGATTCGTTCCGTCAACAATGAAAGCTCTGCTGAATTTCAACACGGCGGTTGAAATTTTCAATATTGTATCACTCCCCGCAAGCTCCTTTTCGCTTAATGTTATTGACCCGAATGCCCGTTTTGCCGAAAAGCTGTATAAGCTTCTCCCGCTCTGTTCCTCAATAAAAATCATAACCGACCGCCCCGAAATATATGCTCCATACTGCGCCGAGGCTTATGAAAAAAGCGGCGCTTCCGTTATGCTCCGCGATAATTTTGAAAAAGGCTCATTGAGAGATGCCGTGATATGCTGCGAAAGCGATTATCATTTCACCGATATTCCCGAAATCGTTTTCACATATTCGGACTTGATTCACGGTAATACAACCGTTCACGGAAGCGGCATAAGGCTGACCGATGAACACCGCCGTATAATCGGCGAAAGCATTGACCCCGTTGACTTTGCGGGTGCGCTGACCGAGCTTTGCTCCTGCCGTGAATACTGCAATTCGGTGTATGAAAATATAAATATCCGCCGCACAAACGGAAGTTCTTCATTCGATGATTTGATTGAAGCAATAAATACTTGACTTTTATATATATTTTATATATAATATAGCAGATAATGGATATATTTATTCTATATACCAATTTTTCAATTAAAGGAGATAAATCAAATGGAAAAGACAACAGTTCTTACCCGTGAAGACTATAACAAGCTCAGCGAACAGCTCAACAAGCTCAAAACCGATGGCAGAGACGATATTGCCGAAAAAATAAAAGAAGCCCGTTCACACGGCGACCTTTCCGAAAACGCCGAATACGATGAGGCTATGAACGAACAGGCTAAAATGGAAGCCGAAATCGCAAAGCTTGAAGCAGAGCTCCGCAACGCCGTTATTCTTGACGAGGAAGAGCTTACAACAGAGGTTGTCCGCACCGGTTCAAAGGTTAAGCTTCTTGACATTGCTTTTGATGAAGAAGTTGAATATAAGATTCTCGGCAACAGCGATATCGAAAACGGTATCATCTCCGATATGTCACCCGTCGGCGCTGCCGTTATGGGCAAAAAAGTCGGCGATGTTGTTAAGGTTCAGGCTCCCAACGGAAAAGTTTTCGAGATGAAGGTTCTCGCTATTTCCAAGTAAAAAAGAAAGGAATCACCTCAATGGCTGAAGAAAAAAAGGTAAACGCCGCCCCGGAAGAGGAGCAGGATATTAACGAGCTGAGAAAAATCAGAGTTGAAAAGCTTGAAGCTCTTCAGGCGGCAGGCAAAGACCCGTTTGTTATCACAAAATTCAATCAGACCCATCATTCCGAAGAGGTCAAAGATTTATATAACGCTCATGAAGCAGAGCTTATCGGCGACAGGAAGCCCGTTGATACAGACGGTATGGACGAGCAGACTGCAAGAGCAGCCGTTAACGAAGATTATAACGAGCGCAGAGCGATTATGGACGCCAGTCCCATCAATGTTGCCGTTGCGGGCAGAATGATGTTCAAGCGTGTTATGGGCAAGGCTTCATTCTGCAATATCCGTGACTTAAACGGAAACATTCAGGTTTATGTTTCAAAAGATGCAATCGGTGAAGAATCCTATGCGGAATTTAAGAAATCCGATATAGGTGACACCTTCGGCGTCAAGGGCTACGCTTTCAGAACAAAGACGGGTGAAATTTCGATTCATGCAAGCGAAATGACCCTTCTTTCAAAGTCGCTCCTTCCCCTGCCCGAAAAATTCCACGGTCTGACCGATACCGACACAAGATACAGAAGGCGTTATCTTGACCTTATTATGAACCCCGAAGTAAAAGATACCTTCCGCAAAAGGTCGGCTATCATCAGCGAAATCAGAAAGTATCTTGACGGTCAGGGATTCATCGAGGTTGAAACCCCGATGCTTGTTCCCAATGCAGGCGGCGCTTCGGCAAGACCTTTTGAAACTCATTTCAACGCTCTTGATGAAGATGTTAAGCTCCGCATTTCTCTTGAGCTTTATCTCAAGCGCCTTATCGTAGGCGGAATGGAAAGAGTTTATGAAATCGGCAGAGTTTTCCGCAACGAAGGCGTTGACACAAGACACAATCCCGAGTTTACCCTTATGGAACTCTATCAGGCTTATACAGACTATAACGGCATGATGGATTTGACCGAGAATCTTTACAGGCATCTTGCTTCCGTTGTTCTCGGCACAACTAAAATCACTTATAACGGAATCGAAATGGACCTCGGCAAGCCGTTTGAGAGAATCACAATGGTTGATGCCGTTAAGAAATATGCAGGCGTTGACTGGAACGAAATCAAAGATGTTGAGCAGGCACGCAAAGCTGCCAAAGAGCATCACATTGAATACGAGGAACGCCACGGAAAGGGCGATATTCTCAACCTCTTCTTTGAAGAATTTGTTGAGGAACACCTCGTTCAGCCCACATTCGTTATGGACCACCCCATTGAAATTTCACCGCTCACAAAGAAAAAGCCCTCCAACCCCGAATATGTTGAGCGTTTTGAATTCTTTATGAACGGCTGGGAAATGGCAAACGCTTATTCAGAGCTTAACGACCCGATTGACCAGAGAGAACGCTTCAAGGCTCAGGAAATTCAGCTTTCAATGGGCGATGAAGAAGCCAACACCACCGACGAGGATTTCCTTATGGCTCTCGAATACGGTATGCCCCCGACAGGCGGTATCGGCTTCGGAATTGACAGAATGTGTATGCTTCTGACCGATTCCTCCGCTATCCGCGATGTTCTCCTCTTCCCCACAATGAAGAGCATCGACTGATGAAAATATCGGTTGCACTCGCCGCTTATAACGGTGAAAAATACATTGCCGAGCAGATAAATTCGATTTTACCTCAGCTCGGCGAAAACGGTGAAATAATCGTTTCCGACGATAACCCCCGCGGCAAAACAAAAGCCGCCGTTGAAGCTCTTAACGACAGCCGCATTCTCTATGTTGAGGGTGAGAGCAAAGGGGTTGTCGGGAATTTTGAAAACGCATTGAAGCACTGCACGGGAGATATAATTTTCCTGTGTGACCAGGACGATGTATGGCTTCCCGATAAGGTTGAATCGGTGCTTGCCGAATTTGAAAAGGGTGCGGAGCTTGTGCTGCACGATGCAAAGGTTACTGACTCAGAGCTTAATATAATCGAGCCGTCATATTTTGCTTTGCACGGCTCAAACGCTTCCTATTTCAAAAACCTGCTCAGGAATTCATTCGTCGGCTGCTGCATGGCGTTCACAAAGGAGGTTGCATCCGAATGTATGCCCTTCCCCCAAGGCATACCGATGCACGACTGGTGGATTGCTCTGCTTTCAATAAAGAAAGGCAGAAAAGTCGTTCTGCTGGACAAGCCTCTGATTTTATGGCGCCGTCACGGCGACAATGTTACAGGCGGCAAAACCTCCGCAAAGCAGAAAGTTCAATGGCGTTTGAAAATGATTTCCAATTTGTGCCTTGGAAAGGAATATAAATAATGACTAAACCCGTTACCGGGTGCATAGTGACTTATAACAATATCAGAACAATAGATAATGCTTTAAGCTCCATTTATAAATGCACCGAAGCTCCTCTGCGCCTTTATATAGTTGACAACGGTTCAACCGACGGCACACCGGAGTTTATCGAAAAAAATTATCCGCAGGCAACGGTAATCCGCAGCGCTTCAAATATCGGCTTCGGAGCGGGACACAATTCCGTTCTTGACCTGCTTGATTCGGATTATCATGCCATAATAAATCCCGATGTTATTATCCGTGATGATATCATCTCGAAAATGGCGGCTTATCTTGATGAAAATCCCGATGCGGGAATGCTCACTCCGCAGATTAAATTCCCCGACGGCAGAATGCAGATACTCGGTAAAAGAGAACCCACTCTGCGTTATCTGATTGCAAGCCGTATGAGAGGAAACGGAGAACCCTCGGCGGTTCTGAAAGAATATGCAATGCTTGACGAGGATTTGTCAAAGCCCGTTCAGGTGGGCAATTCGACCGGCTGCTTTATGTTCATCAGAACAGAGCTTTTCAGGCAGCTCGGCGGATTTGATAAGCGTTATTTTATGTATTTTGAGGATTGCGACCTCACCCGTGAGGTTAACCGTGTGAGCAAGGTTCTTTATTACCCCGATGCAACGGTTTATCACGAATGGGGCAGAGATTCAAAAAGAAACTTCAAACTGAAAATTATCCACATCAAGTCAATGTTCAGCTATTTTGCAAAATGGGAACTCGGCAAGCGCTGAGTTTGGTAAACGGATATGAAATATTTCAAAAATTTCTATAAGTACAGATTTCTGCTTTATGAAATAGTACGCAAAAATATAAAGCTCCAGTACCGTGATTCGGTTCTCGGTATGTTCTGGACTTTTCTCCAGCCGCTGATGACAACGATAATTCTCGTTATCATCTTCGGAAATGTTTTCGGCAGAAAAGGCGCTCTTATCGTAAATTATCCCATTTATCTGCTGTGCGGCAGACTGATTTACGAATTTTATTCTCAGGCAACCAAAAGGGCGATGCGTTCAATCAGAAACAGCGCTTCGGTCATAAAAAAGGTTTATGTTCCGAAATACATCTATCCCCTTTCAAATGTTATCGCAAACTTCGTAACATTTGTTATTTCTCTTTCGGTTCTTGCCTGCTTCATCATTTACTTTTATTTCTTCTCGGCAGAACCGCCTCACATTACGGGATATATCTTCCTTTTCCCGATACCGATAATCGTTCTGCTTATCCTCTCGCTCGGAGTGGGTCTTATCCTTTCAACGCTTGAGGTGTTTTTCAAAGATATTGAATATCTCTATGAAGTATTCTGTATGCTTCTTTTCTATCTGACCCCGATTTTCTATCAGATAGACCAGCTTAAAATCGACACTCCGATATTCAAATATATGCTTATGGCAAATCCGCTGTATTCCATAACGGAAATGTTCCGCTGCTGTGTGCTTTACGGAAGAATGTTCAGCATAAATCATCTGCTTTATTCGCTCGGCTTCAGCCTGCTGACCGTTCTTATCGGATTTATTGCATTTTATAAGAAGCAGGATAAATTCATTCTCCATATTTAACGGAAGGAGATACTATGAGTAAACCGGCAATAACAGTTGAACATATGAGTATGCTGTTCAACCTCAACAAAGAAAAGGTTGACAACATAAAGGAATATTTCATAAAGCTCGTTACGCACAAGCTCCATTTTACCGAGTTCTGGGCGCTCAAGGATATTACATTCACCGTTGAAAAGGGTGACAGAGTCGGCGTTCTCGGCTTCAACGGAGCGGGAAAATCCACTCTGCTGAAGGTTATTTCGGGCGTTCTCAAGCCCACCGAGGGAACGGTTAAGGTTGACGGCGTTATCGCTCCGATGCTTGAGCTGGGTGCGGGCTTCGATATGAATTATTCCGGCAAAGAAAATATCTTTCTTTACGGCGCAACAATGGGATATTCGAGAAAATTCATCGAAACGAAATATGATGAAATAGTCGAATTTTCCGAGCTTAAGGAATTTATTGATGTTCCCGTTAAGAATTATTCATCTGGTATGCGTGCAAGACTCGGTTTTGCGATTGCAACGGCGGTTGAACCCGAAATACTAATTCTCGATGAGGTTCTTTCGGTAGGCGATGCCAAATTCAGAAAGAAAAGCGAAAATAAAATCCGTTCTATGTTTGAAAAGGGAATAACCGTTCTTTTTGTTTCACACAGCACCGAACAGGTTCTGAACATATGCAACAAGGCAATTATTCTTGACCATGGAAAAATCATCGCTCAGGGTACGGCGGAGGAAATCTGCGCTCAGTACAATGAAATGGTTAAAAAGAAATAAGAAAGGAAGATAAATATGGTATTCGCCGCAGTATTTGCAGGCGGCATAGGCAGCCGTATGGGCAATTCCGATACGCCGAAGCAGTATCTTGAGCTCGGCACAAAGCCCATTATTATCCACACCATTGAAAAATTCTTCATAAACGATAAAATAGACGAGATTCTTGTTCTCTGCCCGAAGCCGTGGGTTGCCCACACCCGTTCGCTGGTTGCGAAATTCATTCCCGAGGGCAAAAAGATAACCGTTATTCAGGGCGGCGAAACAAGAAACGGTACTCTCGAAAACGCCATTTCCTATATAGAGGAAAACTATGAGACCGATGAAAATACCGTGCTTGTTACTCACGATGCGGTAAGACCGTTTCTGACTCACCGAATGATAGAGGAAAATGTTGAAGCCGCCATCAAATACGGCGCCTGCGATACGGTAATTCCCGCAACGGATACAATCGTTGAAAGCGAAAACGGAAGCTTCATCAGCTCCATTCCCGAACGCAAAAAAATGTATCAGGGTCAGACTCCGCAGTCATTCCGTCTTAAAGAGCTTGAAAGAGTTCTTGCAAGTCTCACCGAGGAAGAAAAAGCAATTCTCACCGATGCCTGCAAAATATTCTCAATAAAGAATAAAGAGGTTTATATGGTAAACGGCGAGGTTTTCAATATCAAAATAACCTATCCTTATGATTTAAAGGTTGCCCAGACGCTCCTGAAAGGCAAGGAAGATAAATGATAAATGCAGTTTACAGACTCGTTGCACCGGGCATGATTGATGTTGCCTGCACCGAGCCGGACTTAAAAAACAGCGTTATTCTTCGCCCCGAATATCTTTCAATCTGCAAGGCAGACCAAAGATATTATCTCGGCAACCGCAGCCGTGAGGCTCTGCGCGAAAAGCTGCCGATGGCACTCATTCACGAATGCGCCGCAAGGGTTATTTTTGACCCTACGGGTAATTTCAAAAAGGGTGAGCTTGTTGTTCCCGTTCCGAACACTCCCACAGAGGACGATGATATAATAGCCGAAAACTACCGCCGCTCAAGCCACTTTTGTTCAAGCGGTTATGACGGTTTTCTGCGTGACTATATTGACATTGCTCCCGACCGTCTTGTGCGTGTTCCCGACGGACTTGATTTGAAAATCGCTTCCTTTGCGGAGCTTATCAGCGTTGCCGTTCACGCAGTCAGCCGTTTTGAAAAATTTTCGCACGGCAGAAGAAATTCAATCGGCGTATGGGGTGACGGAAATGTCGGTTTCATCACGGCGCTGATTCTCAGAGCACTCTGCCCCGAAGCCAAGCTCTATATTTTCGGAACTGTTTATGAAAAGCTCGGATATTTTTCTTTTGCCGACGGTACTTTCCATGTTGACCACATTCCCGAGGGATTAACTATTGACCATGGCTTTGAATGTGTCGGCGGAGAGGCTTCCCGTTTTGCAATCGCTCAGATAATAGATATGATAAATCCCGAAGGTTCAATCGGTCTTATGGGCGTGAGCGAAAGCTTCATCGGAATAAATACGAGAATGGTGCTTGAAAAAGGACTCCGTCTTTTCGGCTCAAGCCGAAGCGGTGTTGCCGATTTTGAACGCACAATGCAGATTCTGAAAGAAAATCCGCAGATTGCGGAATATCTTGAAAACATCATCGGAAGCGTTGTTGAAATTCACGGTATACCCGATATTCACGCCGCCTTTGCGCAGGATATAAGCCGCAATTTCGGAAAAACCGTTCTTAAATGGATGAAATAATATGAATTATAAATTTTCAGTTATCATACCGGCATACAACTGCGAGGCATTCATCGGCGAAACCGTTGAATGCCTTCTTGCTCAGTCTCTTAAGGATATACAGATTATTATTGTTGATGACGGTGCGGCGGATTCAACCGGCAAAATCATTGATTCCTACGCCGGAAAATTCGGCAATATTATCGCCGTTCATCAGTCCAACGGCGGCGTTTCTTCGGCAAGAAATCACGGATTGAAATATGCAGAGGGCAAATACTGTATGTTTCACGACAGCGATGACCTGCTTGAAGAAAACACGCTTGAGCTGATTTATAACCGAATGGAAGCGGAAAACGCCGATATGGCAATAATCCGTTTAAGACGGTTCGGCTTCGGGAGCGAGGAGGATAACCCGATTACAAAGGAGCTTTCCGAGGAAAAGGTTATTGACTGCTTTGATAAGCGCCTCATCTGGAATTTCCCGATAGGAAATAAAGCATTCCGCACCGAGGCTCTGCTCAAATCGGGCGTACTCTTTCCGCCCACAAGCTATACCGAGGACGGCGCTTTCAATATGAGCTTCATTTATTCGGTTCTGCCCAAAATAACGGGAGTTCCGAATGCCGTTTCAAAATACCGTCGCTGCGACCCCATTGAGCATCCGTCGGTTACGCAGAGAATAAGTATGAAATATCTCACCGATTTCTGTGCCTCAATGGAAATTATTAAAACGCAAGCCGAAATTGCGCTTTCAAAGCCAGACTGCGCCTGCGCCGATAAAGAAGATTACCGTCAGGAGCTTATCCGCAAAACCTACTGCACTCTGATGAATGAATTTTACCGTCTTTTATGGGGTGCAGACAATGAATGTCTTGCGTTTATCAGTGAAAAATGTGAAGCACTCCGTTCTCGTATGACGGCGGAAAATATAAAGAAATGCGATGTTCAATATAAGGAACTCGGCAAACCTCTGCCGTCAAGGCGTGAAGCTGCCGAAGCTCCCGAAATAAGCATAAAAGTGAACGCCGCCGAGCCGTCGGAAGCGTTCATACGCTCAATCTATCACCAGTCAATGCCGAAATTTGAGCTGCTGTTAAAAAAGCTGCCCGATGAACCGTTTGAAAATATGCGTCTGTTCGGCGAAAAGCCGAAGGGTAAAATCGTAATAACCCTCTCGGGCAAAAAAGCTGTTGACAGCCGTCTGCTCAGAGTGATTTATTTTCTTAAGACACACCCGAAATTCGGCATATTCCCGCCGTTCCTCACCAAGTGCGGCGCATTCTTGTTTTTAAAGTTTAAGAAATAACAGAGGGATAAGCATGAAAAAATTTTTCTATGCCTTATATGCTTTCTTCTTCAATCTAAGCAGAAAGATTTTTCCGATAAAGAAAAACCGTGTTGCTTTTGTTGCTCCTCACAACGGCGGTGAAAATGATTCTCTCGGCGTTATGAAAAAATATGTTGAACAAAAGGGCGGATTTGAAACCGTTTTCATCACCACTAACGATATTAAATTCAAATCCTCCTCCCCCCTACGCTCGGTTTTTAAGGCAATCGGATTTTTTACCGTCGGTGCAAAGGCTCTTGCCACATCGGAATATATTTTTCTCAACGATAATTTTATGCCCATGGCAAGGCTGAATTTTTCACCCGATGCGATTATTACAATGCTTTGGCACGCCGAGGGCGCATTCAAAAAATTCGGTCTTTCCGCACCGCTCACCGATGATGTCAGAGAGCGCGAAAAAGCCTGCTCGGAAAAGCTTGATTATATAATTTGTTCTTCCGAAAATGTTGCGGATATTTATGCCGAAGCTTTCGGAGCGGAGAGAAAAAAAGTGCTTGCACTCGGCTCTCCGAGAGTTGATAAGCTTCTTTCAAATTGCGACACCGAAGCGCTCCGCAGGAAATTTGACTTATCTCACCCCGAATGCAAAAATAAAAAGCTCGTGCTTTATGCCCCCACCTTCAGGGACGACCCTGCCGCCGATTCCGCTCTGCTTTCGCATATTGATGCCGAAAAATTCAATTCCGTTCTCGGCAGCGAATATGCGCTTCTTATCAAGCTTCACCCGCAGATAAATTCAGCCGCTCCGATTGAGGGCGCAGCAGATGTCTCAAAAGAGGATATCGGAATGCTCACTCACATCTGCTCGGCGCTGATAACCGATTATTCATCGGTATGTATGGATTTTGCTCTGCTTTCAAAGCCCTGCATTTTCTTTGCGTTTGACCTTGAAAGCTACGAAAATGAGCGTTCGTTTTATTTTGATTATGAAAGTTACGTTCCCGGGGCTGTTGTCCGAACCTTTGATGTTGTAATTGACAAAATAAAAGAACCCCGAACCGCCGAAGAAAAGCTTCGGAAATTCAGGGATTTCAATTTTGATTATCTTGATGAAAACAGCACCGAGAGGATTTTCAATGCCGTTATTTCAGCCAACTCTCAATAAGCCGTGCAACGCGCTCGGTTGAATGCCCGTCACACGCACCGACCTGCCCTTTTCTGAATTTTTCAATTCGGTCAAGCGGCGGGTCTTTTTGCGTTCTGCGCACCGTTTCAAGAAGCTCTTTGCCGTCGGTTATCATCTCCCCGGGCAAATCTTCGGGAAATTTCAGATAAAAGCTTCTTTCATAATCCTTATAATCCGGACAGTAAAATACGGCGGGAACGCCGAGCAGACAGGCATCATGAACAACCGATGAATAATCGGTTATTATCACATCGCTTGCCGCCGTGAGCATCAGCGTTGATTCTTCGGAAAGGTCAAATATATTTTCATATTCGCCGTCAAGCAGCTCATAATCCATTATCGGGTGTCGGTTCACGATAAACACTTCATTTTCAAGTGATGCGTTGAGTATTTTCCAATCTATATCCGGATTGTATCTGACTTTTTCACCGTCCTTTTCACGGAAGGTCGGGCAGTAAAGATATATCTTTTTACCTTTAAACTGCGGATATTTTTTGAAAAATTCCGCCCTCATATTTTCTTTTTCGGCAAAAAGAATGTCCGTTCTCGGCAGTCCGAGCGGCAAACAGATTTCCTCGCTTATTCCGAACGCTCCGGCATAGAATTTTCTGCAATCCTCACCCGTTACCGCCACGGCGGAATACTGCGAATGTGTTGCTCTCTCCTGCTCGGGCGTAAGCTTTGACGGTGCATCGAGTCCGAAGCATTTGAACGCTCCGCAGGCGTGCCATATCTGAATAACCTTTTGCCCTTTTCTTAATTTTACCGAACGCAGATACCGCACATAATCGTCGGTTACGATAACCTTACTCGTCAGCAGATAATAGCAGATTTTCGGCTGTATTCTCTGCGAATGCGGAAGCTTTTTCGCAAAAACCGCCTTTTCGCAGTTCAACGCATCATAAACCATTCTGCTGTTTTCAAGCAGTTTTCCGTCCGCTCTTATCGTATAGAAAAACACTCGGTTCTTTACGGGCACAATCTTGCAAAGCGCAAAAAATATACTGTTTATGAATCTGAAAACCTTAAACCTCGTTTCAACGGGGATAAGCTTTCTGAGAAACGCTTTCATTTTCATTCTCCAAACTGTCTGATTTAAAAAAATAGTAGCATAAGGTAATAAAAATGTCAATTACACTTGCGCAAAATTAAAATTTCTATTGAAAATTCCCTCTATATATTATATCATTATTATATACCTTTCGGAAAGAGGATGATAAAATTTGAACAAGCTGAGTTTAATCTCAAAAAACAAAAATCAACTTGCACTTGAAAATCTGCAAAAAGAAATGAACTCCCGTCTGGCGGCAAGTCAGCAGGGCTTATGTCCCGTAGATGTAGCCGCTTCAATGATAAATTCCTGCCTCTCACAGAGCTGCGGAAAATGCGTTCCGTGCAGAGTTGGTCTTGCAAAGCTCTCCGAAATATTTGAAAGAATACTCAGCGGCAATGGTGAAAGCTCGGATATTGCGCTGATTGAAAAAACCGCGGAAGCGATAACCGAATCCGCCGACTGCGCAATCGGCTATAATGCCGGCAAAATTGCGCTTGACAGCGTTCGTGCATTCCGTGACGATTTTGAAAGCCATATAAATAACAACTGGTGCGCCGCAAGAGAAGAACATACGGTTCCCTGCTCGGCACTCTGCCCCGCTCAGGTTGATATTCCCGCTTATCTTGCACTTGTTAATGCCGGAAGATATGCCGATGCCGTTCGCATTATCCGCAGGGATAATCCGTTCCCGTCGGTCTGCGGACTCATCTGTGAGCACCCCTGCGAAAAGGGCTGCCGCAGAAATATGACCGATGATGCACTCAACATCAGAGGCATAAAGAGATTTGCCGCAGAAAAAGCAGGCTATGTTCCCGCAGAAAAATGCGGCGAACCGACAGGCAAAAAGGTTGCCGTTATCGGCGCAGGCCCGTCTGGTCTGACTGCCGCATATTATCTTCGCCTTATGGGTCACGAGGTTGAGGTTTTTGAAAAGAGAAAGTATCTCGGCGGTATGCTCCGCTACGGCATACCCAGCTACCGTCTGCCCCGTGAAGCTCTGCAAAGTGAAATAGATGTTCTTCTTGAAACCGGAATTAAAGTAACTCAGGGCGTTGAAATAGGAAAAGATATTTCCGTTGAGGAAATTTCCGACAAATTTGACGCCGTATATATTGCAATCGGCGCTCATACGGATAAAAAGCTCCGCATTGACGGCGAGGATTTGCCCGGCGTTATTTCCGCAGTTGAGCTTCTCAGAGGAATAGGTGACGGCGAATATCCCGATTTCAGCGGCAAAAAGGTTGCCGTTATCGGCGGAGGAAATGTTGCCATGGACGCCGCCCGTTCAAGTATCCGTCTCGGCGCGGAAAGTGTCAGCATAGTTTACAGACGCAGACAGGCTGATATGACCGCTCTGCCCGAGGAGGTTGAGGGCGCTGCTGCCGAGGGCTGCGAGCTTGTTACGATGATGGCTCCCGTCAGAATTGAGGGCAACGGCAAAGCCGAAGTGCTTTATCTTCAGCCGCAGTTAATCGGTGCAGTCGGAAAGGACGGCAGACCGTCCGTTTCAGCCGCCGCATTGCCCGAGGTTAAAGCAGATGTTGATATTGTTATCGTTGCAATCGGTCAGGCAATTGAATCAAAGCCGTTCGGAGCATTCGGACTTCCGCTTTACCGTGATTCGATTGCCGCTTCACCGGAATGTGATTTTGCCGAAAAAGCCGGAATATTCGCCGGCGGAGACTGCGCAAGCGGACCGGCAACGGTTATAAAAGCAATTGCCGCAGGAAAAACGGCGGCAAGAAACATTGACCTTTATCTCGGCTTTGACCACGAAATTTCGGTTGATATTGATGTTCCAGCTCCGTCGCTGTTTGATAAAAAGCCCTGCGGCAGAGTTACGATGAAAGAGCGTCCGGCAGACGAACGCAAAAACGATTTTTCACTTATGGAATACTGCATGACCGACGAGGAAGCCGCTCAGGAATCCTCAAGATGTCTGCGCTGTGATAAATTCGGATACGGAATATTCAGAGGAGGCAGGTGCGTAAAATGGTAAATCTTAAAATTGACGGAAAATCCGTAAGCGTTCCCGAGGGAACAACGGTTCTCGAAGCGGCAAAACAGCTCGGCATAAGCATTCCCACGCTCTGCTATCTCAAAGAAATAAACGAAATCGGCGCCTGCCGTGTATGCGTTGTTGAAATCAAAGGAAACGAAAAGCTTGCCGCAAGCTGCAATACTCCCGTTTCGGAGGGTATGGAGGTTCTGACCGACAGCCCCAAGGTGAGAAAAGCACGCAAAACCAATGTTGAGCTTATTCTTTCACAGCATAACAGCTCCTGCACAACCTGCCTGAGAAACGGAAACTGCACATTGCAGAGTCTTGCCGCAAATCTCGGACTTTACGAAAACCCCTATCCCGTAACCGCACCCGAAAGCAAGTGGAACAAAGAGTTCCCGCTCATCAGGGACGAATCCAAATGTATCAAATGTATGAGATGTATTCAGATATGCGATAAGGTTCAGAGCCTCGGTATATGGGATATCAACGGTACGGGTTCAAAAACAACCGTCGGCGTTGCGGGCGGCAAAAAGATTGAGAATGCAGACTGCGCACTCTGCGGACAGTGCATAACTCATTGCCCCGTAGGCGCTCTTCACGAAAGAGACGATACGGCAAAGGTGTTTGATGCTCTTGCCGACAGCAAAAAGATAACCGTTGTTCAGATTGCTCCCGCGGTTCGCGCCGCCTGGGGTGAAGGCATCGGAGTTGAACGCAGCAAGGCAACCGAAAAGCGTCTTGCCGCCGCACTCAGAAAAATCGGCTTCAATTATGTGTTTGACACCAATTTCTCAGCCGACCTCACTATTATGGAGGAAGGCTCGGAGCTTATCGAAAAGCTCACTCACAGGAACGAAAACAAATTCCCGATGTTCACCTCGTGCTGCCCGGGCTGGGTAAGATTTATCAAGTCACAGTATCCGGATATGGTAGGTCAGCTTTCAACGGCAAAATCACCTCAGCAGATGTTCGGCGCAATTGCCAAAACATATTTTGCAAAGAAAATCGGCGCAGAGCCGTCGGATATATTCTGCGTTTCGGTTATGCCCTGCGTTTCCAAGAAATCCGAATGCGACCTTGAAATTATGAAAGACTCGGGCGAAAAGGACGTTGATGTGGTTCTCACAACCAGAGAAATTGACCGCATTATAAACGCCTGCCACATAAACGCCGCAGAGCTTGAAGAGGAAGAATTTGATTCTCCTCTCGGCACGGGAACTGGTGCAGCCGTAATTTTCGGCACAACCGGCGGTGTTATGGAAGCCGCTCTGCGCTCGGCATATTATCTTGTAACCGGCAGCAATCCCTCTCCCGAAGCATTTACGGCGGTAAGAGGCTATGACGGCGCGTGGCGCGAAGCCGAATTTGATATTAACGGAATAAAGCTCAGAACTGCGGTTGCAAGCGGTCTCGGCAACACAAGGAAGCTCATTGAAGCTATACGCTCCGGAAAAGCAAGCTATGATTTTGTTGAGATTATGGCGTGCCCGGGCGGCTGCGGAGGCGGCGGAGGTCAGCCCATCTGCGACGGCTTTGAGGGCGCGGAAATCAGAGGTAAAACCCTTTATGAGCTTGACAGCGCAAATAATCTCAGATTTTCACACGAAAATCCGTCCGTTATCGCTCTTTATGATGAATTTCTCGGCAAGCCGCTTTCTCACGAAGCGCATAAATTACTTCACACAAATCATTTGGCATAAAAAGCAAACCGCACCCCTATAGGGGTGCGGCCGCTTTTTAGAGGAGTTGTATATAAGAGGGTGGATTATATTACTGTTCGTCGATTCCGAGCAGAGCATTAACGCTCATTCCGAGAACCTCTGCAATTGCCTTAAGCTCAAAATCGGTTACATATCTGAGCTGACCTTCAAGCTTGGAAAGGCCCGAAGCATTGAGGTCAATGCCCTTTATCTGAAGCTGAGTAAGCAAATCCTTCTGCTTCATATTGATTTCCTTGCGTCTTGCTTCAACCTTTTCGCCGATGATGTTTCTGTCACCGAGTGACTGCTTTCTTATTCTCATTTTTATTTTCTCCTTCCCCAACCGATTATACAAATTGTATTGTTTTTTTTTTTTTTTTGTTTGGGCTGTGCGGTATTTCCGTTTGTTTTAATAATAATATCATACTATTAGAGAAATTTCAATAGCAGCCGTAAAAAAGATATAAAATCCTTAAAATTCATAATAAAGCTTAAATTTTTCTTCCTTTGAAAAATAAAGCAAAAATATTTTTCCTATTGCAAAATATGGCAAAAGAGTGCATAATAGTATATATAAACAGAGAAGAGGGTGTATTATGGAATTATCCGAAAGAAACCTTACAATGCTCACGGATTTTTACGAAATAACAATGGCCAACGGTTATTTCAAAAACGGAATGAAAGACTGCATTGCTTATTTCGATATGTTTTTCCGCACCGTTCCCGACGGCGGCGGTTTCGTAATAATGGCGGGTGTTGAACAGCTTGTTGAATATCTTGCGAATCTCAAATTCACCGCCGGAGATATTGAATACCTGCGCGGCAGAGGCTTCGGCGAAGAATTTCTCGATTACCTTGCCGATTTTGAGTTTGCCTGCGATGTGTGGGCAATTCCAGAGGGAACACCGATATTCCCGGGTGAACCGATAGTCAAGGTCAAAGGTCCCGTTATTCAGGCTCAGTTCATCGAAACAATGGTGCTTCTCTGCATAAACCATCAGAGCCTTATCGCCACCAAGGCAAACAGAATTGTCCGTGCCTCCGAGGGAAAAGCGATTATGGAATTCGGTTCAAGGCGTGCACAGGGCTTTGACGGCGCTGTTTACGGCGCAAGAGCGGCATATATCGGCGGCTGTGCCGGAACTGCCTGCACGATTTCGGACATTATGTTCGGCGTTCCCGCGCTCGGCACAATGGCTCACAGCTGGGTTCAGCTTTTCGATACGGAGCTTGAATCCTTTAAGGCATATGCAAAGGAATATCCCGATTCCTGCACTCTGCTCGTTGATACATATAATGTTCTCAAATCCGGCATACCAAACGCCATAAAGACCTTTGATGAGGTTCTCAAGCCGCTCGGCAAAAGACCGAAGGGTGTCAGAATTGACAGCGGTGATATTGCGTATCTTTCAAGAAAAGCGCGCAAAATGCTCGACGAAGCAGGATATCCCGATTGCAGTATAGTGGCTTCAAATTCGCTTGACGAATATCTTATCCGTGATATGATTCTGCAGGGCGCAAAGCTCGATTCCTACGGCGTGGGTGAAAGGCTGATAACTTCATCATCAAGCCCCGTTCTCGGCGGAGTTTATAAGCTTGTTGCGGTTAAGAAAGACGGAAAAATAATTCCGAAAATAAAGATAAGCGAAAATGTTCAGAAAATCACAACCCCGGGCAACAAGAGGGTTTACCGTCTTTATGACTCCGACGGCAAGGCAATTGCCGACCTTATCACCCTTGCCGATGAAGAACCCGATTTCGCCAAGCCCTATGAGCTGTTTGACCCCGTTCACACATGGAAACGCAAGGTGATTACGGATTATACCGCCCGTGAGCTTCTCGAGCCGCTTTTTGAAAAGGGAAAATGCGTTTTCAAAAAGAAAAACATCAATGAAATAAAATCATTCTGCGCCGACCAGATTGACACGCTCTGGGACGAGGTTAAGAGATTTGACAATCCGCATAATTATTATGTTGACCTCTCTCAAAAACTCTGGGACGAAAAGAATGAGCTTCTGATTAAAAACAAATAAAAATCAAGCAGGCTTGCGGCAAAAACCGTCACAAGCCTGCTTTTAGTTTATAAATATCTGAAAACTGTAATCCGAAAACTGAACACTTATTTTTTTCTCGCCTCGATTTCGGCAATCATTCTGTCATATTCCGCTTCGTCGATTTTGTTTTTCTTACGAATAATCGCAAAGGCGATAAGAAGCAGAACAATCGGGATAAAGGTCATACAGAGTGCAAGCTTGAGCGCCATTCCGTCGGGAGCGGAGGACAGAACCTTCTGAATATCCGCCAGCTTATCCGCTTCAATCTTATCAAGTGTTTCGGCAAGATTCGGCAGATTTTCCGCTCTTGCATTACTGCTGAGAATATTTGCTTTCTGTTCAAGCCCCGAAATGCCGTTTGTAATACCCGTCATACCGATTGCAAGGTAAACCACGGTAACGATAAGCTGCTGAAGTGCGCTTGACATCTTTGACATAAACGGACGAAGTGAGAAAATAATCGCTTCATCTCTTGAGCCTGTTTTATATTCGTTATACTCAATTGTATTGGTGAATATAACCATAACCACCATTGAGAACCAGTTCTGACCGAAGCCCGTTACAAGTGCCGCGGCGCAGAGGAACCAAAGACGGATTGAATCGGGTATCACCGTTCCGCCGATTATGAAGCCTGCATAACCGATAACGGAAACAACGAGCGAAGCGGCAAGCGCCTGCTTTCTTTTGAATTTTTTGCAGAGGAACGGGAAAAGCATAAGAAGTATTCCCGCCGCACCGGCATAAAAGGCGGTGAATATGGTAACAAATGTTCCGTTATATCCGAATTTAAGGTAAATATAATATGCCGCAAATGCCGTGAGCATTGCCTGACTGAGGTTTGAAAGCAGAGTTACAAGGGTTGCCCAGAGAAGCTGGTCATTATGTACAATGACCGAGAACATCTTTTTGAGCCCGATTCTTTCTTCTTTTTCCGCTTTTACGCTTCTGTCCTCTTTAACACCTGCGCAGCAGAAAACCTGACACACGATGAACATTATGACAACAAATACCGAAACAACTGCATAAGCGGTTATTGAGTTTCCTCCGATGGCATTTGAGCCTGCGGTGAGCATCGGAACAAGTCCGACGGCGGCAAGATTTCCGAGACCGCTGAACAGGTTGGCAAGTGCAACAATTTTATCACGGTTATCGGGTCTGCTCGTCAGAGACGGCATCATCGACCAATAGCCGATATCGTTCATCGTATAGGTTATATCCCAGAGAAGATAGAGAGCAATGAAAAGATATATGAAATTCCAGCCTTGGAGACGGTTTGTGAACATAGCAACAACGGTTATGCCGTTAGTTATGCAGCCGATTAGAATCCACGGCTTGAACTTGCCGAATTTTGTTCGGGTATTTTCAACAACGCCGCCCATAATCGGGTCATTAAGTCCGTCCCATATGCGGCAGACAACAAGCATTGTGCTGATTACGGCAAACTGTCTGTCTGTAACCGACCTTGTGAAAAGAATGTATGTCAGCAGAAAATTCGTGAAAAGCGCATAGGACATATCTCTTCCGATGCCGCCGATACTGTAAATCCATTTATTTCGTGTAAAATAAGCATCAACGCCCTTTGATTTGTTATCCATAGCGAACCTCCTCGGCTTTTTTCTTTATTTTAACATATGAATAACAAAAAGTCCAGCAAAAAGGGACTTGCGAAAATGAATTTTTCACAAGTCCCCGATACCGGAATCGTATCATTCTTAATTTAAAATTATGCTACTCTGTGTGCACACTCAATCAGAGTGAGGCGCGGTTCTGCCGCTTCCTCCTCAAAATCCTCGGGCGCTCTGCTCTGAATGTGCGATGCCGCTTCCGCAGCCGCAGCCTGCCTGCGCAGACGGCGGTTGCGAAGATGAATTTTACATGCTCTTGCAAACTTCTTTTCAAAGGCGGCTATCTTGGGTTCATTTATAACGGCAGTTAATGTTAAAATTATAAGTGCAAATTCAAATACAGACCTGATTATTTCTCCGATTCCCATAATATTTATCCTCCGCGAAAACATTTGTTCTCTTTGTGATTATGATTATAGCAGACGAACATTCGTTTGTCAAGACAAACGTTCGATTTTTTTACAAAATTTTTTGTTTTTTTATTTCGGCATAATAATGTTGACATTATCCGCCTTAAAACTTATAATTATTTTTTAGGAGATGATTTACTATGTACAGCAAAATCTGGACTTTTTTAAGACAAAATTCGATAAGAGCTTTTCTCACCGCAGAGCAGGGAATATTCAAAATCAGCGGCGGAAAACTGCCCCGTTCATTGTTCTGCTCACGGGCAAATCCTCATAAAATAGGAACAAATGTCGGCATAATCGGTTCATCATCTTATTCAACCGATATTGCAAAGCTCAATCCCGACGGCTCAATCAGCGACGATGATTTTGTTATCGTTTCAACCACCGATTTTCATTTTGACGTTGACCATGATATAAACGCCAAAACCGTTGACCGCTTTGTCCGTCAGCTTGAAGAAATCCGACCCGACCTTGTTGTGCTTACCGGTGACATTATACTTTCAAAATATCAGCAGATAGATGCAATTCAGTTTGCGAGAATGATGGAAAACCTCGGAATTTACTGGACGGCGGTTTTCGGAAATCACGAGGTCCGTGAGGAAAGAGGATTTTATAAATATCTGCTTATGAAAAGCTTTGCGGATTATCCTCATTGCCTTTGCAAATTCGGCCCCGATGAGCTTTACGGCTACGGAAACTATACGGTGAATATTTTCGGAAGCGGAAATAAGCTCCGTCATACCCTGTTTTTCTTTGACTCGGGCAGAGACATCAGAGACCGTCTGCGCAGGGAATACAATATTCCCGACGATATGCACGGCTATGATTTTCTCAAAAAAGAACAGATTGATTTTTACAAAAACGAGATTGACCGCCTCAACGGGAAATACGGCGATTTCGATTCAATAATGTATATGCACATTCCTCTCAGGGAATACGAGAATGTTTTCACGGGCAGCGAAAAAGACGGTTATGTGCCGTCCGGCAAATGCGAAATTCTCTACGGCGAACAGTATGAGAGCATAGGCTCTTCGCAGTTCAACAGCGGAATGTTCGATGCCATTCTCGAAAAGGGAAGCACAAAAGCGGTTTTCGCAGGTCACGACCATGTTAACGACTGGTGTGCTTTATATAAAGGTATTTATCTTGTATACAGTCTGCACGGCGGCTATTCGGAATATCATCTCGGTCATAAGACGGGCAAGCCGGAAAGCGAATGGGTTCAGGGCGTTACGGTTACAACCATACACAGCGGAAAAATTTCGGAGATAAAGCCGAGTTATAACAGGAAATATCTGAAATAATCTTAAGTTGACAAAATTCCCGTTTTATTATAGAATAAAAATAACATATACAGGCGAACGGAGGAACTTCTATGGCAAAATGTCCGAAATGCGGCAGGCATCTGCGGCTTACCGACTGGAAGCCCAACTGCCCCGAATGCGGAGTGAATCTCGTATATTACAAAGCAAACGAAAAGCTCCTTGCAGACAGCGAAAAAGCCGAAATCGAACACGCACTCTCTCAGCCGGGTGTTGACAGAGCAAAGGCGGCGTTTTTCGGCTCGGGTTTGACAATACTGAGAATTGTTTTCACATTTCTTCCCCTGCTCACAACTCTTATACCGCTCTGCAAGCTGTATAACGGCTCCGGCAGCAAGCTTGTGGGAGTTATTCAGATTGCCGGCTCATTCGGCAATATAAACATAGGCAATGTTTTCGGCAGAGCTTTCGGCGGAGATTTTGCCTGCCTTGCCTTTGCACTTACGCTCATTGCCCTTGCAATGTTCGTTGTGAATCTTCTTTCGCTTTTCGCTTCTCTCGGCAAGCACGGCAAACTGAGAAGCTATATTTTCTACGGCTTTACGGCTCTCTGCGCCGCTGCGGCGGTTATCTGCTTTGCAATCGGCGGCAAAGATGTTTCGGGTCTTACCGCAAACTATGCTTCGGGCATTCCGTTCATCGGCGCTTTCGTATTCGCCGCTGTTGAAATTGCATCGTTCATAATCAATGTTATCATCTATAAAAACGGCATTCCCGTTAAATATACCGTTTGCCTTATCGGCGGTATTCCGAGCGATGAATATTTCAAAATGGTTGAGGACGGCGTAAGCGAGCTTGACATACGCCGCAAAATGGTTTCGGCTCTCACCGAAATGCAGAACGATATCAGAAGCAAGCAGAAAGAAGCGGAACAAAAAGCACTTGAAAAACGTGCTTCAAGAAAATAAGAAACGGAGGCGGACAATTTGACAGACGAAAAAATCAACGAAAATTATTCGGAATCTCTGGAACAGGTCAACGCCCGACTCCGTGAGCTTGTTGACGCTGACAGGCGCGTTATTTCCCGTAAGGAAACGGTAGGTTACATACTTTTCGATTCATTCAGAGGCTTCAATATTGACGGACACAAAGACCTGTTTACCGACAGCGTTCTGAAAATCAACTTCAATTTACAGTCAATAAACAATATCATCGGCGGAATATGGGATTTCATTGATGACTTCATAGTCAGCTTTACCATTGAAAAAACAAGAACCCGCTGGGGCAAATTCATTCCCTATATATTTCTCGGCGGTATTCCGTTCACGATTCTCGGCGCATTTTACTGGCTGCTGCCTCTTTTGATGCCGCAGGCAATGATAAACGATAAATCCAGCATATCAAAGTTTATCATCTATGTTGTTATGAATATGGCACTCGAAATGGTCGGCAATTTCAGAGATGTCGGTATCGGCGGTTATATTTCCACCGTTACCCCCTACCCCTCCGACCGCAGACGCCTTGTTTCGCTTGCCGGATATGTGAGCATTATTCTTTCAAGAATACCCGACCTTGTTGTTGAGTTCACTCTCGATATAATCAAAAACGGTCTTTCAAAATCGGTTGTTGACCCCGAGGCGAGTATCGGAAAAGCGCTTATGATTTTAGGCCCCGCAACGGCAATCGTGTCGGGAGTTATTATCACCTTATACTGCACAATCGCAAAGGAAAGAGTTCATCAGAAAATCGAAAAGCCGAGCATTATCGAAAGCCTTAAAATAGTGTTTACGAATAAGCCCGTGCTTATGTATATGCTTTCCAATGCTCTCGGCTCATTCGGAACGGGTCTTTCAACCAACGATTATTACCGTCAGGTTCTCAATATGACAACATATGAAACCTTTGCCGGCATACCCTCATTCTTCTTCCAGCCGACAACATTTGCAAAGTATAACAAGCTTGCCGCAAGATTCTCGACAAAGCACATCTATATGATAAGCCAGGTATTCGCAAAAACATTCTATATTCCGCTGTTCTTCTACGGCATATGCTTCAAAACCAAGAACAAGTCCGAGCCTTATTTCTTCCAGAGCAGAATCGCAATGTTCCCCGTTACGGCAATCTGGGAATGCCTTTACGCCACATTCTGGGGTGCAAGAAGCATTTCAATAACCGAAATGAGCAACGAATGCAACGACTATATCGAATGGAAATGCGGTTACAGAAACGAAGCAACGCTTTCCGCCGCAAGCGCATTTATGTGCAAGATTCCGGCAAGAATAAACGGCGTTCTTCAGCCGCTTTATAAAAAGTGGATAGGCTACGACCAGGAAGCTTATCTCCACATTCTCCCGGGCAGACAGAGCGGTCAGCCGCTCAGGGCTCAGAAATGGATATTCGCAATGGCAACCATTATTCCCGCATTCCTTGTGCTTTCAAGTATGCTTCCGATGTTCGGATATAATATTGACAAGGATACCCGTGACCGTATGTATTGCGAGCTTAACGAAAGAAGAGTTAAAACCGCAAAAACCATCAATGAGCTTGATGAAGAAGAAATCTGAAAAAAATAACGGGCTGTAAGATGCAGCCCGTTATTTTTTCTGTTAATTTCCGATTAAAAAATCAATCTCGTATTTCTAAGTATTCCGAAAACAATCAAAACCGCAGCCATTGCAATCTGAACGGCATTATCGGCTTTTGAAAAGCCCTTAGTGCCGTATTTTATATATCCGTAAATATATTTTCCTATAAAGAAAGCTATCAGCGGAAGCATCAGAAGCACTGCCGGATTATACTTCCATGCGGCTGAAAAATCAAGCCTTGCAAGGCTCACAAACATTCTTGTTATTCGTAACCCCCAAATAAACCCCCGTTAGTCCAAAAAAGATTCCCGGCTGCAACCTCGTTGGTGAAGGTGCAGCCGGGATTTACGGTTTATTCGGTTTCAAATTATTCAGTTTCAAACGGGGGCTTTGTTATCCCTTTACCC
>JAZRYD010000036.1:0-3734 GCA_045600535.1 Acutalibacteraceae bacterium | reverse complement strand
AAGGTTGGAGCAATCGGCAAACGCCTGATTCTTTATTGATGAAACATTGCCGCCGACGCCGAGAGTCTGAAGATTATCGCAGTTCTTGAAGCTCTGAACCTCAATCGTTGTGAGCGGAGTGCGGGTATCTCCGGTATTTTCGCCGAGCTGAACAACCGTAACACCGCTTCCGAGGAAACTGTTATCATAAAGCTTTGCAACATTCATAAAATCAAAATCAACAAGCTTGCCGCAGTTACCGAAAGCGAGTCTGCCTATAAGCTTGCTTTCTGAATCCCAAGTGAATGAGGAAAGCTCCGTGCAGTTGAAGAATGCTTCACGGGGTATGAAATCAACATTCGGAGACATACGGACTATGCAGAGAGCGGAGCAATCCTTAAACACTTCCATTTCAATATTCGTTACGCTGTCGGGGAAATAAATTTCAGTAATTCCGCTGCCGCTGAATGCCGCTTCGCCTATAAGCATAATGTTTGAAGATAAATCAACATCTGTAAGGTTTTCGCAGCCGTAAAACGCATATTCTTCAATGCTTTTAAGATTATCCGTGCCCTTGAAGCTTGTTATGCTGCTGAATGCAAACGCACCCACGCCTATATCCGTAACCGATGGCGGAAGCTCAATTTCGCCTATTGTTTTAATGCCTGCGAAAAGGAAGCCGGGCAGCTCCTTTACTTTTTCACCGATATTGATTTTTTCGAGAGATGTACATTCTGTAAATGGTGAATAATAAATTCCGTCTGTTTCGGTTTCATTAAGAGATATAAATTCACAGGCTGAAGCATTAAAATAAACTGTTTTGATTCCAGTGCAGCCTGAAAATGCTCTTCTGTCGAGAACTTTCAGGTTTTCGGGCAAGGTTATTTCCGTAAGAGCCGTGCATTCCTGAAAAGCATATTCGTCAATATTTGCAATGCCGTCCGGAAAAACGATTTTCTTCAATGAGGTACATTTGCTGAAAGCTTTAAAACCGATACTTTCAACACTATCCGGAAGAACGATTTCTTCAATGCCCGAGCAATTCTCAAATAATCTTTTCGGAATTACCGATACTTTATCACCGAAAACAACATTTTTCAGAGCAGAACAATCAAGTGCAGCACTGCTTTTATTCTCAATTTCTATTGCATTATAATAAAGTTTTTCAACAGCCGACCCGGTTATCACGTCATTGCCGAGTGAGGTTACACTTTCGGGTATGGTAAACTCAGTTGCCTGACAAAATCTGAACGCACAACTTCCTATGCTTTCAACGCCGTTTTCAATTATGATTTCTTTAAGAGAAAAACAGCCACTAAATGCATCGCCCTCGATTGTCTTTACGGTTGAGGGAATAACTATTTTTTTGATTTCAGTCTGTTCAAAGGCTCCATAACCGATATGCGTAATACTTGGAGAAATTTCAAAATTTTCAAGTAAGGTGAGCCTGAAAGCAGCTTTACCTATTTTTTCAACACTGTCGGGAAATTCAATCTCAGATAAATCGGATTGGTCAAATAAATAATTGCTGATTTCTTTAAGCGGAGCTTTTATCGTTACTTTTTTTATTGCCGCACAATTAAATGCTGCATCGCCAATATAATCAACATTTTCGGGAATTATAATTTCATCGGGAAATGAACAGCTTTCAAACGCATAACTGCCGATATATTCAAGATTTTCCGAAAAATCAGAATCTGTAACAGTAGTTCTGACACCGTTATATATAAATTCCGTTTCAAACGCTGCCGTTCCGATTTCTCTGATATTATTTCCGAAATCATCAACAATCAGATTTTTGCAGTCATAGAATGCATACGGACAAATAATTTCCACTCCGGTAAATGCGCTGAAATCCTTAAGACCGTAACAATATTCAAATGTTCCGGCGGGAACATATTTCATTACAGACGGCCAGTTGATTTCTTCAAGAGCGGAACATTTTCTGAATACATAAGTGCCCATTTGTGTTAAGTTGTCGGGAAGGACAACTTTTTTCAGCTTTTTACATTCCTCAAATGCGCAGTTTCCGATTTCCGTAACTGAATCGGGAATAGTAACATTTGTTATGCCGGTTTTTTCAAACGCTCCCTGACCTATTCGCACAACAGGGTACTTTTCCAAACCTATCTGTTCGGGAACGGCAACATCCGAATCAACGCCTGTATATTTTGTTATGACCGCCTTATTATCTTCGGTAACATAATAATTATAACCATACCATAATTCTGTTTCCGTATTATTCCCGGATACTTCTTTTTCATTATATTCGCAAGCCCAAATTCCGCTTTCATTATAGCTTATTTCATAATTTTCACTGTAAGCCGATTCTGTAAAGCCGTCGGGAAGATAACGAAAGGAAAGTGATTTAATAAGCTGCGGATTATCCGTGCTTTTTTTGTTTACAAAACCGAAACCGCTTACTCTATTATTTGTTGAATAATAACAATTATCAACATTGTTAATAAAGACCAAATCTTCAATCTTTGAATCCGCAAAAGCATTATCACCTATTATTTTGACTGACGGCGGAATCACAAGACTTGTTATCTTTGAATACATAAAAGCATAATCAGCAATCGTTTCAACTGTGGACGGAATATTAAGAGTCGTCACATTTGTATAAGCAAGAAAATAACTCGGTATTTTAGTCATACCCTCACTGAGATTTATTTTTTCCAATGCACTCTCAGAAAAACAACATGCAAAAATCGTATTATAATAAATATCAGTGCCGGGAAGAGTTATTTCTTTAAGGCTTTTACAGCCGTCAAACGGTATGCCCCGAATTGCTCTTACGCTGTCGGGAATATTTATATTCTTTAAATTCCTACAATTTTTAAAAGCCCAGTCCTCAATGATTTCTACTGTATCGGGCAATTCAATGCTTTCAATTTGGTCTGCAAATGGGCTGTACCAATATTTGTCAGGGTATTTAGGTTCATAATATGCAAAAGAATATTCACCAATACATGTAACAGGCTTCCCGTCTATCTCCCCGGGAACAACAACATTTTTGCTGTTTCCCGTATATCTGACAATTTTTATACCCGCCGTTTTGCTGTAATAAGCCGTTTCTTCCGTATATACAAAATCACCGAAAACTTTATGTTTTTCTTTTTTTTCAACAACTGCCGAAGCTTTAATAAATCCGCTTATATCAATCCCCATAAAAGGAATGGAAGTCAGTATCATAGCAGCTGCAAGAATAACAGCCGCAGTCTTTTTGATAATTCCGTTCATCAGTACTCCTCCTTTTCAACATTGAACGAACATGAACAGCCCTCATACTCAACCGTTACGGTTATATATTTTCTGAATAACGAGCCGTTCTGCTCACGGGTGACGGTATATTCATCAGCCGAAAGCTCTCTTTCATCGCCGTTGCTGTAAACAGCATAAACCTGCATTTTCGTAAGGTCGGTTTCATCGGGGAATGTAGCATAAATTGAAGTCAGTTTTTTTGTTTCAACACTCTCGATAACTCTCACCTCAATGTTCTTTGAAAATCCACCTGCGGTAATTTCAATCTTTTCATATCCCGCCTGACTTCCGAAGTCCTCGGAGGCTTTAACTATACGACGGAAGGACAGGGGACGGTTCCTTGTCTTTGCTAATCATATCATCCAAAGACATTCCGCAAACAATGTTTTCTTTCAGGAACTTCAATGCTTTTTGCATAAGCAACCTTCTTCATTCAGAAAATGGTACTGAATATATTTGTGATAAACGAGATGATTTTTGCAAAGAATACT
>JAZRYD010000035.1:0-7178 GCA_045600535.1 Acutalibacteraceae bacterium | reverse complement strand
TTGCCGGACTGCGGTTTGCCGTCAATGATATACAGTACATTCATTGTTCCGTTTCCGATATCGGCAATCACATTTACTCCCTCAAGAGCTGATGTGAACTGTGATATTGCCGCATAACCCTGCGGATAAATGCTTGCTCCGGCAATTACGATGTGATAATCCGTTGAGTCAAATCTGAAAGCCACTTCTTCGTTCTTCGTAAGATAATCCCTGAAATATGCCTTTTGCCCGGCAGTCCAGGTCAGCGGAAGTCCGGCGGCAAGAAATACCGTTGCTTCCGTCATATCCACATCTCGAAGCTCGGTGGCAATCGCCGCAAGCGTGAGAATGTAATAATCCTCATCGTTATCCTTGCTTGCAAGAAATTCCTTGTGTCCCTCACCGATGATGTAATACCTGCCGTTATATTCAAGCATATCCTTTGTGAACAGCGGCTCCGCATCATATCCGGTGATGCCCGTCCTGAAGCAGTGGTTGGCGGTTTTGATATTCCCGTATCCGTGGTCAATTCCGACTATCAGCAGATTTTTGCTTTCGTTTCTTATCATGAGTTTCCTCCTTTCCGGGCTTTTGCCCTGTATTTTTTGTGTGTAAAACAGAAAAACGGCTGCATGGTAATACCATTACAGCCGTAAATCAGCATTGAATTGTGAGAAAAGCGTTGATAATTATGGGATTATCACAGGTGATGTTTGCTTCAATAAAAATGTCACCCTGAAAAATCGGGAATTGATATCATTCATATTTAAAGTGTTATTTGTAGCATACCATTTTCAATAATGCTGACAACAAAGCACCTACCCATTGCTGAGTAGATACTTATTATTGAGAATAATGATAATTATGTACAATCTTAATTTCTATGGGGTAGAGGTTGTATTCTCTTTTATTCACACGAATTTGAATTACTCTATAAAACAAGAAAAGAGCTGTGAATCAATGGATGTTACTCCATTTTTTCACAGCTCTTTTGATTTTGGGAATCAATAAGTTGATTTTCTGTTGCCGTCGTATCCGCAAATCGGACCCTGATATTTTGAAGAAGAAACAGCGCCGCTGTTTACATTGCCCGTGAACGTGCACTTGTCGTCTTCGATTCTGGCTACGATACCGCCTGCGTAATCGCCGGTGCACTTGATGTCAGCCATATTAGCGCAATCCGTAATCTGTCCGCCGCCGTACATGAAGCCGATGATGCCGCCTGCCGTTGACTTGCCGGTAACCTTACCGTCGTTGGTGCAATCGGCAAAGTTGTGGTTTTTATTGTCGGACTTGATTGCCGCAGCAATACCGCCTGCGTCCGCAGTTTCGGAAGAAATAGTGCCGATGTTGCTGCAACCGACAAAGGTGTATACCTTATCATTGTCCTTGTTTCCGGCAAAGCCGACAATTCCGCCCGCCTCAGCCGTTGCAGTGATATTACCGGAGTTTGCAGAACCGTTGAACTTAACGGAATCGTCCTCGTTGTAGCCGACAATGCCGCCGCCGTCTCTGCCGCTTGTGATATTGCCGCTGTTTTTGTTGTTGGTGAAATCTCCGCCGCCTTCACTGTATGCAACTATACCTGCTGCGTAATAGGTAGTTGATGTAACATCGCCTATGTTTTCGTTGCCGGAAATGACCTGGTTGGTTCCGTCGGTGTCAAGGTGACCGAAGATTCCGCCTGCGGAAGTCTTCGCAGTAATAACGCCGGAGTTTCTGCAGTTCTTTGCGGTGTAGGACTTATCGTTGCTGTTGTTGCCGAGATAACCCGCAATACCGCCTGCGTCAGCTGAAGATGTTATTTTGCCGAAATTTTCGGAATTGCTGAAATCGATGGAATCATCTTCATTGTAGGCAACAATGCCCGCTCCGTCTTTTCCGCTTGTGATAATGCCTTCATTAACATTTTTGGTAAAGTTTCCGCCGCCTTCGCTGTATGCCACGATGCCGCCGGCATACCCTTCGGGTGCTTTGATTTCACCGCTGTTCCGGTTGTTTATTATCCTGTGTGAATTGCTGTCGGAGTCAAGGTGACCGATGATGCCGCCGGTTCTTCCGCCATTGGATGTAATATCACCTTCATTTGCGCAGTAATCAATGTAATGAGCCGGGTCTGCGGAATCGTTTGCAAGGTATCCGACAATGCCGCCGGTTGCCGAAGCGTTGCTTGCGGTAACATTTTTATAATTTATACACAGCGAAATGTTCTGCGATTTTTTGCTTGATGAGCCGCCGATTATGCCGCCCGCGTAATTGCCTGTTGCGTTAACCTTTGCCGAGTTGTCGCAGTCCTTTATAACAAGTGAGCCGTTTGTAATCTCACCCACAAGGCCGCCCACCATGTTATGGCCGCTGACAGTGCCGTCTTTTACATTGATGCCGCTGATGACCGCATTACCGGTAACTCTGCCCGCAACCGTGCCATATCCGGATTTTTCACCCTTACCCTGAATATTGACGCCATCAAAATTAAGATCGACAACTTTTGCTCCTTCACCAAGGGTGCGGAACAGGCCGCTGCCGGGGTATGAGGTTGAATCGGTAAGGCCGAAAATGGTGTGGAATTTGCCATCAAATGTGCCTTTGAAAGCACTTTCGTACTTATCTGCCTGCCATACGAATTCATATCTGTCCTTTGAAAGGTCAACATCGGTATCAAGCTCGATTGTTTCATCCGCATAGTCATTGCCGTTAGCTATTGACATTATGAAGTCCACAAAAGCCTTCGTAGTCTTCAGGCTTGTGGGAGCGGGTGCAAAGTAGCAGAAGGTGCAGTCTTCAACGGATGTGCGGATTCCGCTGACTCTGCCGTTTGTGCTTGAAGAAGAGTGGCTGTAGTATTTTGTGTTTTCCGCCTTTATTTCGCCGTTACAGTCAAGAGCGGTATTGTAACCGTATTCGGTGATGCAGTTATAGCCTGTTGCCGTAAGGGATGCGGAAAAATCGCGGCTCGCCGTCTGTCCGCCGTAAAATGTTTCTTTGTAGCTGTGATTTGAGTTGGAGGCGAAGATGACCTTTCCCGAAAGATTCCCGGGGAAAACGAAGCCGTAATCCTCAAGTATTCTTTGAAGAGTTCTTACAGGTACATTTTCTCCGTTTTCTTTTTCAACAAAGACATGGTTGGGATTCGCTAGGATATGCTCGATCGTCTTGCCGATTTCTTCTGAGGATACTTTGGATAATTTTGCCTTGAAATTGCTGTCGACTTTTTTAACCATTGACTCAGTAGCATAATCGCTCTTGTTTGTGTCTACTCCGAGCTCCATGGGCTTTACGCTTCCGAGATTCGGGCTCAGGTCAAAGAATGAAACCTTCATGCTGCCGTTCTCAACCTCGGCATTCTGAATCAGGCTGAACCAGCGGTCATCCAGCATTTTGTTGTATTGGGAAATAATACTGTCGGGGTTTTCGTCGTTAAGAATGTTATTGTGCCTTATGATAAGGCTGACCGCTTTATCTTCCCCATCCTCACTGGTGAGCTGAGTCAGATATGCGTGATAGGTTGTGTTATTCTCAAGGTCATATTTATCCGGTTCTTTCAATCCCTTGAGAGCGTTATTAAGCTGACCGAGAGCCTTGGCAAGTACTTTCTGAGCATCGGTGCGCTCCTGCTCCGGTATATCGGCAAGTCCGGCCAGGCGGCCTGCCTGCTCAACAATGTCGCTGTAGTGCTCGCAGACATAAAGCTTTGCCGCAAGCACAACCGACATTACCGTATCGGCGTGAGAAAGAATATCGCAGACCTCATTGATATAGGGGCTGATAATCAGCGCCGCCTCACCGCCGAGAGCGGAATCCTTGCAGGCGTAATAGAATGCCTTGGTGAAAAGGCTGTCTTCGTATTTTATCGACACCTGTTCGCCGGAAACATAGGTTGAAACATCACGCGCGGTGGTTACCAGATTGGAAACCTTATCGCCGTCAAATTCAAGAAGAGCAGCCATTCTGAGGCTTCTGACAAATTCATAGATAAGCTTCTCTTCATCGGATGTTCCCTGTGGAGTTTCGTTGCCGATAGTATGAATCTGATTATACATCTCCGTAACATCGCTTCTGAGGGATGTGAGATTATCATTGACTTTTCCGAAATTACTTTCGGCGTAGAGACCGGTAAGAATGTCTGACCTTGCCTCATCAATCTGGAAAGAAATATTTGTCAGCTGCGTTTGAATTTCCTTAAGCTCGTTAAGCACATCCTTGATTGACGGAGAGGGCTTTATGCCGAGCAATTCATTGATTTTTGAGTCAAAAAGCGAGGCGGCAATTTCGCCGACATAAGGGATTTTTTTGATTCCCTTTGTGATATATGCCTTTGCCTTCTTTTGGGCAAGCTTTTTGGCTTCCTCCTCAATGCTGCCGCCGGTGATGCCCGGGTCAACAAGTGACATATCGATTTCGATTTCTGCCTGAAGCGGAGTTCCGATTCTTAAAGCTTCATCGGAAACAAGCACATAACCCTCCGGGTAATCATCGGTGACCTTGCCGATTGTTTCGATAACAAGCTTGCGGAAGCCTTTTTTTGCAACCGATTCGACCTCAAGCTCTCTGAAAGCTCCGCTGAGCGAAACGCTTTCTTCGGGAAGCACGAAGCGGAGAGATGCGTTCCTGATCGAAACCTCTATTTCGGGGTTTTCGTCTCCGTAGGCATACTGACCGATGATTTCCATCTCCGGTGCAAAATCATCACCGATGCTTACGGGAATACCGATAGACTGTAAGAATCCTATCAGTATGACCAGGACAGAGGATATGAATCTTTGGAACAATCAAATCATCCTTTCTGTTCTTCTGTAAAAGTAAACATTATTCTAGAAATAATTTCTACTTTATTATATTATAGCATAAATGACTTTTTTTTCAATACTATTTTGAAAAAAGCTATTCTATCTCTTGATAAAGTCATTCTATTACCCCAAAGAGACTATCACGTTGAATTATCTTTTGAAGAAAAAGATGGAATTCCGCAGCTCATTATGAAGGAAGAATATCACAGATTATGTGTGGAAAATAATCGTATTGTGATAGAGAATTTTGATCCACAGTATGAAGGATACTGGGGCGATTCTGAATGGAATTATGACTTAAGGTAATAAATTACAAATCAGCAAATCAGATCCGTTGCCGAAAAGCACGGCATTTGTGCCGACAGGGAATAATCTGCCCTTTCTGACGGCAGAATTTATTTCCTTGATAATATCCGTTCTGAATCCCACATACATCTTCGTTTTTGCAAAATCCGGATATTTATCAAGTATATCCGAAACAAGATCCTTTTTGAAATTCAGAGCATTGATTACGGTTTCATCTTCGTTTTCATCATCGCCCGAAGCTGATGAAAACTCGTCAAGATAATGCTTCATCCATTTGGAATCGGAACGGATTTTATTCTTGTAATCAACTACCGAAGCAAGCAATTCTTTTGCCTCTTCCCCATTGAAGCCTATGGTATTTATAAGCTGATAGCTTGTTCGGACTCTTTTGCCGCCCATAAATCTTGTCGGCTTTTCGCTTTTGACAATTCCGAAAACATTGCCGCCGTCATTTCTGATATGGTCGATCCAGTATCTGATTTTAGCATCAAATTCACCGTCAAACATTTTCAGAAATTTCAGGCTGGATTCTGTAACTATCATTTTTACATCATCAATATTTTCAGCAAGCGTAAAGCCGTTCAGCTGTGAAATATCCGTAATTTTAACATCTTTGAACCATTCCTGTAAATTTGTATTGAAAGCACAGGATTTGAAATATCTGTTTCGCAGAAGCATCATGCCTTTGTTGCCTCTGCCCGCTCTTTCAAAAACGGATTTATCAAGCAGAGCTTCACCGTCCCAGATAATATTTTCAACGGTTACTTCGGCATAGTCCGCTTTTGCGTTTCCGTTTTCATCGGAGGTCACATTATATACTTTTTCGGGAAAGCTGCATACAACATCCTTAACGAACAGAATACTGCGAAGGTCAATTTCAACCTTATCTTCAATACTGCTCAATGTGAGTGCCGTGTAAGCTTCGTGCGAAACGGGATTTGCGGCAGCTGCCAGTCCGTACTTTTTAAGTTCGGATGCCATCTGTGTTTTACCCGGCTCAAAGTCACTCCACTTCATCATTTTCTTATACAGTTCTCTTCTGATGAAATAGCATTTACCCTGCCGGCTCATTCCTGCCGAGCGTTTGTATCTGACATATTCAATCTGTTTGCCGTTACCTTTACTGAGAGAAAAACCGTTTTCATACAGTTCTTCTCTCAGTTCTTTTGTACCCTTTATCTTTTTGAACGGCTTGATAACCGTATATTGATTATCGGTGTTAATTCCGAAATACTTTGACCCGGCAAGAGCATTATCCAATTTGCAGTTTTCAGTATCGGCACCTGTAATAACGGCAATAACGGAACCGGCGGCTATGCAGATATTATCTTCAATCTGAAATCTGTCGCCGGCTGAATTTACAATATATCCGTTATCGTATTTGTATCCGTTTCTGATATATAGCGTGCCGCTGCCGATATATCCTTCAATTCTGCCGAAAGCATTGTACTCTTTATATGCAGTATCAAAAGTAACGCATACTATGGCATCGGTATAATTCTGTCCGCCCGTTTCGGAAGAAAACTTCTTTACCTCAAAGGTGTTCATATATGTATCTTCAAGGTAACAGGTTTCATAACAGTATTTGAGCTGACCGTTAAATACGGCAGTATTGGGCTGATATTTTTCGTTTCCTTTTACGGTATCTTTCACTTTTCTGAACAGTGAAATTCCGTTGTTCATGCCGTTGAATTTATATATGATTGAAGCATCAAGCATCGGAATACGGTAAGTATGTTCTTTCGCATATTCTTTTGCGTTTGTCATAAAATCGCCTCACTTTGTTACAATTATCCATCTTATCTTTTATTATACCACAAAATAGTGTCCAATAAAACTCCCTATAAATGCAAAAACTCCCCAATCACAAAGGATTGAGGAGTTGAAGATTCAGGAGATATGAAAAAAGAGAAGCATCCCAATACAGTAGCGTTTCTTTAAAACTACCGCAATCGGATACTTCTCGTTTGGTGACCCGGACGAGAATCGAACTCGTGTTACCGCCGTGAAAGGGCGGTGTCTTAACCGCTTGACCACCGGGCCTTATTTGGTAGCGGCAGTTGGATTTGAACCCACGACCTACCGGGTATGAACCGGTTGCTCTAG
>JAZRYD010000034.1:0-44538 GCA_045600535.1 Acutalibacteraceae bacterium | reverse complement strand
GGTGGTGGATGAGGTGGAAAAGTAGAATGTCAATACCGAGTATTAACGCCGTTTCACGGCTACACCTCATCCGTCACGGCTTGCGCCGCGCCACCTTCTCCTCAAGGAGAAGGAAGAAAAAGCCTTAACTTAATGACATTGGCTGGCAGCCTCTTTTTTATTTGGAAGTTTTCGGATTTTTGGGCGTAAAAATAAGTGATAATACAGCGGCAGCAACCGCACCTGCGGCTAAGTTGAAAATAAGTGAAATAATTAAAACCGCTGTAAAGCATATGAATGAAAGAGGCGAGGAGAAAGCTTTTTTCAGCCTGCCCCATTGAACGCTCTGCCATGCTCCGACTATCAGCACAACGGCAAGAGAAGCAACGGGAATCCGCAAATCAAAGCAAAGCATAACCGAAGCTGCAAGCGAAAGCAAAATAACAGAGAAACTGCGGGAACGGATTTCTTTCTCGGAAATTTCGCCTGCTTCAAAGTGCATTATCCATAGCGCCGCACCGCATAAAACCGAAAACAAAACCGATTTTACGCTGAGCGTTACGAGCTGTTCTTGAATGTACGGCACTTTGCCGACCTCGGCGATTGCTTTTACCGCTCCGTTCGGAATAAGAAAAATATTCAGAATGAGCGTGAATATTACGGCGATAAATGCCGCACTTACCGTTTTTGAAGCGCTTTTGAATTTCCTGGGAAAAGTAATCATAATAACCATAACGATTGTGCCGTAAAGAATGCCTCTCCAATTCGGGTGAAATCCGAGCGAACCGTAAGACTTAAGCATTTCAACAAAGGTGTTTCCGCTTGCACCTATTCCGAAATAATCGTTGGTTTTGAGTGCCGTCATCGTTAATGCTCCGGCGAGCATAAGACCCGCAAAGGACGAATTTTCCGTGAGCTTAAAAAGCTTTTTCTTTGATGAATTTGAAATCGCAAAAAGAATGACGGCAGCAGCGACGGCAATAAGGCAGGAAAGCATACCGCCGATATTGAACAAAAGCTCAAAAATCAGAAAAGCCGAATAAACGGGCATCGAATTTAACCCGAGTGTCGGAAAAATGAGCAGAGCAATAAAAAGCATCGGTATCGTTCCGAGTGAAGAACACGCTCCGAAAGCCAAAAGCATCGGGAGCATAACCGTCAGTTTATATATATGATTTTTAAATGATTCAGTCAAAATAAATTCTCCAATCAGTATTCTGGAATATAGTTTACAATAAAATTCTGCCGTAAACAAGAGTTTTTAAAACAAATTTTAAAAAAGTGTAGTAAAATTCATAATTTTATGTTAGAATAATAAAACATTCAAAATTTTACGGAGATTCAGATGAATAAAAACCGTGCAAAAAAAATTGCAACCTGGATAATCGTTCCGCTGATGGCGGCAATATTCATTCTTGATATTGCCACCGTCGTAATCGGTAATTCATATGCCGAAAAATATATGCCGACCGAGGAAAAATTCGACGGCGCAAACGGTGATGACAGAATACATTTTCTCAATACCGCAAATTCAGATGCGATTCTGCTTGAAAGCAACGGGCATTTTGCGCTGATTGATGCGGGAGAGGGAAATAATAACCCGAGAAGAAAAACCGAATATAAGGGCTACGAAAAAGAAGTGGTTGAATATATCAAAAAAATCACCGCCGATGAAAACGGAACGGCACACCTTGATTTTATTCTCGGCACTCATTGCCATTATGACCATATCGGCTCGTTTCACGCTGTTATAACCGACCCGAAAATCGAAATTTCAAAGGCGTATTTCAAAGAATATGACCCTGAAACCGATAAGGGTTATGAGGTCGAAAGATGGAAAATCGGAGAGGTTTACAATCAGATTATTTCCGACCTCAATAACAGAGGCGTTGAAATTATAAGCGATATTCCCGATGAAGCATTCGGATTCGGAGATTTTACGGTGAAATTTTATAATACCGTAACGCCCGAAGAAGCGGCGGGAAAGGGCGAAAATGCCGCAAGCATCGGTACACTTGTTTCAAAGGGCGAAAAGAAGGCTTTTCTTGCCGCAGATATAACAAAATCAACGGGTATAGAAAAAATCGTCGCTCCCGAAATCGGGCATATTGATTTGCTCAAGGCGGGGCATCACGGCTATTACGGCTCGTCTTCGGCTTCGTTTCTCAGAGCGATTACGCCCGAAACGGTTATTGTTACCAACCAGCTCGGAAAGGTTTATCCGAATGTAAAATGGAATTTTACGATGGTTGCAAAAGCGCCGTTTTATGCAACCTTTGACGAAAACGGAATAATTGCGAATTTTACCGACAGCGGTGAAATAATACTTACAGATAATATTCATTGATAAAGGAAAATTATGGAACTTACCTGTTACGAATATCTGAAAAAAAGCTATAAAAGAAACGGCAATTTTACCGCCGTTATCTCCATGGGAAGCAAAACTCCCTTAACAAAATTCATAGCCGATGTTGACTGCATTGCGGCTTATCTTAATTCAATCGGGATAGTTTCGGGCGATGCCGTAACGGTATTTCTGCCGAATGTTCCGCACGCATTCACCTGCTTTTATGCACTCAACAAAATCGGAGTTATTGCGAATATCGTGCATCCTCTGACCTCACCCGAAGCAATTGAAGAGGGCATTGCGGAAACAAAATCAAAGGCGATATTCATTCTCGATATTCTTGCCGAAAAATATGCCGAGGTTATCAACAAAAGCGGTATACCGTGCATAATCTGCTCAAATTCCGATTATGTTTTCGGAATTAAGAAGCCTGCCGTTATGATATACGAAAAGAAAAACGCAGGCGGAATAAAGAATTTCAAAAATTCCGTTTCCTATTCAAAGGCGATTTTCATCGGTTCAATGCGCAAATGCACCGAGGAAACAGACGGCAGCAAAACCGCCGTTTATCTTCACGGAGGCGGAACAACGGGTAAGAGCAAAACAATAATGCTTTCAAGCAAAAACATAAATGCGATTGCGGAAAAGCTTGATGTGCTTGATAATAAGAAGCATAAGCCCGGCGAAGAATGTTCGCTTGTGGTTCTGCCGATGTTTCACGCATTCGGTCTTGCCGTTGCCATGCACTATCCGTTAACTCACGGCTTTTCCTGCATACCGCTGACGCAGTTTACGGGCGAAAGCGCAAATAAAATGCTCAAAAAATATAATATTTCGTTCATTCTCGGTGTTCCGGATATGTTCAAAAAGATGTATGATAATGAGCTGTTCAAGGGCGAACACCTGAAAAAGCTCAGGCTTCTTTTCTGCGGCGGAGATTTTCTGCCGGAAAGATTTGTTTCCGAGTTCAACAAAACCATCGCTTCATTCGGCGGCAAGGGCAGACTTTTCAGAGGCTACGGCTTGACAGAGGTTGCGTCGGTCTGCACGGTAAACAGTTATACAGACTGCCGTGAGGATTCAATCGGCAAACCGCTTGAGGGAATGACCATTGAGATATGGGACGAATATCGCCGGCAGTTACCGTTTGGTCAGACGGGCGAAATCGTTGTCAGAGGCGATACGGTAATGCAGGGCTATTTTAACGGCGAAAATACCGTTCCGAACGAGGGCGTTTATATTGACGAAAACGGCGAACGCTGGGTTCAATCGGGCGACCTCGGTTATAAGGATAAGGACGGATTTTTATTCTTCACGGGAAGAAAAAAGCGTATGATTATCATTTCGGGATATAATGTATATCCCGCCGATATTGAAAAGGCGGCGCTTCAGCTTCCGTTCGTTTCCGAGGTTTGTGCGGTTCAGGGCTATCAGAAGAGCAGACCCTGCGTTAAGCTTTGTGCAACCCTCAAGGATAGCGGTATGGACCGTGATAAGGCTGCAAGCGAAATTCAGAGCTACTGCAAAAAGAATCTTGCAAAGTTTTCCTGCCCGAGAAAAATCGAAATTCTCGATGCTATGCCGAGAACCAAAATGGGCAAGATAGATTTTGTTAAGCTTTCGGATAATTTTGAAATAAAAAATAAATGAGGTAAGATTATGAGCAAGCAGACAAGAACCCCCGCAAAGGGAGATACCGTTGCAACGATGAAAACAACAATGGGAGATATAAAAATTCTCCTTTTCCCCGAAGCCGCACCGAAAACCGTTGAGAATTTTACAACTCACGCAAAAAACGGTTATTATAACGGAATAATTTTTCATCGTGTAATCAATAACTTTATGATACAGGGCGGCGACCCCACGGGAACCGGAATGGGCGGCGAAAGCATCTGGGGCAGAAGCTTTGCAGATGAATTTGACCCCGATTTTCACAACATAAGAGGCGCACTCTCCATGGCAAATGCAGGACCCGGCACAAACGGCAGTCAGTTCTTTATTGTTCAGGCAAAAGAGGTTGACAGCGGACTTGTTTCTCAGATGGAACAGCTTTCGGACAGAGGTTTCCCGACTGCCTGCGTTGAGGATTATAAGGCTCTCGGCGGAACACCGTGGCTTGACTATAAGCATACCGTTTTCGGTCAGGTTGTTGACGGAATGGACGTTGTTGACGCCATTGCCGCCGTCAAGGTCGGCAGAAACGATAAGCCGCTTGAAGATATAAGCATTGTTGGAATTGAAGTTGAAACTTTATAAAAAATTCTGCGCCCGCCAGTTGGTGAGCGCAGTTTTTTATTTTGTCATCTTAAATTCCAGCGTACCGCCGTTCATTATTTCCGAAACGGTGATACGGAAGCCGTCAATTTCTTTGCCGCCGAAATTAACGCTTTCAACATAGATATTTTCATCGCTGTTATTGAAAACCTTTATTTTCAGCGTGTTTCCCGATGAAAGAGCAATTTCCGCTTCGTCAACGAGGGGAGAGCCGATTATGAAAAGGTTCTGACCCGCAACGGGGAAAAGCCCGAGAGCGGCAAAAACATAATATGACGAAAGCGCGCCGGAATCGTTGTTCCCGGGAAGACCGCCTCTGCCGGTTGTGAACATATATTTCATTCCTGCTCTGATGATTTCGCATATCCTGTCGTGCCTGTCGGCATAAACATATGAAAACGGTGCTTCGGTATCGGATTCGTTATTGAAGCCCTCAAACCTGCCGAGCTTCATGCCTTCCTCAACGGGTGCATAATTGAACGGGTCAACGGGCTGAACAGTGTCGGGTGCGCCGTAGCCGAAAAACTTATCGAGCAGAAGCGCGAATTTTTCTTTTCCGCCCGCAAGCTCAATGCGTTTTTCCATATCGACCATCTGACGGAACGAATAATTGAAAAGCGTTCCCTCGTAATATTGAGAATCGCCGTTCAGAAGTCCCGTTTCGGGGTCATAGCATTTTATCCATTGCTTTGAAAGCTCTTCCAGTCCGTCACATTCAATGCCGTTTTCTTCCGCAATCTCACAGGCAAGGGCGCAGCCGTCAGCCATATCAAGCATCCATGTATGTGAGCGGCATTTTCCGTCAACCGTAAAATCCGATTTGTTCGGAGCAAAAACATCATCTTCAATGACCTTTAACATTCTTTTAGCATCAATGCCGAATCCGAATCTGTAAGCCGTCATCAGAGCATATGCGCCGAGCATTCTTGCCTGCTCCGAAAATTCCTTGTATTTATCGGTTAAACCTATGCAGTTCGGCAGATTGCCGAGCTTTTCGCCCGTGAGCAGCAGCGTTTCGCAGATTTTTTCGCTCACTTCTTTATCGGTCATAAATATAAGAGGCAGAGCGGTTTTATACATATCCCAAAGGGTTGCAAAATCCGTCATAAATTCGCCGTCGGAATTGTAAATGAAGCTTTCACCCTGCCAATCGGAGGGCTTTATCAGCGAATGATAAAGATTTGAATAGAAAATTTCCTTTATTTCTTCGCTTTCCGTCTTTATTTTTATCTTTGAAAGTTCACCGTTCCAAAGGGAATAAGCATCGTTCTTTACCTGCTCAAAATCGGCATCGGTTATATATCCGAGCGCTTTTTCGGTGCTTCTTAGCGAAATTGAAACCTTTATTTCCGATTTGCCGTTTTCGTCTGCGGCAAATACGGCTTTTTCGTTCCTGATTTCGGCTTTTGTGTTTCCTTTCGCCGCAAAATAAACATTGATGCCCTCAATTTCGGCGCTTGCACATACGGTGAAGCCGTCAAATGCTTCAAGCTTTAAATTATTAACCTTATCCTTTTCAACATCGGGTATGCAAAGTCCGTTATTTGAAAAATCAATTTCAACTCTGCCGCCGCTTCTGCCGAATGTATATCGGTGATAAGCGGTATTTTTTGCTGCAGTCAGTTCGCAGAAAATATCCTCAAGAGTGCAGGAATAATACCCGGGTTCGGCTTTTTCACTTTCGGGCGCTCTGCGAACGGGCGAATTTTCATATTTGGGAACGGTCAGAGCGTAGTTATAGTAATAACCGATTGCACCTGTTCCGCTCTGCTGTAAATGAGCAAAACCGAGAAGCTTTTCGCCGTCCTTGAATTTTGCGGGGCGTGAATGGCTGTTCGGCATATGATTGCCGTATCCCGTGGGATAACCGCCCGAATACGGCGAAACCGACATAGCCCCGAACGGTACTAACGCCGCAGGACTTGTGTTGCCGCAGCCTGCTTTGATGAAAAACCATTTTGCGGCAATTCCCTCGGGCTTCGGCAGGTCAATTTCTCCGCAGCCCTGAAAAATATTTACATATTTGCAGTAATCCATATTATTCACCAACGCTCAGTATATCTTTAAATCCGAAAAGAGTTTTTGTTTTGTGAGTGATATTCTTTATCCCGCTGCTGCCGACGGTTATAACCGTTCCGCCGTTGAACTGCGGTCTGAATCCCGAGCCGAAGCCGAGCTTCATTGTATAGGTAAGACGAACACCTTGATATTCAATCGAAAAATCGTTAAGATGGTCGTGACCGCAGATGATATGGCGGATATTGCCGGAATTTTTGATTATCTCAAAGAACCCGCGCTGAACGGGTTCACCGTTTGAATCTCTTTCGCAGGCAACGGTTTCGTGCCTTTCGCCCTGTGCATTATATCCGGCTTTCGGCTTGTCATTTTCAAACGCTTCATCATAGGCATACTGAAATTCGGGCAGGGGAACATGGAAAATCAGAGAAACCTCGGCATTTCCCGCGTCCTTTGCAATATTTTTAACCCATTCCCGCTGCTTTTCGTTTGCCTGGTCGTGATGACTGTCAAGCATAACAATGACCTCACGGAGCTTTCCGTTTTCATCGGCTATTCTCACCGCATAGTTGCCAACACCCATTTCGGGGTCACCCTTCTGCATAAGGCAATGAGGAGCTTTAATCATTGTATCGGCAAGGTAATTCAAATCGCAGTTACCCTCATCATCGTGATTGCCGAAAACGGGAGCCCAGGGAATACCGAAGCTTTCCATAAGGTCGGTAAAGCGTTTTATCGCAAATACCGTTGAATCGGTACACACTATATCGCCGCTTATCGTTATCATATCGGGCTTGACTTCTTTAACAAGCTTTTTTACCGTTGCTTCACATTCAAATGCCGTGAAGGCTCTGTAATCGTAATCGGCAAAATGAGCATCGGTTAAGTTGAGAATAACAAAATCCTCATTGCTGTTTTTTGTCAGAACGGGAGATGAAAGCAGGTCTGTATTCTGTGTGCTGACCTCGCCTTTGTATTCGGTTGAAATTATTTCTTTTTTATTCATAAGCGCGTTTACCGCCTGAGAAAAGGTTGCCTGACGGGAATAATTATCCGAAAATGTGCATATTCCCAGAGCAGCCATTATGCTCAGAATCAAAGCGGTTATTTTCTCCATTTCAATCACTCTTTATTCAATAATTACAGTTACGGGCTTTGCCTTGCTCTCGTAAGTTATAAGAACCGTTGAGGTTTCCTTATCGTATTCAAGACCGCACTTTTCGCCGTTGACGGCAGCCGTTTTAACCTCAAACGGAACTTTTATCCTGATATTTGCCGTAAGATTGCCTGCACCGTAAGCTTCAACGGTGATTTTACCGTTCTGCTCGGAAAGTGCCGTAATTCTTGAAGATGTGCCGAGAATGCAGAGCTTTTCCGTTACCTTATCAAGGTCGCAGAGCAGACAGTTTTCTCCTGCGTTTACAACCTTCTCCTTGACGGGAGCAAAATCGGGAGCAAACATATCAATATAGTTACCCTTGAAAATGAGCGGGTCATTGCTTATGCTTTCATCAAGCACCGCCGCAGCGATATAATAAGGCTCACGCTCGGTGATAAGATAATTCTTAAACTCGGCTTTTTTGCCGGACGCCGCAAGCGCCTCGGTGAAAAATTCACGGAATTTATCTGCCGAAGCCTTTGAAAAGCTGAATACAGACGGGTTTTCTTTCCGGATTGCCGCCGTGCCTTTGCCGCAGGAATAAATACCTTTGTCGGATTCGATGTTCAAATCGAGAGCTTCAAAAAGATGCTCCGCCGCCGTCGGATAGCTTCCGCTCCACCAGCTTCTGATGCCGTGATACGGGTCAAATCCGTTGCCGACATAAATGAGCGTTCCGCCGCATCTTACCCAGCCTGCAATTCCGATATTTGCATCGGGAAAATCGGGCTTCATATATTCATAGCTCATAATCAGCACATCGTAATCGTCAAGATAACCGTTGTATCTTCTTGCATTGTCAAGCAGAACGGGTCTGACGGGTATGCCGTATTTGAGCAGGGGGAGCGCTAAGGAATAAAAAGCGGGAAAAGCGTTGGCGCTCATATATTTGAGCATAAGCTCACGCTCTTTTTCGCCCGAAGCAAAGAGCTTTGTTTTAAATTCGTTTATCTGTTCATCGGATTCGTGAAGAACCGTTCCGACCTCTTCCGCTGCCGCCGTGCTGAATTCACAGTCGGGATATTCACGCTGATAAAGCTGGCTGTCGCTCATCAGTATTCCGACACGGATTTCGGGGCTTTTGCCGCCCTCAAGTGTTCCGAGAGTATTGAACATATTGTTGAGTATTGTTGCGTATTCGGCGGAAATCGGCTCTGCATTCTCCGCGTTTTTCGGATATTTGCCCTCAAAAACTCTGTTCGGCCACGGGCATATCTCAAAGGTGTTTACCTTCGGATGCATAAGCGATGCCGCAACTGTGCAGAGATAATTTCTGCGGTAATCGTTCCAGTCAAATATCGGGTTATCCTCTATCGGGTCGTGCAGAAACCACATATGTCTGCCCGTTCCTTTAACAAGCTCCTGCATAACGCCGTATTCAAGATACGCCGTTTCAAAGGTGCGTTCCTTAAATTCACCGTCAAACCAGTTCTTTTCTCTTGAAGTGCCAGTCCAGACCTGCGCAATGCAGCCGTCAACGGCAGGAATATCGGCAAGCTTTCCCTCGGGGCTGACGATTTTCCATTGAGTATAGTTCAGCAGACTGTGGGTCGGAACATAGAAACGCAAATCTCTGTTATATTTTATTTTTGCGTATTCCTTGAGTGAGGAGCTTAATCTGTCAATCGTTCTTGTAAAAAGATACGCTTTGAGCCTTGCACATCTGAATCTTGCGTCTGCACTTTCGTGAGGAGGTGTCCACGGTTCTCTGTAATAAAGCTCATATTCACGCTTGAAAGCAGGTGAATAACCGGCTCTGTCCCAAAATTCGGGTTCTTCAACATGAATTGCAAGAGCGCCCGAATCAACAACCTTTTTGAGCTTTTCGGTAATATAATCCGCAAAGGAAACCGTCGGAACCATATAAGGCACATCGTGGCTGTGCAAAATCCTGTTGCCGTATCTGTCGGTCTGAGCCTCGTCCCAGTGATTTATTCCGTCATATTCGCCGTAAAGATAGTCGGTATAATGCCCCCAGGAAATGCCTGTCATAAAATGAATAACATATCCCTTTTCACGGTATGCCTTTATTCTTTCAAGGTAAGAATCGTCAAGACGGTAAACCATAACAAAATCGCATTGATTATCAACGCTTTCGGATATCATACTGCCGTTCTGATAGCCGGTTCTTTCCTCGGCTTTATTTCTGATAAATGCCATAGCTTTTCTCCTTTTCGGTTTATATTAAGATTTTACCTTTATATTTATTTTTTGTCAATATAAACAAAAAGAAAATAAAAAGCAATAATCACTTGCAATCGGTATGATAATGAAATATAATAAAAGCACGGAAAATAAATGAATAAGGAATGTTTTGATGCAGTTCATTATAATGGACCTTGAATGGAATAATACATACGCCAAAAAATCCGGCGGATATTTAAACGAGATAATTGAAATCGGCGCGGTAAAGCTTGATGAAGAGCTTGATACCGTTGATACCTTTTCGAGCATTGTCCGTTCGCAGATAGGCAAAAAGCTGCGGGGAAGCGTTAAAAGGCTTACTCATCTTACTAACGACGATATTAACACGGGTATGCCGTTTACGAAAACCTTTTCGCTTTTCAGAAAATGGATAGGCAATGAGGACTCCGTTATTTTAACGTGGGGAGACTGCGATATAAGAGTTCTGCTTGAAAATTTCAAATATCTCAACGGACTTAAAACCATACCGTTCCTTACGAAATACTGCGATTTGCAGCAGTATTTTCAGTCGATACATAAATGCGTAAAGGGCCAGCAGACGGGACTGCTTACGGCGGCTCAGACCGTTAATATCGACCCCGAAAAGTATATTCATCACAGAGCACTCGGCGACAGTATGCTCACCGCCGATATATTCAAAGAGGTTTATGACTCCGAAAAAATTTCAAAATTCATATGTGAATGCAATGATGAATTTTATTCAAAGCTTGTTTTCAAGGCAAAGGTTATCAGAAATATTGATAATCCGCTTGTTGATAAGAAAAGACTTGAGCATATCTGCGATACCTGCGGAAAGCAATGCAGACAGCTTGTGCCGTGGAAATTTCACGGGCAGTTTTTCAGAGCGAATTTTTATTGTGACAAATGCGACACAACCTATGCAGTAGGCGTAAGATTCAAAAAGCTCTATGATAAGGTTGAATATCGTAAAATGGTTTCCGTTATCGAACCGAATAACGAAGAAAGCTGATTTGACGGAAAAACGGCGTTGAAAACGAATTATGATATATAAAAATCGGGAGGACACGGAGTCCTCCCGATACGCTGTTAAAGGCTGAATTCAAGTGTAACGATTTTTTTGCCCTTTGCCGAAATTTCGGTTTCCGTGCCGAAGCCGATTTTTTCAAGCCTGTTTTCCTCAAGGTCACAGAGATAAATTTCTTTAAACTCTGCGGGGATATTCAGCTTGATTCTGACCGATTTTTCAATATCGGAACGGTTTAAAATTCTGATTATCAGGCTGTTTGATTTATATGCTTTTTTGAATGCCGTCAAGGCAAAATCATCATCTGAAATTTCAACCGCTCTGAAGCAGTCGCCGAGAACCTTTGCGGGTCTGCTGTAATCGGGCATAACGCTTTCCTCCGGCGCTCTGTTCGCAAGCGCAAACGGAGAATGAACCGCACGGCTGACCTCTTTATAAAGCGCCTTTTCGCTTCCGTCATATGGGATAAGCGTTACCGAATGGCTGATTTCGCAGATATTCTGCGCCTGCTCCATAAAATATTCGGGCGTTTTTTCAAAGGTGAAGTTATCTATAACCTCAACCGAGCGCAGAAGCGTAAGTGCAAGCGCGTGCATACCGTCATCGGTGCATTCATATTCGTAAATTCCTCTTGCCGCCGCCGCAAGACCCTTTCCGTTTTCGGAAATTCCGCAGAAGCTCAGCATCGGCTGAGTGAGATACGGTCTTTCGGTAATGCTCTTATCATCGGGAATGCTTATTTTGCGTTTAACCGTATCAAATGCCTGGTCGGCAAAGCTGTATTCGGAATTTATATAAGAGGGGAACAGCGCTCTGACTCTGTGATTTCTGCATTTATTATCGAGCTTTATTTCAATTGAAACGGCTTCGGAATCCTTTTCAAGAGAAACAACCGAAACGATTTTCAGCTTTTCGGTTTGAGATGTTCTCGTCTTTCTGTCCTTTGAAATTCCGCAGGGGATTTCCATATTCAGCGTAATTTCAAAAGCTGCGCCTAAAGGAGTATCATAGAGAATGCAGATTCCGGCACGGTAGCCTCTTGAAGAATATCTTCTCATATCGTTTTTCGGTTCGATATGAACATAGCAGTCTCCCGCTTCGCCGTCATCGGTGAAGAGAAGCTGTTCGGGATAAACCGCACCGTTTCGCTTATCGGTGAGTGTAAATGTGCCGTTTTCGGCAAACTCAATGCGCAGGTTATCGTTCTCCATTGAATACGGCGTTTTGCAGAGAAAACTGTCCTGCCTGTTGCGCGGATAGCCGGAGCGCTGAGGCTTTTCAATCGAGAGCCTTACCGCACCGTAAGCGGGAATCAGGGGAGCATCAATTATTGCTTCATAGTGTGCCGCTTCACCCCAGGTAGGGTGTCCGAGCCTCGGATTATATCTTACATCTCCGTTTGTTACAACGGAAATTATGCTCATTTCAACCGCTTCTCCGTAGGCAGATTTGAGAATTATGTTTTCTCCGCCGAAGCCGACGGGAATATCAAACGAAGCCCTGACAGAGCCTTTTATATCCTTTTCGCTCAAATTGAAAAGCCAGAGTGACGGCTCATCTTTGCCGAGCGTCATTATTTTTCTCAGAGAATCATCGCAGAGCTGTTCGCCGATTGAAATTGATGCGCCGTATCTTGCCATAACCTGTTCAAAAACCTCGTCAACCGAACAGCAGCCGAGACTGTCGTGCGCGTGATTTTCGAGAACATATTTCCACTCTCTTTCAATTGCCCATTCGGGATATTTAAAGCCGAAGAGTGAGGCAAATTCGGTAAGCGGTTCGGCCTTGCCCGTGAGCAGCTTTTCGGACTCAAAATGCCGTCTTTTCTGCCTCGGGTGAAGAGCATTAACCGATTCAAGTATCAGTTCATTTGTAAACAGAAGCTCTCCGCTGAAGCTTTCGGGCTCTGTGCCTTTTTCCTTAAGGTCGTTTATAACCGCTTCGGCGTATTCCGCCGGAGTGCTCTGCTTTACTTCAAAATCGGGATATAATGCTTCGATTTTTTCACAGATTTCAAGTATATCCTCCTGCGCCCACGAATGGTCAATTCCGTTGAGCCACAGCATATGACTGCTGTCGGATACCTTTAATCTCAGTTCTCTCATTTTTTTAACACGGGCATTCAGTCCGTCACGCTCATACTCAACGCCGTCAACGGTTTCGGTAAAATTCTCAATGCTGTCGGGGAGTGAGGTGGCTTCACCGTAGCCTGCGTTTGAATTGAAAAAGTGAGCCGTTGTGCCGTCGGGAGCGTTCCATTTGAAATAACTGCGGCAGAAGTTCGGAACGCCTCTCCACGCCATAATCGAGTTTATTCCGAAGCCCGCAAGAATCTGCGGAAGCTGTGAGGTGTGACCGAATTCATCTATTTCATATGAAAATCTCATGGCGCCGCCGAGCTTTTCGGAATCCGCAATTCCTTTTTGCAGATTTCTGATAAGTGCTTCTCCGCCGACAATATTTTCAAGCGGCTGAGTATACCAGGGACCTATAAGCAGTCTGCCGTCGGCAGCAAGCTTTTTTATTCTTTCGGTATTCTGCGGCTTTGCGGCAAGATAATCCTCAACCAGCGCATACTGACCGTCGGTAACAAATCTGTATTCGGGCTTTGCTTCCATTATGTCAATAAGTCTGTCCATAAGCTCAACAAGACGAACGAGATATTTTTCGTGAGACTGATACCATTCTCTGTCCCAATGCGTATTTGAAATAACATGATAAAATTCTTTTTTCATTTTAATTTTTCCTCCTGTTTAAGGTTCTTCGCAAATGCGAAAAGGAACGGTGCGGAAACTGCGGCGGCAATCGTGTAAGCAATCGGCTGTGCAAATTCAACGCCCTTTAATGCCCATAAGGAATTAAATATAATGATTAACGGGATATAGAACAATCCGTTCTGAGAGCAGGCGAGGAAAAATGCTCTTCCCGTTTTGCCGACACTCTGGAATGTCATATTCGCAACCATAATCATCGGAAGCAGAACGAGCGAAACGCAGAGATAACGCAGCGCGTCCGAACCGATTTCAACTATTTCCGCTTCGGGTCTGAAAAGCTTTATTATCTGCGGAGCGAAAACGAAAACTATCGCAGAAAGAGAACCGACCACAATTGTATCGAATTTCAGAGTGAACCATATGCTTTCTCTTACTCTGCCGAATTTCTTTGCACCGTAGTTATACGATGAAACGGGCTGGAAGCCCTGACCGATACCCACACCTACGCTGAATATTGCCATAGAGCATTTTGCAACTATACTCATTGCGGCTATGCACGCATCGCCGTAGGGGGCAATCGTTTTGTTGAGTATCATGGTTGAAAGCGAATTAAGCGACTGCCTTGCAAAGCTCGGAACACCGGTTGAAATTATCTGCCAGCTAACCTTCGGGTCAAAGCTGATATTTTTAACCGAAATACGGCTCTGAGTTCTTTTGAGAACGAAAACCGAAAGCAGAATGCCCATACTGATATACTGCGAAACCGCCGTTGCGATTCCCGCACCTGCGATACCCATATCAAAACCGAAAATCAGAATGGGGTCAAGCACCATATTGAGAATACCGCCCGAGGTAAGACCTATCATTGCAAGCTTAGCCATACCCTCATAGCGCAGAATATTGTTCATAACGCACGAGGTAACAAAAGCCGGAGCGGCGATAAGAATATATTTTCCGTATATTTCGGAATACGGCAGAATGGTGGGCGTGCTTCCGAGAAAGCTCATAAACGGAGTGAGGAAAATAAGTCCGAAAACCGCAATGATAATTCCGATGAAAAGAGCAAAGAAGAATGCGGTTGAGCAGTATTTTTTAGCCGACTCAATATCCTTTGAGCCGAGCAGACGGCTGATTATGCTTCCCGCGCCGTGACCGAATGTGAAGCCGCACGCCTGAATAATTCCCATAAGCGTGAAAACAATTCCCGTTGCACCGCTGGCGGGTATGCTGATTTTTGAAACAAAATATGTATCGGCGGCGTTATAAATCATTGTTACCATCATACTGATAACCGTCGGAACGGCGAGACCCGAAATGAGCCTCGGAATCGGCGTTTGCGTCATCTTTTCAAACTGTTTTTCTGCGGTAAGGGGCTGCCTTTTCAAACTATATCATCTCTTCTTTGGTTGTTAAAAAATTATTTACCCAATTATAACACATTATTATAAAATATTCCACTTTTTATTGATATTATTTTCGTATTTGGTATAATATAAAGCGGAGGCGATTAAAATGAGCAAATTTCTCGATGATTTATCGGCTTTTCTTAAAGAACAGCCGTTCCCCGTAACAAGAATTTCCGAATATAAGGACGGTAAAATAGAAACCGCCGAATATGAAAAAGCAAATCCCTGTCAGAATACTTATTCCGTTGCAAAAGCATTTACGATGACTGCAATCGGTCTGCTTTACGATAAAGGGCTTATTAAGCCCGAGGATAAGGTCTGCGATATTCTGAAAGACGAGCTGCCCGAAAGCGGTATGGACGAACGCTGGTATAAATCAACCGTTGATATGGCGCTGACTCATAAGCTCGGCTTGCCTGGTGGCTTTCTTGATATTGACTGCAACAAATCATCGCTTTTTACCGATGATTATCTCAGATATATGCTTACTTATCCGCTTGAAAGTGACCCGGGAATGGTTTACAAATATACGGACGGTGCGTTCTATCTTCTTTCCCGCATCGCTGAAAAAATAAGCGGAATGCCGCTTGATGATTTTATGTGGAAGGAATTTTTCTTAAAGCTCGATTTTCAGGAAATGGCGTGGAGTCATTGCCCGAAGGGTCACGCAATGGGAGCAACCGGACTTTATATTCATTCGTCTGATATGGTTAAGCTCGGAGCGGTTTATCTCAATAACGGCATTTATAACGGTGAAAGAATACTTTCCGAGGAATGGTGCGGTATTGCGGTGGACAGAACCTATACCCTCGAATGGGACAGCACACATACTCTCTATTTCAAGGGCGGTATGTGCGGTCAGAAAATTATGGTTGTACCGTCGCAGGGCAGAGCCGTTGCAATGCAGTCATTCGGCGGAAACAGCGGCGCTGTTGCGGATTTTATAGTGAATTATAAGGATTGATAATATGAAAACGAAAAAGGTTCTGACCATTATCGGAGTTGCCGCCGCAATAGTGGTAATACTTTTCTTTGTTTTATCGCTGTTTTTAAGGGATAACAATGCGGAAGCAAAGCCCGTTAAAAAATACGGTTCGCCGCTTGATTATTTTGAGCTTGTTTCATCGAATGAAAACGGCGGAGAATATTTTGAAGCCGAAGTATCGGCAGGGGATAACGGAACGGTTTATCTGAAAACCGTTCGCAGAGATACTCCGGATTTTCCCGAGCAGCAGCAGGAATACACCGCCGAAGCAGAGCTTCTCGGAAAAATTGAAGAATTATTCTATTCAAAGAATATCGGCGCGTGGGCTGAACGCAAGAACCACGAAATATTCGGCTATGATGCCGCCGATTATAAGCTGAAATTCCGTTTCGGAAGTGACGAATTATTTATTGATTCCGCAAAAATTCCCGACAGCGGATATGCTTCGGTCAAAGAGCTTACGGCGCTGATTTATTCATATAAAAAGAATGAAAATTCGGAAATCACTCTTGCGGAAAGTACGGAAACGGCAGAAAAAAAGCCGCTTGAAATCTTACCCTATGATATTGAAAACGGTTATTTTATTGCCGCAATACGCAATAACGGCGGCGAAGATGTGAGTTTTGAAACATCGTTTAAAGCATATATTTTATCGGGCGAAGAATATACGGAGCTTAAAGCGGCAAAAGAAATAACTCCCCAAAGCTTCACCGTTCCGAACGGAGCGGAAATTACCGTTCAGCTTGATATGAATGCTTTCGGAAAGCTTGAAAAGGGCAGATATAAAATAACCTGCTCCGGCGCAGAATGCGAATTTACACTTGAATAAAAATATTCCCCGAAGTCAAAAGCTTCAGGGAATATTTTTATAATACCTTAAATCTTATTCTCGGGCTTTCGTCCGCAATATCTTTTATAACCTCAATAATCATATCGGCATAATCTCCGAGAGCTTTTTTCATTTCGGAATAATGTGAAATTCTGATGTATCTGTCAAGGCAGAATTCCGAAACACAGTCGGCAAGAGCATCAAGATTTTTCCCGTAATATTCGGGAAATCCGAGCTTTGAAGCGATATATTCGTGAGCTTCCTTTTCAGAGGTCATCTTTTTACCGTTAAGAGTAATCTGTTTCATATTGCCTCCTTAATAAAGCTGCGTGAATGATTCATAATGGTCTGATGTGTAGAAAATCAATCCGTCATTGGAATAGATTATTCTTTTTGCGCCTCTTGAAGATTTTCCGAGAGTGTCAATATCGCATTCGTAATATTTTCTTCCCGATGCTTTCGGCAGAAGATTCTGATAATTCCCGAAATAGTCTCCGCCGATACATTTTCCGGGGGCATATCTTTCAAGAGAACCGCCGCTCCAGCCGAGAGCCTGAGCATCTTTCTTTGTCATGAAGTTTTCGGGAAGCTTTCCGTAAGCGTGAATATAAGCCGCAACATCATTTTTGCTTGTGTAGCTGCCGCTTTTATCGGGCTTTGAGCTTTTTCGTGTTGTTGTTTCGGATTTCTTTGTGGTTTGAGCTTTTTTTGTTGTTTTTTCTTCTTTTTCGGTTGTTTCTTCTTCTGTTTCCGCTTCGGTTCCGGTTTCGGTCGAAATTTCCGTTTCGGAAGTGACTTCGGTAGGCTCATCGGTCGGAATATAGCCTATATCAACGCAGGCGGTAAACGAAAATGCAATCAGAAGAACAAAAAGTAAAGCGGTAATCCGTTTGAAAAATCCATTTTTCATTTTAACATCTCCCGTTTATTCAAGCTCAAAAGCGCCGGTATATAACTGATAATATGTACCTTTTTCTTCAATCAGCTTTTCGTGATTGCCGCGCTCGATTATTTTACCGTGGTCAAGCACCATGATAACATCGGAGTTCATAACCGTTGAAAGTCGGTGGGCGATAACGAAAACCGTTCTGCCCTCCATAAGCTTATCCATTCCGCGCTGAACGATTGCTTCCGTTCTGGTGTCGATTGAAGATGTGGCTTCGTCAAGTATCATAACCGGCGGGTCTGCAACGGCGGCTCTCGCAATGGAAATAAGCTGGCGCTGACCCTGAGAAAGATTTGAACCGTTGTTTGTAAGCTCGGTATTGTAGCCGTCGGGCAGCCTCGTGATAAAATCGTCCGCTCCGGCAAGCTTGGCGGCTCTTATGCAGTCAAGGTCGGTTGCATCAAGTCTGCCGTATCTGATGTTTTCCATAACCGTTCCTGTGAAAAGATTTGTATCCTGCAAAACTATTCCGAGAGAGCGGCGTAGGTCGGATTTTTTGATTTTGTTGATATTTATGCCGTCATAGCGGATTTTGCCGTCTTCTATATCGTAAAAACGGTTGATAAGATTGGTTATGGTTGTTTTGCCTGCGCCCGTTGCGCCTACGAATGCAACCTTCTGACCCGGCTCGGCATAAACCGAAACATTGCTTAAAACCTGTTTTTCGGGATTATACGAGAAATCAACCTCGGTCAGCCTTACATCACCCTTAAGCTCGGTATATGTGAGAGTTCCGTCGCCGTGAGGGTGCTTCCACGCCCATTTGCCGGTGTGCTTATCGCATTCGGTGAGATTGCCGTTTTCATCATATTCGGCATTAACAAGCGTAACATATCCGTCATCGGCTTCGGGAGCTTCGTCCATAAGGGAGAAAATCCGGCTTCCTCCGGCGGCTGCCATAACAATCTGATTTATCTGCTGCGAAAGCTGGTTAACATTGCCCGTAAACTGCTTTACCATATTAAGGAACGGCACAAGCACGGTTATTTCAACCGTGGCATAGCCCATAAATCCGAGGTTGGGAACCTTGAGAATTACGAAAAGTCCGCCAATCATCGCCATGATAACATAGAGAACATTGCCGATGTTTCCGATTATCGGTCCGAGAATGTTTGCGTAGGCGTGCGCTTTTGTGCTGACATTGCAAAGCTCGCTGTTTATTTCCTCAAAATCATTTTTGCATTCGTTTTCGTGGCAGAAAACCTTGATAACCTTCTGACCGTTCATCATTTCCTGAATGAAGCCTTCTGCCTTGCCGGTTGCAGCCTGCTGCCTTACAAAATATTTTGCCGAACCTCCGCCGACCCTCTTTGAAACCCAGAGCATAGCCACAACGCCGAACATAACGATTATCGTAAGCCAAACGCTGAAATAAAGCATAATCGCAATGTTGGTGATGACTATCGTAATTGAATTGAGAATCATCGGAATCGACTGCGAAATCAGTTCTCTGATAGCGTCAATATCATTGGTATAATGGCTCATAATATCGCCGTGCTTGTGGGTATCGAAATATCTGATGGGCAGATTCTGCATACCGTCAAACATAGCTTTTCTCATTTTTGAGAGATAGCCCTGAGTGATAATCGCCATAAGACGGGTATAAATGAAAATCGAAAGAACCGAAAGTGCATAAAGAGTAATGAGCAGACCGAGCATAGGCATAATTTCCGAATAAGCTTCGCTCCAGTTTCTCGTTTCAACCCATTTCTGAATAACCTCAAGCACGCGCTGAATGAACAGAGCGGGGATAGAGGAGGTTATTGCCGAAAAGATTATGCAGACCATCGTGACGGGGAAAAGAACGGGATAGAATTTGAAAAGCATTTTAACTATCCGCTTAATCGCTTTTGAATCAAACTGAGGCTTACTGTTCATTTCCGTCACCTCCGTTCGTCTGCTGTTCATAAACTTCTCTGTAAATATCGCTCGTTTCGAGAAGCTCATCATGCTTGCCGATTGCGGTTATTCTGCCGTTTTCCATAACGATAATCATATCTGCGTCCTGAACGGAAGCGATTCTCTGAGCGATAATGATTTTTGTGGTTTCGGGAATATATTTTTTGAATCCCTCACGGATTTTGGCATCTGTTTTGGTGTCAACCGCGCTGGTTGAATCGTCAAGAATAAGAATTTTCGGCTTCTTGAGAAGCGCTCTCGCTATGCAGAGACGCTGTTTCTGACCGCCGGAAACATTTGTGCCGCCCTGCTCGATGAATGTATCGTAGCCTTTCGGGAAGGTCTGAACAAAATCATCTGCCTGAGCAAGCTTGCAGGCTTCGATAATCTCTTCATCTGTTGCATTTTCGTTGCCCCAGCGGAGATTTTCTTTAATTGTTCCCGAGAAAAGCAGATTTTTCTGAAGCACCATCGCAACCGCACCGCGCAGCGACTCTATATCATAATCCTTAACATCAATGCCGCCGACCTTAACGCAGCCCTCGGTTGTGTCATAAAGACGGGGGATAAGCTGAACCATTGAGGATTTGCTTGAACCTGTTCCGCCGATTATGCCGACAGTCATACCCGATTCAATGTGCAGGTCAATATCCATAAGCGCTCTGAGCTTTGCGTGCTTGAAATATTTGAAGCTTACATTCTCAAAATCAATTGAACCGTCTTTAACCTCGGTAACGGGATTTTCGGGATTCTGCATAAGCGGTTCTTCTTCAAGCACTTCGCAGATACGCTTTGCCGATTCGGTTGACATGGTGAGCATAACATAAATCATGGAAAGCATCATCAGCGACATAAGCACCTGAAAACCGTAGGTAAGCATTGCCGAAATCTGACCGATTCCGATAAGCGTTCCGCCGCTTGAAATAACCATTTTCGAGCCGACAAGCAGAACGAATACCATATTGAAGTATATGCAGAACTGCATAATGGGTCTGTTGAGTGCAACGATTTTTTCGGCCTTGGTGAAATCAATCTGAATGTTGTCTGCTGCCGAGCCGAATTTTTTCTTTTCGTAATCCTCTCTCGAAAAGCCCTTAACAACTCTCATTGCCATAACGTTTTCTTCAATAGATTCGTTGAGTCTGTCGTATTTTCTGAAAACGCTTCTGAATGCCGGCATGGCCTTTTTGCTTACGGCATAAAGACCGAGACCGAGAACGGGAATAATGATAACAAATGTTGCGGCAAGTTTTCCGCCCATGATAAATGCCATAACCACCGAGAAAATCAGCATCAGCGGACTTCTTACGGCAATTCTTATCAGCATCATGAATGACATCTGAACATTGGTAACATCGGTTGTCATTCTCGTGACAAGTGACGAGGAGGAAAATTTGTCGATATTTCCGAAAGTAAAGGTCTGAATTTTACTGAAAATATCACTTCTGAGATTTTTTGCGAAACCGGCGGAAGCCTTGGCGCAGGTGAAGCCCGCAAGACCGCCGCAGGCAAGAGAAAGAAAAGCCATTGCGATGAGCAGCAAGCCGATTTTGATTATGTATTTCATATCAATTCCGCCCTCGATGCGGTTAACGAGGTTGGCGGTTATAAACGGTATTATCGTTTCGATAATCGCTTCGCCGACAATGAGTATCAGCGTTAAAACGGCGGGCTTTTTATATTCTCTTACGCATTGTGAAAGCCTTTTTAACATCGGTTTTCTCCTTTCCGTATATTCAACCCTTATATTTTATATCATTAAAATTATATGTCAAGGGAATAATACCAAAATTAACAGATTTATAATTTTTGCATAGGATAAAAGCAGAGGAAGCTTTTCCTCAACAACTTTGAAGGGAATGACAGTTTTGGCAGATTATCGCTATCAGCAGCGCCGTATGCCGATGCCCGAGCAGGCAAGACCCGCTCCCGCACCCGTGCCGTCGGAGTCGGTTCCTGCTATGCTTTATGTGCCCCGGCAGACGGATGTGTCCGTTTATGACGAGTCAAAGGCGCTCGAAAAGGGAACACTGTTTCCCTGCCTGAATAAGCCTTTTGCGGGGAAGCGTTGCAAATGAATAACAGAGAAAATGCTTTAAAAGCTCTTTCAGCCGCCGAGTTTGCGCTCTGGGAAATGCATCTTTATCTTGATACTCACCCAACCGACCTGCGTATGGTTGAAAGATATAACAAGAACAGAATGAAATACGCCGTTATGAAAAACGAATTTGAAGATAAATATTATAAGCTCAGCGCAGAAACGGCTCAGGGCGTTGAGTGGCTTAAAAGCCCATGGCCGTGGGATAATGAGGAGTGTGGCTGCTGATGTTTAATTATGAGAAAAAATTACAGTATCCCGTCAAGATAAAAAATCCGAATCCGCTTTATGCAAAAATCATAATTCCCCAGTACGGCGGTCCGGACGGCGAGCTCGGAGCATCGCTGCGCTATCTGAGTCAGAGATTTTCCATGCCCTATCCCGAGCTCAGAGGACTGCTCACGGATATAGGCACGGAGGAACTCGGACACCTTGAGATGATAGGAGCAATCGTTTATCAGCTCACAAAGAACCTCACGGAGGAAGAGATAAAGAAGTCGGGCTTTGATGCATATTTTGTTGACCATACAACAGGAATTTATCCGGCGGCGGCATCGGGTGTACCTTTCACCGCCGCATATATTCAGAGTAAGGGCGATATGATAACCGACCTTACCGAGGACCTTGCGGCGGAGCAGAAGGCGAGAACGACATATGACAATATTCTCCGTCTCGTTGATGACCCCGATGTAAGAGAACCGATAAAATTCCTGCGTGAAAGAGAAATCGTTCACTTCCAGCGGTTCGGAGAGGGTCTGAGACTTGCAACAGACAGACTTGATTCCGAAAACTTCTATGCGTTCAACCCGTCATTTGATACAAAATGCAATAAGTAAGAAAACAGAGACGATTTGATTGAAAAACCAAACCGTCTCTGTTGCATTTTTCTGAATAAACCTTGAATAAGAAAATGTTATATGTTACAATAAATAAAAAATTCGGGGAAGTGATTTTACGGCTGTTGTATTTAATAAAATAACTGCATTTTTTACCGCAATCGTTGTTGCGTTCGGCGGTATAGCCTGCCTGTTCAAGCCTGCGATTCCTGAGGCATTGTCGGCGGACGAGCTTATGAATATGAGCGGAATATTTGATAAACCGGAGCTTGACGGTAAAATTTATGCCGCAGAAACATGGCGTTTATCAAGAGATGAATATAATGCGATTCAATGCCTTCAGGGACTTGTTAACAGGGATAAGGTGCGCCTTTTTCTGATTTGTTCGGATTTTTCGCTCAAACAGCTTGATAAAATTGCCGAAAGCGGAAAAGAAATCATCAGCACCGATTCACAGGGTGCTCCGTGGACTTTTGTTTCGCTTATAAACGAATTTTCGGATTATATAACCGATAACGGTTATGTTCTTTACAGAAACACCGAGTTTGCCGAGGGGCTTAATACCGCCTGCAACTATGCATCGGTTAACGGTTGGCTTCCCGTTTCCGTGGAATTAAAAGAAACCGCCGAAAAATGCGGTTTGACAATGAAAAAGGATATTTCCGAAGCGGAATATACATATGATTTTCTCAGAAGCTTTTTCGATGAAAACAAAGATAAATTCAGTAAAAAGGGTATTGCACATATAAAATCCGCCTCGGCAGGACTGCGCGATTTTGCGGTTCAGCAGAGAATGTTCGTCTGCTATTCGGAAAATAATGTCGAAGGCAAAAGCTTTATTAAATATATTCTCAATGAAACTGCCGAAAACGGTATGGTTCTCGGCTGGTGTGAAGCGGAAAAGCATTTCGTAGAGTTTATTTCAAAGCTCGGCTTTTCAATCGTTGCATCAGACCACAGCAGAAATTTAAGCGTTCTCAACAGCTTTGAATGTGAGCTTAAAAATACATCGGAAAAAACGGGAATGAAACCCGATTCCGATAAGCATTATATTTCGCTGATTTTCTCGGACGGCGACAATGTTCAATGGATAACCAACGGTTACGGCGAATTTTTCCGAGGTCAGAATATAAAACATGATTATCCGATAACATGGGGCATTCCGAATATCTGTCAGGATATATGCTCCGCAGCGGGCGAAATCATAACATCATCGGTTAAGAACGAAAAAGACTGCTTTATGCCCGGACCGTCGGGTATCGGTTATGCGCTTCCGTCGGCATATGAGGAAAAGAGTATGGACGCTTTCACAACCGCAACCGCATCGGCAATGCTGAAAAGCAATCTGAGAGTTGCGTGCATTCTTGACGATGAGCCGAGCGTATTTGCCGAAGCTTTATTCAGACGCAAATTCGGATATTATTCGAGGTTTGACAATATTGACGGAGGAATTATTTTCCTTGACCCGAGAATGTACGGTGCGGGAGAGGGGAAGGTTTGGTTCAGCAACGATAAACCGTTCCTGACCGTTAAAAAGACCCTTTGGACAGCCGAGGGCTATGACGGCGTTACAAAGGAATGGATGCAGGAGCAGGCAAACGAAATCAATTCATATATTGCCGATAATGACAGCATCAACGGCTATTCCGCAATCTGCGTTCACGCCTGGTCAGTGACTCCCGAAAACCTTGATTATTTTGTCAGCCTGCTTGATGAACATATTGAAATAGTTAATATAAACGACCTTGTTTCGATGATAACGGAAAATGTTCCGCACAGAACCGCAAAGCCGTAAATTTAATTCGGAATTCGGAATTATGAATTCGGAATTTATGACGGGCTCCGCCCGTACCCGTTTGATAAGTCAGAAGTGAGCAGGTAGAAGTTAGAAGTTAAGCGGGCTCCGCCCGTACCCATTATATAACTGCTTACATATATCTTTCTACTTCGGAATGAATATTAAAAAAACTTCTAACTGCTCATTTCTGACTTCTAACTGTTAAAATTGCGCCCCTTAATTCCGAATTCAAATTGCACCTGATTCTTAATTTGAAAAGTCGCTCCGCGAATCCCTCATCAGTCACTTCGTGACAGCTTCTCCCGTGGAGAAGCCGCTCTCTTTGCCTTCCCTTGGGGGAAGGTGGCACGGCGTAAGCCGTGACGGATGAGGGAAAAGCCGAACAGAAAATGAATTTAAAGTATTATGCTCTGCATTGCCTCATCAGTCTCGCTTTGCTCGACAGCTTCCCCACGGGGAAGCCGAAGCAGGATATGAAAAATCCCCTGACAGATTGTCGGGGATTAGTGCATTATTTATAAGGGTTGCAGGGGCATTTTTTCATATGTTTCTGCTGCTCACTGTACCACATTTCTGCACCGCATTCGCAGATTATCATATAGTCACCCTCTCCGCCGCCGGTTACTTTTTCATATGTTTCGTTGCTTCCGCCGTAAAGCGTAATCGAAACGGCACAGGGCGGATATTTTCTGAAAAGCTCTCTTAATTCGGGAGAATATGCGCCCGCATTGCTCATAATTGATACCCGAAAGCCCATTTTGATAAGCTCGGGATAAAGCTCGGCAAAATGCGGATAGGTTGTGCATTCGCCGCCGGTAAGTGAGAGAAAATATACTCTGGCTTTTTTTACCTGACGCGCCATATCAAGCCATTCTTCGAGAGTTCTCATACGCCCGAAAGGTTTTGCCTGTTCATCGGTCATTCTGATATAGCACATCGGACACTTGAAATTACAATGATATGTTAATTCAAAATGGCAGTTAAGCGGCCGCCTTGCCGCAACGGCGCGAATCGTGAGCCTGTCGGCGATTGAAAGCTCGGAAATATCCTTTTTCAGCATTCTTCAATCATATCCTTTTTTTGAAGCTGCTGAAGAAAGGCCTTAACATCGTTTGCGGCGGTAATTTCATCTGTATCGTATTCTTCAAGCAGTTTTGCAGTAAGAGCCTTTTCATCAGAACCGTTTTTTAATTCATTCCAGAGAAGAAATCCGGTTTCGTTCAGGCTCATTATGCAGTTGGGCATATAGGTCTGACTGTCTGTGCCGATAATAAGATACTCGTTCAGCACTTCGTGTATGTCAAATCCGGAACATATTTTTATCAATATACTCACTTCCCATTTATTTACTTCTTATACTATGGTATATAGCTTATGTCAAGTTTAAAAATCCATATTCGCAAATGTTTTACGATGTTTTTTCATATTCGCAAATATTTTAATTCGATATATTTATATAATGCAGATTATATTTATTTTCAATAAATAATGTTGATTTTCGGAAATATAACTGCTATGATAATGATGTGATTCCGATACGGAAAGGAGTGTTTATAAAATGAAAAATTATGATGTAATCGTAGTCGGCGGAGGATTCGCAGGTACTGCCGCTGCACTTGCCGCCGCAAGAAACGGCTGTAAGGTTATGCTTATTGAGCAGTCCGGCGCTCTCGGCGGAGCGGCAAACACCTGTCTTATAAATCCGTTTATGCCGAATGCAACAAAAATACATAAAGAAAACGGTGAAACCGAAAAGCTTGAGCTCAGCAGAGGAATATTCGCCGAAATCTGCGATAAACTTAAAGCCATGGACGCAATGGACGGACTTTCGTTTCATGAGGAATATTTAAAGCTTATCCTTGACGATATGACCGAGGAAGCCGGAATAGATGTGCTTTTCCACGCAACTCTTTGTGAGGTCAGCGAAAATAACGGAGCGCTTGAAAGTGTAACCGTTATAACCAAGAGCGGTAAAATCAGCTTTTCCGCAAAGCAGTTTATTGACTGCACGGGTGATGCCGACCTTGCCGTAATGAGCGGCTGTCCTTATCATCTCGGCAGAGAGGAAGATAACCTCTGTCAGCCGATGACCCTTTGCTTCAGAATAGGCAATGTTGACGAAAAAGAGTTCTTCACTCCCGAATGCAAGGAACACAGGCAGGCAATATACAAAAGGTGGAAAGCCGAGGGCAAAACCTCAAATCCCCGTGAAAATATCCTGCTTTTCAGAACGATGATTGACGGCGTTATACATTTCAACACAACGAGAGTAGTTAAGAAAAATCCCGTTGACCCGTTTGACGTTTCGTGGGCGGAGCGTGAAGCGAGAAAACAGATGTATGATATTTACAGAATGCTCAGGGAAGAGCTTCCGGCATTCAGAAATGCTCAGATACTTTCATCTGCTTCGTGGATAGGCGCGCGCGAAAGCCGAATGATTGACGGCGAGCATCTGCTTACGGGAAAAGAGCTTGTTGACTGCACCCGCTTTGACGATGCAATCGCTGCGGGCAATTATGATATTGATATTCATAATCCCGAGGGAAGCGGAACTTCTCACTATTATTTTCCCGACGGAGATTATTACACAATTCCTTACCGTTCACTTATTCCGAAAGGAATTTCAAATCTGCTTGTTGCGGGAAGATGTATTTCGTCAACTCACGAGGCGCAGGCATCATACAGAATAATGCCGATAGTCTGCTGTTTGGGCGAAGCAGCGGGAACCGGAGCGGCTGTTGCCGTTAACGATAACTGCACTCCGAAAGCTGCGGATATAAAGAAAATTCAGAAAATACTGCTTGATAACGGCGCTTTTCTCGGTATATGATAATAAATGCACCCTGATGTTACAATCGGGGTGCATTTTGTAACGAGCATTAAAATTTTAAAATAATGTATTGATTTTTCGGGAATAAAGAGTATAATGTGGTATCATTTTAATGAATGAAAAGAGATGATTTATTAAATGACCAAAAAGAAACGGATAACGGCGATTATTGCTTTTTCCGGTGCGGCGATTATACTTCTGACAGGAATATTCCTTACGGGCTCTGCCGAAAAGCATGAAACCATACAGGAGGTTATGCTTGATGCGGTAATGCACGAATCCGCAAAAATAAACCTTTTCGGGCTTATTGAGGTAAACCCCGGGGTGGTTTCGGCGTTTTTTGTAACGGGAATTATTTTTGTATTCGCGCTGTGTGTGAGAATATTTGCCGTGCCTAAATTCAAAATGAAGCCCGGAAAATTTCAGCTTCTGCTGGAACAGGCGGTTGGACTTTTTGACGGTCTTGCGAAATCCAACAGTCCTCACCGAAACGGCTTTCTCGGAGCTTATATATTCACCGCCGGAGTTTATATTTTTGTGAGCACGATGTTTGAAATGTTCGGATTTCAGGCGGTAACCGTCAAAGGCTATTCGGTGTCGCTTCCCGCTCCGCTTTCGGATATAAACGGTGCAATTGCACTCGGCTGCCTGTCGTATCTGATAATCCTTTCGGGCGGAATAGTCGGAAACGGGCTTAAGGGTGTGGGGAATACCTTAAAGGATTTTTCGCTTCCCATTTCAATGAGCTTCCGACTTTTCGGAGCGTTGCTCAGCGGTGCGCTTGTTACCGAGCTTGTGTATTATTCCATGTCGCTCAGCTTTGTAATTCCCGTATTTGTCGGGGTGCTGTTTACCGCACTTCACGCAATAATTCAGACCTATGTTTTAACAATGTTAACCGCTCTGTTTTACGGAGAAGTTTCCGAGCCGAGCGTTAAAAAATCAAAAAAGAAGTAATTCGGAGGTAATCAAAATGAAAAAAACATTAAAAACCTTAATTGCAGTTATGACCGTTGCACTTGTGCTTTTTGCCGCTGCGCTTCCCGCATTTGCAGATGAAGCCGCCGCAGCTCCCGCTGCCGTTTCCGCTCAGACGGAAGAAACCGCAAACGAAAGTGCGGAGGTTGCCGCAGAGAAAACAAAAACCTCAAAGGCGTGGGCGGCAGGAATCGTTATAACCGTTGTTGCTGCAACCGCCGCCATCGGAATGGCTCTTGCAATTTCAAAATCCGCAGACGGCATTGCCCGTCAGCCGGAAGCTGCCGGAAACATCAGAACAAGCCTTATGCTCGGTCTTGTTTTCATTGAAACGGCAATCATTTATGCACTTATCGTTGCTATACTTATCGTGTTCGTATTATAATTTCGGAAGGGTGAAAAGCAGTGAATATTCCGCTTAATATTGATTGGCAGCAGATACTGCTTCATCTTTTCAATTTTCTTCTTCTGTTTGCCATACTCTATTTTCTCTTATATAAGCCCGTAAAGGCATTTATGGATAAAAGAGAGAAATATTATGACGATATTGACAATGAGGCAAATAAAAAGCTTTCCGATGCCGAAAAGCTGAAAGCAGAATATGAAGAAAAACTGAATGAGGCTGAAAAAGAAATAGCGTCAAAGCGTGAGGAAGCATTAAAACAGCTTGAAGCGGACAGCGCAGAGCAGACCGAAAAAGCAAAGAAGCAGGCGGCTGAGATTATTTCAAAAGCGGCTTCCGATGCCGAAAGGGAGCGTGAGCGCATTATAGCCGAGGCGAACGGAGAAATATCGGAAATGGTTTCGTCGGCTGCCGAAAAGCTTGTTTTTGAAAGCACCTCACAGGCGTTTGATAAATTCCTTGACGAAGCCGAGGGAAGTGCCGATGATGAATAAAACAGCTCTGCTTTTTTCGGCTTCCGCTCCGAATACGGAGCAGGAAAAACGCTTTAAGGAATTTTTCAAAGAAAAATATGGCGAAGAATTTGAGCTTGTATGGCAAAAAGACGGTTCGCTTAAAAACGGTTTCAGGCTTGAAGTCGGTTCTGATATATATGACTGGAGTGCCGAGGGCGTTCTCCGTCAGTTCAAAAACGCTCTTAACAGGGTTTATTCAAAGGATAATATTATACCGCTTCTTAAAGAAACGGTTCTGAAATGGGTTCCCGAGGCGCTTGCCGAGGAGACCGGCAGAGTTATATCCGCAGGTGACGGAATTGCTGCGGTCAGCGGACTTGAAAATGCCGCTTACGGTGAAATTCTCATCTTTGAATGCGGTGTCAGAGGTATGGTTCAGGATTTGCGCGAGAACGAGGTCGGCTGTATTCTTTTTGACGGCGATGATGAAGTAACCGAGGGAAGTGTTGTAAGGCGTACCGGCAAAACCGCAGGTATTCCCGTGGGAAACGGATTTATCGGCAGAGTTGTCGATTCGCTCGGAGTTCCGATAGACGGTATGGGCGGGATAAAAAGTGCCGATTATTATCCCGTTGAAGCTCCAGCCCCGGGTATTATCGAGCGTAAGCCCGTTTGCAGACCGCTTGAAACGGGTATTCTTGCAATTGATTCGATGTTCCCAATCGGCAAAGGACAGCGTGAGCTGATTATCGGTGACCGTCAGACGGGCAAAACCGCAATCGCACTTGATACAATCATAAATCAAAAGGGAAAAGATGTTATCTGCATTTATGTTGCGATAGGACAGAAAGCAAGCTCCGTTGCGGCTCTTGCGGAAAACCTCAGAAAGCACGGAGCGATGGACTATACGGTAATAGTCAATGCTTCTGCCTCCGACCCTGCGCCGCTTCAATATATGGCGCCGTATGCAGCCTGTGCACTCGGCGAATACTTTATGAAAAACGGCAAAGATGTGCTGATAATCTATGATGATTTGTCGAAACACGCCATGGCTTACAGAACAATAAGCCTTCTGCTTGAGCGTTCCCCGGGCAGAGAAGCTTACCCGGGTGATGTGTTTTATCTACATTCAAGGCTGCTTGAACGCTCGGCACAGCTCAGCGATGAGGCGGGCGGCGGCAGTATGACCGCTCTGCCCATAGTTGAAACGCAGGCGGGCGATGTTTCGGCATATATTCCCACAAATATAATTTCAATTACCGACGGTCAGATTTTCCTTGAAAGCAGTCTGTTTTTTGAGGGACAGAGACCTGCCGTTAATATCGGACTTTCCGTTTCCAGAGTCGGCGGAGATGCTCAGACAAAGGCAATCAAGAAAGCTTCGGGAACAATGAAGCTTGACCTTGCGCAGTATAAGGAAATGGAAGTTTTTGCGCAGTTTGCAAGCGACCTTGACGAAATCACGCTCAACACTCTGCATTACGGTCAGGGGCTTATGCAGATGCTCCGTCAGCCGCAGTTCAGCCCGATGAAACGCCACACTCAGGTTATAACACTTATTATGGCGCTGGCTCATGTTATGCAGGATATTTCCGCTTCCGATATAAGAAAATTCATTTCGGAATTCAACTTGTATTTTGAAACGGTTCATTCCGATATATGCGATACAATCGAAAGAAGCGGACTTCTTTCCGACAGCGATAAAGACGAGATAATTTCATCTGCCGTTAAATTCAGAGACGGAGAATTTTCCGAACGGAAGTGAAGCTATGGCAAATCTCAAGGAGATAAAAAACAGAATAAATTCCGTTAAAGATACCAGGAAGATAACAAATGCCATGTATCTTATCGCTTCCGCAAAAATGCGAAGAGCCAAGCAGGAGCTTGACGAAACGAGACCCTATTTTGAAGCGGTCAGAACGGAGATAAAGCGCGTTTTCAGAACCGCTCCCGATATAGAAAATCCGTTTTTCTATCCGGCGGACGGTACACACGAGTTAAACGGTGCATATGCCTATCTGATAATCACCGCCGATAAGGGACTTGCAGGTTCATATAATCAGAATGTCATAAAGGCTGCCGAAAAGCTTATGAGCGAACACACAGAAAACAAGCTTTATGTTGTGGGAGAATACGGCAGACATTATTATGAATCGAGAAATATTCAGATTGAAAAAAGCTTTCTTTATACCGCACAGAATCCCACAATGCACAATGCGAGAAAATTAAGCTCGATTCTGCTTGATAAATATCTGAAAGGTGAATTTAAAAAGCTGTTTATAATTTATACCGATTTCGGAAACGGTCTGAATGTAAAGGCTTCGGTTTCGAGGCTTCTTCCGTTTCACCGTGACCACTTTATCGGCAAGTCCGACAAAAACAAAACCGATGAAGAATTTGAATTTTATCCGTCGGTTGAAAAGGTGCTGGAAAACGCGATGCCGAGTTATGTTGCCGGATTTATTTACAGCGCACTTGTTGACAGCTTTTGCAGCGAACAGAATGCGAGAATGAATGCCATGGACTCGGCAAATAAAAACGCTCAGGAGCTTCTTGATGCGCTTTCACTTGAATATAATCATCTGCGCCAGAATGCCGTAACTCAGGAGATAACCGAAATTTCGGCAGGCGCAAAGAGCCTTAAAGCAAGGAGGTAACGGATATATGACGGGAAAAATTGTTCAGGTATCCGGTTCCGTTGTCGATGTTTCTTTTGAAGAAAAATTACCTAAAATAAAAGAAGCGCTGAATGTATATGCGAACGGCAAAAAGTATGTTATGGAGGTTGCTTCGCATATAGGAAATAAAAAAGTAAAATGTATAATGCTCTCGGGCAGTGAAGGACTTTCAAGAGGTCTTGAGGTTCAGGCGACGGGAGACAGCATAAAGGTTCCCGTCGGAGAATGCACTCTCGGCAGAATGTTCAATGTTCACGGTGATGTTATTGACGGCGGTGCGCCCGTTGATGACCGCTCCGAAAGGTGGAGTATCCACAGAAAAGCACCTTCATTCAGTGAGCAGAATCCCGCTGTTGAGATACTTGAAACGGGAATTAAGGTTATTGACCTGCTTGAACCGTATGCAAAGGGCGGCAAAATCGGTCTTTTCGGCGGTGCGGGAGTGGGCAAAACCGTGCTTATTCAGGAGCTTATCCGTAATGTTGCAACCGAACACGGCGGCTATTCCGTATTTACCGGAGTGGGTGAGCGTTCAAGAGAGGGCAATGACCTTTGGAGAGAGATGAACGAAAGCGGTGTTTCCGCGAAAACTGCTCTTGTTTTCGGTCAGATGAATGAAGCCCCCGGGGTAAGAATGCGTGTCGCGCTTTCGGGACTTACAATGGCTGAATATTTCAGAGACAGAGAAAACAAAGATGTTTTGCTGTTCATTGATAATATATTCCGTTTTGTTCAGGCGGGAAGTGAGGTTTCAACCTTGCTCGGCAGAATGCCGTCGGCGGTAGGCTATCAGCCGACCCTTGCGGGCGAAATGGGAGAATTGCAGGAAAGAATCGCTTCGACGAAAAACGGCTCTGTTACATCGGTTCAGGCGGTTTATGTTCCCGCCGATGACCTTACCGATCCCGCACCGGCAACAACATTTTCACATCTTGACGCAACCACCGTTTTAAGCCGGAAAATTGCGGAGCAGGGACTTTATCCCGCGGTTGACCCGCTTGAATCAACATCAAGAATACTTGATGCCGAAATTGTCGGCAAAGAGCATTATGAGGTTGCACGCAGGGTTCAGGAAATATTACAGAAATACAGTAACTTGCAGGATATAATCGCCATTCTCGGCATGGACGAACTTGGCGATGAGGATAAGCTGACGGTTATGAGAGCAAGAAAAATTCAGCGTTTCCTTTCTCAGCCGACTCATGTTGCGGAAAAATTCACGGGTATGCCCGGGGTATATGTTCCGCTGAACGAAACAATAAGAGGGTTCAAAATGATAATCGGCGGCGAGGTTGACAGTCTTCCGGAGGCGGCATTCTTTAATGTCGGAACGATTGACGATGCAATCGCCAAGGCTGAAAAAATCGCGGCGGGTGAAGCGGTATGAATACTTTTCATCTGAAAATATATGAGGCTGACAGCGCTTTTTTTGACGGCGAATGCGAATCGCTTATTTTTCCCTCACCCGAGGGAATGTACGGAGTTCAGGCTCACCATAAAAATATGGTTTCCGCTGTTTCCGACGGTATAGCAAGCTATATTCTGCCGAACGGCGAAAAAAAATATGCCGCCGTTTCCGACGGTATAATCAAGATAGAAAAAAATGAAGTGCTTATGCTGGTCAATACCGCCGAGCACCCGGAGGACATTGATGCCAATGCCGCAAAGCGTGAAGCCGAGGAAGCGAAAGAAGTGCTGCTGCAAAAGCGCAGTAATCTTGCCTATAAAGCCGCCAGAGAAAAAATCGCCCGTGAGCTTACGAGAATTAAGCTGACACAATATAAATAATTACAAATTTTGAATCGAATTTTTACTGTCATACATTGTCCGATTTCAACATATGATTTACAAAAATGAAATCGGAGGATAGGCGATGGCGAGTAAAAATATTTACGGCGATATTGCCGCCAGAACGGGCGGAGATATTTATATCGGCGTAGTCGGTCCCGTCAGAACGGGAAAATCTACATTTATCAAGCGTTTTATGGAAGAAATGGTTATTCCGAATATCGGAGATAAGCAGCGCAGAGAGCGTGCGAATGATGAGCTTCCGCAGTCGGCGGCGGGCAAAACAATAATGACAACCGAGCCGAAATTTATTCCCGAGGACGCAGTTGAAATTCTTTTGCCGTCAAATGCAAAAATGAAAGTGCGAATGATTGACTGCGTGGGATATATTGTTCCGTCGGCACTCGGATATATTGAAAACGAAAATCCGAGAATGGTTAAAACACCGTGGTTTGAGGACGAAATTCCGTTCAATATGGCGGCTGAAATCGGAACTCAGAAAGTAATAACCGAGCATTCCACCATAGGACTTGTTGTTACAACCGACGGTTCGATAAGCGAAATTCCCCGTTCGGAATATGAGGAGTCGGAAAAACGGGTTATTGACGAGCTTCGTGAGCTTAACAAACCGTTTGTGGTTATGTTAAACTGCCGTGAGCCTGCTTCGTCTGCTTCACGCTCACTTGCATCGGAGCTTTCCGAAAAGTACGCCGTTCCCGTTCTGCCTGTCAACTGCCTTGAACTCGGCAAAGACGAAATCGAAGATATACTTTCCGGTGTATTGTGTGAATTTCCGATAAAAGAGGTCAGAATTGACCTCCCGGGCTGGATAACCTCGCTTGAAAAGGAGCATTGGCTCAGAAGCGGAATATTCGGAGAGATAAACGGAAAAGCCGAGAGCTTAAAGCGTGTAAGAGATATAAAGTGCTTTACCGATGAACTGAAAGAATGCGAATATATAATTTCCACCGCCGTAAGCAATATGAATCTTGCAACGGGAAGCGCGGAAATATCCGTCAGTCTCAGAGCAGATTTATTCTTTAAAATTCTTGAAGAAAAAACCGGCATAAGCGTTAAAAACGAAAAAGAGCTTATGAAGAGCGTTAAGGAGCTTTCTGATGACAGAGAGGGCTGCAAGCGCATAAAGGAAGCACTTGAAGAAGTTGAAGCAACGGGTTACGGAATAGTTTTGCCCGGCATAGACGATTTAACGCTTGAAGAACCGGAAATAATGAAGCAGGGCGGCAGATACGGGGTAAGGCTTCGTGCAGGCGCACCGTCATATCATATTATGAAAGCCGATATTCAGACTGAGGTTGCGCCGATAGTCGGTTCGGAATCGCAGTCCGAGGAGCTTATAAAATATCTGCTCAAGGAGTTTGAAGAAAATCCCGCCGCAATATGGGAATCAAATATTTTCGGTACTTCGCTTCATGAACTTGTTAACGAGGGCTTGCATAATAAGCTTTACAGAATGCCTTCCGATGCGCGCTCAAAGCTTCGTGAAACGCTTGAAAGAATAATCAATGAGGGCTGCAGCGGACTTATCTGCATCATATTATAAATTAAAACCGCCGGTTTTCGGCGGTTTTAATTTAACGCTTCAACTAAAGCTTTTAAGTTTTTTGTCATTATGTCAATATAACTTGCGCCGTTTTCGATTTCTTCGCCGTGAATTGACTGGCAGGAATCCATAACGGCAATTTTTGCTCCCGTTTCGGCTGAAATGGTGTTTGCAATTGATTTATCCGAGCTTTCCGTTACGAGAATAACGGGAAGCTCAAGCTTTTTTGTCTTTTCGATAAGAAACGTAATGGTTTCAAAGCTTGCCGCGGTTTCCGTGGAACAGCCGCTGAATGCGGCGAAATATTCAAGTCCGTAATCTTCAACGAGATATCGGAACGGAAATCTGTCCGCAAAAAGAACCGTTTTTCTTTCAGCGGCTGAAACGGCTTCGGCATACTGCTTATCAAGTGTATCAAGCTTCCGAATACAGGCCTCTGCATTGGCTTTGTAAAAATTCGCATTTTCGGGGTCTGCTTTGCATATGCAATCGCATATACCGTCAACCATTTTTTGCGCATTTCTGAGTGAAAGCCATATATGCTCATCGGCTTCGGGTCCTTCTTCCTCAGTCTGCATACCCTCAACGGTTTCTTCGTCAACGGTATTTACCGTATCCATCAGGGCAAGTAAAGCGGTGTTTTTATTTCCTGCCGTCGCAACCGCTTTTTCGACCCATACATCGGAAACGCCGCCGATATAAATGAATATATCTGCCTGAGAAATCGTTATAATGTCAGCTGCCGTCGGTTCAAATGAATGAATATCCGTTGAACTGTCAAGCATTTTTATTTCGGCTTTATCGCCTGCAATATTCCTTGCAAAATCATATTGCGGAAAGGTTGTGCAGACAATCAGCAGACCGTCTTTTTCGGTGCTGCTGCCGCAGGACGGAAAAACGCAAAGCACAACGGCAATAACTGCAATAACCGAGAGAAATTTTTTAATCATATATATAATCCTTAAATCTTATTTTCTGCATTTTCCGCATTTTCCGAGAAGTACGGTGTGCGAATCAATTTCAAAGCCCGAGCTGCTGACATCGTTCTTTATCTCGGAGCTTACGGCGCTGTCAAGATGATAAACCTTTCCGCAGTCGGTGCATTTTATATGAAGATGTCCCTCACATTTTTCGCTGTTGATGAACTGATAAACAAAGGTTCTCGAATTGCCCTTGACAGAGCGGTGAACCAGACCGTCCCCGACAAGCTTTGTCATCAGACGGTAAACCGTGCTTTTGCTTAATTCATCGGCATTAACGTGTCCGATAATTTCTTCGATTGTATAAGCCTTGTCCGGATTTGACTGCAAAAAATCAATAAGAAGCTGTCTTTGATGCGTATGATATATTTTCATTTCACACCTCCGAATTGAGAATAACTCCTAAATTATTATACACATAAATTTGATTATGTCAATAGAATTATGTCCGGTTAAAATTTCAAATTTTAATTTCGGGTATTGAAAAATGATTATTGTATGTTAAAATATAGAAAAGGAGATGTTTATATGAAAAACGGACTTAAAAAGAACCGCTCGGGCTTTTCAATGTGGCTGCTCGTATGGGGACTCGGTCTTGCGGGACAGATTTGCTGGAATATGGAAAACCAGTGGTTCAACACATTTGTGTATGCAAAAATCAGTAAAGACCCGTCAATCATAACCGGTATGCTTATCTGCTCTGCGGCGGCAACAACATTTGCAACGTTCTTCTTCGGAACGTGGGCGGACAGAACGGGCAAAAGGCGTAAATTCATATCGTGGGGCTATATCCTCTGGGGTATTTTTACAATAGCTTTCGGACTTACCGAGTTTATCAGCAAAGACCTTTATATGCTTATGGCGATTATGGTTGTACTTGCCGATACGGTTATGAGCTTCTTCGGCTCAATGGGCAACGATGCGGGCTTTAACACCTGGACTAACGATATTATGACCGAAAGAAACCGCGGTCAGATAGGTGCGGCTCTTGCAACTCAGCCCGTTCTCGGTACGATAGTCGGAACGGTTGTCGGCGGTATTCTCGTAGGCGAAAACGATAACTATATGCGCCTGTTTATCGTTATGGGCGTGTTTGTAATCGCATTCGGCATTATCTCAATGTTTACGCTCAACAAAAATGACGATGTTGAACCGTCGGTCAAAGGCTCATTTGCGAAGCAGTTTTTCAGCGTTTTCAATTTCAAACAATTCTTTAAGCTCAAAGAGCTTGTGCTTGTAAATGTTGCCGTTGCGATTTTCTTTATCGGGTTCAATGTTTATTTTGCTTATATCGGAAACTATCTGATTTATTATCTCGGCTATTCCGCCGATATGATGGGAATAATCGAGGCGGTTCCGCTTGTACTTGCCATGCTTACGGCAATTCCCATAGGCTTCCTTATCAATAAAAATAAGCACCCGTTTATCGGTATTGCGGCGGTAATTATCAATATTATCGGTCTGTTCATTATCTATCCGATTAAATCCGCCGATGTTGACCCGAATGAAATATTCAATCTCCGTGTATGGCTCGGAATTTTCGTTGTGGGTGTCGGCTATGTTGCAATGCTCCAGACAACAAAGGTCTGGACAAAACAGCTTTATCCCAAGGACTCAAAGGGTCAGTTTGAGGGAATATGGATTTTGTTCTTTGTTCTTATTCCAATGGTCGGCGGTTCACTTATCGGCGAAGCTGTTGTTAAAACAAGCGGCGAAACATTCCAAAATCTCGAAAGCGGACTTACGGAATATATTCCCAACGGAAATGTGTTCCTTGTCGGTGCATTCGTAATTGTTCTGACAATCATTCCGCTGCTTATGACAGTAAAGCTTCATAAAAAGAGAGTTGCCGCCGAAAAAGCGGAATAAAATTTGATATTATATTTTCTTGCTCCTATAAAAAAACAGGAATTTTAAGGCTATCTGCGGATTCGGATAAACCTTAAAATTCCTTTTTTATTTATTTTTCGTTCTGCACTGAATGCGACAAATGTATCTTATTTAATCGGGAAAGTCCAGCCGAAGTTATCCTCTTTGATGCCCCACTGAATACCGGTGAGAGTATCATAAAGATGCTGTGTAACCTCGCCGATTTTGCCGCCGTTAACGGTGTACTTCTTGCCCTTATATGCAAGCTCGCCGATGGGGGAAACAACAGCCGCCGTGCCGCAGCCCCATGCTTCCTCAAGAGTGCCGTTTTCGCAGGCATTTATAAGCTCTTCAACGCTCAGAAGTCTTTCATTTGCGTTGTAACCCTCGCTCTTGAGAACCTCAAGGCAGGATTTTCTGGTTATGCCGGGAAGAATTGAACCGGTGAGCGCAGGAGTAACGATTTCGCCGTTAATCTTGAACATAACATTCATTGCGCCGACCTCTTCAATATATTTTCTCTCAACGCCGTCAAGCCAGAGGACCTGGGAATAACCCTGCTGCTCCGCTCTTTCGCCGGCTCTTGTGCTTGCAGCATAGTTACCGCCGCACTTTGTGTAGCCTGTACCGCCCTTGACAGCTCTTACATCGTCGGACTCAATCATAATCTTAACGGGATTGATGCCCTCTTTGTAGTAGCTGCCTACGGGTGAAGCGATGATGATGAAACAGGCATTCTTAACGGCGTGAACGCCGAGATGCTTGTCTGTTCCTATCATAAACGGACGAAGATAAAGTGAAGTTGCGGGAGCTGAGGGAACCCAGTCCTTTTCAAGCTCAACAAAGGTTTCAAGAGCCTGAAGAGCGTCCTGCTCGTCAAGAAGAGGCAGGCACATACGCTCTGCGGAATTGTTCATTCTGCGGATGTTTTCCATCGGTCTGAAAAGCTGAACCTCGCCGTCGGGGCGTCTGTAAGCCTTAAGACCCTCGAAGATTTCTGCGCCGTAGTGGAAAACGGTGCTTGCCGGATGCATCGGAAGGTCGCCGAATTTAACTATTCTTGCATCATACCAGCCTTTTCCGGCGGTATAATCCATCATAAACATATGGTCGGTAAACTCAACGCCGAACTTAAGTGTTGATGGGTCGGGCTTTACCTTGGAATTAGCGGTTTTAGTAATTTTGATTTCCATTTTATATTTCTCCTTTGATTATAACTCGCTGCCTATCTGAAGTGCCTTGAGGTTAACCTCAAGCATATCTGCGTGCTTTGCGGAAATAACCTTTCCGAGAGCGGCTCTGATGCTTTCTTCATTGAAACCGTCAAGAATCTTGAGAAGCTTGCCCGTAATAATCATATTTGCAAGAGTGGGCATTTTATTTTCGGAAGCAAGAGTCGTTGCGGGAATTTCAACAGCTTCAACATCGGTGCGCTTAACATGACGGGTGATGAGTGAAGAGTCCGCAATGATAACTCCGCCGGGAACAACGCTGTCCTCATATCTGTCAAGAGAGGGGATATTCATTGCAATAAGAATGTCGGGCTTTGAAACGATGGGTGAACCTACGGGTTCATCGCTGATGATAACGCTGCAGCTTGCAGTACCGCCTCTCATTTCGGGACCGTATGAGGGAAGCCAGCTTACCTGCTTATCCTCGGTGAGACCTTTGTAAGCAAGGAATTTTCCTGCGAAAAGGATACCCTGTCCGCCGAAGCCTGCAATAAGAATTTGTTTTGTCATATTATTTATCCTCCTTTGCAGAACGGTCTTTATATACGCCGAGAGGATAATAGGGAATCATCTTTTCATCAACCCACTGGAGAGCCTTCTGCGGAGTCATACCCCAGTTTGTGGGACAGCTTGAGATAACCTCAATGAGTGAAAAGCCCTTATTATCAATCTGATTCTGGAAAGCCTTTTTGATTGCCTTGCCTGCCGCCTTAACATTCTTAACATTGTTAACGGCAACTCTTTCGATATATTCCGGACCGTCGAGAGTAGCAAGCATTTCGCAAACTCTTACGGGATAGCCGCACGCCTTAACATCTCTGCCGTAGGGTGAGGTCTGAGTAACCTGACCGGGGAGGGAGGTGGGAGCCATCTGACCGCCCGTCATACCGTAAATGGCGTTGTTTATGAAAATGATTGTGATATTTTCGTTTCTTGCTGCGGCGTGAACGGTTTCAGCCATACCGATGGAAGCAAGGTCGCCGTCACCCTGATAAGTGAAAACGATAAGTCCGTCGGGATTTGAACGCTTAACGCCTGTTGCAACGGCGGGAGCTCTGCCGTGAGCGGCTTCAATCATATCGCAGGCAAAATAGTTATATGCCATAACCGAGCAGCCAACGGGAGCAATGCCGACGGTTTTTCCCTCAATGCCGAGCTCATCAACAGCTTCCGCAACAAGGCGGTGAACTATACCGTGAGTGCAGCCGGGGCAATAGTGCATTGAAACATCTAAAAGTGATTTGGGTTTATCGAATACTACCATTATTCGGCACCTCCGTTCTTAATAGCTTCAAGAACCTGTTCGGGTGAAGGTATCATTCCGCCCGCACGGTTGCAAAGCTCAACCTTTGCCTTGCCTTCAACGGCAAGCTTAACATCTTCAATCATCTGACCCATTGAAAGCTCAACGGAGATGAATCTCTTTGCCTTATCCGCCGCCTTGCAGATAACCTCAGTCGGGAACGGCCAAAGGGTGATGGGTCTGATAAGACCGACCTTGATGCCTTCTTTTCTTGCGGCAACAACAGCGTTCTTTGAAACTCTTGCCGCAATACCGAATGCAACGATAATCGTGTCGGCGTCCTCGGTCATATATTCCTCATACATAACCTCGTTCTTCTGAATATGAGCATATTTCTCATATCTTTCAAAGTTGAATTTTTCAAGCTCTTCGGGAACAAGAGAAAGTGAATTGATGATATTGTGCTTTCTCTCGCACTTTGTACCCGTTGCAGCCCAGGGCTTTTCGGGAGCAGGCTTGATGTCAAGGTCAAGTGAAACGGGCTCCATCATCTGACCCATTGTGCCGTCTGCAAGAATCATAACGGGCATTCTGTATTTATCGGCAAGGTCAAAAGCCTTAACCGTAAAGTTTGCCATTTCCTGAACCGAGCCGGGAGCGATAACTATGAGATGATAGTCACCGTGTCCGCCGCCCTTTGTTGCCTGGAAATAATCGGACTGTGAGGGCTGAATGCCGCCGAGACCGGGGCCGCCTCTCTGAACATTGACTATAAGACCCGGGAGGTCTGAGCCTGCCATATAGGAAATACCCTCGCTCTTAAGCGAAACTCCGGGGCTTGATGAGGAGGTCATAACTCTCATTCCTGCCGATGATGCGCCGTAAACCATATTTATTGCGGCGATTTCGCTTTCCGCCTGAAGAAATGTTCCGCCGATTTTGGGCATTCTTTTTGCCATATAAGCGGCGATTTCCGTCTGCGGAGTGATGGGATAACCGAAGTAATGTCTGCAGCCTGCAAGAATAGCGGCCTCGGCGATTGCTTCGTTGCCTTTCATAAGTACTTTTTCAGCCATTTATTTCACTCACCTTTCAACCTTGATAATGCAGTCGGGGCACATTGTTGCGCAGAAAGCACAGCCGATGCAGGCATCGGGGTTTACTGCTTCAACGGGATGATGACCCTTGCCGTTGAGCTTGTTTTCATTGATAGCAAGCACGCCCTTGGGACAAGCGTCAATACACAGACCGCAGCCTTTGCAGTTTTCGTACTTGAATGTAAGTTTTGCCATGGTCATATCTCCTTTTTCATATGATTTTATTTTGAAGTGTCAAACCGAATAAATTCGGTATTTTACCGTTAAGAAGCGGAATGAGCGATTCGTTCACCGATGTGAACTTAACGGGAAGACCCGTTTTTTCGGAAAGCTCTTCTGCTTTTTTTACCGAAGCGATAACCGTTTCGGCATCTGTTTCATCACCGAGATTTGAGTTGTTGACTATTCCCGTGAAAGGTATTCCGCCCGCAATTTCGATTTCACGCATAACCTCAATTGCCGAATCGGCGTCGGGGGTAAGCGGTCTGTAAAAATTCGCAACGAAAAGCATATCGAAATTGTTTTCTTCCTTTATTTTCGGAGCATATCTTCCGAGTGCCAGAGCGCCTCTGTCATCTCCGCCGATGTCCATAACCGCATAATACGAAAGGTCATCGGTGATTGAATAAAGCTCCCGGGGCAGGGCGGGAATATCAAGATTTGAGTTTGCGTATTCCGAACCGATAAATTTTATACCCGCTTTTTCAAAATCCTCAATGCTGTCTTTGGTTCTGAAATAGGGATTGACTATATCGAGGTCGGCAACCGCAACCTTATCTTTGATTGATTTCAAATACATTGCAAGGTTAACGGAAATATTTGTTTTGCCGCTTCCGTAATGCCCCGCAAGCAGGGTAACACGTTTTAAATCCATATTATCCCCCTGTCAAAGAGCGCTTCTGATAATCTTTCCGCTTGCCGTCTTGGGAAGACTTTCTTTGAATTCGACTATTCTCGGATACTTATAAGGAGCTGTTTTCTCCTTGACATACTTCTGAATTTCCTTCTTAAGCTCGTCCGTACCCTCTGTTCCGTTAACAAGCACGATGCTCGCCTTGACTATCTGACCTCTTACCTCATCCGGAACAGCCGAAACGCCGCATTCGAGAACATAAGGAAGCTCCATAATAACGCTTTCAATCTCAAACGGCCCTATGCGGTAGCCCGATGACTTGATAACATCGTCAACTCTGCCGACGAACCAGTAGAAGCCGTCCTCATCGCGCCATGCGGTATCGCCGGTATGATAATAACCGTCACGCCAGGTTTCGTTGGTTTTTTCGGGATTTCTGTAATATTCAACCGCAAGACCGCAGGGTCTGCCGTTCTTTATGTTTATAACTATTTCTCCGGTTTCACCGTCGGGAACTGGTTTACCGCTGCTGTCGATAAGCTCAACATTATATATCGGTGCGGGCTTACCCATTGAACCGATTTTGTGCGGAGCACCTGCAAGGTTGCCGATTATCATCGTGCTTTCCGACTGACCGAAGCCCTCGTGAATCTGAAGACCCGTGAGCTTTTCAAACTGACGGTAAACCTCGGGGTTAAGCGCTTCGCCTGCGGTTGTCATATGCTTTACCGATGAAAAATCGTATTTTGATAAATCCTGCTTTATCATCATTCTGAGCATTGTCGGGGGAGCGCAGAATGAAGTGATATGATATTTTGCAAACATCGGCAGAATATCGGCGGCATCAAAACGGTCAAAGTCATAAACAAAGGTTGCCGCTTCGCAGAGCCATTGACCGTAAAGCTTACCCCACATTGCCTTTGCCCAGCCGGTGTCGGAAATCGTGAAATGAAGTCCGTCGGGGTCAACGGTGTGCCAGTATTTTGCCGTGTGGAAATGACCGAGCGCATATTTATAGTTATGAGCCGCCATTTTCGGATAACCCGATGTGCCCGATGTGAAGAACATAAGCATCAAATCTTCTCCGCCGGGAGCATCATCGGTGCGTTTATAATGAGTGCTGTAAAGAGTGTATTCTTCGTCAAAGCTTCTCCAGCCGTCACGCTTGCCGTTAACAATGAGCTTGTTTTTGATTGACGGGCATTTTTCGGTAGCAAGCTCAACCTGATGTGCAACATCGCCGTCTGCGGTACAGATTATCGTGTTAACCTCAGCCGCATTGAAGCGGTATTCAAAATCGTGCTCCTGAAGCTGAACAACGGCGGGAATTGCAATTGCGCCGAGCTTGTTGAGACCGAGCATCGCAAACCAGAACTGATAATGTCTCTTGAGAACGAGCATTACTCTGTCGCCCTTTTTGATACCGAGCGATTTGAAATAGTTTGCACATTGTGCAGACGCTTTCTTTATATCTTTAAAGGTGAAACGGCGTTCCGTTTTGGCTTCGTCACCCGAAATATGAAGCATTGCAAGCTTTTCGGGTTCACGCTCCGCAAGAGCATCAACCAGGTCAAACGCAAAGTTGAAATTATCAATATTCTTGAATTTGATTTCGGTGGGAGTGCCGTTTTCGTTTTCGGTAACATCAATGAATTTTTTGTAAATTCTGTCTTTCGTGTCCTTTACGATAACCCTGTCATCTCTGATTGTCTGAACGGGGGAAAGCTCGGGAATGGGTTCACCCGACGGATTGAGAACGATAGCATAGAATTTGCAGTCCTGACCGTTGACGGCTATCATTCCGTGAGGCGTTTCGCTGTTTAAATATATGCTGTCACCGGGGCCGAGAATTTCTTTATGCTCACCGACCTGAACCATAAGACTGCCGTCGATGATAATATCGCATTCCTGACCCTCGTGGGTGGTAAGCTCAATATCCCTGTGAAGCGCTTCCTCGTCAAATTTACTGCAAACGAAAAGCGGTTCGGCAATTCTGTTCTGAAAAGCGTAAGCAAGGTTGAAATATGTCATTCCGTGAGCTTCCGCAACCTCCTGACCGTAACCTGAACGGGTAACGGTATAAGATGAAAGC
>JAZRYD010000033.1:0-54005 GCA_045600535.1 Acutalibacteraceae bacterium | reverse complement strand
GGGAAGCCGATTTTATCGCTACGCGAATCCTTCATCAGTCACTCCGTGACAGCTTCCCCCAAGGGAAGCCGATTTTATCGCTACGCGAATCCCTCATCAGTCACTTCGTGACAGCTTCTCCCGTGGAGAAGCCACTCTCTTTGCCTTCCCCGTGGGTAGCTTTAGCGGCACTGCGGTAGTGAATGACAGTCCGGTGGACTGTCAGAGCCGCAGTGGACCGAGCCCGCAGGCGAGAAAAGGGGGACCGCTTGCGGTGGATGAGGCAGTGCGGAGCACCAAAGGAAATTAAAATCGGGTACAGGCGCAGCCCGTCAACAATTCCGAAATCCGAATTAATTCTGACTATTGATAAGACACCGGCGAACCGGTGTCTTTTGTTACCGTTGTTTAATATCAGTCTGCTTTATACTTTGCAAAAATCTCATCGAGAGTTCCGTCTGCCTTTATCTGAGCAAGATATTCATTGAAAGCGGTACGAAGCTCCGTATCCTCAAAGTTGAATGCAACAGCATACTGCTCAACTCCGTAAGGAGTGTCAAGCTTAGTCAATCCTTCATTTGCCGCAATAAATGCCTTTGCGGTTTCATCATCAAGAACAACACAGTCAACCTGGTCATTGAGAAGAGCCTGAACGGCAAGTGAATACTTGTCATACTGGTTAACGGCGTCCTGTCCGAAATCCTTTGTTACGAAATCGTCACCGGTTGTACCTGCCTGAACACCGATTGTTTTTCCCGCAAGGTCACCTTTGCCCTTTATCGGTGAACCCTCTTTAACCATAATAGCCTGGAAGGTTTCTTCATAGGGGTCTGAGAAATCAATGCTTAACTTTCTTTCATCGGTGATTGTGAATCCCGACATACCGAAATCAACCGCGCCGGAATTAACGGCGGTGATTATTGATTTGAATTCCATATCCTGGATTTCAAGCTCATAACCGTTCTTTTCGCAGAAGCCCTGAGCGATTTCAACATCAATACCGACATAGTTTCCGTCATCGCCTACATATTCATAGGGCGGAAAATCGCAGCTTGAGCCCATGGTGAGCTTTTTGACTTCTGTCTTTTCGTCGCAGGCGCTGAAAGCCATAAGAGCAAGTACGGCAATCATAATTACCGCGATAAATTTTGTAAATTTTTTCATAAACAATTTCTCTCCTATAATTTATTGTACACAGATATTATAACATCTGCTTTGCATTTGTCAAGAATAAAATTGCAATTTCCCCCAAAAAAGCGTTTGATTTTCGCCCGAAGCCGCATATTTATTCATTTTTGCCGAGTTTATGCAGTATATCGGTAAAATCAGAGCAATATTCTCCCCCGAAGCTTATTTTTTCGCCCGTCACGGGATGAACAAAGCCGCATTTTCCGCAGTGCAGAAGCTGATGACCGATTTCAGGCATAAAATCACCGTACATATTATCCCCCGCAAGCGGATGGCCGATATGCGCCATATGCACTCTTATCTGATGAGTACGCCCCGTTTCAAGGTTCAGCCTTATAAGCGAAGCCGTTTCAAAGCGTTCAAGCGTTTCAAAATGAGTTACCGCGGTTTCATTTCCGAGCTCATATGAGCAGGCACGCAGAGTTTTCATCGGGTCGGGTCTGTAAATCGGAACATCAACCGTTCCGGATTCCCCGGGGTATCCTTTCACAACTGCGTAATATTCCTTTTCAACCTTTCCCGAAAGCTTGCACGCCGAAAGCGGATTGAGTGCACACACAACAAGTCCCGATGTGCCTTTATCGAGTCTGCCGACGGCTCTGAATGTTATCGGCTTCCCCTTTTCGAGCATATAGGCGGCAAGCGCATTGGCAAGCGTATCGCCCTGGTGATTATGTGTCGGGTGCATCGCCATAAACGGGCTTTTGTTTATCACGATAACATCGTCATCTTCATAAACGATATCAAGCTCCGCCTTAAGAGGTTCAATCGACATTTCATCGTCGGGAATGCAGATGCTTATTCTGTCGCCGCACTTAACACGGTCAATCGTCCGCACGTGCTCACCGTTGAGCGTCATTCCGCTGTCGCTGAATTTGAGTGAGCGCAGAAGTCTTGTTGAAATTCCGCAATAGCCCCGCAGAAACGATACCGCCTTTTTGCCGTCATACTGCTCAGGCACGGTATAATCAATTTTTCTCGGCATTTTCAATCACTTTTTCGTCAAATATGATTTCATATTCAACGCCGTCGGGTACGCTGACGGTGCATTCATTTTTATCATAATCAATACTTACGGAAATTCTGCCTGCGGGTACATCAAGATAACCGCTTGCATTTCCTACAGCCTCATTGGTTTTCGGTGCGATTATGATTTTATCATATCCCGCTCCGCTTCTGCGGATACCGAGAATATATTTGAAAAGATATTTCACCGCGCTTCCGAACATCGGGTGCGACATCGAACGCGGTTTTTTCCATTCTTCCCAAAGGGTGGTTGCGCCCGAAGCCATCATAAATCCGAATGACGGGTATTCCTCTCTTGCGAGGAAATCAACGGCTTCATCAAAATATCCGTTGGCGAAAAGGTGCTTTGCGGCAAGGTCGGTTCCGAATATACCCGTATCAAGCGGCTCGGTTCTGACCTTTTCGGCAAGCCTTGCGGCGGTTCTTTCATCGCCGATGCCTATATCAAGTGCAAAGGCGTTTGCGCTGTTTATGTTGCCTGCAAAATCGCCGGTTGCTTCATCAAAATAATTATCATAAAGTGCCTTGATTTTTTTGCTTCTTCTTTCGGTAAGCACCTGCTTTTCCGCTCCCCTGCCGCAGAGCTCGGCAGTTTCAATCATACGGTCAAGCATACGGACAAAGAAATATGTGTTGACAAACGGCTCGGGAATTTCGGGCTTGGTTCCGTGTACATTGTGAGGAGTACACCATTCGCCCAGACACCATAATCCCGGCTGACCCGATGTAACAAGCTCATTTTCGCTGTGAGCATCAAGGTAAGCGGCATAGCCGAGCATACCGTCAAAATATTTTTTCATCGGCTCAATATCGCCGTAAACCTTATAGAATGTATAAGGCACTTCAACTATTGCGCAGCCCCAGCCGCCCGGGCCTCCGCCGCAATGATAATAAGGAGCGGTATACTGAACATTGCCCGAATTTCTGTCCTGACAGTCGGCAATATCCTCCATCCATTTGCGATAGAATTTTTCGCTGTCAAGCATCATCATAACGGCTTCGCAGGTAAGCTGACCGTCACCCGTATAACCCTGGCGTTCAATATGCGGGCAGTCAGACGGAATACCCGTGTGCATATTGCACAGCTGAGTTCTGATATAGGTTTTATATAACCAGTTAAGCACCTTATTGCCGCATTTGAAATCGGAAATAACGGGAACATCACAATGGATAACATCAATTCGGAGCACATCTGCTCCCTTTGTTATTTCAAAATAGCGGAATGCGTGCCAGGTGAACATAAGATGATATTCTCTGTCGCTTCCGTCGGTGATAAATTCGGCAGTCTGTTCATGACTCCAATCCTCGTGGGGGTGACCCTCTGCATCAAGCTCCTCGGAAACGGTGACATTTATTGTTTTTCCTTTTTCGGAGCATTTAAAGACATACCAACCCGTAATATTTTCGCCCGCATCGTATATGAGCGTATTTTCGGTTTCACCGATAAGCAGAGGCTTAATGCTTCTGATTATTTTGTCGTTCGGGCAGTCCTGAATATAATATTCGGTTTCGGGAAGCTCGGTTTCGGCGGCGTTTCTCCATTCGCCGTCATCAAAATCGGCATTTATCCAATTATCATCAAGGCAGGGCTTTGTATAATCCTGCTTTTCACCCTTGTGATAATTGAAAAATGTCATCGGACTGTCACTCCATTTTACGGAGCTGTCCGAATAAAACACATTTTCTCCGCTCTCGATTTTATAGCAGAGCACACACTTATCATTATAAAGATAATACCAGCCCTTACCGACCTCGGCACAGACGGTATTTTCACCGTCACGAACAAGCTCGGTTATATCGTATTTAAGGCAGTATATGCGGCTTGCAAGCTGTTCACCGAATGCATTTTTGCAGTGAAGGCTTTCATAATCGTGATAAAAGCTGTAAACGGGTGCAAGCACGGAATCGTCAACCCTTTTACCGTTTATGTAAAGTCTGAAAAACCCGAGTCCGCAGACGGTTATTTCGGTTTTTTCGCCGCTTACGGCATTGAATTTGCCTCTGAATCTCGGGGAAACGCAATTTTCATCTGCACATACGAATACTGCTTTTCCGAACATTTCACTTTGCTTCATAAAAATACCTCTTTATCATTTACAGAAGCTTTTCATAGCTTCAAGAGTTTTTCCGAGTAATTCGTCAAGCTCCCAGCCGAGCATTTCCGCGCCCTCACGGATTACATCTCTCGAACAGCCTGCCGCAAATTTTTTATCCTTGAATTTCTTTTTAAGGGAGCTGAGCTCCATATCCTGAACACTCTTTGACGGTCTCATAAGTGCCGCCGCACCGATAAGACCCGTAAGCTCATCGGTTGCATAAAGCACCTTTTCCATCTGATGAACAGGCTCAACATCGGAGCATCTTGTATATCCGTGGCTTGCAACGGCGTGGATAAGCTCTTCTTCAAGTCCTTTTTCTCTCATTATTTCAACGCATTTAACGCAATGCTCATCGGGATAAACCTCATAATCAAGGTCGTGAAGCAGACCGACTGTTGCCCAAAAATCCGCTTTATCTCCGTAGCCGAGTTCATTTGCAAACCAGCGCATAACGCCCTCAACGGTTTCGCCGTGCTGAATATGGAACGGCTCTTTGTTATATTCCGAAAGTAATTCAAACGCTTCTTCTCTTGTTATCATTTTTATCCGCCTTTCCGAGTATATTTATTGTAATATACCACAGTTTTTTTATTATGTCAAATATATTGACTTTTGCGTAAAAAGGATTACAATATATCCGAAAGGCGTGATAAAAATGATAGTTGATAAAATCGAAAATCTGAAATTCTATGAGGGAACGGACAGCCGCTTTGCTTCAATTGCCGAGTTCATCAAAAATAACGATATGAAAACGATGAATGCCGGCAGCTATGAGGTTTGTGACGGCGTAACGGTAGGAATATCCGAATATGAGCCTGCCGCCGGCGGAGATTATGAGGCTCACCGCTGCTTCAATGACCTCCAGTATGCAATAACCGGCTGTGAGGCGATAAAGGTTATCCCCACCTCAGATGCGAAAAATCCGACGGGATATAAGCCCGATATCGAATTTTTCAAGGATACCGAATGCGCCGCAACCACAATTGCTCTTGAAGAAGGCACTTTTGCTTTTCTCGCTCCGCAGGATGCTCACAAGCCCTGCATAAAAACAACCTCGGATAAAATCCGCAAGGCGGTATTCAAAATCAAAATAGTATAAAAAATTTCCGCATCAGCCTTGAGCCGGTGCGGAAATTTTTATTTTTCATTCAATTGTCAGAACGGTCATTATCCGATACGGCAATGCTCTCCGAATCTCTGAAAAGAAGCGAAATGCACCAGATACCCGCAAGGGCAACCAGCGTATAGATAATTCTGCTGAGGATTGCTCCCTGACCGCCGAATATCCATGCCACTATATCGAACTGAAAAAGTCCGATGCTTCCCCAGTTGAGAGCACCTATAATGACGAGTGCCAATGAAATTTTGTCAAGCATAAGTTTCAACTCCTTATCTGCTTTTCACAGATATTATGAGCCGATTACACTCTCTTATTCATTGGATAATTATTTTTCAAAATAAAATTTTACATCACTTTCAAGAAGTGCGGGAGCATTTCTGTCCTTTTCGGAAAGAACAGGTTCCGTAACGCCCCATTCAGCTCCGATATACGGGTCATTGAATCTGATGCTTCTGTCGTGCTGCGGCGAATAGAAATCGTCAACCTTATAGGTTATTTCAACATCATCGGTCAAGGTTACAAATCCGTGCAGGCAGCCTTTCGGAACGAAAAGCATTTTTTTGTTTTCACCCGTAAGCTTAACCGCAACCTTTTTGAGGTATGTCGGTGAACCCTCACGAATATCAACAATCACATCAATAACCTCACCTTTCAGGCAGGTGACAAGCTTCGTCTGAGCATGCGGCTCAACCTGGCAGTGAAAGCCTCTGACTGTTCCCTTCAACGCCGAATAGGAACGGTTATCCTGAACAAAATCAGCCTTTATGCCGAGCTTTTCAAGGCTTCTTTTTGAATATGATTCATAGAACCACCCGCGGTTATCTCCGAACACATCGGGTATAATCTCATAACAGCCGGTAATATCGGTTTGCAAAAGTTCCATATCTGTTCGCCTTCTTAATTTTGTATACTTGAATATAATACCACTATTCGCCTGAATTGTCAAATTTAAAATTTTTCAAAAAAATCAAAACAGTCATTTACATAACTGAACATTTGTGCTATAATGTACCGAAAGGCGGTGTTTTTTTGGACAGATTCGTATTACATTCAAAATATGCTCCCACGGGCGACCAGCCGAAAGCCATTGAACAGCTTGTAAACGGTATCAATTCCGGTTACGGCGAGCAGACGCTTCTCGGCGTTACGGGTTCGGGCAAAACATTCACAATGGCAAACGTCATTGCCCAAGTCAACCGCCCCACTCTCGTGCTTGCTCATAACAAAACTCTTGCGGCTCAGCTTTGCAGCGAGTTCCGTGAATTTTTTCCCGAAAACGCCGTTGAATATTTTGTTTCATACTATGATTATTACCAGCCCGAAGCATATATTGCAACTACCGATACCTATATCGAAAAAGATTCTGCGGTCAATGATGAAATAGATAAGCTCCGCCATTCGGCAACCTCGGCGCTTTCCGAACGCAGAGATGTTATAATCGTTGCCAGCGTTTCCTGCATTTATACCCTCGGTGACCCGATTGATTACCGCAGTATGGTTATTTCACTCAGAACGGGAATGGAAAAAAGCCGTGATGAGCTTATCGAAAAGCTTGTTTCGATTCAGTATGAGCGCAACGATATTGATTTCAGCCGAAATAAATTCAGAGTGCGCGGTGATGTGATAGAAATTTTTCCCGTTTATTCCAATGAAACTGCAATACGAGTTGAATTTTTCGGTGACGAAATAGACCGGATAAGCGAAATAAACGCCTTAACGGGTCAGGTGCGCTCCGTGCTTTCCCACGCCGCAATATATCCGGCATCGCATTATGTTATAAATCCCGAAAAAATGGAACGCTCCATTTCCGAAATTTATTCCGAAATGCTTGACCGTGTTAAAGAATTCGAGAGCGAGGGCAAGCTTCTCGAAGCGCAGAGAATAAAGCAGAGAACCGAATACGATATTGAAATGCTCCGCGAAACGGGCTTCTGCAAGGGAATCGAAAACTATTCAAGGGTTATGTCCGGCAGAGCTCCCGGTTCCGCACCGTTCACCCTGCTGAATTATTTCCCCGATGATTTTCTGCTGTTCGTTGATGAATCCCATGTAACGCTTCCGCAGGTCAGAGCGATGTACGGCGGAGACAGAGCGAGGAAAAAGAGCCTCATTGATTTCGGCTTCCGTCTGCCGTCGGCTTACGATAACAGACCTCTTACATTCGATGAATTTTATGAGCGCACACACCAGAGAATTTTCGTCAGCGCAACCCCCGGGGATTTTGAAAAGGAACACAGCGCCGCAATTGCGGAACAGGTTATAAGACCCACCGGACTGCTTGACCCCGAAATATCAGTGCGCCCCGTTGAGGGTCAGATTGATGACCTTGTTTCCGAAATAAACCTCCGCACCGCAAAGGGTGAAAGAGTGCTGGTTACAACGCTTACAAAGCGTATGGCTGAAGATTTGACCGATTATCTCGAAAATCTCGATATTAAGGTACGCTATATGCACCACGATATTGACACAATTGAGCGAATGGAAATAATCAGAGGTCTGCGCCTCGGCGATTTTGATGTGCTTGTTGGAATAAATCTTCTGCGTGAGGGTCTCGATATTCCCGAGGTATCGCTCGTTGCGATTCTCGATGCCGATAAAGAGGGCTTCCTTCGCTCGGAAACCTCACTCATTCAGACAATCGGCAGAGCGGCAAGGAACTCCGAGGGAACGGTTATAATGTATGCCGACTGCGTAACCGACTCAATGGAAAAGGCGATAACCGAAACCAACCGCCGCCGTCAAAAGCAGATGAAATATAACGAAGAGCACAGCATAATTCCGAAAACAATCATTAAAGACGTTCACGAAATAATCGAAATTTCTTCAAAGGCAGATGCCGACGGAGATATTTCAAAGATGAGCCGCAAGGAGCGCGAAGTGCTTATAAATAAGCTCACAGTTGAAATGAAAGCCGCCGCGAAAATTCTTGAATTTGAACACGCCGCATATCTGCGCGACAGAATAGAAAAACTCAGAAAAGGAAAATAATATGGCAAATAAAAATCTCGTTGTCAGAGGCGCAAAGGAACACAATCTGAAAAATGTCGATATAAGCATACCCCGTGACAGTCTTGTGGTTTTCACGGGACTTTCCGGCTCGGGCAAATCCTCTCTCGCCTTTGACACAATATATGCCGAGGGTCAGCGCCGCTATGTCGAATCTCTTTCGTCATATGCAAGGCAGTTCCTCGGTCAGATGGAAAAACCGAATGTTGAAAGCATAGACGGTCTTTCTCCCGCAATCTCAATTGACCAGAAAACCACCTCGAAAAATCCCCGTTCAACAGTCGGAACCGTTACGGAGATATATGATTATCTGCGTCTGCTCTACGCCAGAATTGGTATACCTCATTGTCCCGTGTGCGGCAGAGAAATTCAGCGGCAGACCGTTGACGATATTGCCGACCGCCTTACCGCTCTTGAGGAAGGCACCCGCATTCAGATTGCCGCTCCGATTGCCAGAGGCAAAAAGGGTGAATTTGTCAAAGAGCTTGAAAGCATAAGAAAAGGCGGCTTTGCAAGGGTCAGAATAGACTCGATTATTTACGACCTTTCCGAAGAAATAAAGCTTGATAAAAATATAAAACATAACATTGAGGTTATCGTTGACCGCCTTGTTATAAAGGACGGCATACGCTCAAGACTTGCCGAATCGGTTGAAACCGCAACCTCTCTTTCCGACGGGCTTCTGCTCGTTGATGTTATCGGCGGCGAAGAGCTGCTGTTTTCTCTCAATTACGCCTGCCCCGAACACGGAGTAAGCATTGAGGAGCTTGAGCCACGCTCTTTTTCATTCAACAATCCTTTCGGTGCGTGCCCGAAATGTATGGGTCTGGGCGTTTTCACAAGGGTTGACCCCGCTCTGCTCATTCCCGACGGCTCTGTTTCAATCCGTGACGGTGCGATAAAGGCAAGCGGCTGGTCAAAGGCCGACGGCGGTACAATCGCCCAGATGTATATGGAGGGACTTGCCAAGGAATACGGCTTTTCTCTCGATGTTCCGTTTGATAAGCTTCCGCAAAAGGCAAAGGACGTTATTTTCTACGGCACAAACGGCAAAAAAATCAAGCTTGAGCGCAAAAGTGAATACGGCTCGGGAACTTATCTGACCGATTTTGAGGGCATAATCAACAATCTTGAGCGCAGATATAACGAAAGCACCAGCGAAGCTTCAAGAGCCGATATTGAATCTCTGATGTCGGTTGTAAGCTGTCCCGAATGCGGCGGTGCAAGACTCAGAAAAGAATCTCTCGGCGTAACGGTCGGCGGAATAAACATTGATGAATTAGTCAGAAAATCAATAAAAGATGAAATAAAATTCATTGATTCTCTCGTTCTCTCGGAGCGCGAAATGATGATAGCGGATATGATTCTGCGTGAAATCAAAAGCAGACTTTCGTTTCTTTCAAGCGTGGGTCTTGATTATCTTTCTCTTGCCCGTTCTGCGGCAACTCTCTCGGGCGGCGAAGCTCAGAGAATAAGGCTTGCAACGCAGATAGGTTCATCGCTTATGGGCGTGCTTTATATACTCGATGAACCGAGCATAGGACTTCATCAGCGTGATAACGATAAGCTTCTGAAAACGCTCAAGGAGCTTCGCGACCTCGGCAATACCCTTATCGTTGTTGAGCACGATGAAGATACAATGCTTGCCGCGGATTATATTGTTGATGTCGGCCCCGGCGCGGGAATACACGGCGGCGAAATAGTCTGCTGCGGAACTGCCGAGGATATAATGAACTGCGAAAACTCCGTAACGGGTCAATATCTCAGCGGCAGAAAATTCATTCCCGTTCCCGAAAAGCGCAGAAGCGGAAACGGAAAATTCCTCACCGTTTTCGGTGCAAGGGAAAACAACCTCAAAAATATTGATGTCAGCTTCCCGCTCGGAAAATTCATCTGCGTAACGGGTGTTTCCGGCAGCGGAAAATCCTCACTCGTTAATGAAATTCTCAATAAGCACCTTGCCTGCGAGCTTAACAACGCAAAGAAAATATGCGGCGCATTTGACAGGATAGAGGGCATTGAGCAGCTTGACAAGGTGATAAATATTGACCAGTCCCCCATCGGCAGAACTCCCCGTTCAAATCCCGCAACCTATACGGGCGTTTTCAACGATATAAGAGAGCTTTTCGCCGCCACGGTTGACTCAAAGAAGAGAGGCTACAAGGCAAACCGCTTTTCGTTCAATGTCAAGGGCGGCAGATGTGAAGCCTGCCAGGGTGACGGAATAGTCAAAATCGAAATGCACTTCCTTGCAGATATATATGTTCCCTGCGAGGTCTGCGGCGGCAAGCGTTATAATCATGAAACGCTTGAGGTTCGCTATAAGGGCAAAAATATTTACGATGTACTTGAAATGACCGTTGAAGAAGGAATGTATTTCTTTGAGTCACAGCCGAAAATTTACCGCAAGCTTAAAACGCTCTATGATGTGGGACTCGGCTATGTCAAGATTGGCCAGCCGGCAACAACTCTTTCGGGCGGCGAGGCTCAGAGAGTTAAGCTTGCAACCGAGCTTTCAAAGCACGCAACGGGCAAAACCTGCTACATTCTGGACGAGCCCACAACCGGACTGCACACAGCCGATGTTCACCGCCTTGTTGATGTTCTTCAAAGGTTTGTTGACTCGGGAAATACGGTTATCGTTATAGAGCATAATCTTGATGTTATCAAGGTTGCCGACCATATAATCGACCTCGGCCCCGAGGGCGGCGACGGCGGCGGAACAATCGTTGCCGAGGGCACTCCCGAGGAAATAGCCTCCTGCCCCGATTCATATACGGGTCAGTATCTCAAAAAGCTTCTCAGCCGCAAATAATTCTTTTTAGTTTTTAGTTTTTTCAAAATCATTAACTTCTAACCGCTCACTTCTAACTTCTGACTTGCAAATAAATACAAATCGGAGCAAATTAACATGAAATAAAAAATCCCGTCAGGCTCTGTCTGTAATAAGGCATAACAAAAAGCGACGGCACTCCGAGCAGGCAGAGCAGAAGCCACGGCAGAAAGCCCGCCTTGAAAACGGCTGTTGAGAGAAGCTTGCCCTCGGTATGCTTTGTGCTGAGTCTTATCGCCTCGGCAGGGCTTATCCCGTCATAAGCGGCAAGATAAAAACCCGCTCTTGAATATTTCTGCACCGCAACAAAAGCCGTAACTGCTCCGATTATGAATGCGGCGGCAATTCCGCAGGCAATCACGGTAACGGCGTTCACGCTCATTTCCGATGTTTTAAGCTTATATATCAGAACGGCGGAAGCGGCGGCAGGCAGAACCTCATAAGCCGCAAAATAAAATATTTTCACAAAAAAGAGCATTGCTTCAAGAACACAGGCGGAAACTCCGTCCTCGAATCTCAGGCGTGCTCTTTCTCTGTCGCCCGTGTAAAGTCTGATATATCTTATCCTCATTTTGTGTCTGAACGGAGCAATCGTGAAAAGCGCAAGCGGCATTGATGCAAATGCGATAACGGCTTTTGCCGTCTCGGGCAAATCGGGAATAAACAGATATATCACCGCATTGCAAAGCGAAAAGAAAAGAAAAAGTATCAGCATAAGCAGCGTTTCGGGCATAACGGTCAGTTCTTCTCCGAGCAATGCACGGCGTGCGGAAAATTTAATCCGGGCAAACATAAAATACTTCCTTTCAATCATTCGGGAGAGTTTCCCTCTCGATTATCCTTTTCACTTTAATATAATTTATTCTTAAAATGATTGAAATAAAAGTTTATATGTGCTAAAATAACTGTAATTATGTTTCGGAGGTTATCGAATGCTTAAGTTTAACAACGGAAAATTCAAAATTCTCATATTCGGGGACCTCCACGAGAAAGAGGACTATAAAACAAGTCCGAATTTCAAAGATATGCAGAAGCTTATGAATGCTTCTCTTGACGAATATTCCCCCGACCTGTGCGTTTTTGTCGGTGACAACTGCACAACCCGTCATGTGGCGGAAAACCCGGAGGGCTACCGCACCATGATGGCTGACCTCTGTAAGCCGATAACAGACCGCAGTATTCCCGTTGCGGCAATACTCGGAAATCATGAACACGACAGCGGTCATGAGGACGAAGCTGTTGCACTTTGCGGGAGCATAGACGGTGTTATAATGCGTGATGATTCTCCCGAGAATGTCAGCGGATTTGCAAATTTCAAAGAGCTGATTTATTCATCGGACGGCAAAACGCCTCTGTTCTGCCTCTGGTTTCTCGATTCGGGCAACATTTGCGAAAACCAAAAGCTTTCACATTATGATTATGTTCATACCGACCTTATCGAATGGTTCGCCTCGGAATGTGAAAAGCTGAAAGAGCTCAACGGCGGCAAGCCGATGCCCTCATTCGTTTTTCAGCATATGCCCGTTTTTGAGGAATACGAGCTTCTGCGCAGGGCAAAACCGTGGGAGCTTCCCGTTTCTGTAAGAGGTTATAACACCCGTAAAAAAGAATTTTATGTTCTGCGTGACGGCTGCAAGGGTTATCTCGGAGAGGGCCCGTGCGCTCCCGACTATAACAACGGTCAGTTTGAGGGCTGGAAAAAAGCAGGCGGCATAAAGGCGGCATTTTTCGGTCACGACCATCTGAACGATTTCAGCGGATATGTTGACGGCATATATCTCGCACAGCATAAAACCTCGGGCTTCCGTGCCTATACCGACGGCTGCCGCTCCTGTGTAAGACTTGTTACGCTTGACGAAAACAATCTTGATACTTTCACCGATGAGCTTAAACATTTTAAGGAGTTCGGTCTCAGAAGCGAATGCCTCGGCCCGATATTCAGGAATATTACCGACAGACAGAGCATAACAATAAATATTATTTCAAAATCACTTCTTGCCGCCGCAGGCGTAACAGCCGGAGCAGTGGCGTTACATAAAAATCATTTAAGAAAGAAGCTTTAACAGATGTATATTATCATCGTTGGTCAGGGTAAGCTCGGAACAACTCTCACAAAACAGCTTTCTGCCGAGGGTCACAATATTGTTGTTATTGATAAGGACGACAGCGTTGTAAATTCAACCGTTGATATTTACGATGTTATGGGTATCTGCGGAAACGGTGCGGACTGCTCTGTGCTCAAGGAAGCCGGAGCGGCAAAAGCAAAGCTGATAATATCCGTAACCGCCTCGGACGAGCTGAATATTCTCTGCTGTCTGATTGCTCAGAAAATGGGCACGGAGCATACGATAGCCAGAGTGCGCAACCCCGTTTACGCAAAGCAGACTCATTTTCTGCGAACGGAAATGGGAATAAATATGATTGTTAATCCCGAATACGAAACCGCAAACGAAATTTCGAGAATAATCCGTTTTCCGTCTGCGGCAAACCTTGATTCATTCGCACGCGGAAAAATCGAAATTGCAAGAGTGCGCATTCATGCGGATAATCCCCTGTGCGATGTTCCCGTTTTTGAAATACGCAAAAAGGTTAAAGCAAAGGTGCTTATCTGCGCCGTTCAGAGAAATGACGATGTTTATATCCCCTCGGGCGATTTCATTCTGCGCCGTGACGATATAATCAGCATAACGGGAACCCGTGCCGAGCTTTCGTCATTTATGAAGCAGACGGGCGTTTATAAGCAGAAGATAAAGAATGTTATGATAATCGGCGGCGGCAGAATCGCTTATTATCTCTCCACCCTGCTTGAGGATACGGGAAGAAATATAAAGCTGATTGAACAGAGCGAGGAAAGATGCCTCGAAATGAGTGACCTGCTTGACGATGTTGACGTTATTCACGGTGACGGAACAGACCAGGATATTCTCGACGAACAGGGCATTGACGCTCAGGACGCTCTTGTTGCCCTGACGGGTATTGACGAGGAAAATATAATCGTTTCGATGTATGCCGAGTCAAAGGGAGTCAACAAGGTTATAACCAAGGTTAACCGCCATTCATCATCTCTGCTCAACGAAATCGGTCTTGAAACAATTGTCTCTCCGCAGATTGTTGCAGGTAACCTTGTAACAAGATTTGTCCGTGCACTCCATAACTCCGCGGATATTGCGCAGATGCAGACTCTTTATAAGCTCGTAGGCGGCAGGGTTGAAGCGGTTGAATTTATCGTTCCCGAAAATGTGGCTTATACCGATATTCCGTTCAAGGATTTGGAGCTTCTGCCGAATATTCTTATAGGCTGCATTATCCGCAGCGGAAAAATAATATTCCCGGGCGGCGACGATGTTATGAAATCGGGAGACAGCGTTATTGTTGTCACCGCAGGCAGAATAATCGAAGATTTGCACGATATATTTATGTAAGGACAGTAAATAATGAATCATAAGATAGTTGTTTATAATGTGGGAAGAATCCTGCTGGTTGAAGCGGTTCTGCTTATCCTGCCGGCTGTCGGCTCGATAATATATAACGATGATACCCTCATCGCTTTTGCGCTCACCATTGCCGCACTTGCGGTTATCGGACTTCTTTTCACTCATAAAAAGCCCGAAAAATCGTCGCTCTACGCAAGGGAGGGCTACGTCATCGTTGCCCTTTCCTGGATAGCAATGTCTGTTTTCGGTGCTCTGCCGTTTTATATAAGCGGCTATATTCCTCATTTTATTGATGCTTTCTTTGAAACGGTTTCGGGCTTTACCACAACAGGTTCAACCATTCTTTCCGAAATCGAATCTCTCCCGAAAAGTCTGCTTTTCTGGCGAAGCTTTACCCATTGGATAGGCGGCATGGGTATTCTGGTTTTCGTTATCGCGATTATGCCGAAAACGGAAAAAACCTCGATGCATGTTATGCGCGCCGAGGTTCCGGGTCCCACCGTGGGAAAGCTCGTTTCAAAGCTGAGCGTATCAGCCCGTATTCTTTACGGAATTTACTGCGCCCTTACCTTAACAATGATAATTATGCTGTTTGCAGGCGGTATGCCGCTTTTCGACAGCATTGTGAATGCGTTCGCAACCGCCGGAACGGGCGGCTTTGCGGTGCTGAACAACAGCATTGAGGGTTACCACAGCTTATATTCAGAAATTGTAATCGCGGTGTTTATGCTCATTTTCGGCATAAACTTCAATCTCTATTACCTCATTTTCAAGGGTAAGCCCCGTCAGGCTCTCAAGAGTGAAGAATTAAGATGGTATCTCGGAACAGTCGGCATCAGCGTTCTGATAATAGGGCTGAATCTTGCCGTCACCACCTATTCCGCAGGCACTTCGTTCAGGCACGCATTTTTCCAGGTTTCCTCGATAATCACCACAACCGGTTTTTCGTCCGCGGATTTCAACAAGTGGCCCGTTCTCTCAAAGGGCATTCTTGTTCTGCTTATGTTCATCGGCGCATGCGCAGGTTCAACCGGCGGCGGTATCAAGGTTTCCAGAATTATGATACTTTTTAAGGGTTCTGCAAGAGAAATCAAAAAAGCGCTGAATCCGAAACATGTTGAAAATATCAAAATAGATAAAAGGACGGTTGACGAAAATATCGTTAAGGGCGTTTTCGTTTTCTCGGCAACCTATGTCATTATCACATTCCTTTCCGCTCTGATTGTTTCAACAGACGGTTTTAATCTCGAATCCACATTCACTTCGGTTCTTGCCTGCATAAGCAATATCGGTCCTGCGCTCGGTCATTTCGGGCCTGCTTCAAACTTCTCCGACCTTTCCGTTCTCAGCAAACTTGTGCTGACCTTCGATATGCTTGCCGGCAGACTTGAGCTTATTCCCATGCTGATAATTTTCACACCTAACACATGGATTGGAAAATAAGAGGTATTTTAATGAAGCAAACTCGCAAAAATCTTTTCCAAAAACGCCGTCCGCTTAATATCAGCCAGATTATTTCACTCGTTTTTCTCGGAATAATTCTGCTCGGCGCTCTGCTCCTGAGTCTGCCGATCGCTTCAAGAAGCGGAATGAGCTGCGGCGCGATGAAAGCTGTTTTCACCGCCACATCGGCAACCTGCGTCACAGGTTTGATTCTTGCCGATACCTGGACTCAGTGGAGCGGCTTCGGACAGGCTGTTATTCTCGGGCTTATCGAAACAGGCGGTCTCGGCTTTATGTCCGCCGCGTCCCTCGTTATTATGAGTCTTAAAAGAAAAGTGAATATGAATCAGCAGCTTATGATTGCTCAGTCACTCGGTTCAGATGATATCAGCCAAGCCACACAGGTTCAGGCCAAAATCATAAGAGGCTGTCTTTCGGTTGAGGGAGTCGGCGCAGTTGTGCTTGCCCTGCGTTTTCTTCCCAAATACGGCTTGCTTAAAGCATTAAGGCTCGGAATATTCCACTCCGTTTCCGCATTCTGCAACGCCGGATTTGATATATTCGGCTTTGAAACTCCCGGGCAGAGCCTTATCCCTTACGGTACAGACCCGATAGTCTGCACAACTCTCGCCATGCTCATAATCATCGGCGGAATCGGCTTTCTTGTATGGGACGAAATTTTCACCAAGCGTTCGTTTTTCAAAATGAATGTTTATTCAAAGCTCGTTATAATTTCAACGGTTGTTCTGCTCTTCGGCGGTGCGTTTTTTATCTGTATAACCGAATGGAATAATCCGCTGACAATGGGCAATATGACCGTTGACCAAAAGCTTGTTGCGGGATTTTTTCAGTCCGCAACATCAAGAACCGCCGGCTTTGACGCACTCAATCAGGGCGCCATGACCGACGGCGGAAAAGCGGTAACAATGCTTCTTATGATTATAGGAGGCAGCTCGGGTTCAACGGCGGGCGGTATCAAAACCGTCACCTTTGCGGTGCTTCTGATTTTCCTCTGGTCAAAAATGAGAGGCAAGGACAGCGTAAGCGTATTTTTCAGAACCATACCGAATAAGCACATACTCAATGCCGTTACGATTTTCGGAATTATGATAATTCTCGCCTTTGCGGGCGGAATGATAATCTGTATGGATTCGGGCATAAATCTCACCGATTCGCTTTATGAATCAATTTCGGCGCTTGCAACGGTGGGGCTTACAACCGGCATAACTCCGACTCTCGGCAGACTTTCAAAGCTTCTGCTTATTGCATATATGTATTTCGGGCGTGTGGGTGTTCTCACGGTAAGCCTCGGATTTATGAAAAACAAACACAATAAGGCTTCATATAAGTATGCGGAAACAAATCTGCTTATAGGTTAAACCTGTTTTAGGAGGAAAAAATATGAAATCATATGCCGTTATCGGTCTCGGAAGATTCGGCTGGCAGATTGCCGAAAAGCTTTATGAGCTCGGTCAGGAAGTGCTGGTTATTGACCGCAGTCAGGAAAGAATAGACGATATTGCGGAATTTGTTACAAAGGCGGTTGCCGCCGATGCCAAGGATTTTGATGTTCTGAAAAGTCTCGGCGTAAGTATGTGTGACTGTGCAATAGTTGCCGTCGGCTCTGACCTTGCCGCCTCGGTGCTTATCACGATGAATCTCAAAAATCTCGGAATAAAGCAGGTTATCTGCAAGGCTTATGACGAAACGCATTGCGAAATTCTCAAAAAAATCGGTGCCGACCAGGTAATAATTCCCGAAAGAATAGTTGCGGATAAGCTCGCCGGAACGCTTTCATCTTCAAATATTCTTGACAGCATTGAGGTTTCAAGCGAATACGGTATAGCCGAATTCAGAGTTCCCGATTCATGGATAGGCAAAACCATAAGAAATATTGATGTAAGAGCAAAATACGATGTTTTTGTTATCGGAATTAAGCAGGGCGGTGAAATAACAATCTCCCCGAATGCCGACACGGTTATCGAAAGAAACTCCGTTCTCACTCTTCTCGGAAAATATTCATCGCTCGACTCAATGAAAAAAATCAAATGATATAAAGCAACGGGACGCCTGAGGCGTCCCGTAATTTTATTATTCGTTTTCTTTAATGATATCGTTTATCATTACATAGAACTGATTTTCATCAAATCCGTTATCAACAGGCTTATTCACCTGAGGAACGCTCGGAGCTTCGGAAACAGCATCATTTGACGGAGCTGCGGGAGTGCCGAAATGAGGAATGCTCGGAGCTGATGACTGTTCGGCAGCGTGAACAACGGGAGCTGCGGGAGCAACAGGAGCAGCAGAAGCGGCAGTCTTTGCGGCGGCAGCAAACGGATTAACCGATGCTGCGGGCTTAACGGGTTCTGCCGACGGCTTTGAGTCAAAACCGGTTGCGATAACCGTAATAACCATTTCATCGTCAAGGTCGGGGTCAAATGCAATACCCCAAGTGATATTAGCATCAACATGAGCCTTTTCGGTGATGATTTCGGCTGCGCTTTCAACCTCTTCAAGGTCAACATCATCGGAAGCGGTAATGCTGATAATAACGCCCTTTGCACCTGCGATTGAGGTTTCGAGAAGCGGGCTTGAAACAGCCATATTTGCGGCGCAGGAAGCCTTGTCTCTGCCCTTTGCTCTGCCGACACCCATATGAGCATAGCCGGCCTCTTTCATAACGCTTGTTACATCTGCAAAGTCGAGGTTGATAAATCCGGGAACCTTGATAAGCTCGGAAATGCTCTTAACGCCCTGAAGAAGAACTTCATCAGCCTCCGCAAAAGCTTCTGCAATGGTCTTTTTCTTTTCGTCAAGCGCACGAAGTCTGTCATTCGGAATAACGATAAGGCTGTCAACGGATTCTGCAAGCTTTGAGATACCGTCCTGAGCCTGAGCCATTCTCTTTCTGCCTTCAAACTTGAAGGGCTTGGTTACAACGCCGATGGTGAGGCAACCCATATCCTTGGCTACCTGAGCGATAACGGGAGCAGCACCTGTTCCTGTTCCGCCGCCCATACCTGCGGTTATGAATACCATATCCGTACCCTTAAGAGCATCGGAAATGGAGTCTCTGCTTTCCTCTGCGGCCTTTGCGCCGATTTCGGGCTTTCCGCCTGCGCCCTGACCGTGAGTTGATTTTTCACCAATCTGAATCTTATGTGTTGCCTTTGAATGAACAAGCACCTGCTTGTCCGTGTTGACGGCGATAAACTCAGCACCGAGAACGCCCTGAGTTATCATTCTGTTAACGGCGTTTCCGCCGCCTCCGCCGACACCTATAACCTTTATCTGGACTGCACTTTCAAAATCATTGTCAATTTCAAATGCCATTTGGTTAACCCCCTATGGTTTTATTATCCTATTCTAAACAGAATTATATTAACATATATTTTTAAGAAATACAAGAAAAATTTTAAAAATCATCATACGAATGACTATTTTTTACAATTTAGATACAATTCAGACCGTTAACCCTCGTTTTCGTCCTCATTTTCATCGTTTTCGGCTTCGCTTTCAGTGGTTTCCTCCTCGTCGGATTCTTCCTCATCGGTTTCTTCGCCGTTTTCGTCAGTAGTCTCTTCAGATTCTTCGCCGTCCTCGGTTGTTTCTTCCTCTTCCTCCTCGGTCACCTTGCCGATAAGCTTATAGTATGCCAGAAGCTCGGGTATATCCTTATAGGCTTCTGCGCTGAAATATGCCTGCATATCAACCGTAAGATTTATTGTTCCCGTCTGGAAAACCGAATTTTCGTTTTCGGAATCAATAACCTTTTTGCCGAGAGCAAGCTTTCGCTGAATGTTGCTTCCGTCACCGAGATTGAGAACTATTCTTTCGTTATAAATCAGATAAATATGCGATACGGTTGTGATATTTATCATATTGATGTCTTCAAGTCCGCTTTCTTCAACCGCCTTTGATATTTCCATAAGCAGGGATAACGAAGCATCATTGACGGGTTCACCGCTTTCGTCAAGCAAGGTTTGACTGCCGCTGAACGAAATAATTTCTCCCTGCAAAGCAATTGCGGGCGGAGCGCCGATTATTCTTGCCGTTCCCTCGGGCGGCTCGGCTGCGGTTTCAAGCACTCTGAAATCTGCAGACACAACCGCATATGAGGTGTCCGAAATCTGAATTGCATATTTTTTTCGGGCTTCGCCGTACTTTATCAGCAGCGTTCCCGGGAGCTTTTTCGTAACCTGAACATCGGCGATATACGGAAGCGCTTTTTCGATATTTTTTTCAATCTCTTCCGTATCAATGAATATCAGGCTTTTTCCGACTGTTATTCCGCTTGCGGCGCTGATTTCATCGGGAGTATACGGGCTTGTACCCTCCATATCAAATTTTCTCACTCTGAGCGAAGCGAAAAGAATTATCGGGCAAATAACAATAAGCAGAATGAGGCAAAAGACCGTCACAACAAGTGCCAGCCTTCTTTTGCTCTTTTTTTTCATTTTTTTGACTCGCAGAGCCCTTTCGTCAGCCGTGAGTCTGCGGTCCCCGTTTTCAAAATCTTTTTCCATTTGAACCCCTATAATATATTTTATACCTTTTTAATATCAGCTCCGAGCAGCGAAAGATTTTTTTCAAGCTCGGAACAGCCCCTGTAAATATGGAATATATTTTCTATTGATGTTTCGCCCTCTGCCGAGAGAGCCGCCGCAACAAGCGCCGTTCCTCCCCGCAAATCACGGGCAGACACCTTTGCGCCGTGCAGGCGTTCAACGCCCTCTATAACGGCAACGCTTCCGCCCTCAACTCTTATATCCGCTCCCATTTTAACAAGCTCGGGCACATGGCGAAAACGGTTTTCAAATATGTTTTCCGAAATAACGCTTGTGCCCTTTCCGATTGCGGCAACCGCCATAACGATTGCCTGAGAATCCGTCGGAAATCCGGGATAAGGCATTGTTCTCAGATATTTAATTCTGCCGAGGACTTCTGGAGAATTAAATATAAATCTGTCGCCGTCAAACCTTATTCTGCACCCCGCCTCTTCAAAAGCGGGAATAACGGGAGCAAGATGCTCTTTTTCCGCACCGCAAACGGTTATATTTCCGCCCGTGCAGGCGGCGCACGCCATATAGGTTGAGGCAACTATTCTGTCGGGAATTATCGTATGCTCCGCACCTGTTACGGGGTGCTTTTCGGAAATTCTTATAACGCTCTGCCCTGCCCCGCGGATATCCGCACCGCACTTATTGAGAAAATCGGCAAGGTCTTTTATTTCGGGCTCTCTTGCGGCGTTGGTTATAACCGTTTCTCCCCTTGCGCCGAGAGAAGCGAGCATAATATTTTCCGTTGCTCCGACACTCGGAAAGCTCAGACTTATTCTGCGCCCTTTGATTCCGTTCGGGGCTTCGCAGTCTATCGTTCCGGCATTTTCGTTTATCACAACGCCCATTTTGCGAAGTGAGGAAAGATGCAGGTCAATCGGTCTTAACCCTATTTCACAGCCGCCCGGTGCTGCCGCCTTACCTTTGCCGAAGCGTGCAAGCAGCGCACCGAGAAAGATAATTGATGACCTCATTTCGTGCATAAGCGTTTCGGGAATCTCATATCTTGAAGCCGTGGTTGCGTCAACCGTGACTGTTTCGCCATCAAAGCTTACACGGCAGCCGATATGTTCCAATATTTTTACGGCGGCATCAACATCGGTCAGGCGCGGGCAGTTATGTATAACGCTTATTCCGTTAACCGCCGCCGCTGCCGCCAAAATCGGCAGAATACTGTTTTTCGAGCCTTGAAGTCTTACCTCTCCGCTGAGCTTTCTTCCGCCGTTTATTATTAACTTTTCCATTTCACACACTCCTAAAGGTAACTCGTTACATAATATTCCCAAAGGAGTGATGATGTTACTTATTTTACTATTTCACAAAGAGTGTTATATATGCGTTCGGTTGCATCAATAACCGCCATTTTTCTTGCGTTTTCACCGATTTGCTTGAGCTTTGACGGTTCTGCAATCAGCGAATTCACTTTTTCCGTGAGGCTGTCGGGATTCAGGTCTTTTTCCTCGATTATCTCCGCCGCGCCGTTATTTACAAGCGCCATTGCATTATGATACTGATGATTTTCGGCAACATAGGGTGACGGAATGAGTATTGACGGCTTGCCCATTGCCTGAAGCTCGCTCAGAGAGCTTGCGCCCGAACGGCTTATCACCAAATCGGCGGCAGGCAGGCACTTAGGAATATCAATATATTCGGAAATCATTATGTTTTTATGTTCATCGGGATTAACGCCCGCTGCTCTGAGTCTTTCGGAAAAACCCGTTCCGCCCTTGCCCGTTGCGTGAAGAAATACACAGTTTTTATCCTGATATTTATTAAGAATAAGTCCGAGAACCGCATCATTGACCGGCTTTGCTCCGAGACTTCCGCCCATTGAAAGAATGAGCGTTTTATCATCGGTAATTCCGAGCTCGGCTCTTGAAAAATCACGGTCAGCCCTGAGAATATCGCCTCTTATCGGCAGACCCGTTATAACGCAGGGATTTTTCGGCTTGAGATATTTTTCGGCTTGCTTAACGGTGAGCATAACTCTGTCAACTCTGCCGGCAAGCGCCTTATTCGTAACTCCCGGGAAAGCGTTCTGCTCGTGAACCGCCGTGGAAATACCCATTTTTGCCGCCATTCTGAGAACGGGGCCGCTCACATATCCGCCGAAGCCGATAACAAGGTCGGGCTTGAAATCCCTGATTATTTTTTTTGCCTGCGATGAAGCCTTTAAAATTCTGAAAAGTGTTTTTATATTGTGCTTTATCGCTTCGGGCGAAAAGCTTCTGTAAAAGCCGCTTATTTCAATGGTTCTCAGCTCATATCCCGCCTCGGGAACGAGCTTTGCTTCCATTTTATCGGCAGTACCCGCAAATATTATTTCGGCATCGGGACAGCATTCTTTTATATATCCTGCCGTACCGAGAGCCGGATTTATATGACCGCCCGTTCCGCCTGCGGCTATCAGTATTCTTTTACCGTTCAGCATTTCATTTCTTCCTTTCTCCGTTCCTTGATACGGAAAGCACCATTCCCATTTCAAGCAAAAGCATAACAAGAGATGTTCCGCCGTAGCTGAAAAACGGAAGGCTTATTCCCGTATTCGGGAGCGTTGAGGTAACAACGCCTATATTCAGCGCGGTCTGCAAGCCTACCTGTAAGCTTATACCCATTGCAAGCAGCGCACCGTATTTTGTTCTTGCTCTCATTCCGATTATGAAACCTCTGACTACAAGCAGCACAAAGAGAATGATTATCACCATTGTTTTGATAAATCCGAGTTCTTCGCATACAACCGCAAAAACAAAATCGTTCTGGGGTTCGGGAAGATACAGATATTTCTGCTTTGAATTGCCGAAACCGAGTCCGAAAAGTCCGCCCGAGCCGATTGCATAGAGCGATTGCAGACTCTGCCACGCCGAACCGATGGATTCCTCTCTTGTAAGCTCCTTGCCCGTGAGCAGCTTTATCCATGTTTCTATTCTTTCGGCTGCATAACCGTTCAGGAACTTTTCGGGATTTGAAACAACCGCCGAAACAACAAGCACTCCCAGGGCTATCGCAACGGCGTACCATTGCCACTTAACTCCGCCGAGATACATCATTGAAGCGCCGATTAAGAAAATCAGAATAGTTCCCGAAACATGGTTTTCAAGATAAACAAGTCCGCAGATAAGAAGTACGAATATCGCATAGAAAAAAAGCATCGTTGCCTTTTGCTCTGTTGCCCTGCTGAAGCGTTCAAGCAGATATGCAAGCATCATTATAACCGCCAGCTTGCCTATCTCCGACGGCTGAAAGGTTGTAAATCCGAGGTTTATCCAGCGTTTAAACTCTTCCTTGCCGGGGATAACATAGGGATTTATCAGAACATAAATCAGCAGCAATATTGCCATAACATAAACAAGCCCCGAGCAGTCACGGTAAAACTCGGTTTTAACAAACGAAACCGCAACCATAACGGCAACGCCGATAACCGCAAAAAGCGCCTGTCTTTTCACATAATAGTGCGGGTCATAATTTGATGCTGCCGAGTTCCACGCATTGACATAGCTTGCGGAATACATCATCACAACGCCGATTGAAAGAAGCAGAATAACCAACGCAAAAAAAGCAAGGTCAAACGGAGCGGCTGAGAAAAAATCTCTTATTTTTTTCTTTCCGGTAAAAAGGTCTTTTATCCATTCGGTAAAGCCGAATGCCCGTCTGATTTCCGATTTAACATAATTGCCGAATTCGGATGTCATAGCTTCTCTGTTTGCCATACCGCTGCTCCTTTCCTTAATAAAATCCTCCCAAGCGCAGGAGAACAATGGCGGCTGTTCCGCCGATTATATTTATGAGCACAAATATGCCCGTGATTTTCCCGTTTTTAACGCCGCATTCCGAAAGATGAAACTGAAGCGGCGATGCTTTCAGAAGTCTTTTGCCGTCAGAAAGCTTATAATAAAGCACTCTCGCAATTTCAAAAGCTCCGATAATAAAATACGATGCTCCGAAAAGAGGCAGCAGAAGCGGACAGCCGATTGAATAAGCCAGCCACACAAGCACTCCGGCAAAGAACAGCGAGCCGACGCTTCCGCATTGAACCTTTTTATTCCAAAGCAGAAAACCCGCTGAAGCTCCGAGCGCCGCAATGCCGACGGTGCATACTCCGAAATATCCTCTCAGAGCTGCCGCAATTGAAAGTGTCAGCGCAGATACTGCGAATGTCCCGCCGCAAAGGCCGTCAATGCCATCCGCGATATTGACGGCGCTTACTGCGGTATATATCAGGATTACTCCCGCTATCCAATGTAAAGCTCCCGTTTTTATCATACCCGAAAACGGGATAAATATATAAGGCTCCGCCTGCATTCCCATATAAAGACTTGAAAGAAAGCCGAGAAAAATGAAAATTTTAAGTGCGGATTTTGCCTTATGTGTAAATCCGAGCGGAGAATTTCCGATTGTTTTGATATAATCATCGGCAAATCCGGCAAGTGCAAAGGTCAGTGCCGTAATAAGACCGCTCAGAAATTTGGTGTACATTTCACGGGCAACCATACTGCCCGAGGAAACTATGTCGCCGCCCGTCACCTTATCCGTTATAACGGTCAGCAAAACGGCGCACACCGTTCCGATTACGGGCATTATTCCGCCCATAGTCGGTATGCTTGTTTTTATTCTGTACCATTTCGGCTCCGTTCCGTCAAGAACCTGCCCGAAATTCAATTTTCTCAGCCGGGGTATAACGGTAAAACCCGATATGCCCGTCACGGCAAGTCCCGCCGCACCCGCAAGTGCAGCCGCCGAAATGTTATTCATAAATTATTTTTCCAATCCGTCATAAACGGCGTAAATTATATCCTCAAGCTTCATGGCTCTGCTTGCCTTAAAGAGAATTGCATCGCCCTCTTTGAGCGTTTTGAGAAGCTCATCGGCAAGCTCGTTTTTATCACCGAAGCTCTTAACATCTGCTATTCCGTTATCCTTCGCGCCCTTTGCGGTCTGAATTGCTCTTTCGCCGTAAGTGTAAACGGCATCTATCTTATTTTCAGCCGCCTTAACGCCGACTTCATAATGAGCCTTCTCGCTGACCGAACCGAGCTCCATCATATCGCCGATAACGGCAATTTTTCTTGCCGATTTCATCGAACCGAGAACCGCCATCGCCGCCGCCTGAGAATCGGGGCTTGCATTGTAGCAATCTTCGATAAAGGTTATTCCGTTCTTTCTGACTATCCTTTGACGCATACCCGCAGGAACATAGTTCTTGAGAGCATTCATTGCCTCTTTGGCGGAAATTCCGAAAAGACTTCCCGCCGCCGCCGCGGCAAGAGCATTATAAACATTGTGTATTCCCGGGAACGGCAGGCGAACCTTCATCGAATCATCAGCCGATTTGAAAATGAACTCGGTTTCCTCATCGTTCAGAACTATATCGAATGCGCTGAAATCGCAGTCCTCGGAATTTATGCCGTATCTGATGATTTTTCTGCCGTCCTGCTTTACGGTTGAAAGCATATCATTATCGGCATTGAGAATCAGCGGAGCATCGGATTTCATTCCCTCAAGTATTTCAAGCTTCGCTTTAAGAATACCCTCGCGCGAACCGAGCTTTTCAATATGCGAAACGCCGATATTCGATATTATCGCCGCATCGGGCTTTACCGCCGCCGTCATTCTTGAAATTTCGCCGAAGCCGCTCATTCCCATTTCGATAACAGCCGCCTCGTGAGAACCGTCAAGTCTGAAAAGCGTCAGCGGAACGCCCACCTCATTGTTGAGATTGCCCTCATTTTTGAGGGTATTATATTTTGCCGATAAAACGGCGTGAGTCATTTCCTTGGTTGTGGTTTTGCCTACGCTTCCGGTTACTCCGATAAACGGAATGTTGAAAAGACTTCTGTAATATCCGGCAAGGTCAAGCAGAGCTTTTCTTGAATTTTCAACGATAATCTGCTTTTCGCCGAGGCCGCAGTCTCTTTCGCAGATAACCGCGGCACAGCCGCTTTCAATTGCCTTTGCCGCAAATTCGTTGCCGTCAAAATTATCTCCCCTGAGGCAGATAAAAAGACTGTCCGGAATGATTTTTCTCGTATCCGTGCAAACGGCGTTAAACTCTCCGCCGAGTGACGAAGCCGAATGAACGGCTTCTGCCGCCGCCCTGAATGTTATCGGTATCATTTGCTTTCCACCGCTTTCTTTGCAAGAATATCGGCAACTATTTCGCGCTCGTCATAGTGGATTTTTCCGCCTGCAAGAATCTGATAGGTTTCGTGGCCCTTACCCGCAAGCACTATAACATCATCGGGCTTTGCGCTGTTCATCGCCTTTTCTATCGCCTTTGTACGGTCACTTTCAACAATCAGCTTTGATGAATGCTTTGTAATTCCCTCAAGAATATCTTTTATTATTTCGTCGGGGTCTTCGCTTCTCGGATTATCCGATGTGATAACCGCTATATCCGAAAGCTCCGCTCCGATTTTGCCCATTATCGGGCGCTTGGTTTTATCTCTGTCGCCTCCGCAGCCGAAAACGCTTATAACTCTGCCGTCGGTTATTTCTCTTACGCTTGAAAGCACATTTTCAAGTCCGTCGGGCGTATGCGCATAATCTATGATAACCGTATACGGTGTATCGGTTTTAACAACTTCCATTCTGCCCGGAACTCCGCCGCATTCGCCGAGAGCTTCAACCACGCTTCTGAAATCCATACCGAGCTCGGCAAGGCAAACCGCCGCACCCATTGAATTATATACCGAAAATTCCCCGGGAACTGCGAAATTGACTCTGGCTATATCGCGGCTGTTAACAAGCTCATATTTAACGCCCGATGCCGAAATCTTTATGTTTTTCGCCGTATAATCGGATTCATCGTTCTTAACGGCAAAGGTTACATTTCTGCAATCGGTTTCATTCATCATATATGAAGCGGCTTCATCATCGGCATTGATTATTGCCAGAGAAGCGTTTTCAAAAAGAATGTGCTTCGCTTTCATATAGTTTTCAAAGCTGCCGTGATAATCAAGATGGTCTCTTGTCAGATTCGTGAATATTGCGGCTTCAAAATGCACGCCGTCAACTCTGCGCTGGTCGAGCGCCTGAGAGGAAACCTCCATAACGCAGTATTCGCAGCCGGCTTTCGCCATTTCGTCAAACAGTCCGAAAAGCTCAACGCTGTCGGGCGTTGTGAGCGCCGCAGGATATTCCTTATCGCCCACTATATTTTTAACCGTGCCGATAAGTCCCGTTTTGTGTCCGAGCCTTTCAAGCATTGATTTGAGAATAAAGCAGGTTGTGGTTTTTCCGTTTGTTCCGGTTACGCCGATTATTTTAAGCTTTCTTTCGGGGTGGCCGAAAAACGCAGCACAAAGCTTCGTATATGCGCTTCTTGTGTTTTCAACCTTAAGCTGATTTTCAAGTCCCGTTTCTTTTTGAACAACTACCGCGGCGGCTCCCTTTTCAACCGCCTCTTTTGCTTTTGAATGTCCGTCAAAGCGCTTACCCTCGATGCAGACAAAAATGCAGTTTTTTTCAATTTTATCCGAATTATCGGTTATTGAGCTGATTTCCGTTTCGCTGCTGCATTTTATACCGAGCTCGGCGGCAAGTTCATTCAGTTTCATCTTTTGTCCCCCTTTGACGAGAATTATTCGGCATAGTCATTAACTCCCGTATTCGATTTGAAATAAACCGTAACGGTTCTGCCGTATTCGACCTGTGTCCCCGCTTCTACGCTTTGGTCATATGAAACAAGCTCGCTGCTGTTAAGCGCGTTGCCTGAAATTTTAACATTGATTCCCGCCGAATGTGCGTATTTATTTACAAGTGAAAGTGATATTCCGCAAAGGTCGGGAACCTCGGCTGTAAGCCTTTCCGCATCTGCTTCCGTATAAAGCACGATAACTCCGCCCTGCGGTATATTCTGAGTTGCGGCAGGCATCTGAATAACAACCTTATCGCCGTCTCCCGAAACTCTGACCGTAAATCCCTGTTCTTCGAGCAATTCCTTTGCATCGCTTACTTCCGTGCCCACAACTGCCGGAGCAACGGTATCAAGCTTTTCAAGCTCGCTTTCGGTATACTGTCTTTCAACGCCCATATATTCAAGCGTTTTTTCAACAACCTTTGCCGCAACGGGCGTGCATATCTGACCGCCGTTAATCTGACCTATCGGGTCATCAACAACTATCAAAACCGCTATCTCGGGGTCATCGGCAGGAGCAAAGCAGCCGAACGATGCAACATAGTGACCGCTTCTGTTAAGCTTCTGAGATGTTCCCGTTTTGCCTGCAACTCTGTATCCGGCAACATAGGCGTTTTTACCCGTTCCGCTTGATACAACGGCTTCCATCATATCCGAAACGGTTGCCGCCGTTTCCTTTGAAACAACCTGTCTTCTGACTGTGGGCTGAGTTTCTCTGACAACATTACCGTTTTCATCAAGCTCTTTCGCCACAACATAAGGCTTCATAAGGTATCCGCCGTTTGCAATTGCGCTGATTGCCGTTATCATCTGAATGGGCGTTACCTGGAATGACTGTCCGAATGATGAGCTTGAAAGCTCAACTATGCCCATTGTGTCAAGCGTATGATAGTTAACTCCCGCAACGGGCATTGTTTCGGCAGGAAGGTCGATTCCGGTTTTCTCGGTAAATCCGAATGCCTCAAAATAACGGAAGAATTTTTCCGCTCCGAGCTTCTGACCCACGGTGATAAAGAACGGGTTGCAGGAATTCATAAGACCCTGCTTGAGATTCTGCGTGCCGTGACCCGAATGGTTATGGCACTTTATCGTTCTGTCCGCAACCTGAATTTTTCCTCCGCAGGTATATGTAAAATCAGGTGAAACAACATTTTCTTCAAGCGCCGCCGAAGCGGTGATTATCTTGAATACCGAACCCGGGTCATAAATATCGCTGATTATGAAATTACGCCATTGCTTATAGAGCTTCTTATTCGTGATAGCCTGCTTTCTTGCGGCTATTCTGTCCTCAAGCTCCTGATATTTTTTGTTTATATCCTCTTTTTCCTTGTCGGTAAGCTCCTCCGTATCCTCGTTAACGCTCTCCTGCTCGATATATTCCTTTGTTTCATCGGAAAGACTCTGAGGATTATTGAGGTCAAAATTTTCAACGCACGCCATGGCAAGTATTGCGCCCTTGTTTACGTCCATTACTATGCCGTAAGCACCCGCACCCTTGCTGTCCTTATAAACCTGCTCCAGACCGTCCTCAACATATCTCTGAATAACCTCATCAATCGTGAGAACAAGGCTGTTGCCCTGAACGGCATCATATACGGTTTCGTATTCCTCACCCATTGCGCCGTTTTTGCCGTTCTGCGCAGTGACTATTCTGCCCGGGGTTCCGGTAAGTGCGCTGTCATATTTAAGCTCAACTCCGGCTCTGCCTATATCATCGGTTCCGGTAAATCCGATAACCGCCGCGGCAAGTGAGCCGTAAGGATAATATCTTTTTACATCGGGGTCAATGCCGATTCCGGTACTGTAAGCATACTTTTTGCCGCTTGCGGTTTCATACTTCTCGGAAAGAATCTCGGAAACCTTTTCCTTTTCGGCATATTCAACCTGTCTTTTTATAACAAGATAAGCATATTTCGATTTATCCGCTTTGGTTTTGATGCTCTCTATATCCGTACCCGTAAGCTCCGAAAGCTTCTGACAAACCGAATTTTTAAAGCCCTCGTCTTTGACCTCGGCTATTGCATTGGGCTTTATGTAAATCTTCCAGACCGATGCACTCTGAGCAAGCACCGTTCCGTTCGCATCGTATATAACTCCTCTTTCGGCGGCAATTTCGGTATCGTGAAGCTGATTTTTTTCCGCCTCGCTCTTATATCTTTTGCTGTCGATAATCTGAATCCTGAACAGGTTTGCGGCGGGCATACCGAAAAAGCATACGGCAAGTATCAGAAAAACCGTTACCGCTCTTCTGAACAGTTTTCTTCTCGGTGAAACCTTATTCAAAGCCCTCTCCGCCCTTTCATAGCTGTAATTTACAGATTGCCTTATATAAAATCTTATCCCGAGACTTAAAAAAGCCACGGGAAACAGAAAACATGGCGCTATTCACGCTGTATCTCCAATATTTATATGCGGATTATTTTTCAATATTCCGCATTTTTACTGCTTTTCGGCTTTAGCCTCCGGAACTTTTCCGTTCGCAAGCACAACCTCGTCACCGGTCTTATCCTCAAAATAATGAATCTGATTTCGCTCAAGCTTGTGCATTCCGAGAACAGTGGTTGCATATGCCTCAACCTTTTCTCTCGAAACCGTTGAGCTGAGCTGAACCTTCAGTCTTGTGTTTTCGCTTTCGGCATCGCTTATCATCGACTGGATTTTCGTTGTTTCTCTGTTAAGCTTTTCAAAATCTATTCTCGTACGGAGTATTCCGAGGAAAAGTGCTAAAAGAACCACTGCAAGCGCAACCGTTTTTGCCGCAAGAATAATCCCTGCATAAGTTGCTTTATTGACGGTTATTAAGGATTTTGTTTTGTTTGCGGATTTGGCTTTCCGAATTTGCGGTTCTTCATACGGAAATTCCAAAGCAGGTGCGGCGTAGTTAATATCATACGCTTCACTTCTGTTATATCCGTTCATCTTCCGTTCTTCCTCCGTCCGTTTTTTTCACAATTACCGAAGCTTTTCAGCCGTCCTCAATCTGGCACTCCTGCTTCGCGGATTTTTTTCAAGCTCTTTCTCACTCGGAGAAACCGCTTTGAATATTTTCGCTTCGGGCGTTTTTCCGCAAACGCACACGGGAAAGCTTCTCGGGCAGGTGCACCCCTTTGCAAGCGGAGCAAGCTGCTGCTTTACCGTTCTGTCCTCCAGCGAATGAAATGTTATAACGCTCAGCCTGCCGCCGACCTTAAGACACCCGAACATTGCGGATACCGCATCGCCGAGCCCGTCAAGCTCACCGTTAACATAAATTCTTATTGCCTGAAATGTTTTTCTTGCCGGATGTCCGTCTCTCTTTGCAGAGGCGGGCATTGCCGATTTTATTATTTCAACAAGCTCAAATGTGGTTTCAATGGGCTTTGTCTGTCTTGCTTTAACAATCGCTTTTGAAATTGACGGCGCAAATTTTTCTTCGCCGTAATCGAATATTATCTTCTGAAGCTCCTGCTGAGAAAGTCCGTTAACGGCATCTGCCGCACGCTCTCCGCTGAGGCTCATTCTCATATCAAGCGGCGCATCGTGATGAAACGAAAAACCTCTTTCCGGCTCGTCAAGCTGATGTGAGCTCACGCCCAAATCGGCAAGCACTCCGTCAACCGAAGCTATTTCGAGCTCATCAAGTATTTTTCTTATATCGAAAAAATTACCGTGAACAACCGTCACGCACGGCAAATCTTTAAATTTATTCTTAAGATTCTCAATTGCCTCGGGGTCTCTGTCTATTGCGATAAGTCTGCCTGAGTCAAGCTGTTTTGCAATCGCCGCCGAATGTCCTCCGCCGCCTGCGGTGCAGTCAACATAAATTCCGTCGGGTTTAACATTCAGCGAATCGACTGTTTCTTCAAAAAGAACGGGAATATGATGAAAAGCCGCTTTTTCGCTCATCACTTATTCCTCCTCGGAGTGAGGCTGATTTTTTTGAAGTTTGCTTTTCTCTTGCAGCGTTCGTTCCAGTTATCCTCAAGCCAGAGCTCAACTCTGTTGTTTGCACCAACCACAAGTACATCTTCCTGAAGCCCTGCATATTCTTTATAGTCTTCCTTGAGCGTTATTCTGCCCGCCTTATCAACCGCCGCCATTTCGGAGGCATCTGCAATATTTCTTTCGGCGTCGATAAGCTCCTCGGCTTCAAACGAATCCGTTACCATATCCATAAATCTGCCCCATTCCTCCTCGGAATAGATAAGCAGACACGGCTCTTCCTGAACCGATTTCAATATGTAAACGGTCTGCCCGAGACCGTCTCTGAAAGCCGGGGGAATTGACATTCTGTTAACCTGGTCGAATTTTCTTCTTTCTTTTCCGGCAAAATAAGCAGCCATACTTCCCCCTCCTTTCAAAAATCACATTTCACATTTTCACCCTTTGCTTCCCTTTGCTCCACAAATGGCATTTTTATTATATATGCTGTCCCCGATAAAATCAAGTCTTTTTTCAAAAAAATCAGGATTTTTTTCTACGCCGTGAGCATAATCAGGTCTTCCGCGCTGATATTCGGCTGCAATGCACGGTTTATTGCAAGGGAAGTCAGCTTTGCGGCGTGTTCAATCATCAGGTCAACTTCTCGCGGTGTTACCATCATTTCAACTGCCGAGCGGCTTGAAAAAAGCTTTCCGGAATAATCCGAAATAAGCGTTGCGGCATCAACAACCGTCGGAACCCCTATCGCTATTACGGGAACCCCGAGAGTTTTTTCACTTATTTCCGCTCTCGAATTTCCGACACCCGAGCCCGGAGTTATCCCCGTGCTGCACATCTGGACGGTATTGCCGAGCCTTTCAACACTTCTGGCGGCAAGGGCATCAACCGTTACCACCGCCGACGGTTTCACCTGATTTACCATTCCCTTTATTATCTCGCCTGCCTCCGCGCCCGTTTCTCCCATAACGCCCGTTGCGATTGCACATACGCTTCTCAGACCTGCAAGTCCGGTTTCTTTAAGCAGCTCCCCTGTTATGTGACGGGTTGCGAATATCATCGAGGCACATTTCGGCCCGAGCGCATCGGGAGTTATCCTGCTGTTTCCGAGACCCGCAACAAGAATCGTTCCCTTCGGCGGCAGAAGCGATGCGATTTCACGGCTCACCGCCTCAAGACCCTCTCCGATATACTGCGCGTGCCTTGCAAAGGGTACGGTTTCGGCTGTAATATATTTCCCGATAGGTTTGCCGATGGCTTTTTCACCGTTTTTATCCGTCACTTCTATTCTCGTTATTTTCATTTCGCCTGCCGAAAAGCTTTCGCAATTCACGCCGTTTAAGGATTTTTTATCCAGATTTTCACATTTTTCAAGCGCTAAATCGGTTCTGATTTCCATTTTTTCATTTACCTCTTGATTTTTTTCGGGAAATTTAGTAATATAAATTGTAAAGTTTCTCACATTTTTTAAAAAACTTATTGCAATTACTGAAAAAATGTGATATTATATTGACCTGTATGAAGAAGGAGGTGTCGTTAATGCCTAACATCAAGTCCGCAAAGAAGAGAGTTATAGTCAATAAGACCAGAGCAGCAAGAAATAAGTCCAGAAATTCAGCTCTTAAAACAGCTATCAAAAAGGCTCATTTTGCTGCTGAGACAAACGCTCCCGAAAAGGAAGCTCTCGTTAAGGAAGCTATCAAAAAGGTTGATCAGGCAGCTGCAAAGGGTCTTATCCATAAGAACAATGCCGCTCGCAAGAAATCAGCTCTTGCTATGCTCCTTAAATAATTTAATTAACCGAAACAGACGGCCGTGGACAAAATTTTTTGTTTCCGCGGCTGTTAAGTTATTGACAATCTTCTTTTTTTAAGCTATAATTAAAACATACCAAATTTACGGAGGTTTAATTTATGGATTGCATTAAGAAAGTTATCAAAGTTGTTGCTATTATTATCGCCGTTGCAGCTGCTGTTGCCGGTATCTACTATGCAGTTAAGAAATTCCTTGATAAGAAGAAAGAAACCGCAGACGCAGAAGAAAACTATGTTTCCTGCTCCTGCTGCGAAGTAAAAGCGTAAATACCCGAAACCTTGCACCCCGTTCGGCTGAACGGGGTGTTTTATTATTTTTCTTTCGGCTTGGTAACAAACGAAGCAATCAGTCCGCAAAGTATTGCCGCCGTAACTCCGCCCGATGATGCGCTCAGTGCTCCGGTGAGTATTCCCATGGCTCCCTGCTCCTCTATTGCCTTTTCTATTCCTTTTGCCATTGCAAAACCGAAGCCCGTCAGCGGTACGGTTGCGCCCGCCTGCGCCCATTCCTCAAACGGCTCATATAAGCCCACCGCCGTCAGTAAAACGCCGCTCACAACAAAAGCAACTAATATTCTTCCCGGTGTGAGCATAGTATTATCTATCAGTATTTGTCCGATTAAGCATATCGCCCCGCCAGCAATAAAAGCTTTAAGCAGGCTCATTACAGTTTCCGTATAAATTCCACCTTTCAATTTATTTTGCCGATTTATAATAAAGATATACACTTTTTTTGAAATATCTATTGACAAAAGTATTATTTCTTAATAATATATATTCGTATTGAGTTTCCGGGGGGAAACACAAAAATTAAAGGAGATTTATAAAATGGTATTTGAACAGCTCAAAAAAATAATCAGCGAACAGCTTGAGGTTGATGCAAGCATAGTTACCGAAAACGCTTCAATCAGCGGCGACCTCGGTGCAGACAGCCTTGACCTCGTTGACCTTGCAATGTCGGTTGAAGATGAATTTGATATTGAGCTTCCCGATGAAGCACTTGAAAAAATCAAAACAGTCGGCGACCTTGTTGCTTTTATTGAAGACAGAATATGAGCATAATACCGAAGCAGTGTGAAAACACTGCTTTTGTTTTTAGGTGATAAAATGATATTAAAAAATGCAACGGTTTTCGGAGAAGATTTTCAGCCGCGCGTTACAGATGTAATGATAAACGGCAGCATAATCTCCGATATTGAAAAAACAACAGATAGCGGAATTGACTGTACGGATAAAATTATTGTTCCGGGATTTATTGATATTCACATTCACGGCTGCAATATGGCTGATGCTTCGGACTGCAAACCGGATTCCGTCCGTATTATGAGCCGAACGCTTGCCGCAAACGGAATAACCTCATTCTGCCCGACCACAATGACTCTGCCCGAAAATGAGCTTGCGGAAAGCTTCGGTTATATTTCTTCCGCAATGGGAAACGAGGACGGCGCATATATCCACGGAATAAATATGGAAGGCCCGTTTATCTCCCCCGCAAAAAAAGGTGCTCAGAACGAAAAATATATAAAAGCGCCGGATATTGAAATGTTCGGACGGCTGAACAAAATCTGCCCGATAAAGCTTGTTGATATAGCTCCCGAAATGAACGGAAGCGAAGCTTTTATTAAAGAGGCAAAAAAAATATGTGCCGTATCGGCGGCACACACAACCTGCGACTATAATTCCGCAAAACAGGCTTTTGAATGGGGCATAAATCACGCCACTCACCTTTTCAACGCAATGAACGGTCTTTCTTCCCGTGAACCCGGGCTTGTGGGCGCGGTATTTGACACGGACGACATTTATGCAGAGCTTATATGCGATGGCATACATATCCACCCCGCAGCGCTCAGAACGGCTTTTAAAGAGCTTGGAAATGACAGAACGGTGGTTATAAGCGACTCCATGATGGCGGCAGGACTTGAAGACGGTGAATATACTCTCGGCGGCCAGAAAGTAATCAAAAAAGGAGCGGCAAGGCTTGAGGACGGCACTCTTGCCGGAAGCACGACAAATCTTTTTGAAGAATTTCACAACCTTCTTTCTTTCGGAATACCGCTTGAACAGGCTCTCCGTTCGGTAACAATCAACCCCGCAAAATCCATCGGAGAAGATAAAAAAACCGGAAGCATTGCTTCCGGAAAAAATGCCGATATGCTGATTTTATCGAGCGATTTTAAACACATATATAATGTTATTATAAAAGGAAAGACTATTATATAATAAAATATGAAAGCTATCCTGCAAGGCTGAAAATGATTATACATTTTCAGCCTTTTATTATACATGAATATATACGGTAAGGGCAAAAAGCTTTACAAACTTTTCTTGTAAAGGTGCAAAGCTTGCATATGTGGATAACTGCGTGGAAAATGTGAATAACTCACTGTTTTTATTCGATTTTTGAATAAAATGCGTAAAGTTTTTTACTTTACAAGGCTGTTTTTTAAAATTTTGAAGCAAAAATATGCAGTATATACTGTATTATCCTCTGCATAAATTTTGCAGGATTTAAAAATTCTCCTGCATTTTATTGTAAAAATCTGGTATCTTTCAAATTTACGGTTATTGCAATAAACCGGCTTCCGAGTAAAGGCGAAATACAGGTTTTAACCTAAAAATCTCCCGCTGTCGGCTGACAGCGGGAGAAATTCATTTATGCTGTTTTGAACTTAATCCACGGGATTCTGATTGATAGCCGCAGATGCAACGTAGTTGTAATAATCCTTAATCTGCTTTGCATCATTAACATCTACCTGACCGTCGTGGTTAACATCTGCTGCCGTTTTCTGTGCTGCAGACATTACGCTCTCATCGCCTGTAAGTGAATAGTAATCAATGAACGACTTATCTGTACCGTCGATACGCGCATCACCGTTTATATCGCCGTAAAGAATTGCAGTATAGTTAAACACAACATCGCCGTTTATCTTTGCCTTAACCGATGTACCGGTTCCGTTTCCTTTAGTCGAAGGACTAAGCTCGCATTCCTTACCGTGTTCGGTATCCTTGAACATACCGATAAGTGTAACGGCATCTTCCGTGAGTCCCTTACCTTCTTCAAGGTTGAAAATCTGTCCGCGCTTAAGAACACCGGTATCACTTGTTTCTTTAACTACAACATCAAAGCCTTCTGAAGGAACAAGCTGAGGTCTGCTGTTGAATACAAGGCTTGAAATTGCATCGTAAAGGTCGTTAGCCTCTTCAAAAATTCTGTCGTTGCTCTCGCAGTCGAGGTCTAAGAGACGAAGTGCTTTCGCAACATTGAGCTCTGCAACAAGTGCATTATAGCTTTCTGCTGTGAAACCTGAATCTCCGGCGGGATTACCGTTTGCAACGATTGATTCCGCAAGGGCAATATTGCTGTCAAGCAGTTTCCAGTCAGCTTCACCGTAGAACAGCTCAAGAGCCTGGAATGCTTTAATGAGTCCGATATAAGCGTTGGAAATTATCGACTGTGTAAGACCCGACGCTGCGATAGCGCCTGTTGCGGCGTCTGCTGCAGACTGTGCAAAGTCATATGCAATTCTGAACTTTTCAAATGATGACGATGTATAAATCTTATTATAAAGTGTTACACCGTTGTCAACACCGGCAATTTCAAGGTTTCTGCGGCGGGAAACAGGATTGATATATGCAGATGAAGTATATTTAAGGAGCCAGAGAAGCGATGTCGCATCAGCAGTGCTTGATCTTGCACTCTCTGCTTCTTCAACGCGTCTGCCTAATTCATCAATGTTGTTATAGAGAGCAAGTCTTGTATTATACATCTCATCAACATATGAGTCATAAGCGCTGCAAATACCGGCCTTAACTTCCTCAACATAATCTTCTTCTGTTGTGAAGAGAATGGGTCTTGTTGTTACGCCGAGATTGCCGAAGGAAATATTGCTTTCCGTGATAGGTGCAAACGCCTTCATGCTGATTTTGTTGTTTTCACTGTCGAACTTGAATCCGATACCGTTGCAGACAGTATTGATTGTTGAACGCTGTTCTGCGGAAAGATTACTCCAGTTGAGGCTTCCGGTGTAATTTCCGCTTGCATCGGCTGTTATATCAAAATTAAGAGAACCAAGAGCAAGTCTTACAACAGCTTCGGTTTCCGGAACCGTAAGAACAACATCATTCTTTGCGTCATTGCCGAACTTCTGAGCAAGGTCAAATACCTCGTAATTTGCTGCATTGAAATCTTTCATATTAACCGTGGTATTTCTTCCGATGATACCCTGGTTAACAGCATCATAGAAGCTCCATGAAACCGAATCAGCGGTGAAGTAGGGATACATGCTTGAGGGGATTGACGGCTTTGAATCCTTGCTGTCAACAACGCCGTCGCCGTTTGCATCATAGAGATTTGCCGCATAAAGACGGGCATAGATTGAGAACTTGGCCCAATCCTGATATGCCTTCGGAAGGTCTGATGTTGCAAGTGAATTATAATCGTCTAAGAAATCCTTTGCGTTATCAAGAGCAGTTCCGTAGTTATTGTAGAAATGAACGCCGCCCTTGAAATCTTCAGGCTCGAATGACCTATATGACGAATCATATTTAACAAACGGTGAACCCGCCGATCTTACGGAGCTTAATGTTGCATAATTGAAGCCGCTGAACTTATAGACTGTATCTCCGTTTGATTCGGTTACGGTCTGCTTTGTAGAAGCGCTGTCCATATAATCTCTTGCGGCATAGACATAATATACACCGTTATATGAGGTTACATAACCGTCTTCAAAGAACTTCGCTGCCTGACTTGCGGTGCTTTCAAGCGTATATGACTCCGGGAAAGTAACTGCATAATAAGTCACTCCGCTTTCATCGGTGGCAGGCTGATATGCGTTTTCATCTCCGCTTACCAGTTTTGCAGCTTCTTTTGCATCGCTGAGCTTAGCAAAATTAACTACGCCGAACTGCTTAATACCGTTAACATCCTTATCAAGGCTGTCAATATACTCGCTGAGGGCTGCTATCTTCATGGTGGACTGGTCAGCTCCGAGATAAGTGTTATCATATCTCGGTGTGAAATTCTGAGAAAGAAGGAGCGGGAAGATAGTATTTTCAAGAGCTACTTTCTTGCTGTTGAGTGCATGAAGAAGATTTGTAAGGAATGTTGCAAGGTTTGCACCGCTGAGAAGTGATGCAAAGCTGTTTACCGTTGTGGGCGATGTGGTGAATACCACATCATTGCTTGTTGCGGGAAGAATTGCAGTCTTACCGAATACAAGAGCAAGAACACGGGCAACAATGTTAAGAAGAACCTGAGTTACGCTGTTGTTAAGTTCACCTTTTTCGTTAACGCTGAACAGTGAGAAGAGCTTCTGAATGTCAATAGTCAGAACGGAATTCAGGAGCCAATCGTTAAGGAACGCGAACGAACCTGCAAAATTGGCGGGAAGCCAGTCTGCCGGAAGAAGTGAGAACAGCGTGTCATTAAGAAGAGTATATACGGCACCGAAATTAGGATTGTCCTTATATATACGGTTTACCTTATCCGAGTAAACGGCATCAAGGCAAGCGTTGATTGATGTGCTGTATGCACCGTTCTGGAATGTGCCGTTTGTATAGTCACCTGCTATAACGGGAAGATATTTTGTGAATGCAAACATGAGCATCTCAAACAGGAACTGCTCAAATGATGTATTGTGAGTGGTAAGCTTCTTACCGATGAAATCGAACTCACCGTTAAGATAGAACGCACCGATTGCCGCTGCTATATCCATTGCCGCTCTCGGAACGAGAACCGATTCATGTCTTCCGGTCGGGTCATTAACCAACTCTGTATAAGGAAGCGCATCATATGCTTTATCCTTATTGATAAATACATATGTCTCGCCGAGCTCGTTTTCATAGTGGTAGCGGTCAAGTCTTTCGATGAAGTTTTCTTCGGGAAGAATTGTCGCAGCCATTGAAGCGAGTGCATAAGCACCGGCAGATGCGATTGAATCAGCCCATTCGGGGAAGTAGCAGCCTTCAATAAAGCTGTTAAGAACAACTTTAATAAGAGAAGCCCATACTTTAGATGTGGGAATCTCGTAATATTCTCTTACGAATGTCGGGTTAATGCCGTATTCGGAGATTGCAGTACCGTTGCTCATCAAAGCGTAATCGGTAGGTTCAACAGTACCGTCTGTTTTTTCTCTGAATGAGGTTGCATAAAGAACATACTGATTTCCGTCTGCATCTTTCTCATATGAAAGATAAACTTTATTTCTCTGAAGCTCCTTTATCGCATTCGTATCATCATACGAAATTCCGAGGTCTGCAAGAGAATGGATTGAACGGCTTGTTGTTGAATCCTGAGTGTAATACATTACACGGTTGAGCTCATCGTTTGAATAAACAAGAGTTTCGGGGAGCTCCATCTCAAGAAGTCCGCCTACAAGGCCGGGAGCCATACGGGCAAGGTCGTTAAGAAGTGACATAAAGTTATCCTGAACGTGGATTCCCTCATAGTCGAATTTAATGAGTGTTGCAAGTCCGCCGTTCGGCATAAAGAGCCAATCAAGCAGGCAGTTAATCTTGGCAACGGGATCTGTTTCAGCTTCCTCGGTGTATGCTACCGACGGAGCACCGTTCTTAACGCAAAGTCCCTCAACGGCACCGACGATGGTGTTGAATGTTGTGGTATCATCTTCATATGCGTCAATAAGGACATCGTAGAGGAGGTCATTCAGCATTCCCTTAAGGAGTGCCTGAATAGCATTGGAAACGAGCTGATAGAAGCTCATTGTATGCTCTTCGGGAACGCCGTCACCGTCACGGTCAACCATAATCTTTTCGTTGCCTATTGAAGCTCCGCCGGGTTCGTCTGCGATGGCCGGAAGGAATGCTTCAAAATCGGGACCGAGAATTGAGTTTGCACCTGTATCGGCGCTTTCACCTGTTCCGCTGACAAGTGCCCAGTCAATAACCATCTGAAGCTCTTTATCAACCGTCATATCTGCGGGAATTGAAGTTGCACTGCTGTCAACAAGCGTTGTATAAAGCAAATTGCTCAGCCATGTGGGAAGATTGAAGAGAATATCGCCGATGTCATCGGGAAGAACACCGTCAAGAATACCGAGTGTGAATTCTCCCTTTGCAATGGAATCAACAAGGCCGTCAAGGTGAGCGAGCCAGTTGATAACATTGTTGAGAACATCAATATCGTAGTTACCGTCCTGATAATTCGGGTTTGTACCTCTGACAATGCTTCTTGAAAGATAATCCTGCGTACCCGCAAGAAGGTCTATCTTGCCGAAGTTAACATCGCCGAGCTTGATGTTTTTCAGCGTGCCGATTAAGCCGCTGTTCAGAGCATCAAGAAGCTTATCAACTGTATAAACCGCCTGGTCAACCGACCTGAAGTCGAGCGCATCAATATCCGTTGCATCTTCAATTATGCCGTATACAAGAGCCCACCACCAGTCGTCAACGAGGGTTTCCCACGGCATATACAGATTTGCCTCGTCAAGCATCTGGTCGAGCATATCGAGGATGTATGTACATCCCTGCTCCGGCGTAAAGTAATATTTTCTGACATTGTTGACAGCATAGTTGGTGTAGTCACTTTCGCCGCCTTTGCCGCCCTTACGGGCATAAGCGGGAAGGAATGCCGAACCTGCAATCATAACAACGGCCAGAAGGATTGCCAACAATCTCTTTGCCTTCTTCATGATTTGCACCTCCAAAAGTGTTACAACAAAGCCCGATGCCGAAAACGGCGTATTATCAGGGCTTTGCGGGAATCGAAAAGGCTGATTCCCGGGGCATAGATATACTACGCCCTATTTTTACAATCATACTTTATATATCCTTTGTTGCATTCAGCGTGCAGAATATTTAACGCACCGTAAATATTTTATGAACATTGTGTGAACTGCCTCAAAAATCAAACATATTTATTCGCTTTTGTCGGTTTGCTTCAATACATTTTTGAGTCTTTTTGTATAATGTTTGTGCATTTATGAACAGTTTATGAACAGAACTTGCCGCATTTATTCCCGAAAAAGAAATCCCCCGTTTTTCCGAAAAAAACGGGGTGATTTTTATAACATTTCCCTTAATGAATCAATGATTTTTGCGCCGGAAGCGTTCAGTCTTTCGGGCTTTTCATGGCCGCTCGTGAGCAGAATGCAGTCTGCTCCTATCGCTTTTGCAAGCTCAAAATCGTGTTCCAAATCTCCTATAACAAGCGTTTCTCCGCTTGATGCGCCGCTGCTTTTCAGGTATTTTACGGCTCTTTCTATCTTGGAATCCGCCATAAAATCATCTGAACCGAGAATTTCGTCAAAGTATCCGCTTATTCTGTATTTTTCAACATTCGGCTTAAGAATTGCGTTGTTTGACGATGAAACGATAACCTGTTTTTTTCCTGATTTCGCAAAGCTTTCAAGCACTTCCTCCGCTCCGTCAGAGAGTGTACTTCTTTCGAGATAATATAAATATCCTTTATTATATTCCTTTAACAAATCATTATATATCTCTTTGCTCAAATCAAAAACCCGTTCATAGAAGCGGATTATCGGCACTCCGATGCACTCACGGTATCTTTTCTCGTCAATCTCGGGCATTCCCCTCTTTTTCAGCATATCGTTAACGCTCAGAAGCGATGCGCCTATATCGTCAAGCAAAGTACCGTTCCAATCCCATAATATATATTTATATTTATCCATATTATTCAACGAGTGTCCAGCCCAAATCTCCGGCATAATTCTCATAGAAATTATCAAACGGCAGATTCATAAGGTTATCGGATTTAACGGCAACCATTTTGGACTTTTTGTCAAATTTATAAAGGTTTCCCTCAGCCTTGGCATTGTCGTAAAGCGTCTGATAATCGACATTTGACTTTGCAAAATAATAGGTCACCATATAATCTCCGTTGCCGTCCTTATCCATATAAAGAACCCTGTATCTTGTATCGGAGGAGGTTTCCTGGCGAAGAACAACCTTCTTATTCTTTACGGTTTTTCCTATATCATCGGATACTTCGTCCATCTTTTCGGAAATTCTTTCAACCTCTTTTTTTGATTCCTCAGCCTGCTTTGATTCCTCTGCCGCAACATATTTGCTGTATTGCTCCGGTGAACTTTCTTCTTTTTCTCCGCAGGCGGCAAAAGTGAGAATAAGTGAAATCAATGCTATCAGTATTGCTGCTTTTTTCATGATAACTCCTCCGTATAAGTCTATATATTATATGTTACATTCATTAAAGAAAAAGTCAATAATCCGAAAAAACTTTTTACAAACAGTTTAAAATTTGAAACTAATCCTCAAGCGCTCTTTTAAGCCTGTTTATTTCTTCAAGCTCCTCCGTGACATTTTTCAGGTACTCATATATCTCGGGGTCACGGATAAGGCACTGAGCAGCTCTGCGCACGGCCTTTATAAATTTGATATCAAACTGTCTTTTTCCGCTTGAAATAGGACACATTCCGGCTCTCGGGTCAATAACGATTTTGATTTCCGGCTCCCCGTTTTCCTCGGTCACCATAGGAAAAAGCGGGAATATTCTGCACGCAAGCGGGCGCAGCCTTCTGTCACATTCGCCGCTGCATATTACCATAGGATAACCGTAATTTCCTTCCGTTTCGCAGATTGAAAAGCCGTCTTTATTCTTAAACAACTCATCTTCTCCCGGGAAAAGCCACATTCCGTTTTCATCGCCGCGGCAGCAGAGACCGTCACACAGTCTGCCGCAGTTATAAAAGCCGAGAGGGGTTTCGGAATAAAGAATCTCATAAGCCTTTTTCAGCTCTGCCGACAGGGATTTTTTCATATCTTTCACTTCCGTTTGATTTTCAAACTGTAAAGCTATATAACTTTACAGTCAACATTTTTATTTAATATCATTTTAAAATTCAATAATTCTCAAAATTTCTATATTTATCAATTGTTTCCGCTTTTACAGTATTACCCGTATCTGTTATAAAACGCCGCAAGTAAAGTGTATTGCCTTTACAGATTTATGCAGATAATCATTTGATTTTTCCTTTAAAAAGCTTCCGTTCGTGAGGCTGTTTTGAACCTGTAACTATATTTTAATATACTTTAATAAAAATATCAAGTTTTTCGTAAAATTACTTTATTTTTATTTAATAATATGTTATAGTATCATTAAATATATTTGGATGGTGTCCTCAATGAAAAGACAGAGCGGTATACTGATGCACATTTCATCGCTTTACGGCGATTATTCAATCGGCGGCTTCGGCAAAAGCGCATATGAATTTATTGATTTTCTTGTTGAAAACGGTTTTCATATCTGGCAGGTTCTGCCGTTTACCGTGACCGATGAATATAATTCCCCCTATAAATCATTTTCGGCTTTCGGAGGCAATCCGTATTTTATCGACCCCGAAAAGCTTTTTGAAGAAAATCTTATTTCAAAAGCCGACCTTGAAGCGGCGAAGCAGAATACCCCCTATTCCTGCGAATTTGCCCGCCTCGGTAAAGAAAGATTTGAGCTTCTGAAAAAGGCATCTTCAAATGCTGCGGACAGAACCGAAATAAACGAATATATATCCTCGCACCCCCGTCTTGAAGCATTTTGCAGGTTTATGACATTGAGAAGTCAGAACGAGAATGCTCCGTGGCAGGAATGGAAAAATAATGAAATTACCGATTTTGAAACTCTCGAAGCCTGGAAATTCAGCCAGTATGAATTTTTCAGGCAGTGGGCTGAAATTAAAAAATATGCAAATTCAAAGGGAGTAAGCATCATCGGCGACATTCCGATATATGTTTCAGATGACAGCTGTGATGTATGGGAAAACAGAGAGCTTTTCAAGGTTAACGAAAAAGGCTATCCCGCAACCGTTGCAGGAGTTCCGCCCGATTATTTTGCAAAGGACGGTCAGCTCTGGGGCAATCCGCTTTATGATTGGGATAAGCTTGCCGAAACGGATTTCGGCTGGTGGAAAGAGCGCATAGATCATACTCTCGAAATGTTTGACGGAGTAAGAATTGACCATTTCCGTGCGATTGAAGCATACTGGTCGGTTGATGCTTCCGAAACCACCGCCAAAAACGGTAAATGGATAAAAGGCCCGGGTATGGCTTTTGTGAATGCAATCAAAGCGGGTCACGAGGATAAGCTGATAATCGCCGAGGATTTGGGCGATATAACCGATGAAGTGCGTGCGCTCGTTGAAGAAAGCGGTTTCCCGGGTATGAGAATATTCCAGTTCGGTTTTCTTGACGGAAGCGACAGCATACATATGCCTCACAATTACATCAAAAATTCAATTGCCTATTCGGGCACTCACGATAACAACACTCTTTTCGGCTTTCTCTGGGAAAGCAGCGACGATGTGAGAAACAGAATGCTTGAATACTGCAACTTCAGCGGCGGAGACTGGGGCGGTGCGTGTCCCCTGCTCCTGAGAACGATATTCGCATCGGTCAGCGATATTGCGATTATTCCGGTTCAGGATTTGCTGATGTACGGCTCTGACACAAGAATAAATACCCCCGGAGTTGCCGACGGAAACTGGAGTTACCGTGTGACAAAAGAACAGCTTCTCGGTGCTGACCTGAAATTTTTCAGGGATTTGAACAGAATTTACAAGAGATAAGAAGGTTACGAAATGAAAGAATTTTTTTCTTTCAGCGAAAAGATAAAAACCGCTTCGGCGCTTGCACTTGAAAATACGCAAGAGCAGTTTGCCGGAATTGAAAAAATCAGGGAATATAACCAGCAAAAGGTGCTTGCGGCATTTATAAACCACGGGGTATGCGAGGCTGATTTCGGAGAAACAACGGGTTACGGCTACGGCGACAGAGGCAGGGAAAAGCTTGATGCGATTTATGCCGAGGTTTTCGGTGCCGAAGATGCGATAGTTCGCCACAGCTTCACCTGCGGCACACATACTCTTGCCGTTGCGCTTTACGGCATACTTCGCCCGAACGATACAATGCTCTGCGTTACGGGTACGCCCTATGACACAATTCACGGCGTTATCGGTCTGACCGGCGAGGGAATGGGTTCTCTTAAGGATTTCGGAGTGAAATACGCCCAGGTTGACCTTGATGCAAACGGAAAGCCCGACCTTGCCGCAATTGAGAAAGCGCTTGATATAAAGCCGAAAATGGTTTATATTCAGCGTTCGAGGGGCTACAGTCTGCGCCCGAGCCTTTCGGTTGACGAAATCGGCGAAATTGCGGCGCTTGTTAAGTCAAAATGTGATGCGGTTATTATGGTTGATAACTGCTACGGCGAATTTGTTGAAGAAAAAGAACCCACCCAGGCGGGTGCGGATATCATCGCAGGTTCACTTATTAAAAATGCGGGCGGTGCGCTTGCAAGAACGGGCGGTTATATTGCCGGCAAAAAAGAGCTTGTGGAGCTTTGCGCTTACCGTGCAACTACCCCGGGGCTCGGCAAAGAGGTCGGCTGCACTCTCGGCGAAAACCGCAATATGTTTATGGGAATTTTCAATGCTCCGACGGTTGTTTCGGAAGCGCTTAAAACCGCCGTTTATTCAGCCTCGATGTTTGAAAGCTTCGGTTTTAAGGTTACACCGTCAAGCTCGGAAAGCCGTCACGATATAATTCAGGCTCTCTGCCTTGAAACTCCCGAAAGACTCGTGAATTTCTGTCAGGGCATTCAGTCGGGAGCACCCGTTGATTCATTCGTTGTTCCCGAGCCGTGGGATATGCCCGGATATGACAGCAAGGTTATTATGGCTGCCGGAGCGTTTATAATGGGCTCATCAATCGAGCTTTCGGCAGATGCTCCCCTGCGTGAGCCCTACGCCGTCTGGATGCAGGGCGGAATAAACTTTCCCTCGGCAAAAACAGCGGTAATGCTTGCAGCGGAAAAGCTTTATAAGGAGGGACTTTTATGAGTTCATTCAGCGGAATAAAGCCCGAAGCACTCTTTCTTATGGCAGAGAACCGTTTCAGAGACTCCAAGGAGTTTTACGAGGAGCATAAGGAAGAATTGAAATCCGGCGTAACAATGCCGATGCGTGAAATTGCGGGAATTATCGGTGAAGAGCTTCTCTCTCTTGACCCGATGATAAATGCGATTCCGTGGAAAATGGTTTCAAGAATACGCCGTGATACAAGATTTACGCACGATAAATCCCTCTACCGCGAAAATATGTGGATAATGTTTATGAGGGACAAGCATAAATGGCAGAATTATCCCTGCTTCTGGTTTGAGATAACGCCGTCCGAATATTCAATGGGCATAGGCTTTTTCGGCGATGACCCGGGGCTTATGCGTACATTCAGAAAGGGTCTGCGTGAAAATAAAGAGGAGTTTTCAAAAGCCGTTTCAAAATGTGAAAAAACCGGAGCACGCCTTTTCGGCAAGGAATATAAAAGAGGCTTGCCCGACTGCCCCGCGGGGCTTGAAAACTATTATAACCGCAAGGATTTCGGATTTATTATCCATTGTGATAAGCTCTCGGACCTTGCCGATGATACGATAATCGAAATAATCAGAAAAAATTTCAAGGCGTTTTCGCCGATATATAAATTTATGCTCGGTATTTCCGACGAATTTTTCTCAAAGGAGGACGAATAATGGACTATTCAAAATTCAAAAGCGGAAGTGACATAAGAGGCTACGCGCTCGGAGACGAAAGCAATCCGCTTTATATGAGCGATGAAATGATAATGCGCTCAACTGCCGCCTTTGCCTCATGGCTCAAGACGAAAACAGGCAAAAACGAGCTGCATATTTCGGTCGGACACGACAGCCGTCTTTCGGCAGAAAGAATTAAAAATGCCGTTATCAAGGCTCTGCTTTCCCACGGCGTTAAGGTTTCCGACTGTGCTCTCTGCTCAACTCCGGCAATGTTTATGACAACGGTTGAGCTCGGCTGTGACGGTGCGGTTCAGATTACCGCAAGCCATCACCCCAAGGACAGAAACGGGCTTAAATTCTTCACCCGTGACGGCGGACTTGACGGCTCTGATATTGCCGATATTCTTTCGGCTGCTTCCGCACTTTCCGACCCGCTCGGAGAAAAAACCGGCGAATGCGTTTCGGTTGATTTTATGAGCAGATATGCCGAAATACTGCGCAATATGATAATTGACGGCGTTAATGCCGAAAATGACAGACCCCACCCTCTAAAAGGAATGAAAATCGTTGTTGATGCCGGAAACGGCGTGGGCGGTTTTTACGCTTCCGAAGTGCTTGAAAAGCTCGGAGCGGATACCGCCGGAAGTGTTTATCTTGAACCCGACGGCAACTTCCCGAATCACGCTCCGAACCCCGAAAACGCAGAAGCCATGGCGTGCGTTTCAAAGGCGGCAAAGAACGCAAATGCCGACCTCGGAGTTATATTCGATACCGATGTTGACCGTGCAGCGTGCGTTGGCAAGGGCGGTTTTGAGATAAACAGAAACCGTATTGTTGCGCTTGCCTCAAAGGTTGCGCTTGACGGCTGCCCGGGCGGCACGATAGTCACCGACAGCGTTACCTCCGACGGACTTGCCGAATTCATAAAAGCAAACGGCGGCGAGCATCTGCGCTTCAAGAGAGGTTACAGAAATGTTATAAACAAGCAGATTGAATTGTGCAGCAGCGGCAAAAAATGTCCGCTTGCAATGGAAACCTCGGGACACGCCGCATTTGCGGAAAACTATTTTCTCGATGACGGCGCATACCTGATAACAAAGCTGATAATCGAAGCGGCTTCGCTTGCAAAGAGCGGCAAGAGCCTTGAGGATTTGATTTCGGAGCTTCGTGAACCAGTTGAAGAAAAAGAGCTTCGCTTCAAAATTCTCTGCGATGAATTCAGGCCCGAGGGTGAAAAGATAATAGAACTCTTTGAAAACGAAAAGCACGAGGGCTGGAGTACCTGCGCCGATAATTATGAGGGTATCCGCATAAATGCCGATAAATCACACGGAAACGGCTGGTTCCTGCTCCGTCTGAGCGTTCATGACCCGATTATCGTTCTCAATACCGAGAGTGATGAAAACGGCGGCACGCTTAAAATGTGCAGGCAGGTGCTTGAGGTTATCAAAACCGCTTCAAACATTGATTTGATCGATATTTCGGCTCTTGAGTCATATACGGAGTGAGAAAAAATATGCTTGATAAAATAATCAACTTTTTTCTGGCGATTCTGACGGCGGTTGTTTCAATCGGATATACGCCGACCGCCGTAACATCGGTAAATCCCGAAACAGTACCTCAATTTTCAACACAGCAGACCGTCACGGTTATGACATATAACTTGTATTACGGCGGCAGCGGAGAGAAATCTCCCGAAAACAGAGCGCCTCTGATTGCCGCAAATATCCGTGCCTTTTCTCCGGATTCATTCGGTGCGGAGGAATGTACCCCCGAATGGAAAGAGCTTCTTGCCGAACAACTACCCGAATATACCTGCATCGGCAAACCGAGAAATCTGCTTTTCGGCGAAGCAAGCCCCGTTTTCTATAATTCCGAAAAATATGAAGCAATTGACAGCGGAACATTCTGGCTTTCAAGAACCCCTTCCGTTGTCAGTCACGGCTGGGACGGACAGTTCAACCGTGTCTGCTCTTATGTTATTCTCAAAGATAAGACAACAGGCTTCACCTATGCTCATTTCAATGCGCATTTTGACCACAAGGGAAAAATTGCAAGAACAGAATCCGTTTCAACCGTTTCAAAGGAGATTTCCGAAATCTGCCCCTGTATACCGGTAATTTTTTCCGGCGATTTTAACGAGGACGAAACCTCCGAAATGTATTCAAGACTTATTGAATGCGGCTTTGCCGACACAAGATATGAAGCGCTGAATAAAATCAACGCCGACAGCTCAACATGGCACGGTTATTTCAATGTGGGCGGTCTGCCGATAGACTATATTATGGCAAACAGTGTTTTTGTTAAAAGTGTTGAGCTTTATGAAACAGACCTTACGGCATATAACGGAATGTATCCGTCTGACCATCATCCCGTTATTGCAAAGATAACATTATATAATTAAGGAGCGAATAAAAATGTTCAGAATTTTATCAACAAATGTACTCTGCTGGGGTAAAGAGGGTCACGAAATAGAACTTCGTATTCCCCTGCTCTGCAAAATGCTCAGGGAATATAAACCCGATTCATTCGGCGTTCAGGAAGCACACATTCAGTGGATGAACGCCATAAAAGAAAATCTGCCCGAATACGATTATGCAGGCGTCGGCAGAGATGACGGCAAGGAAAAGGGAGAATTTTCGGCGGTATTTTATCTCAGGGATAAGTTTGAAGCGGGAGAAAGCGGAAACTTCTGGATTTCCGAAACTCCCGAAAAGCCCTCAAAGGGCTGGGATTCTGCCTGCACGAGAATTGCAACCTATGTTAAGCTCACCGAAAAGGCAACGGGAATATCATATATTCATTTCAATACTCATCTTGACCATGTAGGCAGAATCGCTCAGATAAACGGAGCAAAAATGATACAGGAAAAGGCGGCTTCATTCGGCGGAGTTCCGGTAGTATGCACGGGCGATTTTAATGTGCTTCAGGGCTCGGACTGCTATCAGACAATGGTCAGCGCAAATATGGGCGATGCCAGAATGATGGCTCCCGATACCGATGACTGCTTCACCTTCCATGGCTTTGAGCCTGAAAAAACTCGGGATATAATAGATTTTGTTTTTGTTGACAAGGCAACCGTAAAGCCCGTAAAATTCAAGGTTATCAACAAAAAAATCGACGGTCAGTTTTATTCCGACCACTACGCAATTTATTCCGATGTGGAAATAAAGTAAATTCACGCACTTTCAGGAGGATATTATGGGACTTACAATAGGACAAAAGCTTATAAAAAATCACCTCGTCAGCGGCGAGATGATTCCTGGTACGGAAATAGGAATTAAAATCGACCAGACCCTCACTCAGGACGCCACGGGTACTATGGCATATCTTGAATTTGAGGCAATGGGCGTTGAAAGAGTACGCACGGAGCTTTCCGTTGCATATATTGACCACAACACCCTGCAAACCGGCTTTGAAAACGCCGATGACCACAGATTCATTCAGAGCGTTGCAAAGAAAAGAGGACTTCTTTTCTCGAAGCCCGGCAACGGAATATGCCATCAGCTTCATCTTGAACGCTTCGGCAAGCCGGGCAAAACTCTTATCGGTTCGGACAGCCATACCCCCACGGGCGGCGGCATAGGTATGCTTGCAATCGGTGCGGGCGGACTTGATGTTGCAGTTGCCATGGGCGGCGGAACATACTATACCACAATGCCGAAAATGACCCTTGTCCGTCTTTCGGGCAGGCTTTCGCCGTGGGTCGGCGCAAAGGATATAATCCTTGAGGTTCTGCGCATAATGAGCGTTAAGGGCGGAGTCGGCAAAATAATCGAATACGGCGGCGAGGGCGTTAAAACTCTTTCCGTTCCCGAGAGAGCGACCATAACCAATATGGGTGCGGAGCTCGGCGCAACCACCTCCGTTTTCCCCTCTGACGAAATCACAAAGGCTTTCCTCAAGGCTCAGGGCAGAGAGGAAGACTGGAGCGAGCTTAAGAGCGACGCCGATGCCGTTTATGATGAAATAATTGACATTGATTTATGCAAGCTTGCTCCGATGGCGGCTATGCCTCATATGCCGGATAATGTTAAAACCGTTGAAGAAATCGGCAACATCGAAATCAGCCAGGTCTGCATAGGCTCATGCACAAATTCATCACTTTTCGATATGCTCAAGGTTGCAGCTATTCTCAAGGGCAAAAAGGTTGCCCCGAATGTAAGTCTCACCATTTCCCCGGGCTCAATGCAGGTTCTCAATATGCTTTCTCTCAACGGTGCGCTTTCCGATATTCTTTCCGCCGGCGCAAGACTGCTTGAATGCTCATGCGGTCCGTGCATCGGAATGGGTCAGTCCCCGCAGTCGGGCGGCGTTTCTCTGCGTACCTTCAACAGAAACTTTGAGGGCCGCTCAGGCACGGCAGATGCCGGAATATACCTCGTTTCTCCCGAGGTTGCGGCGGCTTCGGCTCTCACCGGAGTGCTTACCGACCCGAGAACACTCGGCGAAATGCCTGAAATCAATATGCCCGAACGCTTTATTATCAACGATAATATGATTGAAAAGCCTGCTTCGGTTGAGGAAGCCGATGCCGTTGAAATCAAATACGGTCCGAATATAAAGCCGTTCCCGTCAAGTGAAAAGCTTCCCGAGAGCATTGAAGCACCCGCAATTCTCAAGGTCGGCGACAATATCACAACCGACCACATTATGCCCGCAGGTGCAAAGATACTCCCCTACCGTTCAAACATTCCTTTCCTTTCAAACTTCTGCTTCAGACAGTGCGATGAAAAATTCTCCGAAAGATGCAAGGCTGCGGGAAAAGGCTTCATCATCGGCGGTTCAAACTACGGTCAGGGTTCTCCAAGAGAACACGCCGCACTCGTTCCTCTTTATCTCGGCATAAAGGCGGTAATCGCAAAATCCTTTGCGAGAATACATTGTGCAAACCTCATCAACGCGGGAATTATGCCGTTCACCTTTGCAAATGCAGATGATTATGACAGGATTGACACCGATGATATTCTTGCTCTTGACGGCATAAGAGATGCAATTGAAAACGGCAAAAAGGTTGTTCTCAGGAATATAACCAAGGGTCAGGAATATGAACTGAATTATGATTATTCCGACAGACAGACCGCTATGATACTTGAGGGCGGACTGCTCAATTATACAAAAAGCTGTGCGAAATAAGGAGAAAATAAAATGACCGAATTACAGATTAAAAATGCGCTTGACAAATTTGAAGCTCTCATCAGAGAGCAGGACGCAAGAAGCGAAGCTATAAAAAAGCAGGGAGATTTTACCGATTATTCAAAGCTCGATAAGCTCACCATCGGCGTTTGCGGCGGAGACGGAATAGGCCCCATAATCACCAAGGAAGCCGCAAGAGTGCTTGAATTTATGCTTAAAGACGATGTTGAGAACGGAAAAATCGAATTCAAAACCATTGACGGACTTACGATTGAAAACCGTGTTGCGGTTAACAAGGCTATTCCCGATGATGTTCTTGAAGAACTGAAAAAATGCCCCGTTATTCTCAAAGGCCCAACAACCACTCCGCAGGCGGGCGACCCGTGGCCGAATATCGAGAGCGCAAATGTTGCAATGAGAAAGGCGCTTGACCTTTTTGCAAATGTTCGTCCCGTAAAAATTCCCGACCAGGGCATTGACTGGACTTTCTTCCGCGAGAACACCGAGGGCGCATATGCCGTCGGCTCAAAGGGCGTTAATGTTACCGATGATTTGGCAATGGATTTTGTTGTTACCACCACCGAAGGCAGCGAAAGAATCGCAAAGCTTGCATATGAATACGCAAGAAACAACCATAAGGACAGAGTTTCGATAATTCAGAAAGCAAATGTTATCAAGACCACCGACGGAAAATTTCTCAATCTCTGCAAGAATATTGGCAAGGATTATCCCGAAATCACAACTGACGAATGGTATATTGATATTACAACAGCAAAGCTCATTGACGAGAAGCGCCGCAGAGACTTCAAGGTTTTCGTGCTTCCCAACCTTTACGGCGATATCATCACCGATGAAGCCGCGGAATTTCAGGGCGGCGTAGGTACGGCGGGCAGCGCAAACATCGGCAAGAAATATGCCATGTTTGAAGCTATCCACGGCTCAGCGCCCAGAATGATAAAAGAGGGCAGAGGCAAATATGCAGACCCCTGCTCAATGCTCCGTGCGGCGGTTATGCTGCTTTCACACATCGGCAGACAGGCTGAAGCGGATAAGCTTGAAAGAGCGCTCGACATCTGTATGCTTGAGGAAAAGAAGCTCACCATAACCGGCAGAGACGACGGCGCAACCTGCGAGGAATTCGGCAACTACGTTATGGAAACTCTGTAACCCCCAAATAAACCCCCGTCTTTAACCATCCAAACCAAAAATGCTAAACTGTTCCGAGAACTTTCGGGAGTAAATGGAAGTATATGAAACGCTTCCAGAAGCTCTTGCGAGTAATCGGAGCAGTTTTGTTTACTCGT
>JAZRYD010000032.1:0-41545 GCA_045600535.1 Acutalibacteraceae bacterium | reverse complement strand
GGGTTCAAAACCTTCCGCAAAGGAAAAAAGCCGTTTTTACATCTCCAAATCGGAAAAATGAAAAACGGCTTTTGGGTAGCAAAAAACCCCGACAAAATCGGGGTTTTTCGAGAGGATATCTTTTTCGTCCTCTAATTATGGCAGGGGCAGAAGGACTTGAACCCTCGGCACGCGGTTTTGGAGACCGCTGCTCTACCAACTGAGCTATACCCCTTAATATGTGGTGGGCCATCAGGGACTCGAACCCCGGACCATTCGGTTATGAGCCGAGTGCTCTAACCAACTGAGCTAATGGCCCACATATTGTTTTTCAACGAGAAATATAATATCAAAAAATTTGTCTTTTGTCAATTGTTTTTTGAATCTTTTTCAAAAAAATTTAAATTGAAAAATTTATGCTGGTTTTATTGATTTTCATTCCGATTTAATTTATAATGTCAATAATATTCACATGGCAAAATTTACAAGGTTAAGAGGAATGAAGATGGAAAAATACGCAAGATTCAAATATCAGCCCTGCATACCGCTCGGTAAAGACGGCAGATGTGTTACCGCTTCAAAGGAGCATATTGCGCTTTCACGCGAGGCGGCGGGAGAGGGTATGGTTCTTTTAAAGAACGATAATAACGCTCTTCCTCTCTCAAACGGCGAAAAAATCGCGCTTTTCGGAAAGACAACTATTGAATATATCAAAGGCGGCGGCGGAAGCGGTGATGTTAACTGTCCGTATATCCTTAATGTATATGAGGGCTTTTGCGAAAAGAAAAAAGATGGTAAGGTTGAAATCTTTGAGCCTCTTATAGAATTTTATAAGGCATATGTTGAAGAAGCCGAAAAAAGCGTTCCCACCCAGGAACAGATAAATCAGACCTGGGACGTTGTAAACAATATGGAATTTTGTCAGAAGCGTGACGATATGACTTATGACACATTTCAGAGTATGTTTGTGAAAGAAGCTGAGGTGTCCGATGAGCTTATCGCTGCTGCGGCGGATTTTGCCGATACGGCAATAATCACTATCGGAAGATTTTCCGCAGAGGGAACTGACAGACGCGTTCTCGGCGGTGACTATATTATGTCGGAAACCGAAAAGCACCTTGTTGACAGAGTTACAAAGCTTTTTAAAAAGGTTGTTATTGTTCTCAACGCAGGCGCTGTTCTTGACTGTGAATACTTTGCCGATAACGAATCCGTTCAGGCTGTGCTTATGGGCTGGCAGGCGGGAATGGAGGGCGGCGGCGCAATTGCCGATATAATCTGCGGCGATGTGAACCCCTCGGGAAAGATGCCCGATACACTCGTTACAGCCTATGACTGCTATCCGAGCAAGGCGGATTACGAGGTCGGATTTGACCATGTTGATTACAGCGAGGATATTTATGTAGGTTACAGATATTTTGAAACCGTGCCCGATAAAAAGAAGTTTGTCCGCTATCCGTTCGGCTACGGCTTATCCTATACGGATTTTGAAATCAAAGGTACTCTCTGCGGCTGCAATGACGGCATAATAACCGCGGTATGCAATGTTAAGAACATCGGAAAATGCGCAGGCAAAGAGGTTATTCAGCTTTATTATTCCGCGCCTCAGGGAAAACTCGGCAAGCCGTCAAAGGTTCTTGCGGGATTTGCGAAAACCAAGCTTCTTGCTCCGAATGAAGCGGAAAATATCTGTATATCGTTTGAAGCAAATAAAATGGTGAGCTTTGATGACCTCGGAAAAATTTCAAAATCCGCATATGTTCTCGAAAAGGGGAATTATACCTTTTATCTCGGAACTTCCTGCGAAAACTGCAAAAAGCTTGATTATGAATATACCGTTGAATCCGATACCGTAACCGAGCGGTGTACTTCGCTCTGCAAGCCGTTTAAGCTCGAAAAGAGAATGCTTTCGGACGGAAGCTATGAAACGCTCAAAAAGGGCAAGGAAGAATATTTTTACGGTGAAAACAAACCGTCCGGAGCAGCTGCTCCCGAAAAAACGGTTATGTTTGATAAGGTCGGAGAAGAAATTTCTCTTGACGAATTTGTTGCTCAGTTCACGATTGATGAATTGAAATATTTTGTAGGCGGTCAGGCTCCCACGGGCGTTGCGAATACCGGCTGCTTCGGCGGCTTGAGCCGTCTCGGCATACCTGCCGTTCCGACTGCAGACGGTCCTGCGGGATTGAGACTCAATACCGAAACGGGAATACCGACAACGGCGTGGCCTTGCGCAACTCTGCTTGCAGCGACCTGGAATGAAGAGCTTGTTTATCAGGTCGGTGCGGCGGCAGCCTCCGAGCTTCGTGAGAATAATCTCGGAGTATGGCTTGCTCCGGCGCTCAATATCCACAGAAATCCGCTCTGCGGCAGAAATTTTGAATATTTCTCCGAAGACCCGCTTCTTGCCGGAAAAATGGCGGCAGCCGAGATAAGAGGCATTCAGTCACAAAAGGTTGCGGTTTCGATGAAGCATTTTGCGTGCAACAACAAAGAGCCGAACCGTTTCGCCTGCGATTCGAGAATATCGGAGCGCGCGCTTCGTGAAATCTATCTCAAGGGCTATGAAATCTGCGTTAAAGAGGCTGACCCGTGGACGGTTATGTCATCATATAATCTCATCAACGGACAGCATACCTCCGAAAGCTACGAGCTTCTGACGGGCATACTCAGAAATGAATGGGGCTTTAAAGGAATGGTCGTGACCGATTGGGGCGTAAAAAATGACCCCGTTAAAGAGGTTAAAGCAGGAAACGATATGAAAATGCACAGGGGGTACCCCGAAGATTTGCAGTCCGGACTTGATGACGGCAGAATAACGAGAACCGACCTTGAGGTTTGCGTTAAGAGAATCCTCGGAATGTTTATGAAACTGATATGAGTAAAAAAGTTGATTATTTAATATGCAGCACACCCGATAAGCCGCTGATTTATGTTCTTCACGGTGAAAACGGCGATATGCTGATTGATACGGGCTGGAAAGCCAACAGAGAAGAAATTGATAACTGGCTGACGGAAAACAATTTCAATATTAAGTTTATTTTTCTGACTCACGGTCATTGCGACCACACGCAGAATGCGAGATATTTCAAAGATAAATTTAATGCAAAGCTGATTATTCACGAGAGGGATATTGATATTTTCAGATGTGAAAAATATTATGATTTGTTTTCGACGAAAGGCGAAAAAACAATTCCTCCCGATGAGCTTAAAGCAATGGCTTTGCAGCCGATTGAATACTGCGATATAGATTATGACGTTACGGATAATGATACGGGATTGCTTCGCACACTCGGATTTGATGCCGATATTATAATACTGCCCGGGCATTCATACGGTTCAATCGGCATAAAGCATAACAGAGTTGTTTATTCCGGTGATGCCTGCTCGGCAATAAGAGGGGATTATCATACAGCTCTTATCGGCTGCGACCTGAAACAGCTTTTTGAATCCGAGAAAAAGGTTTTCGAGCTTAATCCGCTTGTTATCGCGCCGGGTCACGGCAAGCTTGTTATAAACGAAAGAGCGTTCGGCTCAAAATAAGCTAAAAAAGGTAGTCGATTTGACTACCTTTTTATTATCGGAATTTCGGAAATAAGAACAAATATCCATTTGAACAGGAAACTGAACAGAGTTCCGAGAGGCTTAAGATAACCCTCGAATTCAACAGTTTCCGAAATTTCCGTGCCGTCATAATTTATAACGGTTGCGGTTATTACGGCTTTTCCGCTGCCTACGCATCTGACTACGCCGTCACCGTTAACAACATAAGCGTTCCTGTTGCTTGAAGTCCATATAATATCGTCATACACACAGCTTTCGGGCAGAATGAGCGTTTTAAGCTTTGTTTCTTCAAACAGCAGAAGCTCACTTTTAGATGAAATAATATACAGCTCTTTGGCGTTATTCAGCTCAAGAGCTTCAATCGCATCAAAAATCGCCTTTGCCTGAGCATCAACAACGCTCTGCTCGCAGGCGTATTTGCCGTAAACATTCTTTGACAGGGCGAAATCGAGAACGGAAGTATCAATATATCTTTCTCTTTCAACCTTTGCCGCAGCGGCAACCGCTTTGTTATAATAGGTATAATCGGCGGGAGTTGTGTCTTTTTCAATTGTGTGAGTTTTAACCGTTGAGATTTTGCCGAGGTCATTTTGCGTTATAACGCAGTAGTAGAACGGCGAAATATCGTTTTCGGTAAACATATAGGACGGATTTACCGCGCCATCAATCGGAGTGCCGCTTTCGGTTGAATTTTCGGTGTTTTCATACCATTGATATTCAAGGTTAAAGCCGGCGGCGGAAACATAAATCATTTCGCTTTCCGATGTAATATTATACGGAATATCGTTTAAAATTATCGGAATCGGAATAAAATTATATCCTTTAAAGCTTGCATATCTTTCAACAAATGTATCGGGAGTGCCGTAAATTGTGAGGTTTACGGCATTTACCGCCGCCTCAATGAATAAGTTTGAAAGCATTATGCCGCTGTTATCGGGCAGGCTTTTTGCTGTTATGAGTTTTCTCAGGTCGATAAACAGTGCGGAACAGCCGCTCATTGAATTTTCTCTGAGAATATTTGCACTTTCAAGGTTGAGATATTGAATTTTATTGCAGCTTCTGAAAGTATATTCGGCAATGTCAATTGCATTATTGAGACTGATAACGGATATATCCGGCGCAGTCTTAAACATATCGGTAACCGTATATTTAAGACTCGGAGCGTTAAATGTTTCAAGGCTTTCGGGAAAATGCGGGTAATCGTTCTGAGACAGCATCATATCGTCAAACGACTGCATTGACGGCAAATCAAGGCTTATCAGCGAATTACAGCCGCTGAACACATCCGAGAAAACGGTTATTGCAGACGGCAGCGAAACACTTTGAAGCAGCGAACAATTTTCAAACGCTTTTGATAAAATTACTTTTGCATCGGGCAAATCAACCTCCGTAAGCTTGCTGCATTCCGCAAAAGCCGAAGAAGGTACAGAGATAAGTCCTGCGATTCCGACTGTATTCAGCGAATCGCAATTCTTAAAGCATTCGGTGGGAATTAAAGCGGTTTTTTCAATCTGAACGCTTACCAGTGCATCGCAATCCGAAAAAGCGTTTTTGCCGATTGAATTTATTTCTTTCAGCTCAATATTTTCAATTGCCGAGCCTTTAAAGGCGTTTTCGGGTATGCTTTTGAGGTTGGTTAAATCTATTCTGAATGACTTCATTCCCACGGAATATGCCGTTTTTCCCGCGTTTTCAAAAGCACCTGTACCGATTTCAGATAACTCGTTAACATAAATATCTTTCAGATTTACGCAGTCTTTAAAGCAGTTGCTGCCTATGGTTTTAACATTTTTGGCGTAAACGGTGGTAAGCTCGGAGCAGCCGTAAAACGTTTCGCTTCCGAGGCTTTCCGTGCCGTCAGTCAACACTATATCTTTAATATTCTTATTTTTGAATACTTCGTTTCCTATGCCGGTAACGGCAATTGAATTTACGGTTTCGGGAATTGAAATGCTCTCTTCGTTGCCGCGGTATTCGGTGATGATTCCGTCGGGTGAAATCGAAAGCTCATTTTCGGAAATATTCGGAGCAACGGTAATGTGCAGACCGCTGATTGACGATTTGTATTTTCCGTCCGAATATGCCGCCGCAAGAATATAGCAGGATTTATCAATATGTATCGGCCCTGTATATATCTTTGCGTTTTTGTTTCGTTCCGACGGCATTGATTTATCGGTAGTATAATAGATAATGGAATCCGGTGTTTCACAGGATATTTCAATATCAATCGGTTCAACAACTATGGGAGGGCAGTCACTCGGAAAAACGGGCGCTGAGGTTTTGCCCGTTTTGGTTTCGCTTTCATATTCGGGAGCATTTATAATGCCGTTTCCTATTTCTTCTTCAGACCCGTAATAAAGCGGATTTACCGCCTGATATTGAAGGCTTTTATATATATCCTCCGATGATGAAAGCGGAATAACGGATTTAATCATTGCCGCAAGAGATGAAACAAACGGGGCTGCAAGCGAAGTGCCGTCAACAATTGAATAACCGCCGTTCATATTTGCGGTCTTTATTTTTACACCCGGTGCGGCAAAATCAACATGGCTTCCGAAGTTACTGAAGTTTGCAACATTGCCCGCGCTGTTGATTGCGGTTATTCGGAGAACTCCGTCATATGATGACGGATAATACGGTTTATCGGTTGAATTGTTTCCCGCCGCCGCAACAACGGTTATATCGTGTGCAATTGCCTTTTTAACGGCATCGTGAAGAAGCTCGGAATCTTCATAGAAGCCCAGGCTGATATTTATAATATCAACATTGTCGTTTACCGCACAGATTATTCCCGCGGCAACGGTGGCAACCGTTCCCTGACCGTGCTCATCAATCACCTTATAAGGCTTGATGCTGACATTTTCAAGCGTTGAATCGGCTATAATTCCGGCAACCTCTGTTCCGTGACCGTAATCGTCATCGGTACTGTTCCTTTTGCCTGAACCGCTTGTGTTGATATATGTTTCGATGATTCTGCCTTTGAAAAGCTCGTGATTTTTATTTACGCCCGAGTCGATAACCGCAACGGTTATTCCGGCAAGCTGTTTTCCCGATGAAACAATATCCGAATTAAGACGGTTGAGTCCTATATATTCAGGTCCCCACGAAATATAATCTTCGTCCGCTTTTTCGGTTACTGCGGCGGCGGTTATATATTTATCGGTTTCAACATATTTAACATATTTTAATTTTGAATAGTAATTATACGCCTTTGAAGCGCTTTCGGGGCAGTCAAACTGCAGTACCCAAACGCCGTCTTCACCGTGAATGCAGGAAACCGCATTAAGAGCATCTATTGATTTGTCCGATTTGACTATCAGCCGACAGGTTTCAAAATCGGAATTTTTGTTTGCATTCTGAAAACGCTTATCCGCAAAGCCGATGTTATTTTTATATGAGCTGTTTTTGACCATTTCACCGATGTATTCGGCAAAATCAACATCATTCGATTCATCGGAAAATTCGGCGGAGGGACAAAAATCCATACCGAAAAAAACCGATAATGCCATTATCAGCGCAAGCAGAACGGAAATCTGTTTTTTCACGGTACACACCTCCACTATAAAATACATTAAAATTATAATTGAAAAAATTTTTTAATTCAATTCTTTTTTTGCCGTTTGTGCGCAAAGTAATTAAAATTTAATATTTGTTCAAATTTTTGTAGCAATTAGCGCAAAATTTAAGCTTGAAAAAATCGGAAATAAAGATATAATAAAATTATCGGAGGTATGTATTATGCTTGAAGAACTTATTTTGAAAAACCGCTCTTACAGAAGATTTTATGAAGAAATAAAAATACCGTGTAATGAACTCGAAGAACTGATTAAGCTTGCGAGAGTAACGCCGTCAACGGTCAACTCTCAGGCACTCAGATTCAGGCTGATTAATGATGAAAAGAACTGCGAAAAGGTTTTTGAAACTCTTGCATGGGCGGGACTTTTGAAGGATTGGAACGGGCCCGAAAAGGGCGAAAGACCGTCGGCTTATATTGTAATTCTCTGTGACCTTTCCGTCGGTAAAAATAAGCTTTATGATGACGGAATAGCCGCTCAGACGATAACTCTCGGTGCGGTTGAAAAGGGTTACGGCTGCTGCATTCTCGGAGCGATAAACAGAGAAAAGCTTGCCGAAAATCTTGAAATTGATACGGAAAAATATTCAATAGACCTTGTGGTTGCGCTCGGCAAACCGAAAGAAACGGTAAAAATCGTTGATATTCCCGAAAACGGAAGCACGGCTTATTACCGCGATGAAAACGGAACGCACTATGTTCCGAAGCGTTCGTTATCCGACATTATTATATGACAAAAAATCGGAAGGGCAAAAGCCTTTCCGATTTTTTTAAAACTTAATTCTCTTTGGGCGCAGGCTGCTTCATTGTAAGCGAAATACGCTTTTTTGCCGTATCAACGGAGATAACCCAAACGGTAACAACATTTCCGACCTTGAGCACCTCCGAAGGGTGTTTGATGAATTTGTTTGTTATCTGCGAAATATGAACAAGTCCGTCCTGATGAACGCCGATATCAATGAATGCTCCGAAATCGGTTACATTTCTGACCGTTCCTTTAAGCTCCATACCCGGTTTTAAATCGTTCATATCCATAACATCGGTGCGAAGCATCGGCGGCGGAAGCTCATCTCTCGGGTCACGGGCGGGTCTGATAAGCTCTTTTATAATATCCTTGAGCGTCGGAACGCCGATACCGAGCTTTTCCGCAACCTTTTCTTCACCGAGAAGCTCTGCGTTTGCGCCGATTGAGGCGATTTTCTCCGTGCCTATATCCTCGGGACTGTATGAGAACAGAGCCAGCAGAGCCTTGGCGGCGGAATAGCTTTCGGGGTGAACACCTGTATTATCGAATACATTTTTGCTTTCCGGTATTCTCAGGAAGCCTGCGCATTGTTCAAACGCCTTTGCGCCGAGCTTCGGAACTTTTTTAAGCTGAGAACGCTCCGAAAATTCGCCGTTTTCGTCACGAAAATCAACAATATTCTTTGCAACCGTTGAATTTATTCCCGAAACTCTTGCAAGCAGAGGAACGGAAGCTGTATTCAGGTCAACGCCTACGGAGTTTACTGCATCTTCAACAACCGCATCAAGTGCGGCATCAAGCTCTTTCGGGGGCATATCGTGCTGATACTGACCCACTCCGATGGCTTTCGGGTCAATTTTAACGAGCTCGGCAAGCGGGTCCTGAAGTCTTCTGGCGATTGAAACCGCACTTCTGAGTGAAACATCATACTGCGGAAATTCAGCGGCGGCAAGCTTTGAGGCGGAATAAACCGAAGCGCCCGCTTCGCTGACAACCATATATGAAACATCGGCATTGATTTCTCTGAGCACCTCGGCGGCAAACATTTCGGTTTCCTTTGAAGCCGTTCCGTTTCCTATCGAAATGCAGTTTGCACCGTGCTTTGCGATAAGTTTCTTTATAAGCTCCTTTGCCTGCTGCCTCTGAGCTTCGGAATGAGTTACATATATAACTCCGGTGTCAAGCACTTTTCCCGTAGGGTCAACAACGGCAACCTTGCAGCCCGTTCTGTAACCCGGGTCAAGACCGATAACGGTTTTTCCCTTAACGGGAGGCTGCAAAAGCAGCTCTTTTGTGTTGAGCGCAAAAACCTTTATTGCGCTTGCGGCGGCGTTTTCCGTGAGCATATTTCTGATTTCACGCTCGATTGACGGTGCGATAAGCCTGTTATATGCATCTGTTCCGGCTTCTCTGACCGCTTCCGTGCAGGGTGAACCCTCTGCCTTGAGCGTTGTGCCCGCAATAACACTGAATGCCTTAATGGTATCAATCGTAACGCTGACCTTGAGGAATTTTTCTCTTTCTCCGCGGTCAATCGCAAGAACTCTGTGACCTGCGATTTTGCTTACGGGTTCGGAATAGTCATAATAATTCGTATAAACGCTTTCGGCGTCCTTATCTGCCGCACTCGTTGAAACAACACCGATTACGGTATAAAGATTGCGCAGCCTACGGCGTATATCCGCATTATCCGAAATGTTTTCGGCGATGATGTCAAGCGCACCCTGAAGCGCTTCTTCGGCCGTTGCAACGCCTTTTTCTTCGTCGATATAAGCTTGTGCAATTTCAATCGGAGCGGGGGAGCCCGCATTCTGTTCAAATATTGCATCTGCAAGCGGTTCAAGACCCTTTTCCTTTGCAACGGAAGCCCTTGTTTTTCTCTTGGGTCTGAACGGTCTGTATATATCCTCAATTTCTGTAACGGTTGCGGCTTTGTCGAGAGCAGCCGATATTTCATCGGTCATTTTCTCCTGAGCCGTTATGAGTGCTCTGACCTCTTCACGCCTTTTATCAAGGTTTCTGAGGTATTCAAGTCTTTCGGAAAGCTCTCTGATAATCTGGTCATCAAGAGTACCGTGAGCCTCTTTTCTGTATCGTGCGATGAAAGGAACGGTATTTCCTTCGTCAAGAAGCTTAACCGTATTTTCCACCTGCCAGGACTGTAAATTAAACTGCGCTGTTAATTCTTTAATAATATCCATTTTGCATCACCTTAACGATTTTTGATTTGTCTTATATCTTTTCCGATAAAGAGAATTGAAACATAATTTCCGATTATTCTTGAGGTTACACGCTGAGTATATTTTGCTTCTATTTCTCTTTCGCTGAAATTTGTGCTGATTATAACGGGCTTTGAGGTGTTTATTCTTGTGTTGATTATATTATAAAGCGCCGCGACCGTGAACTGAGTCGAAAACTCGGAGCCGAGGTCATCAACTATAAGCAGGTCGCAATCGAGAATTTCTTTTTCCCGTTTTCCCGCTCCCGTACCGCCGAATTTTTCTCTTTCAAGAGAGGAAAATAAATTATATGCAGACTCATAAATAACATTAAAGCCTTTCTGGGAAACGGTGTTCGCAATTGCAAGCGATAAATGTGTTTTTCCCAAACCTGTTGCACCGTGAAAGAAAAGACAGCTTGAATTTAAATCAAAATCATCGGCATAGCATTTGCAATATTCAAAAATTTCCGACATTCTTTTCCTTGGAGATATTCCAAACACTTCATCAATATTGTTCGGATAATAATTTAAATCAAAATTATCAAATCTGCAATTTTCGCTTGGAGAAACAGCGGAAAGTTCATTTTGAGCAATTTTGTTAAGAAGAGTTTTCCTACATTTGCAGATGAATCCATTAACAAATCCTGTGTCCTCGCACTCTTTACAACTATAAGGTATATCAAGATAGTCACGGGGATATCCATTCTTTTCAAGAAGGTTTGCTATCCCGTTCTGAATGGAAATATTCATTTTTGATAGCTCGTCAATATATTTTTGAGCTTCATTTCCCATTCCCAATGCTTTTATTACTGAAAGACCGCAGTTTGCAAGTTGTGCTTCGTACTTGATTATATCGGGTATTTTTTCGGATATTTCTGTATGTCTTGTTTCACGTATGTTTTGAGCAACAGCTCTTCTTTCTGCAAGAATTTGTGTTGCTTTTGCAAGAGTTTTACTGCTGTAACTCATTGCTTTGTCTTCCTTTCGTATTTCAATATGCTATGAAGTGACTGCTCCTCAAATCCGTTTATATCATATGAAGCGGATGCTTGAGATGCAGAAAAAATCTTTTGTTCGCTTCTCTTTATTTCTCCGTTCTCAACGTCCTCAACCGTCTTATATCCGGCGTTAAACCAGTTCAGCAAAACCTTGTCCATATATTTAAAATTAAGTTTTCCCGTATTGGTAGCCATTTCGTCATATGCGCGGCATATCATATCATCGGACATATTCAGGTCCTTTGTCCAGCGCTGAATAAATTCGGACTGCTTAGCCGTGGGTCTTGAATTAACGAGACCCGCATATTTTGCAAGTGCTTTCCAATGCGTATCGGCATTTTTCAGAATGCTGATTTTTTCGGAAGCCTTCTGAACCGTGTCGATTTCATCGTATCCCCAGCTTTTGCCGACTGTTTCTATGTAGCCGTAATTCGTTTTGCCGACTGAAACGCAATATTCAATCAGCATAAACAGAACCTCAACGGGCAAGCCGTAATGGTCGTGAAGCAGGAGCAGGGTGCATTGACCGTCATAACCGATTGTTTTTCCGAGTTTTATCTGCGATTCATTGAAAAGATGACCTATTTCGGGTGATTCCGAAATTCTCTGTGCGATTTCCGCACTTGACGGCTTTGACGGTGCGGGAATATCGGCAGTTTCCTTTTTCTTTGCCGACGGAATAAACGGTGTCGGTTCCGATGCGGTATCTTCACTTTGAATTATACCTGCATTTATCCAGTATTTTATATGCGTTTCCGCTTCACTTTTTTCGATTTTCAAGTCGGAACACAGCTTTGAGATGTTATCCGCTTCGACAGAATTGCGGAACAGCCACAGGATAACCTTTAACTGTATTCCCGTTGCTTCGCCGAGATATTTGTCAACAATATCCTTCGGAAGCTCAAAAAATGTTGACTTTGGTAATGATATATTCATAATCTTCTCCGTGTCATAATATTACATTTTATAATTATACACAATCCGAACGAAAAAGGGAATATAAATTTGCGCAAAAAGGAATGTTCTATATAATAATGTGATAAATCACAATAAGTTGTGGAATTAAAAAATTCAAAACACAATTCCGTTGGTTATTTTGACAAAAACAACGCAAAGAAAAAGAGACTGCCGAACGCAGTCTCTTAATCATGCCTTTGTTAAATCAAACGGCTCTTGTTACCTTACCGGAGCGAAGGCAGCGAGTGCATGCATAAACTCTCTTGGGAGTTCCGTTAACAACAGCCTTAACTCTTCTGACATTGGGCTTCCAGGTTCTGTTTGAACGTCTGTGTGAATGGGAAACCTTGATGCCGAAGGACACATCTTTACCGCAGAATTCACATTTTGCCATGTGTCACACCTCCTTTTAATTTTCAACAGATGATATATTAACAGACTTTAACGAAAAATGCAAGTCTTTTTTAATATTTTTTCAAATATTATTTTTTTCACGAAAATTTTCAAATAATACTTGCATTTTTTGAAATGGTGTTATATAATACATACAGAACATTTGTTTGATATAAATTTACGGAGGAATATATATGGCAGATAAACAAAAAGCTCTTGAAACCGCGCTTGCCCAGATTGAAAAAACTTACGGAAAAGGAACGATAATGCGTCTCGGTCAGAACTCGGCAATGAATGTTGAAGCAATTTCAACGGGTTCTGTTTCGCTTGATGTTGCAACCGGTATCGGCGGTTTCCCGAAAGGAAGAATAATAGAAATTTACGGTCCGGAGTCATCGGGTAAAACAACTCTTGCACTGTCCGTTATTGCTCAGGCTCAGAAGTCAGGCGGCGAAGCGGCATTTATAGATGCCGAACACGCACTTGACCCCACCTATGCTTCAAATCTCGGCGTTGATGTTGATTCTCTGCTTGTTTCTCAGCCGGATAACGGTGAACAGGCGCTTGAAATTGCAGAAGCTCTTGTGCGTTCGGGTGCGCTCGATGTTGTTGTTATCGACTCGGTTGCGGCTCTTGTACCCCGTTCCGAAATAGAGGGTGATATGGGCGATGCTCACGTCGGCGCTCACGCAAGACTTATGTCACAGGCACTCCGTAAAATTGCGGGCGCTGTTGCAAAATCCAATACAATTATTATATTTATCAATCAGCTCCGTGAAAAGGTCGGCGTTGTTTACGGCAATCCCGAGGTAACGACGGGCGGCAGAGCGCTTAAATTCTACGCTTCAATCAGAGTTGAGGTTCGTAAATCCGAGGCTCTTAAGGGTACGGGCGGAGAATTTACCGGCAACAGAGTTAAATGCAAAATAGTTAAAAATAAGGTTGCGCCCCCGTTCAAAACGGCTGAATTTGATATTATGTTCGGTACGGGCATATCCAAGGACGGCGAAATAGTCGATATGGGCGTTGAATACGGAATTATTCAGAAGAGCGGCGCATGGTTCTCTTACGGCGATATGCGTCTCGGTCAGGGCAGAGATAAGGTTAAAGAAATTATTGCCGATAATCCCGAGCTTGCAAAGGAGCTTGAAGATAAAATCGTTGCGGCGATTAAAGCAGAAACCGAGGCTCAGAAAACCAAGAGAGCAAGAACTCCCGTTATTGCCGCTCCGCTTCCCGAGCCTGTTCCGACCACTAAGGCAAGCGCCCGCGCGAAGCTTGATATAGTTGTTGATGACGACGAAGACTGATAATGAAAATCACTTTTACCGTCGGAAAACAGAATAAAATACATATTTCCTGTGACGGCGAATATCGGTTCACCGTTGATTCGGATTTCTGGTACGGCAGTCCCTATTGCCGGATAAGTGTTATTGATGATGAGCAGGAGCTGACGGAATTTTATGATTCCGTCGGCTCTCGTTGTGCGTTCCTTGCAGGCTTACGCATTCTCTCGTACAGCGACCACAGCAAAAAAGAAACGGTTTCAAAGCTTATAATGAAAGGCCACAAGCGTGAACACGCCGAAAACGCGGCTGAAAGGCTTGAGGAGCTCGGATATATCAGCGACGAAAGATATGCCGAAAACCTTGCGGATAAGCTTGTTTCACAAAAAGGAATGAGCATTCGCGGAATAAAAAATGAGCTTGTCCGTAAAGGAATTTCCAAAGAAATTGCACAGAATGTTTGCGAAAGTCTTGACTTTGACCCGATTTTGCGTATTATAGACTTATTGAACTCTAAATATTCCCGTTCATTATCCGATGAAAAGGGAAGAAAAAAGACCGTTGCGGCGCTTATGCGTCTCGGCTACGGCTGGTCTGATATAAATTCCGCTTTTCGCAGAGCGGAGCTTGAAATGGAGGATTTTGACGATGTATAAGGTCGGTATGATTTCACTCGGCTGCCCGAAAAATCAGGTAGACGCCGAAAGAATGCTTGCTCAGCTTGACGGCAGCGGCTTTGAAATTGCCGATTGCTATGATGGCGTTGATGCGGTTATAGTCAACACCTGCGGCTTTATCGACGAAGCGAAGCAGGAAGCGATAGAAAACATACTTGATATGGCTCAGCTCAAGGAAGAGGGTACAGTCAAAAAAATCATCGTAACGGGCTGCCTTGCAGAAAAGCATAAAGATGAAATTTTTGAAGAGCTTCCAGAGGTTGATGCCGTTGTCGGCATCGGCGCAAACGGTGATATAGCTTCAATAGTTAAAGAAGTTATCGAGGGCGAAAAGAAATATGCAATGCCCGATAAAGAACTGCTTCCGCTCACGGGCGAAAGACTGCTCACAACTCCCGAATACTGGGCATATCTTAAGATTGCGGACGGCTGTTCAAACAGATGCACCTACTGCACAATTCCGTCAATCAGAGGAAATTACAAAAGCGTTGAATTTGAAACGCTTATTGAAGAAGCAAAAGCGCTTGCCGATGCGGGAACAAAAGAGCTTATTCTGATTGCGCAGGATACCACCAATTACGGTGCGGATTTGTACGGAAAAATCCGTCTGCCCGAGCTTCTTGATGCTCTCTGCGAGATAGACGGAATCAAATGGATAAGAATGCTCTACTGCTATCCCGATAAAATTACCGATGAGCTTCTTGAAACTATGGCGCGTCAGCCTAAAGTGCTTCATTATATTGACCTTCCGCTTCAGCACGCAGATGACGGAATACTCAGAAAGATGAACAGACGCGGCAACAACGAATTTATCCGGAATGTCATTTCCAAAATAAGAAACGCAATGCCCGATGCGGTTATCAGAACAACATTTATCGTCGGTTTCCCGGGAGAGGGAGAGGCTGAATTTGAAAAGCTGACCGAATTTGTGAACGAGATTGAATTTGACCGTCTCGGCTGTTTTGCATTTTCACCGCAGGAGGGCACTCCGGCATTCAATATGGATAATCAGGTTGAGGAAAGCGTTAAGGTTCGCAGAGGCGAAATTATAATGCAGGACCAGCTTGAAATAGTCAACCTTAAGAATACGGAAAAAATCGGAAATGTTTATACCGTTATCGTTGAGAATTATGACGGCTATTCCGACAGCTACAGCGGCAGAACCTATATGGACGCGCCGGAGATTGACGGAAAAATCAGCTTTACTACCGATAAAAATTATGAAAACGGAGATTTCGTGCAGGTTGAGGTCATCGGAATAAATGATTATGACCTTATCGGCAGAGACATCGGATAAGGAGCCAGAATGAATTTACCGAATAAATTGACGATTGTCAGGATAATTTTAACTCCGTTTTATTTGTTCTTTATGCTTTTCGACGGTTGGAATGTATGGCATTATCTTACTGCACTTATTATTTTTGCCGTTGCTTCTCTTACGGATATGCTTGACGGCAAAATTGCAAGAAAGAATAATCAGGTGACGGATTTCGGAAAGCTCTGCGACCCGTTGGCGGATAAAATGCTCACCACCGCCGCTCTGCTTGCTTTTATGCAGGCGGGAGTATGCAACATCTGGATAGTTATGATTGTTCTCACAAGAGAATTTCTCATAACCTCATTCCGCCTTGTTGCGGCTTCTCAGGGTGTGGTTATTGCTGCAGGCTTCCTCGGGAAACTGAAAACCGTTTCGCAGATGGTATTTTCAATTGTGATTATGTGTCTGCTGTTCTTAACCGAATGCATAAGCTTGAATTTTGATGCCGTTGCGCTTGCATCAAATATAATGCTCGGCATAACGGCGTTCCTGACTGTAATTTCGGGAATAAAATATCTCAAAGACGGACTTAAGGTTATAGATTTTACGAAATAAGTTGACAATTTACGAAAAATATAATATAATCATTTCAATATGTAAATGCAACGGCAGGGTAGAGTAGCCATTTTCAGTCTTATCAGAGAGGAAATCGGAAGCTGAAAAGATTTCTTAAGGCAAAGCGGTGAAGTGCGCCCTGCGGCACATTGAGGGAAAATTGCAGTATCTCGATGCGTATGGCTGCGTTAAAGCCTTTCGAGTTATAAACAGGAGTGGAACCGCGTTTCAACGCCTCCGTAGCCTTTTTCGGCTTCGGAGGTTTTTTATATTGGAGGAATTGTATTGTTCAAACAGCTTAAACAGGATATTGAATGTGTGTGGGCAAGAGACCCCGCCGCACGCTCGGTATTTGAAATTTTATTTCTTTATCCCGGGTTTAAGGCGATAAGGCTTCACCGAAGAGCGAATTTCTTTTATCGCCATAAGTTATATTTTCTTGCAAGGTGGGTTTCTCAGATTGCCTCAAGAAAAACGGGTATCGAAATTCACCCTGCCGCAACAATCGGAGACAGATTCTTTATTGACCACGGTACGGGAGTTGTTATCGGAGAAACGGCGGAAATCGGCAACAATGTAACGCTTTATCAGGGTGTAACGCTCGGAGGTACGGGCAAAGATACGGGAAAAAGACACCCGACTATCGGAAACAATGTTATGATTGGCTCGGGCGCAAAGGTGCTCGGTCCGGTTGTTATCGGCGATAACAGCCGAATTGCCGCAGGTGCGGTGGTGCTTCACGATATTCCGGCAAATTCAACGGCAGTCGGCGTTCCGGCAAGAGTGGTTAAAAAAGACGGAGTAAGGGTTGAGGAGCTTGACCAGATTAACATTCCCGACCCTGTAGCGCAGGAAATTTCCAGATTGGAAACCGAAATCGAAAATCTTAAAAAGCAAATCGGCAAGGAGGATAAATAAATGAAGATTTTCAATACTCTCACAAGAGAAAAAGAGGAGCTTGTCACTCTCGAAAAGGGCAAGGTAAAAATATATGCCTGCGGCCCTACCGTTTATAATTTTATTCATATCGGAAATGCAAGACCCATCTGTGTTTTTGATGTTCTGAGAAGATATCTTGAATACAGAGGCTATGAGGTAACATTCGTTCAGAATTTCACCGATATTGACGATAAAATTATCAAGCGCGCCAACGAAGAAGGTACGGATTATATTACCGTTTCCGAAAAATATATTGAGGAATTCTGGAAGGATGCCAAGGGCCTTAATTTCAGACCCGCAACCGTTCACCCGAAGGCTACCGAAAATATTGATAAAATAATCGAAATCGTAAGCGGACTTATCGAAAAAGGTCACGCTTATGAGGTTGACGGCGATGTATATTTCAGCACAAAAACATTTGCCGAATACGGCAAGCTTTCGCATCAGCCGCTTGAAGAGCTTGAAGCGGGTGCAAGAATAATGGTCGGCGATATTAAGAAAGACCCGATGGATTTTGCACTCTGGAAAGCCGCAAAGCCCGGCGAACCCTATTGGGATTCTCCGTGGGGCAAGGGCAGACCGGGCTGGCATATCGAATGCTCGGCAATGAACATCAGATACCTCGGCGAGAGTATTGACATTCACTGCGGCGGTCAGGATTTGATTTTCCCGCACCACGAAAACGAAATAGCACAGAGCGAATGCTTCACCTGCAAGCCGTTTGCAAAATACTGGATGCATAACGGATATATCAATGTTGATAATGTCAAGATGTCAAAATCTCTCGGCAATTTCTTCACCGTAAGAGATGTTGCCGAAAAATACGGCTATGAGCCTATCCGTTATCTTATGATTTCATCGTCATACAGAAGCCCGATAAATTACAGCGTTGATATAATCGAGCAATGCAAGGCATCACTTTCAAGACTTTATACCTGCCGTGACAGCCTTGATTTTGAGCTTAAGAACGCCGCCGAGGGTGAGCTTTCGGCACAGCTTAAGGAACAGCTTGATAAGAGAACGGCTCAGTTTATCGAAGCCATGGACGATGACCTCAATACCGCAGACGGTATTTCCGCAGTATTCGAGCTTGTAAGAGATATAAACACTCTTATTATCGGCAAGGGCGTAAGCAAGGCGGATGTTGAATATGCAATCAAGCTCTTTGACGAGCTTACAGGTGTTCTCGGACTTGTTTATAACAGAAAGACCGATGTTCTCGATGAGGATATTGATGCCATGATAGCGGCAAGAACCCGGGCAAGAAAAGATAAGAATTGGGCGGAAGCGGACAGAATCAGAGATGAACTCAAGGCAATGGGAATTGTTCTTGAGGATACCGCTCAGGGCGTTAAGTGGCACAGAGAGTAATATTTACGGGCATTATTTGTAAATATATACAGATGATGCCCGTATATTTTCTGTAATTTGTAAAAATATCTTCTGTAATTTGTAAAAATAATGCTTGCATTCGGCAAAACTATGTGATATAATTTTTTAGCAAATCGCACGCAAAGCTATTTTTATTATGAGTGCGGAAGAAATTTCGTTGTAATATCAGGCTTTGCGGAGGTTCGTATCTGACAAGATACAAAATTTAACTTAGGAGGAAAAAATCATGTCAGTAGTATCAATGAAACAGTTACTTGAAGCGGGCGTTCACTTCGGTCATCAGACCAGAAGATGGAACCCCAAGATGGCTGAGTACATCTTCACGGAGAGAAACGGCATCTACATCATCGACCTTCAGAAAACAGTTAAGAAGCTCGAAGATGCTTATATGTTTATCCGTGACATCGCAGCAGAGGGCGGCGACATTCTTTTCGTAGGCACAAAGAAGCAGGCTCAGGAATCCGTTAAGGAAGAAGCCATTCGCTGCGGTATGCCTTTCGTTAATGCCCGTTGGCTCGGCGGTATGCTCACCAACTTCAACACCATTCAGAAGAGAATCAAGAGACTTGCTCAGCTCAAGACTATGGAAGCAGACGGAACATTCGACCTTCTGCCCAAGAAGGAAGTTGCAAAGCTTGCTCTTGAAATCGAAAAGCTCGAGAAATTTATGGGCGGTATCACCGAGATGAAGAAGCAGCCTGCTGCTATGTTCATCGTTGACCCCCGCAAGGAAAGAATTGCCGTTCTCGAAGCTAAGAAGCTCGGTATCCCCATCGTTGCAATAGTTGACACCAACTGTGACCCAGATGAGGTTGATTATGTTATCCCCGGCAATGACGATGCTATCCGTGCCGTAAAGCTTATTGCAGGTGCAATGGCAGATGCTGTTATCGAAGGCAGACAGGGCGAGCAGAACGCTCCCGAAGCTGACGAAGCAGAGGCAGAAGCAGCAGAGGAGGAATAATATTATGGCATTTACAGCTAAAGACGTTCAGGCGCTCAGAGAAAAAACCGGCGTTGGTATGATGGACTGCAAAAAAGCCCTTACCGAAGCTGACGGTAATGTTGATAAGGCAATGGAAATACTCCGTGAAAAGGGTCTTGCTTCCGCAGCAAAGAAGGCAAGCCGTGCAGCCGCAGAAGGAACAGTTGCAGCTTTCAGCACCGCTGATGCTTCTGCCCTTGTAGAAATCAACTGTGAGACCGACTTTGTAGGTAAGAACCCCGAATTCGTAGGTCTTGCAAACGCAATTGCAAAGACTGCTGCAACAGTTAAGCCTGCTGATCTTGACGCACTTAACGCAGCAACAATCGCTGACGGCACACTTTCGGTTGCCGATGCACTTCAGGAGCTCTTCCTTAAGATTCGTGAAAATATGAAGCTTCGCCGTTTCGCTCTTGTAGAAGGCAAAGCTGTTTCCTATATCCATGCAGGCGGTACTGTAGGCGTTCTCGTTGAGTTTGATACCGACGATGCTACTGCTGCCAAAGATGAATTTACCGCTATGGGTAAAAATGTTGCAATGCAGGTTGCAGCTATGAGCCCCGAATATCTTGCAAAAGAAGATATTTCCGCTGATGAGCTTGCAAAGATGAAGTCAATCATCATTGATTCTTCACTTAACAAGGCTGACACTCTTCCCAAGCCCATTCTCGTTGAGCTTTGCACAAAGTGCTGTGAAGAGAAGCTCTGGAGCGATGAAGACATCGCTGCTTATAACGAGCAGAAAAACAACAAGTTCCTTTTCAACTTCCTTTCAAAGGAAGCTGTCGCAAAGCTTGCTGAGTTAGCAGTTGCCGGCAAAGAAAAGTATGTTGACAACAAGATTTTCGCAGGCGCAGTTGACGGCCGTCTCAAGAAGCAGCTTAAGGAAGTTTGCCTTCTTGAACAGGAATTTGTACGCGCCGACCTCTTTGAAGGTAATGTAGGCGGTTATGTAGCAGATGTTGCCAAGAAGCTCGGTGCCGATATCAAAGTTAAGAAGTTCGTTCGTTTCGCTAAGGGCGAAGGCATCGAAAAGAAGGTTGACGATTTCGCAGCAGAAATCGCAAGCATGGTTAAATAATCAGGTGTTGTTTTTCCCCGTTCTTCGGAACGGGGATTTTTTTGTTTGTTCGTGAATTTTTCTTTCATTTTATGTCAATACTATTGATAAATAAATCCGAAAGGGGAATTATGATGGCAAATTTAACATCGAAAGAGCTTTCCGCTCTTGAAGACCAGCTCAATATTGAACAGATGCTTGTGAAGAAATACAAGGCATATTCTCAGAGTGCAACCGACCCGCAGATTAAAAGCTATTGCGAACAGATTGCCGACAAGCATAAGCTTCATTTTGATACGCTTATGGGTCATTTATATTAAGGGGGATAAATATGAATAATTTCGGACTTACGGACAGAGAAATTCTCGATGATGTTCTCACTTCTCAGAAGCATATAACAAGCGTTTACGACACTTTTTCAAATGAGTGCGTAAATAAACAGCTTCAGAGTGATATGCTCAATATTCTTAATTCGGAGCACGATATTCAGTTCGGCGTTTTCAGCGAAATGCAGAAAAGAGGCTGGTACAGTCCCGCCGCCGCACAGCAGGATAAAATTAACGAAGCCAAAACAAAATTTGAAAATATAGCAACTCAGCTTTAATTTATAAAAACATACGGAGAAAAACCGTATGTTTTTTATTTTTACCGAAAATTTTTTCAAAAAAGGGTTGGAAAAATATTATATATGTTTTATAATATCAATAATATAAAATATAATGAGGAGTGGCGTATGAGTAAATATTCGGTTACGCTTGAAAAGGTAGTTAACGACCTTTCATTCTCGGTTGTTTATTCTCCGGATAAACTTGAAAACATACAAATTACATCTCAGGACGTTAACCGCCCGGGTCTTATGCTTGCGGGCTTTGAACAGCATTTTGACCCTGCCCGTATTCAGTTTTTAGGCCTGACCGAGATAGAATATATAAACAGTCTTGAAAACAGTGAAGCCGAAAAATGCTTTGACAGATTTCTTTCAAAAAAGCCGGCGGCCGTGCTCGTGACAAGAAACCTTACTCTGAAGGATTCTCTTATTGATATTGCGAAAAAGTATGAAGTCCCCGTGCTTGCAACATCGGATATGACATCAAGCTGTATGTCGGCAACAATATCATATCTCGGCGTTGAGCTTGCCCCGAGAATAACCCGTCACGGAGTTTTTGTTGAGGTATACGGCGAAGGCGTTCTGATTCTCGGTGACAGCGGCGTAGGTAAAAGCGAAACGGCACTTGAGCTTATAAACAGGGGTCACCGTCTGATAGCCGATGATTCCGTTGAAATCAGAAAGGTATCAAATAAAACTCTTCTCGGCTCTGCACCCGAAAATATCAGACATTTCATTGAACTCAGAGGTGTCGGAATACTTAACGCAAGAAGACTTTTCGGAATGGGCGCAGTTAAGCTTACCGAAAAAATAGATATGGTTATTCAGCTTGAGCTTTGGGACCAGAACAAAGTTTATGACCGTCTCGGACTTGAAAGCGAATATATAAAAATTCTCGGAATTGAAGTGCCTGCTTCTGTTGTTCCGGTTAAGCCCGGCAGAAACCTTTCGATAATCATCGAAGCCGCCGCAATGAACAACAGGCAGAAAAAAATGGGTTATAATGCAGCGAGAGAGCTTCTCCACGGTCTCGGTATGACAGATGATGTTATTCCCGAACCTAAAGAGCTTGAATCCTGGCATGATTTTGACTGATAAATAAATTTACGGAGGTAATAAAAATGTACAGAATAGGCGTTGATTTGGGCGGAACAAATATTGCGGTAGGCGTAGTATCCGAAGATCTTAAAATTATCGGCAGAGGAAAGGTTAAAACAAAATGTCCCAGACCTGCCGCAGAGATTTTTGACGATATAGCCGTTGCCGTTGATATGGCGATAAAAGATGCCGGAATTTCCATGGACGAGGTTGTTTCAATCGGTGTGGGTACTCCCGGTTCGGTAAATAAAGAAAACGGTTATATTGAATTTGCGAATAACCTTGATTTCAACAATGTTCCCGCAAAGGAAATGCTTGAAGCAAGACTCGGCAAAACCGTATATCTTGATAACGACGCAAACTGCGCCGCTCTCGGCGAAGCACTCGCAGGCGTAGGCAAGGGTGTTGACTGCTTTGTTGCCGTTACTCTCGGAACGGGCGTAGGCAGCGGAATTATCATCAACGGCAAAATCGTCAGCGGTGTAAACGGTGCAGCAGGTGAAATGGGTCATATGGTAATTACGGTAAACGGTGAGCAGTGCAACTGCGGCAGAAAAGGCTGCTGGGAGCAGTATGCCTCCGCAACCGCTCTTATCAGACAGACTAAAAAGGCAATGCAGGAAAATAAAGACAGCGTTATGTGGCAGCTTACCGATAACAATATTGAAAATGTCAACGGCAAAACCGCATTCGATGCCATGAGAATGAACGATAAATGCGGTAAAGAAGTTGTTGATACTTACATATACTATGTATCAACGGGTATTGTTAATATTATCAATGCTCTTCAGCCCGATATAATCTGCATCGGCGGCGGAGTAAGCCACGAGGGAGATACAATACTTGAGCCTATCAGAGCGCACTCAAAGGACGAGAGATACAGTATTTATGCAAAGAAACAGACACAGATAGTTGCGGCACAGCTCGGCAACGATGCGGGTATTTTCGGCGCTGCACTTCTTAATGAATAATTTTCGGAGGAAGCAATGAGGTCATACGAAAAATTTTTTGAATTTTGCGGCAGTATCGGGTGCAGATATTCCGATTCCGCTCTTATGAGCAATTATACAAGCTTCAGAATCGGCGGAAAAGCTGACGCAATGGTTTTTCCCGATGATCTCGGAAAGCTTTCATCTGTTATTGAATATCTCGGAAAAAATGAAATCCGTTTTCTTACCGTCGGCAAGGGCAGCAATATGCTCATAAGCGACGACGGCTTCAGAGGTGTTGTTATAAACACCTCGGAGCTTAACAAAATTGAGCTTATTGATGAAACAACGATTAAATGTCAGAGCGGAGCTTCGCTTGCTTCGCTCTGCCGGTTTGCTCTTGATAATTCGCTTACGGGGCTTGAATTTGCATTCGGAATCCCGGGAAGTACAGGCGGAGCGGCTTTTATGAACGGCGGAGCTTACGGCGGCGAGATGAAAGATGTTCTTATTTCATGCGAACATATTACTCCCGACGGCAGACTTGAAGTTCTTTCGGGCGATGCGCTTGATTTGTCTTACAGACACAGTGCATATTCCGATAACGAAAATGTGATTTATTCGCTCACCGTTAAGCTTCAAAAGGGCGATAAAGCCGAAATAAAGGCGAAAATGGACGAACTTATGAGCCGCAGAAAGGATAAACAGCCGCTTGAATATCCGAGCGCGGGAAGCACCTTCAAGCGCCCCGAGGGCTATTTTGCGGGTTCGTTAATTGAGCGATGCAATCTTAAAGGATACACGGTCGGCGGCGCTCAGGTGAGCGAAAAGCACGCGGGATTTGTCATAAACAAAGGCGGCGCAACGGCTGCCGATGTTATGGCGGTTGTTGAGCATTGCCGCAAAACCGTTTTCGAGCAATGCGGGGTTATGCTTGAACCGGAAGTGAGAATTATAAGTTAGGAGGGGATTTCCTTGTCCTTTTCTTCTGATATTAAAAGCGAGCTTGCGAATACGGAAAATCTTTCCTCCTGTTGTCTTCATGCACAAGTCTACGGGCTTGTGCTTTTTGCGCATTTTTCCAAATATAATTTATCAATCACAACCGAAAACAGAGATGTTTTTGATTTGTATGTTTCATATCTTCGCGATTATTGCGGTGTTGAACCCGTTATAAGCAAAACGGGAACAAAAAAACTGACCGCATACTTAAAGTCCGATGAAGATAAGGAAAAGGTTTTTGAAAAATTCGGGCACACCTTAAAGGAAGCAACGCTGAGAATTAACAGAGCAAATATCCAGGACGAATGCTGTATATCCGCTTTTCTGAGAGGTGCTTTTCTTTCCTGCGGAACTGTAACGGACCCCGAGAGGGGGTATCACCTTGAATTTGTTGTGCCGTATAAGAGGTTATGCTCCGACCTTGTGAAATTTTTGGACGAGCTTGAGCTTAACCCGAAATATATTGTCCGCAAGGGCAATCATATTGTATATTTCAAAATCAGCGAAAGCATTGAGGATATTCTTGCGATAATCGGTGCTCAGAATGCTTCTCTGTATCTTATGAATGTTAAAATCGAAAAAGATATGAAGAATAAGGTTAACCGCATTATCAATTCCGAAATGTCTAATATAAGCAAAACCGTTGATGCGGCAAACATTCAGATTGATGCAATAGAATATATTGACAAAAAAATCGGAATTTCATCTCTGCCCGAAAATTTGCAGTCACTTGCAAAGCTCAGGCTTGAAAATCCCGAGGCAAGTCTCAAAGACCTCGGAAATCTTCTGGACGAGCCTCTGACCCGTTCGGGAATAAATCACCGCCTTGACCGTATAGTTAAAATTGCCGAAAAAATGAAAACGCAATAACGGAGAATAAATATGTCATTCACTCATCTGCACGTACATACCGAATACAGTCTGCTTGACGGCGCATGCAGAATTGAACCTATGCTTGATAAAGTTAAAAGTATGGGTCAGGATTCCGTTGCAATTACAGACCACGGCGTTATGTACGGCGCAGTTGATTTTTATAAAGCCGCAAAGGCAAAAGGAATAAAGCCGATTATCGGCTGTGAGGTATATGTTGCGCCCCGTTCAAGATTCGATAAGGTTCACGGTATAGACAGCGAGCGTTATCACCTTGTTCTGCTCTGTGAAAATAACGAGGGATATAAAAATCTTATAAAGCTTGTTTCCGAAAGCTGGGTAAACGGATTTTACACAAAGCCCAGAGTTGACAAGGATATTCTTGAAAAATATCATAACGGTATAATCGCTCTTTCAGGCTGCCTTGCGGGAGAGGTTGCAAGATGCCTTTCATCGGACGATTACGAGGGTGCAAAAAGAACCGCACTCTGGTACAGAAGTGTATTCGGTGAAAACAATTATTTTCTTGAAATTCAGAATCACGAGCTTGACGAGCAGAGAAGAATCATTCCCGACCTTATAAAGCTTTCAAAAGAAACCGAAATACCCCTTGCCGCAACGAACGATGCTCATTATATCAGCCGTGAAGACAGCAAAATGCAGCAGGTTTTAATCTGCATTCAGACCAACCATACCTTGGGTGAAGAAACCGGACTCGAATTCGGAACGCAGGAATTTTATCTCAAAAGCGAGGAAGAAATGCTTGAGGCTTTTCCGCTCTGTCCCGAAGCGGTTGAGATTACGGCTGAAATCGCTTCAAGGTGCAATGTGGAATTTGAATTCGGTAAAACGAAGCTTCCGCATTTTGAAGTTCCCGAGGGTTGGGACCATTATGACTGGTTTGAAATGCTCTGCCGTAAGGGACTTAAAGAAAGATACGGCGAAAATCCGCCCGAGGAATATGTTAAAAGACTTGAATATGAGCTGAGCGTAATCAGCAAAATGGGTTACACCGATTATTACCTGATAGTACACGATTTTATAAGACAAGCTAAGGAAATGGGTATACCCGTAGGCCCGGGCAGAGGCTCGGGAGCAGCAAGCATATGCGCTTACTGCATCGGAATAACGGGTATTGACCCGATGAAATATAACCTGCTATTTGAAAGATTTTTAAATCCCGAAAGAGTAAGTATGCCCGATTTCGATGTTGATTTCTGCTTTGAAAGACGCAGCGAGGTAATCGAATATGTTATCGAAAAATACGGTGCAGACCATGTTGCGCAGATAGTAACATTCGGAACTATGGCGGCAAAGCTTGCCGTTCGTGATGTAGGCAGAGTGCTTGCAATGTCATATAATACTGTTGACGCTATTGCAAAGCTTATTCCGAATGAGCTTAATATTACACTTGATAAAGCGTTAAAGCGTTCAGCGGAATTTAAAAATATATACGATACAGATGAAGAAGCCAGAGAGCTTATTGATATGGCGCGTAAAATCGAGGGTATGCCGCGTCACGCCTCAACTCACGCAGCAGGCGTTGTTATAACCCGTGACCCCGTTGAAACCTATGTTCCGCTTGCTAAAAACGATGAGGCCGTTGTAACGCAGTATACAATGACCACTCTTGAAGAGCTGGGACTTCTCAAAATGGATTTTCTCGGACTCAGAACCTTAACTGTTATCAGCTCCGCAGAAAAAATGATAAGAAAGAAATTACCCGATTTCAGCATTGAAAATATTGATATGCAGGATAAAGCCGTGTTTGATATGCTCTGCTCGGGTCAGTCCGAGGGCGTATTTCAGTTTGAATCCGCGGGAATGAGAAGCGTTTTAACTCAGTTGAAGCCCGAATCAATCGAGGATTTAATAGCGGTTATTGCTCTTTACCGTCCCGGCCCGATGGATTCAATTCCGACTTATATTCATAACAGGCACAATCCGCAGGACGTAACCTATAAAATACCGCAGCTTAAAAATATACTCGATGTTACCTACGGCTGTATCGTTTATCAGGAACAGGTTATGCAGATATGCCGTGAGCTTGCGGGTTATTCATACGGCAGAGCCGATATAGTCCGCCGCGCGATGAGCAAGAAAAAAGTTGATGTTATGCTGAAAGAGCGTGAAAACTTTGTTCACGGTATGACCGATGAAAACGGAAATGTCATCTGTGAGGGTGCGGTGAGAAGAGGAATTTCCGAAGAAACGGCAAATGAAATATTTGATGAAATGATGTCGTTTGCTTCCTATGCCTTCAACAAGGCTCACGCCGCCGCTTATGCGTTTGTGGCTTACAGAACGGCGTGGCTTAAATGCCACTATCCCTGCGAATTTATGGCAGCCATTCTCACAAGTTTTCTTGATAATACGGGAAAGGTTGTTCAGTATATAAATGAATGCACAAGACTCGGAATTAAAATGCTTCCGCCGCATGTCAACCTGAGCGGTGACTCCTTTGCCGCCGTTGACGGAAACATTCATTACAGTCTGCTTGCCGTTAAAAATCTCGGCAGGGGATTTATAAAAAAGATTGTTGAAGAGAGAACCGCTCACGGTGAATTTACCGATTTTTATGAGTTCTGCAAAAGAATGCAGGGCAGGGAGCTTAACCGCCGTGCGGTTGAAAGCCTTATAAAATGCGGTGCGTTTGACGGTATGGGAGCGAACAGAAAGCAGATGCTTTCCGTTGCCGATTCAATAATTGATGACCTTGATAATACAAGGCGCCGCAATGTCGAGGGGCAGATAGGCTTCTTTGATTTAGCTTCCGATGAAGATGAATCGCAGGATATATCGGAAAAATATACTTATCCCGAAACCGAGGAGTTTCCGACGGAGCTTCTTCTGAAATATGAAAAGGATGTTTCGGGAATGTATCTTTCCGGACACCCGATGAAGAAATATGAGGCTCTTTCCAAAAGACTGAAGTGTGCCGAAATTGCGGATATAATTGATGAAGATTCGCAGAAATACAAGGATAACGAAAGAGTTGCCGTGCTTGCGCTTATCGGAAGCGTTAAAAAGAAAATCACCAAAAGCGATACTACAATGGCTTTTCTGACGGCTGAGGATAATACGGGAAGCGTGGAGGTTATTATTTTTCCGAAAACCTTCTCGGAGCACCCCGCACTTATCAATGAGGGAAATATCGTATTGATACACGGCAGAGTCAGCGTCCGTGAGGACGAGGATACAAAAATAGTCTGCGAAACGCTTGAACCTTGTCCGAATGAAAACACAGTTGAAATTCCGGAATCCGAGTCGGAGAAAAAAGAGAAGAAAAAAGCAAGAGGGTTATTTTTAAGATTTGATACCGCTTCTTCGCCGCAGATTGAATGCTGCGAAAAGCTTCTTGCGATTTTTGACGGCACTTGTCCGCTGTATTATTATTATAATGATACAAAAGAATATAAGAGAAACCCCATCGGACAGGCCATAGATGTTAACGATGTTCTGCTCCGAGAGCTTAAAAAAATACTCGGAGAAGCAAATGTTATCTTTAATCAGTAAGTTTTTTGTCAAATGCTGTTTAATTTATTGACATTATGGGATAAAAAGTGTATTATATTATCTGATGTTTTTTAAGGAGTGTATATATTATGAAAACAATCGGAGTTTTAACAAGCGGCGGCGATGCACCCGGAATGAATGCGGCTATACGCGCCGTGGTAAGAACCGCATGCGAAAACGGTATGAAGGTTTACGGAATCAACAGAGGCTATCAGGGTCTTATTGATGAAGACTTAAGAGAGCTTAATATAAGAAGCGTTTCGGATATAATTCACAGAGGCGGCACTATGCTCCATTCTGCCAGATGTCTTGCGTTCAAGGACGAAAGCGGTATGCAGAAGGCAATCGAAACCTGCAAGAAGTACGGCATTGAAGGTATGGTTGTTATCGGCGGTGACGGCTCTTTCAGAGGTGCTCGTGACCTTTCTCTGCGCGGAGTTCCCTGTATCGGCATTCCCGGAACAATTGATAATGATATAGTCAGCACCGATTATACAATCGGTTATGATACCTGCCTTAACACGGTTATGCAGATGGTAGACAGAGTAAGAGACACCGTTGAGTCTCACAGCCGCTGCATAGTTGTTGAGGTTATGGGTAACAGATGCGGAGACCTTACTCTTAATTCGGGTATTGCAGTAGGTGCAACAGCCATTGTTATCCCCGAAATCAAGTCCGATATTGAAAAGCATGTTATTGACAGAATCCGCAGAACTCAGAAAACAGATAAAAAGCATTTCATCGTTATGGTTGCAGAGGGTATCGGCGGAGTTGAAACCCTTGCAAGAAAAATCGAAAAGGAATGCGGAGTTGAATCCAGAGCGGTTATTCTCGGTCATGTTCAGAGAGGCGGTTCTCCGACGGTAAGAGACAGAGTTATGGCAAGTCAGATGGGTTATCACGCCGTTCGGCTTCTTATGGACGGAATCGGCAACAGAGTTGTTGTTATGAGAAACGACAAGATAATTGACTATGATATTTATGAAGCTCTCAATATGGAAAAACCGATAAATGACGAGCTTTATAAAATCGCTCACGAAATTTCTATATGAGGTAAGAAATGATTTCAAACGAGTTTTTAACACTTCGCAAACAGCTTATTGAAAGAGATTTCAAATCATTGAATAATATGCAGAAGAAAGCGGTTCTCTCAACTGAGGGACCGCTTTTGGTGCTTGCGGGAGCGGGAAGCGGCAAAACAACCGTTCTCGTTAACCGCATTGCAAATATAGTAAAATACGGCAAAGCCTATTACAGCGAGGAATGCTGCCGTGAGCCTAACGAGCGTGATATAGCGCTTATGAAAGCCGCTCTGAACGATAAAACGGTTGATATATTTGATATTGAACCGCTTCTGAGCGTTGATGCCGCAAGGCCGTGGGAAATTCTTGCCATAACCTTTACAAATAAGGCGGCAGGGGAGCTTAAAGACAGGCTCGAAAAAATGCTCGGTTCTTCCGCTCTTGATATATGGGCAAGCACATTTCATTCTGCCTGCGTCAGAATACTTCGCAGAAATGCCGACAGAATAGGATATTCCTCTAATTTTACGATTTATGATACAGATGACAGCAAAAGAGTAATCAAGGATTGCCTTAAACAGCTCGGCTTTAGCGATAAAATCATTCCGCCGAAATCCGTTCTTTCGGAAATCAGCAATGCAAAGGACAGCCTTATTTCTCCCGAGGAATATATAAACAGTCATTTATCCGATATATACAAAAAGAACATAGGTGCTGTTTATCAGGCATATCAGGCGCAGTTAAAAGCCGCCGATGCAATGGATTTTGACGATATAATCGTGAATACCGTTCGTCTGCTTCAGAATGACAGCGAAATTCTTGATTATTATCAGCATAAATTCAAATACATAATGGTTGATGAATATCAGGATACCAACCATGCTCAGTATCTTCTCACTTCGCTTCTTGCCGGCGGATATAAGAATATCTGCGTTGTCGGCGATGATGACCAGAGTATATATAAATTCAGAGGTGCAACAATCGAAAATATTCTCAGCTTTGAACATCAGTATTTAAATGCAAAGGTTATAAAGCTTGAACAGAATTACCGTTCGACTCAGAATATTCTTGATGCCGCAAACAGCGTTATATCGAATAATCAGGGCAGAAAAGGCAAAAATCTCTGGACAGATAACGGGGCGGGGGATAAGATAACAAATTATACCGCCGAATCCGACAGAGATGAGGGCATTTATATTGCCGATGAGGTTCTCAACGGAATAAGAAAAGGCGAAAAATACAGCGATTTTGCCGTGCTTTACCGTATGAACTCCCAATCAAACCTTGTTGAACAGGCGTTTGTCAGAATGGGTATTCCTTACAGAATTATCGGCGGTCATAAATTCTATGACAGAAAAGAAATCAAAGATGCAATCGCATATTTAAGCGTTATAGTCAATCCGAATGACAGCGTAAGGCTGCAAAGAATAATCAATGAGCCGAAAAGGGGAATCGGCGAAACCTCATTTAATGCCGCAAGAGAAATTTCTCAGGGACTCGGCATAGGAATTTTTGAGGTTATGAAACCCGCCGACCAGTTCCCGTCACTGAGCAGATGCGCAAAAAAAATGACGGAATTTGCTCAGCTTATGCAGGGATTTATAGATAACGCCGAAACAACCGATATAAGCATAATGTTTAAAGAAATGCTTGCCGATACGGGATATTTGGCTTCGCTTTCCCTCGAACCCGAAAAGACAGAGGAGAGACGGGCTAATCTTGAAGAGCTTGCAAACAATATTCTGAGATTTTCCCGGGAAAACGAGGGCGCAACGCTCAACGATTTTCTCCAGGAAGTTTCGCTGATGACCGATATTGATAATTATAACGCCGATAACGATGCGGTTGTTATGATGACAATCCATTCGGCTAAGGGACTTGAATTTCCCGTTGTGTTCCTTGCAGGTATGGAAGAAAGCCTGTTTCCGTCCGAAATGGCAACCATGGATGGCGAAATCGAAGAGGAACGCCGTCTGGCATATGTCGGCATAACCCGTGCGAAAAAGCGCTTATATTTAACAAGAGCACGCACAAGAATGCTTTTCGGTTCAACGAAATTCAATCCTCAGTCACGTTTTATTGAAGAAATTCCCGATAAGCTTCTGAATAAGTGCGGTGTTTCCGAAAGCAGAAGCTTCGGCGGTTCATCGTTCGGAATGGGCTCAAAAGCGGAAACGCTAACATATATCGGAAACACAAGGCCTGCCGCACCGTCAAGCGCATCAAGAGGCTTTTCGTCATCTGCGTTTTCTGCTCCGTCAAAGAATACAACCGTTTTCAATGTCGGAGATACCGTAATCCACAAGGCATACGGTGAGGGCATAGTTCTCAGCGCTAAGCCGATGGGCAACGATACTTTAATTGAGGTTGCATTCACCAATGCAGGAACGAAAAAAATTATGGCGAATTATTCAAAGCTTGAAAAGAAATAATTAGGTTGAAAATGTGTTTTGTAATTGATATAATATATTGTAGATTCATAGTGCGGAGGACAAAATGAAATCAATGATTTACAATATTGACAATTTGCCCAAGCAAATTGATACTCACAAGTATTTAAACAGTATTATATTTGGCGATAGCTTGGAAACAATGAAAAGAATGCCATCTAATACAGTTGACCTATTTATAACTTCACCTCCATATAATTTGAAAAACAGTACTGGAAATGGAATGAAAGATGGTCGTGGAGGAAAATGGAAAAATGCTGCACTGCAAAAAGGCTATAATAATCACAACGATAATATGCCATATGATGAATATTGCAAATGGCAGCGTAATTGCTTGAAACAAATGTATAGACTATTATCTGATAATGGTGCAATTTTTTATAATCATAAATGGCGTGTTCAAGCAGGATTAATTCAAGACAGACATGAGATTTTAAAAGGATTTCCTGTTCGTCAAATAATAATTTGGAAAAGAAAAGGCGGAATAAATTTTAATGTTGGATATTTTCTTCCCACTTATGAAGTAGTTTATTTAATCGCTAAACCAAATTTTAAATTGTCAAAAGGAGCAAATAAATTTGGAGATGTATGGGAAATTCAGCAAGAACTCAATAACCCTCATCCAGCTCCGTTCCCCGAAGAACTTGTTGATAGAATCATATATTCAACGAATGCAAATGTAATTGTAGATCCGTTTAGTGGTTCTGGTACAGTTGGAATTTGCGCATTAAAACAAGAAAGAAATTTTATATTAGTTGATAACTGTTTAGAGTATTGCGAAATGGCTCAAAAAAGAATTTTGGGAGATAATTGGAAATGACGGAATTCGATAAAAAAATTAGCTCGGTAGTTTATAACAGTCCATGGAGAAACAGCTATTGGTTTGCAAGAATGCTTCTAAATACCGATCAATATGGTGCAATTGGGAAAAAAGAAGAATTGATGAAAACCATTGTTTCTCAAATCGAAACTATACTTTCAAATGATATTCTTTCTGATAACGATAAAATCAAAATATGTATTGATATAATTTTAACATGTGTTTCTAAATCGGTCAAAAAAGGCTCAAAAACAGAAAAATTATATACGGATTTTGTTTTTGACCTTGCAGAAATGATAAAAACCGTTGATGATATTTTTGTATTTATAATAACCGTTAAATATATTGTTTTGCCGGCAAATTATGCTTTAAATAATGTTCCTTCAGATGATATACAATTTTGCAAAAATTCTGCAAAAAATATATTAGATTCTTTGGGAAAAAAAGAAGTTGGTAAGGTTATTGCTTCATGGGATACGCTTGGAGTTAGGGGATGTTTAGATGTTGAACGAAGAGAAATTATATCTGAGTTTACAAAATTAAGAACAAATCTTTCTACTTTAAGTTTATCCATGTCAGAAATTGAATATAATTCTGTTTTAACAACTTTTGTTCAGGAATTTGAACGCAGAGCCGGACAGAAAAGAAAAAGCAGAGCAGGAGGAAGCCTTGAAGATGTCGCTACTTTCTTGTTCGATTATTACTCTTTTTCTTCTCACCCTAAGCCTGATCATTTTCAAACTGATATAGAAGTGGATAAATGGTTTAAATGCACCGATGGTTGGAGTATCGGAATAAGTTGTAAACGAACTTTAAGAGAAAGATGGAAGCAGGTTTCTTCGGCAGAATCAAATACATTATCAAAATATAAAATTAAAAGCATTTGGCATTTGTTAACATATGATAGAGATTTATCTGATGATAAAATTACTATGCTTGGACAACAGCGACAAATTTTTTATCTTGATGATAATAGCTCTGTATTTAAATACGCATCACAGCATATTGGAATGAAAGAATATGTACGACCCTTAAGTTCTCTTATAGATGATATAGCTAAAGAACAAGGACGTACACTTTCAGACTGATAATATATTAAGGAATAAAAAAAGGACTTGCTCATATAATTTACCAAAGAAAACTTCGGAGGTTTAAAATGAGCAAGTCAAAGTACAGAGTTTATAACGGTAAAAAGGTTAAATCGGTGTTTGAAAATTCAAAAATCTTTTTATTGTTGATTCAGCTTATTGTCGGAATTGTTTTCGGTGCATTTATATCCGGCAGAAATAATGAAGCGTTAAAGAATATTGCAGATGCTTATATCCGGCTGCGAAATTCGGGGTTTATATCCGATTTTATAAATTCATTTGCCGTAAACGGCACTTTTATTCTGTTGAGTGTTTTCCTCGGATTTTCACTTATCGGCTGCCCACTGATTTATTTTCTGATGTTTTTCAGAGGACTCGGAATAGGCTCATTCTGCGGATATATGTACATAGAATACAAGCTTACCGGCATAGGTTACAGCTTGCTGACGGTTTATCCGTCGCTGGTAATTGCGATTTTCGCACTTATAATGTCATGCAGAAACAGCAGCGAATATTCTCTTAACGCATATGAAAAATCGGTGAAGGGCAGGGGACAGTACGAAAAAAATGAAACAAAAATATTCCTTATGCGGCAGGCGGTTTTTCTTGCGATAACGGTTTTATCTTCGCTGATTGATGCCGTTTTCGCGCTTGCTTTTTCAAGATTCTTCGCTGTCTGAAATTTTTATATCATTAAGCGGATTTGAATCAACGGCTTTTTTTAGCTGTTCCTGATAAACATGGGTATATATCTCGGTTGTGGAAAGATTTTCATGACCGAGAATTTCTTTTAGCTGAATTGGGTCAACATTTCCGTACTGATACATAAGAGTTGCGGCGGTATGACGCAGCTTGTGAGTAGAAAATCCCATATCGGAAAGTCCGGATTTTGCAAGATATTTTTCAACCGTTTTCTGCACCATCTGATTGCTTATACGGGTTAAACGGTTGCTCAGAAACAACGCATCACGGTCAATAACATTATCTTTCGGTCTTACCTTTATATATTGAGAAAGCGCAGAAAGGCAGGCATCATTTAAATAAATAGTTCTTTCTTTGTTTCCTTTACCTGTTATTACTAATGTTGCATTATCTCTTATATCCGATATATTGATACTGACAAGCTCTGAAAGACGAAGTCCGCAATTAAGAAACAGAGTAAGCATACAGAAATCCCGCTCTTTGTTTTTGCCGTCAACTGATTTAAGAAGTGAAATGCTCTGTTCAAGAGTAAGATATTTCGGCAAACCTCGTTTTGTTTTCGGCGCTTCGAGATTAGACATGACATTAGTTTCGATTTTTCCGTTCATTTCAAGATAGCGGTAAAATCGCTTTATAGATACAGCTTTTCTCGCTCTGGCGTTAGAGTCATTCTTTCTCGTGTTTTTACAGTATGCAAGGAAAGCGTATGCATCATTGAGATTTGCCCCGTAAATCAATTCCTCGGGGATAGTCGAAACATCTATTTCGTCAAACGGAACGGATTTATCAACAAGTCTACGGCTCAACATCAGAAATCTGAAAAACATTCTTAAATCAGAAGCGTATTCAAGCACTGTCAGCTCTGATTTTTCCTTAATTGCTGAAAGATAATTTAAATATTTACTTGCGGAAATCGGGAGAGTATCAATTTCTTCGTATTTCATAACTACCCCTTTTTCCCTATAAATAATTACACAAAATAAAAATTTTGTATAATTAAGGGGAGGGAAAACAGAAAATTTTAATAAAAATATGGTTTTAAACGGTCTTTTCGGCAAGCGGTATAATTCCGCCTATGTCAATGAGCTTTTCATTATTCAGCTCAATCGGTTCGATATTGTATTTATTAAGTATATCAATTATTTTGTTATGCTCCGTATGGCTTTCTATTCTTCCGTTAAATGCAAGTTTATTTTTACCGAGCTTTCCGGTACAGCCGCCGATGAATCCGTAATCGGCTCCTTTCAAGCCGATGGAGCCTTTTGAAATTAACAATACATCATTGAAGAAATTCTGAGCGGCTCTGTAAATTGACAAATCATCTGTAATAATCGCATTTTCATTTAAAACGCAAACCGAGCATTTTGAATATCCTTGATTTACATTTATAATATCCATTGAACGGTTTTCCGCAAATTCAATGATTTTTGACGAAACTGTTTTTTTGTTGCAGATGATTTTATTTCCGATAACGGCGCAGTTAAGTCTGACATCGTGCGGATAATCTTTTTTTATTTCTTCGGGAATTGAATAAACTTCAAATCCGCTCAATTGACAAAAACTGTAATATTCTTCTTTGAAACAAAGCAAACTTTTGTTCGGCAGAATTAAAAATCTTACATCGGGGTGTGATTTGACACATTCATTCAGCTTGTTATTTGCTTTTATTATTACTGTTTTTATTCCGAGGAAGTTTAATTTTTTTATTGACTCCCCTGCCGATTCACTTATTGCCGCCGCAGTAACTCTGTTTTTCGGCAAATTCGGCGAAACGATTATTCTTTCATCAGGTTGAAGCGTTAAAGGCTTCGTTAACATTTGAAGCTCCGACAATTTCGATTTCTCCTTTGAAGCCGTCGGAAAGGTTTTTGAGATTATGTCTCGGAATAATACATCTCTTAAATCCGAGCCTTTCCGCTTCTCTGATTCTCTGTTCACAATAGGAAACCGTTCTCAGCTCTCCGCCGAGTCCGATTTCACCGATTGCAATTGTATCGTCTCTGACGGGTGTATCTTTAAGGCTTGATATAAGAGCTATTGCAACGGAAAGGTCGGTTGCAGGCTCATCAAGCTTTAATCCGCCGACAACATTGATATAAGCATCACTTGTGCTGAACATAAATCCCGAACGCTTTTCGAGCACCGCAAGCAGCATTGACATTCTGTTATAATCAAATCCGGTTGACATTCTGCGCGCATTTCCGTAGCTTGACGGCGCAACAAGTCCCTGAACCTCGGCAAGAATGGGTCTGCTGCCTTCCATAACGCAGGCAATGCAGGTTCCGGCGGTATTTTTAGGCTTACCGGAAATAAGCATAAGTGACGGATTCGGAACCTCAACAAGTCCTTTATCAAGCATTTCAAAAACGCCTATTTCATTTGTTGAGCCGTATCTGTTTTTGACCGCTCTTAAAATCCTGTAAGAAAGATGTCTTTCGCCCTCAAAATAAAGAACACAGTCAACGATATGCTCCAGTACCTTGGGACCCGCTATATTGCCGTCCTTATTGACATGACCCACAATTATCGTGGGTATGCCGAGACCCTTGGCGCAGTGCATAAACAGATTGGTTGATTCTCTTACCTGAGTAACGCTTCCCGGGGAAGAATTTATTTCATTTATTGCCATGGTCTGAATTGAATCAACAATAACAAGACCCGGTTTTTCGGATTTGATGTATTCGACAATGGCTTCAACATCGGTCTGACACATTATAAACAGGTTTTCGGTTGAAACGCCGAGACGGTTTGCGCGCAGCTTTATCTGTCTTGCCGACTCTTCACCGGAAACATATAAAATTTTAAGGCTCTTTCCGAGATATTCGCAAATCTGCAAAAGTATGGTTGATTTTCCGATACCCGGGTCACCGCTGAGCAGAACAAGCGAACCGTTCACGATTCCGCCGCCGAGAACACGGTCAAGCTCACACATACCCGTTTTAAACCGTATTTCATCATCGGCGGATATTTCGTTTATCTGCTGAGCAAAAACAGATGAAACCGCCTTTGAAATGCCTTTCTGCTGCTGCGGAGTGCGGATATCCTCTTCCATTGTGTTCCATTCACCGCAGCCCGGACAGCAGCCGAACCATTTTGCACTTTCATATCCGCATTGATTGCAGACATATACAGACTTAACCTTTGAAGCCATATTATCTTTCCTTTGTATTTATAAAATCCTGTATACCGAGAGCAATTAAAAAAGCAAGCTTCTGCTGATATTCGCTGTTTTTCAAAAGCTCTGTTTCGTGTTCATTTGATAAAAATCCGCATTCAACCATAACAGACGGTGCTTTTGAATGATAAAGCAGATAAATTTCTTTTCCGCTCTGTTTTGTTTCACGGGTATTTTCTTTTTGCAGGTCGGAAACCACCGAATTTCTGATTGCTTCTGCAAGTACGGCAGACTGAGGGTCATTTTTTGAATAGAAAATCTGCGCACCCGAATATTTTGAATTTGTATAAAAATTCTGATGAATGCTGACAAATAAAGAATTGGGATTATCCTCGATTATTTTTAATCGGTTTTTAATATCCGAAACCTTTTGTTCTCTGATTGTTTCTTTATCCGAATCATGAATTGACCTGTCGTCGGTTCTGGTCATAACGGTATTTACTCCCATTGAATCGAGAATATCCCGAAGCTTTACCGCAATCTGCAGATTGATATCTTTTTCAACCGTACCGTCCTTTGCGCTTGTTCCGCCGTCAATTCCGCCGTGACCCGCATCAATGATAACCGTTACGGGGTCAGCCGTTTCGGATAAGGTATCAAGCACGGCATTGAGCGTTACGAATCTCATTCCGAGAGACAGCGTAAACAGAATAAGAAAAAGAACGGATGTTAAAACAACCTTAGATTTAAGTCTCTGTGATGCAACAATTTTCATTAAATCCAACTCCGCATAGTATTTTTGTTAAATATTATGCGGAAAATGCTTATAACTTGCCGTTTATTCTTCTGTAATCTATATAATCCTGCAAAATAACAACTGCGGCAACCTGGTCAACAACCGCTTTTCGCTTTTTGCCTCTTGTATTCGTATTGTTTAATGCGTTGTGAGCGCTTACCGTGGTCAGCCTTTCATCGCGCATAACATAATTTATTCCGCTTGCTTCCGAAAGCTCTTTTGCAAAAGCTTCGCATTTTTCGGCTCTCTCCCCTATCGTTGAGTCCATATTTTTAGGCAGACCCACAACAAGAAGCTCCGGCTTATGCTTTTTTATCAGCTCGCAGATTTCCTCAATAAGCTTTGATTTATCCCATTGAGATATTACTCCCACGGGAGAAGCAAGCATTTCAAATTTATCGCATACGGCGACACCTGTTCTGGCATCGCCGTAATCAATTCCCATAATAATCATTTACGCTATCTTTCACCCTCAAAATTCTGCTGCTGCGATGAATTTCCTCCTACCGCACCTTCAATTATCTGACCGATAACATCTCCAACGCCGCTTATAATTTCACCGACGGGGTCAGATGAACCGCTTGAAGAACTGCTTGAGGAATGGCCGTAACAGCTCGTACAGGTTGCGGGAAGATTGGTAATTTTATACCAGCCTGTTTTGGTTGAATAGCAGCCTGAGCCGGCAAGCTTGCCCGTAACCGTGCAGTAACGCTTCTGAACCGTTCCCGTGCTCTTCGGGAACTCCTTGGGGTCAAGTCCTTTGTGAATTTCGTTGAATACTCTGAAGAATATTTTTCCGCAGGGGTTAACATCAACATTGAGTGAATCGGGATGGTCAAATCCGCACCATACCGCCGCAACATAATACGGAGTGCCTGCGCAGAACCAACGGTCTTTGTCACTTGTTGTTGTACCCGTTTTCGCCATAATCTGGAATTTACGCGCATACGGAGCATCACCGTAGTAACTTGTATTAACGGTCTGAAGAAGCTCGCACACAATATCCGATGTTTCTTCTGATATTGCACGCTCAAATTTCGGATTTTCATTTGAAAGAACAATCTGAGTTCCCTGGCTGTTGGTTACTTTATAATAACAATAAGGTTCATAATAAATTCCGCCGTTGCCGAAGGTGGCATAAGCTGCTGCCATTTCAACGGTTGTTGTTCCGTTTGTAAGCGCTCCCGTTGCAAGCGGAGCAAGAGTTTTATCTTCTTTTTCGTCAAGATGTGAAAGATGGAATTTATCTCTGAGATAACCGAATGAATTTTCCGCGCCGACATCATAGTTTATTATTCTTGCCGGAACGGTATTCAGTGACTGCTGAATCGCATATTCAACCGTAACATTTCCGCCTGAACCGTAGGTTTTATCAACATTATGAGGCCAAAGCTCACCCTGAACGGCAATTGCATAATCTTTTATCTTGCTTGAATAATTATAGATATTCATATCAATTGCCGGAGCATAGGTTGCAAGAGGCTTGATTGTTGAACCCGGCTGACGGTATGAATTTGCGGCTCTGTTGAGGCCTCTGTTTTCGGTCTTTTTATCTGCCTGACCGACCATTGCAACAATTCTGCCGTTATAATCCATTATCGTCATTGCCGACTGAACGGTTTCCTTAACTTTCTCACCGTTGTTATTCTTATAGGTGTGGGTCATTGTGGGCAGAGATTTTCTGTTAACATAAATATCTTCAAGCGTTTCCTGAATGTCAAGGTCAACCGCTGCATAGATTTTTAAGCCGTGATAATATATTTCATCGGTTGCCTGCTGCTTGGAATAGCCGTATTCCTCCATAAGGTCGTCTCTGACGCTCTGGATAACATAGTCAACATAAAAGCTGTTGATTACATCGTTTTCCTTAACCTTTTTGGAAGCTTCACTTTCATCGGGAACATATTTTTCGCTGTTGGTAAAAATAAGCTCATAATTGAGTGCATCGTTATATTCCTGCTGAGTCAGGCAGCCGTTGCCCTCATTATACATAACCTTGAGGCAGTATTGCTGTCTTTCTTTATTCTTTTCGGGATATAACAGAGGATTGTTCGCCGTGGGAGTTTTGGTTATTGATGCTATAACGGCGCATTCTGCGGCATTAAGTTCGCTTATATCTTTTCCGAAATATTTTTCGCTTGCGGTTTTGACACCGTAACAGCCGCTTCCGAAATACGCAGTATTCAGATACGCTTCTATTATGGTATCTTTATCATAATATTTTTCAAGGTTGAGAGCCGAAAGAATTTCATTATATTTTCTGACTATCGTAACGGATTTGTTTTGCGTAAGGTTCTTTATGAGCTGCTGAGTGAGCGTTGAACCGCCCTGACCGAGCTGAGACGGCTTGAGTATAACGCCGCCGAGTCTTATCCAGTCAACACCGTGATGCTTTTCAAATCTCGTATCCTCAAGCGCAATAACCGCCTGCTTCATATAGGGTGACATATCCTCAAGGTCAACCCAAACACGGTCTTCAACGCCGTGAAGTCTTGCAAGCTCAACGGTTTTTCCGCTTTTATCAACGCCGTATATAAACGAGGTCTGGTTCTGATTTTCTTTATATTCATCAAGATTGACAACGAGGTCACCGTTAACATATATAATCGCGCTGATGAGCACATAAGAAACCAAAATAAAAGCTGTAAGTACGGCTGTTCCGAAAATGCTGAGAATAACCATTCCCGCCTTGCTCATCTTTTTCTTTTTTTTCGGTGATTTATTCAAAATTATTGTTCCTCCGTTTCCGTAGATTTCAAACAATAAAATATCTTTATATAATTATTTTTATTATATATCCTTTTTACAAATTATGCAAGGTTTTATATTGATTTTAAGAAATTAACAATAAATATTTACATCATTTTAAAATTTGTCTTTCATATAT
>JAZRYD010000031.1:0-29991 GCA_045600535.1 Acutalibacteraceae bacterium | reverse complement strand
CTCCGTTATTCAAACCGCACTTGCAAATGACTTAAACGCAAGAGAATACCTGACTCAAGTATTTGCGGGTAAAAGGATAACAAAGCCCCCGTTTGAAACTGAATAATTTGAAACCGAATAAACCGTAAATCCCGGCTGCACCTTCACCAACGAGGTTGCAGCCGGGAATCTTTTTTGGACTAACGGGGGTTTATTTGGGGGTTACTATTTATCTATTAAACGCTCGGAAAACCGATATTATATTAAATATTTATATAAATATTATTGATTTATGGAATATAGTTGTGCTATAATGATATGAAATAATGGGAGAGGAGTGCGGAAAATGAAAAAAAGCGCTGCGGCTATAATGCTTATTATGATATTCTGCATTCTCCTTTCGTCATGCGGAGCGGGAACGGCGTTTAAATCCGTGAATGAGCTGATTGCTCCTCCCCTTTATTACAGCGAATACGGCGACCTTGTTGAGAGCTTTAAAAAAGATGTCGGAAACAGCGTTACGCTCTGTACTCCTTACAGCGGAGAGCATACCTCTGCGATAACCGTTTACGATATCGACGGTGACGGCTCAGACGAAGCGATTATTCTCTATAAAGAGTCAACTCCCGATGCCGTGCCGAGAATGAAAATTTACAGCAGCGGACAAAACGGCTGGCTGCCCAACGCAGACCTGAGCGGATACGGAAGCGGAGTTGAAAGTCTTGCCCTTGCGGATATGGACGCCGACGGAATAACGGAAATTATTGTCAGCTGGAATATATCGGGCTCGGCAGGAAAAACGATGTCGGTTTTCCGCGCAAGAAGCAATACGCTCGTATACACAGAAATAACAAATGAACTGAGCTTTGTTTCATTTGTTGTTGATATGGATTCCGACGGATATGACGAGCTGTTCTTTATCGGTCAGAGCGTTTTCGGAGGAACGGCGCAGAAAACGGCAAAGCTGCTTAAAATCTCAGGCGGTTCGGTGGTAATACTCGGTGAAACGAATGTTGATTCCGATGTAAGCTCTTATTCATCGGTGAAAACCGAAAAGGTGACAGAGGATTCTCCGATGAAGCTTTATATTGATGCTCTGAGAAACGATACGCAGATGATAACCGAGCTTATTTTCTGGGACGCGGAAAAAGCGGAGCTTGCCGCACCGTTCTTTGATAAAGAAACAATGAGCAACACGGCAACGCTCAGAAACGAGCCGATTGAATGCCGCGATATTGATAATGACGGCAGCATAGAGATTCCCGTTCAGATTGAACTGAATGATGAAGCGCATCCCGAGATAGACAGCGAAACGCTTCCCGTTACGGTGTGGATAGATTATGACGGAGAAAAAATCCTAACCGTTGCCGAAACATTCATAAACAGAAAAGACGGCTATATGATAACGCTTAATGAAAGCGAAAGAGGTGTTATCAAGGCGAGAAGCTATCAGCTGCAAAGCTGTGTTGTGCTTTCCGATGATGCGGGCGATATTTGCTCCGTGCTTAAAATCACAAATGAACGAATGGAGAGCGAACCGCTTGAGCATTATATTTCGATTTTTGAGAATGATGACAGCGAAATATGCGCTTATATAACTCAGAACGGCGAGGACAGAGGCTTGAACGAAGCAAATCTTAAAGAAAAAATCGTCAGACTTAATTAAAGGGGACTTACTTATGAAAAAAGTGCTTATTGCAGAGGACGAAGAAGCAATAAGAGAATTTGTGGTTATAAATCTCCGCAGGGGCGGATATGAAGTAATCGAAGCGTGCGACGGTGAAGAAGCACTTGAAAAATATGAGCTTAATGAGGGCGGCATTGATGTTGCGGTGCTTGATGTTATGATGCCGAATGTTGACGGGCTTGAGGTTTGCAGAACCCTGCGCGAAAAGAACAAGAATATCGGCATTATAATGCTCACGGCGAAAACTCAGGAAATGGATAAAATAACGGGGCTGATGATGGGTGCGGACGATTATGTCACAAAGCCGTTTTCGCCCACCGAGCTTGTGGCGAGGGTTGACGCAATATACAGAAGAGTTGCGATGAATACCGGAAACAAGCCCGCGCCGGCAGATGAAGATATAATCGAACTCGGAGAATTTCGTCTGAACCTCAGAAGCAGGTCACTCACAAAATCCGGCAGATTTATAGAGCTTACCCAGGTTGAATTTCAGCTTATGGAATATTTCTTCACAAATCCGGGCGCGGCGCTGAGCAGAACGGATATTCTCACAAAGGTGTGGGGCAGCGAATATTACGGCGAAGAAAAAATAGTCGATGTCAACATAAGAAGACTGAGAATGAAAATCGAGGAACAGCCCTCCGTTCCCAGACATCTTACAACAATCTGGGGCGTAGGCTACAAATGGATAGAATAACAGAGAGGAGTACGCAATGAAAATTACGGGAATAACAAGACGCTGGTTCAGAAATGTGGCGTCAATCGTTATAGTAATTATTCTTGCGGCTTCAGCAGGTCTGTTTTTCTCGTTCAGAAGCTATTATTACGATTTTGTTGATATGACGCTTGATAACTATACCGCGGACGAAATCACGGCGGCGTTCAGTCTTTACGGCGATTCGTCGGGCGGCGGCTTTGAAGCGGCAAGCCGAAATTTTATCGAGAATTTTTCCGATAACGATATTATGTCGGCGTGGATAATCGACAGAAGCGGAAATGTGGTTTTAACATCAAGCGGTTTTGAAATAAAAGATGAAGTTAATATGCCGGATTATATTGAGGCTCTTTACAGCGGCAACGGCTGCGCAAAGTGGAAAGGAAAGCTTCCGTCCGGCGAAAAGATTATGGCTTCAACCTGCATATATAATTATCCCGACGGGACCAACGGCGGAGCGGTCAGATTTATGATTTCGCTTGAAGCGGTTGATAAACAGCTTTTTGAAATAGGACTTCTCATCATAGCGGCGGCGCTTGCGATGTTCGGACTGCTGATGTTTTCGGGCAGTATGTTCATTCGTTCAATAGTCAGCCCCGTTAAGGAGATAAGCGAAACCGCCAAAAGAATTGCGGGCGGTGACCTTGAAGCGAGGATAGACCACTATCAGCATAAAGACGAAATCGGCGAGCTTTCGGTAACGATAAACGATATGGCGGATAAGCTTGCCACGGCGGACAGAATGAAAAATGATTTCATTTCCACCGTTTCTCATGAACTCAGAACACCGCTTACGGCGATAAAGGGCTGGGGCGAAACTCTTTTGCAGCTCGGCGAATATGACCCTGCAATGAGCGAAAGAGGAACAAAGGTTATAATCAGCGAAGCTTCAAGGCTCAACAATATGGTTGAGGAGCTGCTGGATTTCTCAAGAATGAGCAGCGGCAGAATGAAGCTGAATATCGAAAAAATAGATGTGCTTGCGGAGCTTGACGAGGTTGTGTTCTCCCTCAGAGAAAACGCAGTCAGGAACGGAGTTGAAATGATATATAACGCTCCGAGTGTTCCCGCCCCGTTAAACGGAGATGCTTCGAGGATAAAGCAGGTATTTATAAATATTCTTGATAATGCGCTCAAATACAGCGTTAACGGCGGAAAGATAACGGTAAGAGCCGATATTGTTGATTTATCAACGCTCTGCATCACGATAAGCGACACGGGCACGGGAATTTCGCCCGATGACCTGCCGCACGTAAAAGAAAAATTCTATAAAGCAAATACCACCGTCAGAGGTTCGGGAATCGGTCTTGCGGTTGCAGACGAAATCATAAGACTTCATAACGGTACACTTGATATAGACAGTATTCTCGGCGAAGGAACAACGGTTACGGTTACTCTGCCGATTGAAGCCGCAGAATACGAGAATCCCGAAAAAGAAGGAGAGGTTCAGCAGAATGAGCAAAAAGAAGAATGAATATGTAGCCGTCGGCGGTCAGGCGCTGATGGAGGGAATAATGATGAGAGGCCCCGAGGGTACGGCAATGTCGCTGCGTATGCCCGACGGTTCAATCCAAACCGAAAAAAAAGAATTTACATCGGTGAGAAAGAAATATAAAATTCTGAATATCCCGATAATCAGAGGCGTTGTTTCGTTTGTTGAATCAATGATATTCGGCTATAAGCTGCTTATGGAGTCGGCTGAAAAAACCTCACTCGATTTTGAAGCCGAGGAAAACGAATCAAAGCTTGATAAATGGCTCACCGAGCATTTCGGGCCTAAGATGATGGCGGTTATCGGAGCAATTTCCGCGGTTCTCGGTTTCGGACTTGCGTTTCTTCTGTTTATGTGGCTTCCGAGTTTTCTGTTTGACACGGTTAATAACAAGCTTCTCGGCGGAACAATTGATGTTTCCTTCAGGGCTCTTTTTGAGGGAATAATCAGGGTGATAATTTTCATCGCATATATGGCGCTTGTTGCAAGAATGAAAGAGATACACCGCGTTTATATGTATCACGGCGCGGAGCATAAAACGATATTCTGCTTTGAACACGGCAAAGAGCTTACCGTTGAGAATATCAGAGGCGAAAAACGCTGTCACCCCCGCTGCGGAACAAGCTTCATATTTATGACAATACTTCTCAGCATTCTGATATCTTCAATAGTTGCGGTTATATTCAAAGATACGGTTATCGTTCAGAACAGACCTCTGTGGATACTTGTTAAGCTTCTGATTATGCCGGCGATAATGGGCATCGGATTTGAATTTATTCAGCTTGCGGGAAAATATCCGAATAAGCTTACCAGGGCGCTTTCCGCCCCGGGTCTGCTTATGCAGAAGATAACAACCGCAGAACCCGATGATGCCATTATCGAGGTTGCAATCGAAGCAATGAAAGGCGCACTTTACGGTGACACCGAAACCATGGTTAAGCCCGAGGATAACGCCGAATGACGGCGGGTAAAGCGCTGAAAAAAGCCGCGGATATTCTTAATGCGGCGAATATTGAAAACGCGGTCAATGAATCGAGATGGATATTTGAAGCCGTTGTTGAGAACGGCAGAGAGCTTATATATTTCCACCCCGAAAAGGATATAGACGAAAAAGTTTTTCTTGATAAAATCAGTGAGCGGGCAAACGGAACGCCGATTCAGTATGTTATCGGTTTGTGGGATTTTTACGGCGAGGCTTTTGAGGTCGGTGCGGGAGTGCTTATTCCGAGACCCGAAACCGAAATGCTTATTGAGTTTGCCGCAGAGAATTTCAGGGATAAAAATATTACGGTTGTTGATTTGTGCTCCGGAAGCGGTTGTATAGGGCTTACGGCGGCAAGGCTTTTGCCGAATGCAAAGGTTTACCTTGTTGAAAAATCACCCGAAGCAATGAAATATCTTGAAAAAAATCTCAGGGCTTTTGACCTTGAAAATGTTACTGCGGTAAACGGTGATGCTTTTAAATCACCAAAAGAAAACGGCATAGAGAAATTTGACCTGCTGCTTTCAAATCCTCCGTATATTGAAACGGCGGAAATCGAAACGCTTCAGAGTGAGGTTCTCAGAGAACCGAAAATGGCGCTTGACGGCGGAAATGACGGGCTTGATTTTTACCGTGTGATTGCGGAAAAATGGCTTCCGGAATGCAGATGTGCCGTATGCGTTGAATGCGGAGAGGGTCAGAGCAGAGAGATTGAAAAGCTCTTTTCACCTTACTGCACCGATACATATTCGCAGCCGGATATGAACGGCATTGAAAGAACCGTTTGCGGATTTATAAAATAATTTTTTACAGGAGAAAATTATGCTGCTTGATTTTATAAGAAGCGGAAATATTCAGGGAGTTATAGTGGGCTTCCTTGTAAGTGCGTTTGTGGTGTTCTGCACCTTTCCCATTCACGAATATGCGCACGCATTTGTTGCCACAAAGCTCGGTGACGATACTCCGAGACTTCAGGGCAGACTTACACTCAATCCCATGGCTCATATTGATGCTATGGGTGCGCTGATGATACTGCTTGTCGGCTTCGGCTATGCGAAGCCCGTTTCGGTTAATGCACGCAGATTCAAAAATCCCAAGGGCGGAATGGCGCTGACCGCGCTTGCCGGCCCCGTTTCAAATGTTCTTATGGCGCTGATATTTGCGATTCTCGGAAATATTCTCAACCTTGTTTTCTTAAAGGTCGGTTACAGCGAAAGCAATTTTGCACTTTTCCAGGCTTTGTATCTTTTCTTTTCGCTTGCCGCTCAGATAAATGCGTCTCTTGCCGTCTTTAATTTGCTTCCGATTCCTCCGCTTGACGGCTCAAAGATATTGGCGCTCGTTATCCCGCCGAAATATTATTTCCGATATATGCAATACGAAAGATATATTATCACAGTTGTGTTTGCGCTGATTTTCTTCGGTATTCTCGACGGGCCGCTTTCGTTCCTTTCGGGAGCGCTGATGAACGGCATAAACTTCATTGCGGGACTTCCTTTCATTGCGCTGAGATAAGGGGATTAAGATTTTGGAAAAGATACAGTATAAGCTTGAAGTTTTTGAGGGCCCCATGGACTTGCTGCTTCAGCTCATAAGCAAGAAAAAGGTCAGCATAAACGATGTGCCGATAATGGAAATAATCGAACAGTATCTTGATTATGTCCGTCAGATGCAGGACGAAAATCTTGATATTTCGAGCGAATTTCTCGAAATGGCGGCAAGACTGCTCTATATCAAAACCGTTTCGCTTCTGCCCGTTCACGAGGAAGCCGAACAGCTTGTTGAAGAGCTTCGCGGAGAGCTTACCGAATATCAGGATTGCAAGCGTGTTGCGCTTGAGCTTCAGAAGCAGGGCAAGGGCTTTGATTTTTTCGGCAGAGAACCCGAGGAGTTTGAAGCCGATATGACCTATACGAGAATCCACGAGCCGTTTGAAATTTATAAGGCATATATAGCCGCAGTCGGCAAGGGCAAAAGAAAGCTGCCGCCGCCGATTGAAGCGTTCAGAGGAATTGTTGCTCATAAAATCGTTTCGGTTGCTTCAAGAATAAGCGTAATAATCGAGCGTCTTAAGAGCGGCAAAAAGCATAAGTTTGAATCTTTCTTTGAGGATTCCGAATCAAGGTCGGAAATGGTTGCAACATTTCTTGCGCTTCTTGCAATGGTGAAAGCCAAAAGAATAACCGTTGACGGAACGGGAGATAATGCGAGCGTTACGCTTCTTTCCGGCAGAGGGGGAGAGATAGAAATTGACGAATGAAGAAATAAGAGCCGCCTGCGAAGCGATACTTTTTGCTTCGGGTGAACCGCTTGAAGCGGCGAGAATTGCGGAAGCTCTCGAAATCGGAACGGACGATGTGGGCGGAGCAATGTGGGAGCTTGCAAGAACGCTTGACGAAAGAAAAAGCGGAATATGTCTGCTCCGTCTCGGAAGCAAATATCAGCTCTGCTCAAGGGTTGAATATGCTCAGCAGATAAGAAGCGTGCTTGAAATAAAAAAGAATGCCCCGCTTTCAAATGCGGCGCTTGAGGTGCTTGCCGTGGTTGCATATAATCAGCCCGTAACCAAGGCATACATAGAGCAGATAAGAGGCGTTGACTGCTCCGGCGTTGTTTCAACTCTCTGTCAGAAAGGTCTGCTTGAGGAAAAAGGAAGACTTGATTTGCCGGGTAAGCCTCTGCTTTACGGCACAACTCCTGATTTCCTGCGCTGCTTCTGCCTCAATTCTCTTGCCGACCTGCCCGAGCTTCCCGAAAAATCGGAGCTTGAAGCCGAGCAGAACGATGATGAGATAAACAATGAACAGGGCGTTCAGATAAAGAACTTTTTCCAGAATGACGATGATGAATAAATTCAGGGAGGTGGAAGCTTGACGGCACTTTATATAATTCTCGGCATAATAGCGTTTTTTGTGATTGTGCTTTCTGTCAAGGTCAGAATAACGGTGCATTATGAAGACGATGTATCATTGTCGCTCGGATGGCTGTTTCTGAAATTCAATATTCTGCCAAAAAAGGAAGACGGAAAAAAGCCGAAGAAAAAGAAGAAAGATAAAAAGAAAAAGGACGATAAAAAAGAAGAAGAGCCCGAAAAGAAGGACGAAACGGTCAAAGAACCCAAGGCGAAAAAGGAAAATATGTTTGTCCGCTTCTATCATAACAAAGGCGTTTCAGGCGTGGTTCAGCTGCTTAAGGATACCGCAAAGGCATTAGGCGGAATGTTCAGACGAATGGCGAGAGCTTTCACCTTTGAGGAGCTTTACATAGCGCTGACCGTCGGAGCGGGCGACTCTGCCGAAACCGCAATAAAATACGGCAAAACCTGTTCGGCGGCATTCCCCGCAATGGGATATATCGTAAGTAATATGAGGGTGAAAAAATATAATCTCGATATAAATCCCGATTTTATTTACGGTTCAAATACGGCAAAGCTGCATACTCAGATTTCGGTTGTGCCGATAAGGCTTCTGAACGCGGGAATGATAGTTGCGCTCGAGCTTCTGTTTAAGGTTGTTTTAAAACTGCTTAAGCACAGCAGGGTAAAACCCAAGGTGGAAAAGCAGGTTAAAAAATAAAATTTATTGAAAGAAGGAAAACAAAATGAAAGAACAGTCAGCATCAGGAATACTCGGAACATCAATTGAAAAAATCAAGGACCTTGTTGATGTAAGCACCATCATCGGTGAACCCATTAAGGTCAGCGACACTCTCCAGATAATCCCCATTTCAAAGGTTACATACGGCTTTGCTTCCGGCGGAACGGATTTCCCGTCAAAGTCAAATGCAGAGCTTTTCGGCGGCGGCGGCGGAGCAGGCATCACCATTTCTCCCGTTGCATTCCTTGTTGTAAATAACGGCAGCGTTTCCGTTAAGTACATCAATGCGGCAGAGGGCTCTGTTGAAAGAGTTATCGGAATGGTTCCCGACATCGTTGACAAGGCTTCCGATGTTATCAGCCAGCTTAAGAATAAGAATAACACCGTTGATGATGCAATCAGCGAATATATGAATAATTCCTCAGAGGAAAAAGCTGCCGAATAATTCTGAATTTTTACGCAGACGCATATATTTAATCAGTGATATATGCGAGGTAATTTTGCGTGATAAAAAGAATTTTTGCTTTTTCCGTTTCCGTTATTTTATTTGTTGCCTGTTTTGAATTTTACCCTGCGGCGGTTGAAACCTCGGCGGCTGCGGCGGTGCTTATGTGTGCCGAAACGGGTGAGGTGCTGTATTCGGAAAATCCCGATAAACGCCTTTCAATGGCAAGCACAACAAAAATGCTCACATCTCTGATAGCGCTTGAAGCGGCAGTCCCCGGGCGTGAAATAACCGTAACCGCCGAAATGGCTGATGTTGAGGGAACCTCAATGGGGCTTCAGGCGGGTGACAGCGTTTCACTTGAGGAGCTTGTTTACGGTATGCTGCTTCAGTCGGGAAACGATGCCGCAAACGCCGCGGCAATTGTGCTTGCGGGTTCGGAGGAAAAATTTGCCCGGCTTATGAACAGGCGTGCAAAAGAAATCGGAATGAAAAATTCCCATTTCGTAACGCCGTCTGGTCTTGACGATGATGAACATTATTCAACGGCTTACGATATGGCTCTGCTTGCCTGCGAATGCCTTAAAAATCCCGAATTTGTCAGAATATGTTCAAGCAAAAGCGCAAGGATAACCTATGGCAATCCGCCTTATTCGAGAACGCTGACAAATCATAACCGCCTGCTTCGGAGCATTGACGGCTGTATCGGAATCAAAACGGGCTTTACTCAAAAGAGCGGCAGATGCCTTGTGAGTGCGGTTCGGCGAAACGGCGTAACTCTTGCTGCCGTCACGCTGTCCGACCCCGATGACTGGAGCGACCATACGGCACTTTTTGAATACGGCTTTTCGGTTTGTACCGCATCTGAGCTTTCGCCCGAAGCTGCATTTGTCAGGGTGTGCGGCTCGGATAAAAAAGCCGTTAAGGCAGTACCCGTGTTCTGCCCCGAGTTTCCCGTAAACGATGATATTTCCTGCAAAATTCTTTTGAAGAAGCTGGAATATGCTCCGATAAAAAAGGGGGATATTCTCGGAAAAGCGGTGTATTATCTGAACGGAAAAGCGGTGTATGAATTGCCGCTTGCCGCAGATGAAGATGTGCCGGCGGCGGTTCGCGGTGAGAAAAAGAGTTTATTAACCGAAATAACGGAAAAGCTCAGAATACTCCGGAGGAGATAAAATTGCCCGATAATAAAATAAGACTTCAGAAATTTCTCTCGGAAGCGGGAGTTGCTTCAAGGCGCAAGGCCGAGGAGCTTATCCGTGACGGAAAGGTTAAGGTCAACGGTGTCGCTGCTCAGATAGGTGACAGTGTTGACCCGAAAAGAGATACCGTTCTCGTGAGAGGAAAAAAAGTAAAAATCGAAAATAATCTCAGATATATTCTTCTCAATAAGCCGAGAGGGTTTGTTACAACAACCGATGATGAGCTCGGCAGAAAATGTGTGCTTGAGCTTACAAAGGATATAAAAGAAAGAATTTATCCCGTAGGCAGACTTGACAGGGTTTCAGAGGGTGCGCTGATTATGACCAATGACGGCGAATTTGCAAACGCCATGATGCACCCGTCAAGGCATGTTCCGAAAACCTACCGCGTTACGGTACGCCCCGTGATAACGGGTGAGCAGGTTGATATTCTTGCAACCGGCGTTGAGCTTGACGGCAGAATGACTGCTCCCGCAGAGGTTCAGGTTATTTCCAAGGACGAGAACAGAGCGGTGCTTGAAATCGTGCTCTATGAGGGCAGAAACAGACAGATTCGCCGTATGTGCGAGGCGCTCGGACTTGAAGTGGCAAGGCTCAAAAGAGTTGCCGTCGGCGGTATAAAGCTCGGTATGCTTCCCACGGGTCAATGGAGAGATTTAACCGAAGCCGAGGTTGAATCGCTGTTTAATGCGGCTGGAATGAAAAGAAAGGGGAGCGCTTCAAAATGATAAGCTTTCTTCCCTGCGAAAAGCCGGACTGCATTGAATTTACGGCGTTTGAGAATGAAAAAGAAGTCGGCAAATGTACATTTTATGTTGAAAAATATACAATGTATTTTACCGCATTTTCCTGCATCGGCGATATTATGGCGGAGGGACTTGCAAGAAGTGCAATGAACTGCGCCGCCAACAAGGGCGCATATATCGCAAAAATAAGCAGTGAGCTTTCAAATCCGGCATTTATAAGGCTCGGCTTTGAGGGCGAAAACGAATTAACGGTTGAAATTCCGCAGGCGCTTTCTTCGTGCTGCTCCTGCGGTGATAAATAAAAGCGGAGGTCATTAAAATGCTTAAAAGTATGACCGGCTACGGCAGAAGCGTTCAGACCGTAGACGGTATGGATATAACGGTTGAAATCAAAAGCGTAAATCACAGATATTTTGAATTTACTTCAAGAGTGCCGAGAAGCTACGGCTTCCTTGAAGAGAAGCTGAAAAGCTTCTTTATGAGCAGTCTCACAAGAGGCAAAATGGAATGTTATGTATCGGTTGAAACGGTTGAAGAGCCCGACACAATAGTGTGCGTAAATCACCCTCTTGTTAAGAGTTATCTTGATGCTTATGCAGAGCTTTCCGAAAAATACGGACTTGATAACAATATCAAGGTTTCCGATGTTTCGAGAATACCCGATGCTTTCACGCTCCGCAAGGAAGCGGCGAATGAAGACAGAATATGGGCGGCGGTTGAAAAGGTTGCTGCCGATGCGCTGAACGGCTTCATCGCAATGAGAGAAAAAGAGGGCGAAAAGCTCAGAGAAGATGTAAGCTCAAGACTTGATATAATCCTTGAAAATGTTGAATTTATTGAGGCGCGCTCACCCGAAACGGTTAAGGAATATAACGAAAAGCTTGTTGCAAGGCTTCAAGAGCTGCTTGACGATGCTCATATTGATGAACAGCGGCTTCTCACCGAGGCGGCAATATTCGCCGATAAAATAGCCGTTGCGGAGGAAACCGTCAGACTGCGCAGCCATATTTCGCAGATGAGAACATTCCTTGAAGCAGATGAAGCAATCGGAAAGAAGATGGATTTTCTTATTCAGGAATTTAACCGTGAAGCGAATACAATCGGTTCAAAGGCTCAGGACGTTGAAATCGCACGCAGAGTTGTTGCGGCTAAAGCGGAAATAGAAAAAATCCGTGAGCAGATACAGAATATCGAATAAGGGGGAGCTTTTGTGAAACTTATAAATATAGGCTTCGGTAATATGGTCAATGCAAGCCGGCTTGTTGCCATAGTCAGCCCCGAGTCAGCCCCGATAAAGAGAATCATTCAGGAGAGCAAGGATAAGGGAACGCTTATCGATGCAACCCACGGCAGAAGAACGAGAGCCGTTATCATAACCGACAGCGACCATGTTATTCTTACCTATCTTCAGAGTGAAACCGTTGCAAACAGACTCAACGATGAAGAGGACGAGCTTGACGAGGAGGACGATGAGGAATGAGCGACAAAGGAATGCTGATAACCTTTTCCGGCCCTTCGGGTTCGGGAAAGGATACCGTTCTCAATGAGCTTCTCAAAAGGAACGATGATATAAAGGTTTCCATTTCGATGACCACCAGAAGCAAGAGAGATTATGAGGTGGACGGGCTTCACTATTATTTCGTTTCAAAGGAATATTTTGAAACAAAGGTGAAAGAGGATAAAATGCTTGAATATGCCGAATATAACGGCAAATATTACGGCACTCCCAAAGCTCCCGTTGATGAAATGACAAAAGCGGGCAACGCCGTTATCCTTGAAATCGAGGTTCAGGGTGCGGCAAAAATCAAAAGCAAGTGTCCCGATGTTGTGAGCATATTCCTTATGCCGCCGTCAATGACCGTTCTTGAAAGCAGACTCAGAGGCAGAGGAAGCGAAGATGAGGACACCATAAATCACCGCCTTGTTATAGCGAATGAGGAAATGAAAAAAGCATATGACTATGACTATGTGGTGGTTAACGATACCGTTGAAAATGCGGTTGAGTGCATTGAAACAATAATCAAAGCCGAAAGGCTCAAAAGTAAAAGAAACAAAAATCTTATAAGTGAGGTAATTCGCAATGTTTAATCCCGATTTAAGTTCAGTTCTTTCAAACCACACCAGCCGTTATTCTCTTGTAACCGCAACCGCAAAGCTTGCGAGAGAGATTTCGGAAGAAAACGAAGCTAACGATGAATTTGTTACAGAAAAGCCCGTAAGTGCGGCGCTTGATAAGATTCTCTCGGGTGAATATGAAATAGTTGAGCCTGACGAAATTAAGAATATCTGAATTATTTAAGAGGGAGTTGGTCGGATTATGTATGCAAAGGTAGCCGTTGAAGCGGCGAACTATACCTTTGACAAAAAATTTGATTATATAATTCCCTCAGAGCTTGAAGAGAGCGCAAAAGCGGGCTGCAGAGTAACCGTTCCTTTCGGACAGGGCAACAAAAAATGCCTCGGAGTGATTTTTGAAGTAACGGAAATCTCCGACGGAAAACGCCTGAAAAAAATAAATTCCGTTCTGGACAGCGAACCTCTGCTGAGCGAAAAAATGCTTGCGCTTGCCGAATTTATAAAGGGCAGAACCTTCTGCACTCTTTACGAAGCGGCAAAGGTGATGCTTCCCACGGGGATAAATCATAAAATGGTAAGCTCATATGCCGCTGACCCAGAGGCAGACCCTGAAAAGGTTTCCGCTCTTGAGGGAACGGAAAAGGAGTTCTTTGATTATCTTTCGGAAAAAAAGATTTTCGTAAAGCCCGAAAGAGTGTTTGAAGCGCTTAAAATCAAGACGGATAATTCAATCCCCGAAAAGCTGATGAAAAAAGGGCTTCTGCTTGTGAGCAGCGATGCGGTGCGCAATCTCGGAGATATAACCGTTAAAATGATAAGGCTGCTTGACACTCCGGACGAAATAAAGCTCACGAAAAAGCAGTCCGAAATGGCTGAGGTGCTTGAAGATTTGGGAACGGCAAGCGTTAAAGAGCTTTGCTATTTCACGGGTCTGACTCCCGCCATTGCAAACGGACTTGTTAAATCGGGTGCGGCTGAATTTTTCGATAAGCAGGTTATAAATCTTCCCGATTTTACGGGAATTGAGGCAAAAGCAGAGCCGATAAAGCTTTCTGCCGAGCAGCAGAAAGCCTATGACGGTCTGTCGGCGCTTGCCGACGGCAAAAAGCCTGCCGCCGCCCTGCTTTACGGCGTTACGGGAAGCGGAAAAACCTCCGTTTATATGAGCGTAATAGATGAGGTTATATCCCGCGGCAGGTCGGTTATAGTTATGGTTCCCGAAATAGGACTCACTCCGCAGACGCTTGACCTTTTCTGCCGCAGATACGGAAAAAATGTTGCGGTTTTCCACAGCGCTCTTTCCGTGCGTGAACGCCTCAACGAGTGGAAAAGAGTTAAAAACGGTGATGCGAAAATCGTTATCGGAACAAGGAGTGCCGTTTTCGCTCCGCTTGAAAATATCGGACTTATCATAATTGACGAAGAACAGGAGCATACATATAAATCCGAACAGACTCCGAGATATGATGCGATTGATGTTGCCAAATTCAGAGCGGCAGGGGATAATGCGCTTTTGATTCTTGCCTCCGCAACGCCGAGTGTTGAAAGCTTTGCGGCGGCGCAGAGCGGGAAATATAAGCTTTTTACTCTGACTCAGAGATACGGAAACGCAGTTTTGCCGAAGGTTATAACCGTTGATATGCGCTCCGAGAAAAAAGCTGAGGGCTGTAAGGAAATAAGCGAAACTCTTTATGAAGCGCTCAAATCAAATCTCGAAAACGGCAGACAGTCAATACTGCTTATCAACAGGCGCGGCTTCAATACCTTTGCCGCCTGCAATTCCTGCGGAGAGGTTATAACCTGTCCGAATTGCAGTATATCAATGACTTATCATACGGCGAATGACAGACTGATGTGCCATTATTGCGGATATTCCGTGCCGTTTACGGGGGTTTGTCCCGAATGCGGAGAAAATGCCGTCAGATATTCGGGCTTCGGTACTCAGAAAATTGAGGACGAGCTGAATAAGCTTCTGCCGGACGCGCGAATCGTCAGAATGGATACCGATTCCACTTCGGGCAAAAATTCACACGAAAAACTGCTGGATAGCTTCGCAAAAGGTGAATACGATATAATGATAGGTACTCAGATGGTCGCAAAGGGGCTGAATTTTCCGAATGTAACGCTTGTGGGCGTTGTTTCGGTTGACCAGCAGCTTTATAACGATGATTTCAGAAGCCTTGAAAAAACGTTTTCGCTTTTAACGCAGGTTGTGGGCAGGTCGGGCAGAGGAGAGCTTGAGGGTACTGCGATAGTTCAGACCTTAACGCCCGAAAACGAAATAATCCGTCTTGCCGCAAGGCAGGATTATGAAGCGTTCTATAATACGGAAATAATGCTTCGCAGAGCGCTCGTTTATCCGCCGTATTGTGATATATGCGTGCTGGGATTTACGGGCGAAAACGAAACGGCGGTCAAAGCCGCTTCAAAGCGTGCGCTTGAGCTTATAAAAGAGCTTATAAGCGAAAAATATAAGGGCGAAAAAATAATAGCCCTCGGGCCTATGTCTGCAAGAGTGGCAAAGGTCAGCGGAAAATACAGATACAGACTTATTATCAAATGCAGAAATTCCGCTTCATTCAGAGAAATGATTTCGGAAATTCTTACCGCTTCGGGAACGGATAACGCATTCTCAAAGGTAACCGTTTATGCGGATATAAATCCCGATACAACCGTGTAATTTTATTTCATTATATAAAAGAGGAAATTAAGAATGGCTATCAGAAACATAGTTAAGGTCGGTGACCCGATACTCGGAAAAACATCAAGAAAGGTTGAAAAATTCGATGCCCGTCTGTGGCAGCTGCTTGACGATATGAAAGAAACAATGTATCAGGCAAACGGTGTGGGTCTGGCGGCGGTTCAGGTAGGCATTTTAAGAAGAGTCGTTGTGCTTGACTGCGGCGACGGATATATTGAGCTTGTCAATCCCGAGATAATCAGCTCGGAGGGCGAGCAGTTTGAAGAAGAGGGCTGTCTTTCTCTGCCCGGTGAAAGCGGAGTTACCCGCCGCCCTGTCGTTGTGAGAGTTAAGGCGCAGGACAGAAACGGCAAATGGTGCGTATATAAGGGCGAGGGACTCAAGGCGAGATGCTTCTGCCACGAAACCGACCATCTTGACGGTATTCTGTTCACTCAAAAGGTAATAAAAAAGGAGAACATTTAATGAGAATTGTTTTTATGGGTACGCCCGATTTTGCGGTTCCGTGCCTGCAAAAGCTTATAGATACGAGGCACACCGTGACAGGTGTTTTTACTCAGCCCGATAAGCCCAAGGGCAGACACGGAATTTTAACTCCGCCGCCCGTTAAGGAGCTTGCCGCGGCAAACGGTATTCCCGTTTATCAGCCGACAAAAATGAGAGACGGAACGGCGCTTGAAATGCTTAAGGAGGCGTCACCCGAGCTTGTTATAGTTGTGGCTTACGGCAAAATTCTTCCGAAAGAGATACTCGAATATCCGAAATACGGCTGCATCAATATTCACGCTTCTCTGCTTCCCGAGCTTCGCGGCGCTGCGCCCATTCAATGGTCAATTATAAACGGACTTGAAAAAACGGGTGTTACCTCAATGATGATGGACGAGGGCCTTGATACGGGCGATATGCTCATTTCACGAGAAATTCCGATAGGTGAAAACGAAAACGCCGAAAGCCTGCACGACAGATTATCCGTTCTCGGCGCTTCGGTGCTTGAAGAAACGGTAAATGCGCTTGAAAAAGGCGAGCTTCACCGCACGGCGCAGGACCACAGCAAATTCACCTATGCTCCGATGCTTTCAAAGGAGCTTTCACCGATAGACTGGAAAAGCACTGCAAAGCAGATACACGATAAAATCAGAGGACTTGCTCCGTGGCCGTCGGCAACGGCTGTTCTCGGCGAAAAAACTTTCAAAATTCACAAGAGCGTTATTCTCGGAGAAGCAAACGGCGAAGCGGGCGAAATTATCGAAGCGGATAAAAGACTTGTTGTCTGCTGCGGAGATAAAAAGTGCATTGAGCTTGTTGAAATTCAGCCCGAAAATAAAAAATCAATGGCGGCTTCCGATTATTTGAGAGGAAATCCAATAGAAAAGGGCAGTAAGTTTGAACTTATATAAAACGAGGAGAAAGATATGTACGGATGGTATATGGATTATTGGTATATAATTCTCGTCATTCCCGCAATGCTCATTGCGGCTTTGGCACAGTTTAAAGTCAAATCCACATATAAAAAATATTCAAAGGTATTAAATTCAAGAAATATAACGGGAGCTTATGCCGCTCAGGCGGTTCTGCTCCATTACGGAATAACCGATGTGCGTATTCAGCAGACAGCCGGAAGCCTTACGGATAACTATAACCCCAAAACCAAGGTAATCAGCTTATCCGAGGGGGTTTACGGCAGTTCAACCGTTGCGGCAGTCGGAATAGCCTGCCACGAAGCGGGTCACGCCGCTCAGCACGCAACCGATTATATCCCGATAAAGCTCAGAAATTCAATCATTCCGATTTGTAATATCGGCTCAACAATCGGACTTCCGCTTGCAATCATCGGTTATTTTCTGGGCTTCGGCTTGCTTGTGCAAATAGGACTTCTCCTTTATTCGGCAATATTCATTTTCCAGCTTGTAACGCTCCCCGTTGAGTTCAATGCAAGCCGCAGAGCGATGAAGGTTATCGAAGAAACGGGTCTGCTTTATGACGATGAAGCAAACGGAGCGAAAAAGGTTCTTGCCTCGGCGGCGATGACCTATGTGGCATCAATGGTTGTGGCACTTGCAAACCTTTTGAGATTTATTTTAAGATTAACGGCGAACAACAGACGCAGATAGTTGAAAGGAAATTCGGATTTATGAAAAACGCAAGGCAGACGGCATTTGAGGCATTGCTCAAGGTGCATAAGGACGGAGCATATTCAAACCTCGTGCTTGACGGACTTCTTAAGGAAAATGACGGACTTGATGAAAGAGACAGGGCGTTCGTGAGTAATATCGTATACGGAACGCTTGACAGACTTATTCTCATTGATTATAACTTAAGTCTCTATCTCAATCAGCCGGTCAGAAAGCTGAAGCCCGAGCTTCATACCATTCTGCGTATGGGAGCATATCAGATTTTGTTTATGGATAAGGTTCCCGCAAGGGCGGCGGTCAGCGAAAGCGTAAATCTTGCAAAGGTGAATAAATCGCAGTTTGCCGCTTCGCTTGTCAATGCCGTGCTTCGCAGAGTTGCCGATAACGGTCTGCGCCTGCCCGATAAATCCGAAGATGACCCGAACTATCTTGCAATAAAATATTCCTGCCCCGAGTGGCTTATATCTCTTTGGATAAATTCATACGGCCTTGAAAACGCCGTTGCGCTTGCAGAAAAAGCGCTTGAAGCTCCGCCTACGGTTATTAGAGTCAACACCGAAAAAATAACCGCAGATGAGCTTATATGGAAGCTTGCGGAGGAGGGCGTTGTTTCCGAAAAAAGTACCGCCGTTCCCGATGCGCTCATAATCAGCAACACGGGTTCTGTTGACAGCCTTTTGGCATATAAAGAGGGTCTTTTCCACGCTCAGGATACCGCCTCGCAGTATTGCTGCCGTGCGCTTGCCCCTCAGGAAAACGAAACCGTATTTGACCTTTGCTCCGCACCGGGCGGAAAAACCTTTACGATTGCCGAGCTTATGAAAAATACGGGCTGCGTGAGAGCCTTTGATGTTTATCAGTCAAGAGTTGAGCTGATAAAGAACGGCGCGGAGAGGCTCGGACTTAAAAATGTATATACATATCTTTCCGATGCTTCCGTTTTCAATGAAAATTACGGTATGGCAGACAGAGTTCTCTGCGATGTACCGTGTTCGGGTCTCGGAATAATCAGAAGAAAGCCCGAAATCAGATTCAAAGACCGCTTTGATTTGGAATCCCTTCCCGAGATTCAGTATAAAATACTCTGCAATGCGGTGAAATATCTCAAAAAGGGCGGCAGACTTGTTTATTCCACCTGTACGCTGAACCCCGCCGAAAATTCGGAGGTCTGCAATAAATTTCTTGCAGAGCACTCCGATTTTGAAAAGGTTAAGGTTTTGCCCGAAATACCGAGATATAACGGCGATGATGATTATCTGACCCTTATGCCGCATATAAATTCAACAGACGGCTTCTTTATCGCCGCTTTTATACGGAGGTAAGAAATGTCTGATATAAGGTCAATGAATTTTGCGGAGCTTTCATCAGCTCTTGCCGAAATGAAGCTTCCGTCATTCCGTGCAAAGCAGATATATGAATGGCTTCATAAGCATCTTGCTTCGTCATATGACGAAATGACGAATATTCCCGCTTCACTCAGGGAAGCGCTGAAAGAAAAATATCCGCTTCATTCCTGCGGGATAGTCAGAAAGCAGGTCTCGAAGCTTGACGGCACGGTCAAATATCTGTTTTCGATGTATGACGGCGACTATATCGAAAGCGTTGTTATGAAATATAAATACGGCTATACCATATGCGTTTCATCGCAGGTGGGCTGCAAAATGGGGTGCGCGTTCTGCGCTTCCACTATCGGCGGATTTAAAAGGAGCCTGCTGGCAGGTGAAATTCTTTCCGAGATTTATACGGCGCAAAAAGACCTCGGCGAAAGAATATCGCATATCGTGCTTATGGGAATGGGCGAGCCGATGGATAATTTTGATAATGTTATGCGTTTTATCGAGCTTGTAACCGATGAAAAGGGTCTCGGACTTTCAATGCGGAATATTTCGCTTTCAACCTGCGGAGTTGTTCCGAAAATCGAAGAGATGCTTGAAAAAAAGCTTCAGTTAACCCTTTCTGTTTCGCTCCATGCGCCGAATAACGAAATAAGAAATAAGATTATGCCGATAAATAAACGCTATCCCGTTGAAGAGCTTCTCGGGATATGCAGAAAATATGCCGGTGAAACCTCAAGAAGAATATCGTTTGAATATTCGATGATGTCCGGCGTAAACGACAGTGACGAATGTGCAAGAGAGCTTTCCAGGAGGCTCAAAGGAATGTTATGTCACGTGAACCTCATTCCGATAAATGAGGTTGCCGAAAGTCCTTTTAAACCGAGCAGCCCGGAGAGAATAGAAAGATTTATCGAAATTCTCGGCAAAAACGGTATTACCGCAACGGTTCGCAGAAAACTCGGTTCGGATATAGACGCTTCGTGCGGTCAACTCAGATTAAAGCATAAGGCTTCAAAGGAGGAGATTGAACAATGAATATTTCAGCAAAGACCGATATGGGAATAGTCCGCGAAAACAACCAGGATTCCTATGCGGCGGGCGAGCTTGTCGGTGGTGCGGTGTTTGCGGTTGTATGTGACGGAATGGGCGGTGCGGCAGAAGGCGCACTTGCAAGCTCTGTTGCCGTTAAGGCAATAAGAGAAAAAATCACTTCCGGATATTTTGCGGGAATGTCAGATATTTCGGTGAGAAGTCTGCTGATTTCCGCGGTGGAATGTGCAAACAAAGCCGTCTATGATATTTCTGTCTCCGATGAAAAATATGAAGGAATGGGAACAACTGCGGTTGCGGCGATTATCAGAAATGAATTTGTTTATATCGTTCACGCAGGTGACAGCAGAGCTTATCTGCTCAGCGGCGGCAAGCTTACCCAGCTTACCAAAGACCATTCGGTGGTTCAGAATATGCTTGATAACGGGGAAATTACTCCCGAGGAAGCGGTTGACCACCCGAAAAAGCATATCATCACGAGGGCTCTCGGCGTTGAAAACCGCATCAATGTGGATTTCTGTCAGGAGGATTTCGGAGAAGATATTGTTTTCCTCTGCACAGACGGACTTTCAAATTATGTTCAGCCCGATGATATTGCCGAAATGCTCGGCGGCGGAGTGAATGAAGAGACAATGAAAAATCTTGTGGATAAAGCCAACTATAACGGCGGCGGAGATAACATCACCGTTGTTGCGGTTTCAAAGTGAGAAAGGAATAAACATTATGGATAATTATACCGGCAAAAGACTTGACGGACGATATGAAATTCAGGAGGTTATGGGCGTAGGCGGAATGGCGGTTGTCTATAAAGCCTATGATAATATTGATGACCGTATCGTTGCGGTTAAAATTCTGAAAGAGGAATATCTTGCAAACGAGGAGTTCCGCCGCAGATTTAAAAATGAGTCCAAGGCGATAGCTGTTCTTTCTCACCCGAATATCGTTAAGGTTTTCAACGTAAGCTACGGTGACAGACTCCAGTATATCGTTATGGAATATGTTGAGGGTATAACTCTTAAGGAATATATCGAACAGCAGGGCAAGCTCGGAATAAAAGAGACCGTGCATTTTACAATGCAGATTCTCCGCGCGCTCCAGCACGCTCACGATAAAGGCATAGTACATAGAGATATAAAGCCGCAGAATATAATGCTGCTTTCAAACGGCAACATAAAGGTTACGGATTTCGGCATTGCCCGTTTCAGTTACAGCGATACCAAAACCATGACCGACAGCGCAATCGGTTCGGTTCACTATATCAGCCCCGAGCAGGCGAGAGGTGATACCACCGATGACAGAGCGGATATATATTCCGTCGGCGTTGTGATGTATGAAATGCTCACGGGTCAGCTTCCGTTCCAGGCGGACAGCTCCGTTTCGGTTGCACTTATGCAGCTCCAGAATGACCCGAAGCGCCCGAGAGAGCTTAACAGCAGTATTCCCGTAGGTCTTGAGCAGATAACAATGCACGCCATGCAGAAGAATGCGGCGGACAGATACCAGTCGGCGGCGGAAATGCTGCTCGATATTGAAGAATTCAAGAGAAATCCGACCATAAGATTTCAGCAGAATTTCTTTGTGGATAATGACCCCACAAAATATGTTTCAACCAAAAGACCCGTTCAGCAGGCAAAGACTTCAACTCAGCCTCAGCCTGCAAATACGGCGGTAAACAATGCGGAATACGATGATTCCGATGAGAAGAAAACAAAGCTTAAAATGATTGCAGCCGGTGCGGGAATCGGACTTGCCGTTCTGCTTGCGGTTATCTTTGCGATACTGTTCTTCTTCACCGATGTGTTCAAAAAAGCGGCGAATGTTGTTCCGAACTTTGCGGGCAGTAACTATGTAACCGTTCAGGAGAGCAAGGAATATGACGGAATATTCACCTTTGATATTAAAAAGGTTCCCAACAGCGGATATCAGGACGGCGTTATTTACGGTCAGGAGCCCAAGAGCGGAACGAAGGTTACTTCAACCCCGATGAAAATAACGCTCACCGTTGCAAGCAATGAGCAGAAAATACCCGTTACCGATGTTTACGGTATGATGTATGAGCAGGCGAAGCGTACCCTTGAAAGCAAAGGATTTACGGTAACGCCCATTCCCATGGTAAGCACCGTTGAGGAATTCGGAACGGTTATCAAAACCGACCCCGAACGCAATGTTGAGGCGCTCAGCGGAAGCACGGTAACAATTTACTATGCAAGCGATGAAGACCTCATCTCCGTTCCTCAGATAGTCGGCTATGATACCGAAATGGCAAAGGTTCTTGTTGAGTCGGTTTATCTTACATTTGATACCAATGTAACCCAGGAAAACAGCAACAGACCCGCAGGTGAGGTTATCAGACAGACTCCCGAGGAGGGCGAAAAGGTGCTTCGCGGAAGCAAGGTTTCGGTTGTAGTCAGCAACGGAACACCCGAAAGCGCAAAGGCGACATTTGATGTTGCGCTTCCCGCAACGGGCAACAGAGGCACATTTGAGGTGTTTGTTAATAACGAATCTCAGATACGCAAAACTCTGCTTATGGACGGCAATGATTTTACCGTTGAGGTTGAGGGAGCGGGAGCAAGCGCACCGATAAAGGTTTATATAAATGACAGCCTGTATTATTCCTGCAATATAAACTTCAGCAGTAAGCCTGCCAAGGTTTCAAACGGCTCTTATGTAAATCCGAGTGCCAATGTTCAGAGAAAGCAGATGCCTGATGTTCAGGGAATGACATACGAAGAAGCTTATGAAAAGCTTCAGACTACGGGATTTTACAATATCAATAAAAAGGGTCAGATAACCTATGACAGCAGCAAGATAGGCGTGGTTATTTCGCAGAGCCCGTCATCGTCAATTGTTATAGTTTATCCCGTCAATACCGAAATCGACCTTTATGTGGGAACTGCCGACGGTATTGAATGATGACAAAAGACGGAATAATCATTAAAGGAATAGGCGGCTTCTATTATGTTGAAGCCGACGGAGAAATATTTGAATGCAAGGCAAGAGGGCTTTTCCGCAAGCAGGGGATAAAGCCTCTTGCCGGTGACAGAGTTAAAATTTCCGTAAATGAAAAAGCGGAAAATACCATAGACGAAATCGCACCGAGAACAAGTGAGCTTATGCGTCCTCCGGTTGCGAATATCGACAGACTTTTTATTCTTTCGTCAACCTGCGAGCCGAGCCCCGTTTTTCTGATTATCGACAGGCTTACGGCTTATGCCGAAACGGCGGGAATTGAGCCGGTTATACTGTTCACCAAGGCGGATATGATGCCTGCCGATGAATATGTTGAGATTTACAGAAAAGCCGGATTTATTTCTTACGCAGTATCAGCCGTTGACGGCAGGGGAACGGAAGAGGTTCGCAGAGAGCTGAAAGACCATATCAGCGCATTCAGCGGAAATTCGGGAGTGGGAAAATCCACATTGCTTAATGCAATTGACCCGAAGCTTCAACTGAAAACGGGCGAAATCAGCGAAAAGCTCGGCAGAGGCAGGCATACCACCCGTCACAGCGAGCTTTTCAAAACCGAGGGCGGCTATGTTGCCGATACTCCCGGATTTTCATCGTTTGATTTTGAAGATGATGAAATAATTTTAAAAGATGATTTGCCCTTTGCTTTCAGAGAATTTGAAAAATATATCGGTCAATGCAGATTTACGTCCTGCACTCATGTTAAGGATAAAGGGTGCAGAATATTGCAGGCGGTTGAGGACGGTGAAATTCCGGCTTCGCGCCATGAGAGCTACTGCGCTATGTTTGGGCAGGCAAATTCCGTTAAGGAATGGGAAATCAGACAGCGTAAGAAGTAACTAAAATACCCCCATTTGATTATAATGTAATGGGCATAAGCCGATTCATATAATCAAACGGGCGGTGATATGTTGAGTATATACAATTCAAGGGGAGTAATTTGTATAGCCTTTGCGGCGGGATTGATAACCGCTTGTATTTTTCCGCATAAAGCTGCGGTTACAGTTATTGCCGTGATGCTGATTATGGCAGGATTCGGCTTTTGCCGATACTGATTTCGGGAGGTTATACGATGAAGGTAGTAGTTGTTCGCAGTCCCAGAGTTCTCGGCGGAATATTACGCCTTATCTTCGGGATAAAAGGAGATTGAGAAAGAAGTTTATGAAAAATGCAGTGAAAAATACGGCGGTGTCGGCAATGCTTCTTGCTCTGTGTCTTGTTTTGCCGATTATCACGGGCGGAATACCCAAAATAGGCAATATGCTTTCACCTATGCACATTCCCGTTATGCTTTGCGGATTTATCTGCGGTTGGCAGTACGGGGCGGCAGTAGGACTGATTGCGCCGATATTAAGAAGCGTTATTTTCGGTGCTCCGGTGATGTATCCGTTTGCGGTGGCTATTTCGCTTGAGCTTTGTACTTACGGTCTGATTTCGGGTATTCTTTATAAAGCTTTTCCGAAGAAAAATATTTATATTTATCCGTCCTTGCTTATCTCAATGCTGTGCGGCAGAATCGTCTGGGGCATAGCGAGATTTGCAATGGCGGGTCTCGGTTCTTCTCAGTTCGGATTGTCCGCATTCGCAAGCGGAGCACTTTTCACGGCTTTTCCCGGGATAATCTGTCAATTGCTTATTATTCCGCCGATTGTTATCGCAGTCAGAAAAAAAGGAGGAAGTATTTATGCCGTTTGATGTCTACATAATGTACGCTTATTCGGGCATTATCTGCGCAGCGGTCATAGCGATTATCAGAAACAGAGTCAGAACAACAAAATTCAAGGAAACGATTGATAAGCCGTTTTGCCAAGTGCTTACATTCTTCATCTGTTTCTGCCTTGTTGATGCGTTCTGGGGATTTATAGGTTCTCCGAATACTCCGGTTTACCGTATGCTTTTCATTATTACAACCTACGGATTTCACTCAATGGCGGCAACCTCTGCGCTGATGTGCTCATATTACTGCGCAAAGTATATGAAAGCCAAAGGAAAAAGCGACGATTTTCTCAAAATAATCAGAATCTGCATCTTCTTTGTGCAGATAGGTTTCCTTATTCAGAATATATTTACAAAAAATGCGTTTATGATTGACGAAGCGGGAGTATACCACCCTTATAAGCTGCGTTACCTGCTGTTTGCACTCCAGTTCAGTCAGTATGTTCCGCCCGCCATATATTCGATAATTTATACATTTAAGTCGCACAAAAAAGAGCGGAAATATATGTACCTTTCATCGCTTCTTTTTTCGATGATACCCGTTTTATTCGGTATTCTGCAAATGCTTTATCCCGACGGCCCGTTCTATTCAATCGGTTTCCTCGTAGCTTCAATAAATATTTATGCTTTCAATGTTACCACTCAGCGTGAGGAATATATGACGAAATACTATGTTTCCGAGGAGAGGGAGAAAGCGAGAGCGCAGATTGAAGAAGCACTCAAAAAAGCAGAGGCGGCGAGCAAAGCAAAAACGGTTTTTCTTTCAAATATGTCACATGATATACGCACTCCGATAAATGGAATTATGGGTATGGTGACCATTGCCAAGCAGGAAGAAATGTCTCCCAAGGCGGCAAACTGTCTTGAAAAGATTGACAGTGCATCGCATCATCTGCTTTCGCTTATCAATGATGTGCTTGATATGAGCCGAATTGAAAGCGGCAAAACCGTTATAGAATTTGAGCCGATAGATATAAGAACTCTGATTGATAATTGCAGCTCAATAATTCAGGGTCAGCTTCAGAGCCGTGATATAGAATATACGGTTAATTATGAGAATATAAAAAACCCCAATCTGCTTGTTGATTCTCTGCATCTGCGCCAGGTGCTTATAAATATTCTCGGAAATGCAGTAAAGTTTACGCCCGACGGAGGGAAAATCAGCTTCGATGTTACCGAAGCCGAGTCCGACGGAGAATATACCGAGCTTAATTTTGTTATATCCGATAACGGCTGCGGAATGAAGCCCGAATTTCTTGAGCATATTTTTGAAGCCTTTTCCCAGGAAAACGGCGGAAGCCGTGCAAAATATAAGGGAACCGGAATCGGTATGGCAATCTCCAAGAACCTTGCCGAGCTTATGGGCGGCACAATTCTTGTTGAAAGTGAACTCAATGTCGGCAGTACCTTTACCGTCGTGCTCCCGTTCAAGATTGATAATATCGAAAGAAAGTATGTCTCCGAAACCGTTGTTTCCGCAAAGGGTATAAAGGCGCTTCTTGTTGAGGATAACGAACTGAACGCCGAAATAGCGCAGACAATACTTGAAGAAGAAGGAATTATAGTCACTCTTGCCGAAAACGGCAGAGCTGCGGTTGAGGCATTTGCGGGTAATCCTCCCGGGACATATGATATTATTCTTATGGATATTATGATGCCCGAAATGAACGGCTATGAGGCAACAAGGGCAATCAGAGCGCTTGACCGTGAGGACGCGCCTGCAATTCCGATATTCGCAATGACGGCGAATGCCTTTGACGAGGACAAGCGGGCAGCTCTTGAAGCCGGAATGAATTCCCATATCACAAAACCGATTGATTTTTCGATTCTTATTAAGGAAATAGGAAAATTTCTCAGCAGGTAAATTAAAATTTAATTCCGGATAAAAAAATCTCCGTCTTTGGCAGAGTTTCATAAATCTGTTTATGAATCTTTGCTCTTTGACGGAGTTTTTTTCAGTCTGTTCTGTCTTCAATATAGTTTTTCAGTGCCGTACAAACAGTATTATAGCTTTCTTTGCATTTTTCAAGCTTAGCTTCAAAATCTGGGCTCGGATTGCCGTTTCTGAGTTCTTCGGTTACATCGCTTGCTTTTTGGTATAAATCGCTGAAGCCGAGATTTGCGCTTGTTCCCTTTAAGGTGTGAGCTGCGCGGAATGCGGTTTCGATATCGCCTGCGGCATAAGAACTGCAGAGAGACTCGAGGGACGGGTCATCGGGGAATCTTACGGCGAATTTTGCCACTCTTGTTTCGGCAAGCAGTCTTGACATTACGCCGTCAAAATCGGCGTTTATTGTTTCGTAACATTCTTTAATTGTCATAATCTTTTTCTCCGTTAAAATATCATATTGATAAATTTTTCAGGTTCAACTAAATTATATTCATATTTTATCAAAAGAAAATAAAATAGTCAATTGTTTTTTATAAAAGAAAAAATTCCGCAAAAAATCCGAGAATCAGAAGCTTTGCGGAAAATATTATTCTAAACAGGGTTTGAGAGCCTTTATAAAATAATCTGTTACAATTGTCTCGGCTTCTTTATAAGGGCTTTCGCTTATGCACATTATCTCAACATTTCCGACTGTTTTAACAAGCGCTTTTTCTATCTTCGGAACTTCGGAGGGCTTATAGTCGGAATAGCCGTCGTTCAGATAGTCAATTCTGTTCCGAACCGATTTTTCTATATCCGAAACTGCGGAAGCATTTGCGGCTTTGAATATTGCCAATTCATCGGCAACGGCGCTTCCGGCACGGTAAAATATGATTTCGGAGCATAAATTTTCATCAAGAGCATAATTTGAAAGCGCAGCATCAGACGGGCATTCTTCAAGCTCAGCGCCGAATTCAAGCCCTTCAATCATCGCATCGGATAATGCACGAATGTCGATATTATCAGGAACGGTATCTTTGTTACCGCAGCCGAAAAGGGCGAGGGGAACGGCGATAATTATAATAAGTGAAAGGATTTTTTTCATTTTGTTTCTCCGAATTAAATATTGTCGGCAAGGTAATCAAGCCATATTTTGCAGTATTTATAATTGAGGTGCATTCCGTCGGGAGCGGCTTCCTCGGGCAGACAGCCGTGTGCATCTCTGAAAGGAACTCCGATGTCGATGAATTCAACATTTTCATCTGCTGACATTTTTTCTATACGGGCGTTAAAAATATTTATGCGCTCATTTGTACAATCGTCCTCGGCTCTGAGAGAGGCGGAGGCGGTTATCGGTATGATTGACTGAACATATATTTTTGCCGTCGGGTCTTTTACTTTTATATCATTGATAATTTTTGTGTATTTTTCAATGAATATATCAATATTCGGCCAACCGCATTCGTTTTCTCCGAATTGCAGGAAATATTTTTCGTAGTGTCTTTCACCGATTTCGTCCATAATCGGAACATTTTTACCCGGTGCGGATTTGGTATAAACAGAGCTTACATTTGCGCCGATTGAAGCATAAGCATTTTTTATCAGCCCGTAATCCTTAAGGTCGAGAGTTCTTGAATTGCCTACGAAAGCGCAGTTGTCAAAACACGAATAATCGCCTTTTTCTCTTGAGCGCTTTGTTTCGGTGGGATTTTTGGTTGAGGCTTTGCTGTAAAAAGCAGAGGTTTCGGTATAGGAAGCATCTGTTTCGGCAACAGAAACAGATGCCTCGGCAACACCGGTTTCCTTAACAGTTAAGTCTGTATTCGGTATGTTTTTATCCGAACACGATGATATGAAAATTGCGGCTGAAATTATTGTCAGCAGTCCGCAGATTTTTTTGTATCTCATTTGTTATCTTTCTTTCACACTTTTTTGCCTTATTATTCTACAATATAATTATGTGATTTTCAATTACTAAACAGTTACAGTTTGATTACAAAAATTGTTACCGTTAAAAAACAGGCTTATGAAAATAGCTTCATAAGCCTGTTTAAGAATTGTTATTTATCAGAAGAGTCCGCTGATTTTGCCGTTTTCGTCAACATCAATGCGCTCTGCGGCAGGTGACTTTGGCAGACCGGGCATTGTGAGGATATCGCCGGTAAGAACAACTATGAAGCCTGCGCCTGCGGAAATCTTGACATTACTGACGGTGACCTTGAAGCCTTCGGGAGCGCCGAGTTTTGCAGGGTCATCGGAGAAGCTGTACTGTGTTTTCGCAATACATACAGGAACTTTGTCAAATCCGAGAGCAGTAAGCTGTTCAATCTGCTTCTTTGCCGCGGGAGTAATGATAATGCCGTCACCGCCGTATATCTTTGTAACAACCGCTTCGATTTTTTCTTCTATGCTTTGGTCAAGCTCATAGGAGAATGTGAAGTCGCCCTGCTCTTCTTCGCAAAGACGAACAACCTCTTTTGCAAGCTCTTCGCCGCCTTTGCCGCCCTCAGCCCATACGGTTGAAAGAACGGTGTTAACGCCGAGCTCACGGCACTTCTTGATGATGAAATCTATCTCGGCATCGGTGTCGGTCGGGAATCTGTTAACCGCAACAACGCAGGGAAGCTTATAAACATTCTTGATGTTTGAAACGTGGCGCAGAAGATTGGGAATACCCTTTTCAAGAGCGGCAAGGTCTTCCGAACCGAGCTGTTTCTTGTCAAGACCGCCGTGCATCTTGAGTGCGCGAACAGTTGCAACGATAACAACCGCATCGGGAGTGAGACCTGCCATACGGCATTTGATGTCAAGGAATTTCTCAGCACCGAGGTCAGCACCGAAGCCTGCTTCCGTAACGGTGTAATCACCCATTTTAAGAGCAAGCTTTGTTGCCATAACGGAGTTACAGCCGTGAGCAATGTTTGCGAACGGGCCGCCGTGAACGAATGCGGGAGTGCCCTCAAGGGTCTGAACAAGGTTCGGCTTGAAAGCATCTTTAAGAAGAGCTGTCATTGCGCCTACTGCCTTAAGATCGCCTGCGGTTACGGGCTTATCGTCAAAGGTGTAGCCGACAATAATGCGTGAAAGTCTTGCTTTAAGGTCGGTGATTGAAGTTGCAAGGCAGAAAACAGCCATAATTTCGCTGGCAACGGTTATATCGAAGCCGTCTTCACGGGGAACGCCGTTTGCTTTTCCGCCCATACCGTCAACGATAAAGCGGAGCTGGCGGTCATTCATATCAACGCAGCGCTTCCAGGTGATTTTTCTGGTGTCAATGCCGAGAGCGTTGCCC
>JAZRYD010000030.1:0-18508 GCA_045600535.1 Acutalibacteraceae bacterium | reverse complement strand
TAAACGGGGTTACATTTTCAAGGATGAAGTAGCTGATTCTTAGTGTAAGCTCTTAAAATACCGTTTTTTTGCTGTCTCTCAGACGGCTTTTTCGTTATGCCCTTTTGTGGCTACCTGTGCGATATTTTTGTTTCAAACTTCTTCCTCCTTAGGTATATGCGATTTTGCGCATACTTCCTATAATACTATTATAATATATAACGAAATGAGGAGTTAGTCAAGAGGATTTTTAACTTTAATGGGTCGGATACTTGATTTTATTTTATATTTTGAATATAATAAAATCAGAGGTGATGAACAAATGGTATATACAACAGATGAAATAAAGCTTATTATCACACCGATTGCAAAAAAATATAATTTAAAAGCTGTATTTCTTTTCGGCTCATATGCCCGCAATACCGCGAATGAAAACAGCGATATAGATTTGATGGTTGATACAACAGATACAGACCTTAATTCTCTTTTTAAGCTCGGAGCATTATATGAAGAATTATCAAGCGCATTTTGTAAGGAAGTAGATTTGATAACCGTATCTTCGATTGAACAGCCGATTATCAGACAAAGTGAAATTACTTTCAGAGAAAATATATTGAAAGAAAGGAAAAGCCTGTATGCAGTTGCCTGATTTACAGAGAATAGAGCATATCAGAGATTATTGTGCCGAAATCGAAAAAACAATTGAAAGATACGGAAAATCCTTTGATATATTTTCTCTTGATACCGACTATCAGAAATCTGTTTCATTCAGCATTTTACAGATAGGTGAGCTGAGCGGAAAACTTTCCGAGGAATTTAAGAACGAAACATCAAATCTCGTACCGTGGTCCGCCATCAGAGAAATGCGTAACATTTTTGCACATAATTACGGTTCGATGAACAGAGAAATAATCTGGAAAACAGCAAATGACGATGTAAGTCTTTTGCTTGATTTCTGCAATGAAATACTGAAAAATAATTGACTGTCTTTCGGAGGAAGCTTATGCCGAACAGAAATATAACCTTTAAAAAGAAAAAAGGACTTCCGAAATGGGTTCCCGCGGCGGTTTGCATTGCCGTTGCGGTGATTATTGCCGTTATCTGCGTTTCGGCTCTTGCCGTAAAGCGCAAAAAGGAGATTGAAAAAAACAGGGTGAGCGGCGGAATTTTTCTGACCGAGGGCTTTGAAAATATATCCGATATAAAGTGCGTTGACGAAAAATTCAATGTTTTCACCGAGGCGGAGAGCGGAAAATCGGGAATTATGACTCTTGACGGAGTTATTACCGAAAAAGCTCAGAACGATAATTTTTCGGTGTGCAGCGACAAATGGAGAAGCAAAAAATATACGGTTAAAAGTCCGCGCTCGGAATATATTCTGCTGATTGATACCGAAACTCTGAGCATTTCAACAAGACAGTATCACGGCGCCCGCAAGCCCGAAAAAATCCCCTGCTGGGACGAAAAGAAAAACACACTTTCGTGGGCTGATGACAGCGGTATGCTTAAAGCGGTAAAGCCTAAGGAGCTTGAGCTTTCAGAGGGTCTTTATCCCGTTGCAACCTCTCTTGCAAAAGGCGCAAGATACGGTTATATCAACGAAAATGCCGAGCTTGAAATAGCCGCCGTTTACGATAAGGCGCAGGATTTCAATATCGGAATAGCCGCCGTAGAGCTTGACGGAAAATGGGGATATATAACGGAAAACGGCGTTACTCTGATTGAGTGCGAATACGATTCCGAGAGCGAATGCAGTCTTACGGGAGAGGATATTTCGTTTGCATTCAGAAACGGCCTTGCACCCGTTAAAAAGGACGGAAAATACGGAATAATCAACACCAAGGGTGAAACCGTTGCGGGCTTTGTGTTTGATATGATGCTCCAGGGCAAAAACGGAAAATATATGGCGAAAAAGGACGGCGTATGGGGAATACTCACCGTTGATGAAGCAATTATTGCTTCGGCGGGTGTGGGTCAGACAGAGCCGACAACCCTGCCGCCGGCGCCTGCCGTTGCCAAAGGAATGTATACCGTTTCAACCTCGGGCAGTGTTCTGAATATGAGAAGTGAAGCAAAATCGGGAGCTTCCGTAGTCGGCAAGCTGCCGAAAGGAACGGTGGTTGAGGTTACGGATTCCGTTCCGGGCTGGGCATATGTCACATATAGAAATTCAAAAGGCTGGGTGAGCGCCGATTTCCTTGCTCCCTATACCGAGCCGACAACGGCGGAAACCACTCAGACTGCCGTGACGGAAAATTCATAAAATAAAATCTTGTTGACAATTCGGGGTGTAGTATGACAAACGAAGAATTAAATAAACAGGCTCGGAAAGAATGCTGCAGCGCGGAAACAACCGCACATCACGGCGGAGAAAACGGCAGACCTTTCTGGAATGCGGAAGCCTTTCAGTTTATGTATGTTCCTTCATTTCAGTTTCAGCCCATATCGGGGTGTAAAAAATACAGATTTTCCGCAAAGGACGAAAACGGAAATATTCATTCTTTTGATGCGGAAAAGCCCACGGCTTTACTTACGGATATATGGAAAGATATACCCGAGGGCGTTGTTGAACTGACGGTCAGAACGGTAAACGAGGATAACAGCGAGGGCTTTTTGGTCGGTGCGAGAACATTTTTCAAGCTTGCTCCGTTCAATACGGATTACCCCAAAGCCAAGTACACATATAAAGAATGTGCGTCCCGCGCATTTGACTATATAATGAACCTCGATTTTATCCGTTACTGGCTTGAGAAGGGTGAACCCGACCCGAATTATCTGCTGAATGCTTATCCGAGCAAAACACATTCCTCGATTATAGGCGCTATGCTTAATTATGCAGAGGTTTTTCCCGAAAAAGCCGATGATGCGCTGAAAATCGCAAAGAACTGTGCAGACTATCTTCTGGAAATTACTCCGCACGATAACGGCCCGACGGACGGTGTTCCGCCTACATATAAGCTTGAAGTTTGTGAGGCGTCAAACCATGACTACGGCGAGGTTGTAAGAAGCAGAAGCAGCACGGTTATGATGATTTATCCGTCTTATGTCGGCAAGGCTTATTTACTGCTTGAGGAAAAAATCAAGGAGCGGAAATATCTCGATGCCGCAATAACAATCGGCGAATTTTATCTGAGAAATGTTCGGAAGAACGGCACTTGGGACCTTATAATAGACGGCAAAACGGGAGAAACAATCAGCTCAAATCCCTGCGACCCGCTGAGCAATATTGTGCCTTTCCTTATGAAGCTTTATGAGCGCACAGGCGAGGAGAAATGGAAAACGCTTGCGGATAATGCAATTAAATTCGTTGAGAAAAATACTCTCTTGACTTACAACTGGGAGGGTCAGTTTGAGGACAGCGGACTTTCCGCAAATTATTCAAATCTTACTCATTTCGGCGCTTCGGCATTGGTGAGATACTATGCAAAGTATCATTCCGGCGATGAAAGCAAGATGAAAATTGCCGAAGATATTCTGAGATATGTTGAGGACCAGTTTGTTGTATGGAACAGACCGGCTCCGTGGAATAAAGACAGCGCCGATACCTCGGCGTGGCCGACTCCGTGTGCTCTTGAGCAGTATAACTGGTATGTTCCCATTGATGCAAGCTCCGCGGGTATTATTATGACATTTATTGCTATGTACAAGGCGGGCAGAGGCGAGCTTTATCTTGCAAAGGCAAAGGCACTTGCCGATACAATAACAAGGGTTCAGCGTGAGGACGGAATGATTCCGACTCATTGGATGGACGAAAAAACGCTTAACGGGCATAATTTCTGGATAAACTGTATGATAGCGGCCGCGGGCGCCGTTGAAACCATGTCCGAGCTTGTTGAAAAAGAATTAAATATATGATAATCATTTATTGTGGACAGAACATAATAAAAGTGTATAAATTTAAAAAAACTATTGACAACCCGAAAAAAATAACCTATAATAATTACACGAATCTGCATATGTGAGCAACAATGTAGAGCCATCCGATAAAAGACATAGAACGGTTTCCGTTCTATGTCTTTTGTCATTATATTGTAATTTTCAGTTTACAAAAAGAAAATAATTATATTCCATAATATAAACAATAATAATACGGGAGGCAATTATGAAAATAATCGGAAAAATACTGCGGATTTTTTTGCTTGTTATTGCCGCTGCGGCGACAATATCGGTTATTATAAATCAAATTGTGAAATCAAAAGCCGAGCCTTATATTGTTGACCCCGAAGATGCGGGAACGGGATATGACTGCATAATGGTTCTCGGCTGCTCGGCGGCAAACGGAACGCCGTCCGATATGCTGCGCGACAGACTTCAAAGAGGGGTTGAGCTTTATAAAAGCGGAGTGAGCGCAAAGCTTCTTATGAGCGGCGACCACGGAAAAGAAGATTATGATGAGGTTAATGTTATGAAAAGCTACGCCATGGAAAACGGAGTTCCCGATGAGGATATTTTCATGGACCATGCAGGCTTTTCAACATACGAAAGTATGTACAGGGCAAAGGAAATTTTCAAGGTTGAAAAAATGCTGATAGTAACTCAGCCTTATCATCTTTACCGTGCGGTTTACGATGCAAGAAAAATGGGCATTGACGCCTGCGGTACGGAGTCAATGCCGAATACTTATGTTATGCAGAAATATAACGATGTGAGGGAATTTCTTGCAAGGGATAAGGATTTTTTGTGGTGCATAATCAAGCCGGAACCGACTTATCTCGGAGACTCAATCCCCGTTCAGGGAAGCGGAAGGCTGACGAATGATAAATAAAAAGTCAAAAACCGAAAATTTTCCCTCATCCACCGCAAGCGGTCCCCCTTCCCCCAAAGGGGAAGGCATTTCGCCGAAAACCGAAAACTTTATTATATTTCCAGCTCGTCGATAACCGTCAGACCGTTATCGGCGACGATTTTTTCTGCCTTTATGAGTGACTCTCCGTCAAAGGCGGATTCGGCGGTGTGAGCGTCAAATCCGAATATAACGGGTGACCTTTCTTCACCTGCAAGGCGCCAGAAATCTGCGGCAGGATAGTGCCTTTCGTCTCTTATGCCGAGGAAGTTTATTTCAAGCGGAATACCCATTTCACGGGAAGCGACGCATATTCTGCGGAACTCTCTTTCTCTGGCGGACTGTTCACCGGTGAAGCGGAAAACATCGGGGTGTGCAAGATATTTGAAAACTCCGGTTTTCATTCCCTCAATAACGGTATCGACATATTCGTGAAGCTTGGCTTCATCATCATTGATTTTTCCGCAGTAAAAGCCGTCTGAGGTTTCGTCTCCCACGAAATGCTGACCGAGAATGAAATATTCCGAACCGAGACCCTTGGTATATTCAAGCATATCCTTGAAATACTTCGGATAATATTCCATTTCAAAGCCGATATGTATTTTTATTCTGTCCTTATATTCCTCACGCAGAGCGCGGAGAACTTCAAAATAGTTTTCGGCAAGGTCGGCTTTTACGCGGTAGCCCGATTCAAAACCGTTCGGGAAATGAAACGGAGCATGGTCGGAAAAACCGAGAATTTTCAGTCCGTTTGCAATTGAATTTTCGATATATTCTCTTTCCGTTCCCGTTGCGTGACCGCAGCGGAAGGTATGGGTATGATAATTTGCGTACATTAAAAAGACCTCCAATTTTCTCTATTATATCACTTAAAAATTTAATGTAAATATTTTTCGGGAAATTATCGCGGTTGAATATGAAATTCTTAAGTGATATAATGAATTTAATAAATTTGTAATTGTTTTATGGACTTGATTTTAATATCCGAATGTTAAACTGCATTCAAGGATTGATTATGGGGTGAAAAAATGTATACCGTGCTGGTTTGTGACGACGATATTGCAATACTCGATTCCGTTGAAATTTATCTGAAGCTTGAGGGATATAATGTGCTGCGTGCCGAAAACGGCAGAGCCGCCGTTGAGCAGGTGCAGAATAATGAGGTGCATTGTGCAATTCTCGATATTATGATGCCGGGACTCGACGGCTTGCAGGCAACGCTGAAAATGCGTGAAAAATACAATATCCCGATTATTCTGCTTTCCGCAAAGAGCGAGGATACCGATAAGATAACGGGGCTTTCATTCGGTGCGGACGATTATGTCACAAAGCCGTTCAATCCCTTGGAGCTTATGGCAAGGGTCAAATCTCAGATAAGGCGTTACACCGCTCTCGGTTCGATGGAGGTTCGTGACGGTCTTATAACAACGGGGGGACTTTCTCTTGATACTCTTGCAAAGGAGCTCACCGTTGACGGCGAACCCGTTAAGCTTACGGCAACGGAATACGGCATAATCAGAGTGCTTATGGAAAATCTCGGCAGGGTGCTTTCAACGGCGCAGATTTATGAGGCGGTGTGGAACGAGCCTGCCTGCTTCGCCGAAAAAACCGTCACGGTACATATTCGCCGCATTCGTGAAAAAATCGAAATCAATCCTAAAGAACCGAAATATTTAAAGGTGGTGTGGGGAATTGGTTACAAAATCGAAAAATATTAAATATTCCTTTGCCGTCAGGGCGGCGGCATTCGTTCTTGCGCTGCTCCTGTTCGGCGCATCGGGTTATTTTGCTTCATCGGCAATAAGGTCGTTTGCGAATTACAACACTTATGAGGAACGCACCTTTGTTCAGACGGACTTATTCCGCAGATTTATGAATACATATGAAGATGTGTTAATCTGCAATGCGGAATATTTCGGAAGCAGAAATGTTGATGAATTTAAGGAGACCGTTCAGGGAAGAGAAATAAAGGCACACTATGACGAGCTGAAGGAAAAAGCGGGCAACGCTTTTGACCTGCTTCAGAATGCCGGAGTAGAAGTGTTTGTTGCCGATGAAAACAAATTCAGATACAGGTTCGATAACGGAACAGCCGTTTATTATTTCAGCTTCGACGGAGAACTGATTGGCAGGGAAGAGTTTGACAGTTATGTATATAACAAAGCTTACCGTGTGCTGAACGGAGAAACCGAGGAGGCAGCCACAACCGTAAATCAGAAAACGGAAATTATCACTCCGCGCAAAATCAAAGATATCAAGAGCATAAGCAATGCGCTGAATTATCTTTTCTCTCTCGGAAGTGACACAAATTACGGCGAGATTGATAAGGAAACGCTTTTGAAGAGAATCGAAAGCGAATATGAATCGACTGTCCGCAATACCTTCAACGATTTTGACAATTATTATGTTCGGTTTCTTGATACGGAAAAAGACATAAATTATGCGGTTTATCTGACTAACGGAAATGTTATCACCAACTGCGGAGCAACGGTTGCCGAGGGCTTTGAGGGAGCGAAAAAAAGACTCTCCGAAAACGCCCTTTACTGCGAAGCGATTAACGCTGCGGGATACAGCGAAACGGTGAAAATTCCCGAAAAAAGTAACCGTGAAGCCACAATCGCTCAGCTTAACCGTGAGCTTGTGAAAGCAGAACCGAAACTTAAAACCGTAACCGAGCTTGAGGGCAGGTACGGCGTAACGGGAGCGGTGTTCTCGGTCGGAAGCAATATAAAAAACGGCGGAGCAATGCTCTCCGAATATTATTTGATATACAATAATTTCAAAACCTCGGTCGGCGGCAGAACGCCGATAAATACCTGCGTTGTGCTGTTTGCGGTGTTCTTTATAATCGCCTGCGCTCTCTGCATATTTCTGCTCATAGCCGCAGGCAAAACCGAAACGGGCGAAATAAAGCTTCTGTTTACGGATAAGGTTCCGTTTATAATCAATCTGGCGCTTTATCTTTTCCTTGCAATTTCATTCGGAACGCTGTTTGTGTATTCGCTTGTGTGCGAAATATATCCGTCCGAGATAACGGGAATGCCGCTGAGCATAATGGAGCTTCTGGGCACAAACCTCAATGTATTTGAGGGTGTTATGGCGGCTCTCTGCTTCGGTTCACTTATGATTCTTTCAAACAGCATTTCAAGAAATATCAAGGCAAAGAAATTTTTCAGACATACCCTCTGCGGATATATTGCAGTTCCGTTCAAATCCGTTTTCGGAAAACTGAAACATATTTTTGAAACGAATTATGCAAAGGGTGACGGAAAGCATTTCAAGATAATTGCGCTTATTTCCGTTTCGGCATTTGCGGTGCTTGACTTTATCGGAGTGATGCTTTGCTCAAACAGCGACGCATTTTTCGTGATTATGCTGCTTATCAATATTGTTGCTTTTCTGTTTGTGCTTCTTATTGTCAATGCTTACAGCCGCATTGATGAAGGAACAAAGAAAATCAGAGCGGGCGAAATAAACAACACGATTGATAAAAAATATATGCCGCCGTTCCTCAGCCGCCATGCAGACGATATTCTGAGCATCGGTGACGGGCTTCAAGCGGCGGTTGACAGCGCAGTTAAAGACCAGAGAATGAAAGCGGAGCTTATAACGAATGTTTCACATGACCTCAAAACTCCGCTCACCTCGATAGTGAGCTATGTTGACCTGCTCAAAAAATGCGAAATCGAAAATGAAGATGCGGAGAAATATATAAATATTCTTGATGAAAAATCGCAGAGAATGAAAAAGCTGATTGAAGATTTGGTTGAAGCTTCAAAGGCTTCTTCGGGAGCGATTGATGTTTATCCGGTGAGCGTTGACCTTTGTGAATTTGCGGCTCAGGCGGCAGGCGAGAACGAAGATGAACTGAAATCAAAGGGAATAGATGTTGTTCTGAGAATACCCGATGAAGCGGTTACGGTTTATGCCGACCCGCAGAAAACGGGCAGAATAATCGAAAATCTTTTCTCCAACATAAAAAAATATGCCCTCGAAAACACGAGAGCATATATAGAGGTTTCGTCAGATGAAAAATTCGGAACAATCGAATTTAAGAATATTTCAAAATATGAGCTGAGCGTTCCCGCTCAGGAGCTTACGGAAAGATTTGTCCGCGGCGATGCTTCAAGAAACGGCGAGGGAAGCGGACTCGGACTTTCCATAGCACGCAATCTCTGTACCCTCCAGAAAGGTGAATTTTCACTCGTCACCGACGGAGATTTGTTTAAAGTTACGGTTAAACTTCCGAGAAAATAAACTCATACTCCCTTAACTACATTAAATCCGACCTTAACCTTTATCTCGGGCTTGCGCTTTTCCGTGCGGCGTGAGCCTGAGAAATAAAGCTTAAGAGCTTTTGAAAGCTCTTTATTTAAGGTATGATTTTTCGTTGAGGGGGTATTTTTGCATTTTTCGGTCAATGTTTCGTAGCTGTCGTTTTCAAGGTCGGCGGAAACGGAGTTACCAGAATAAAGACAGCTTGTGTCGGATTTTCCTTTGAAATCGCCCATAAGCCACGAAATTCCGCCGTCGCAGAGCTTGCCGAGAGAATAATTCCAGTTTTCGTCTGAACGGATTTTGCAGACGATGAACGGAATGCCGCAATCTCCGAGCCTTGAAACATCTTTCATAAGAGCGTCGGTTTCAAAGGTGGTATGAAAATGAGAATAAAGACCGAATGCAACATTGTTATCACGGTATCTTGACGGGTCGGGCAGAGAATCCGTAAATCCCGCCGCCTCGGTGATGATGATTTTATCCTTATCCACATTGCGGACAGCCTTGAATATTCTCAGATAGAATTTATGAAGCAGAGAAATATTGCCGTCGGTATGGGTGATTCCGTTAAGCGGACGGTTGAGCAGGTCATAGGCGGCAACGGTGGGTTCGTTTTTATAATGAACCGCAACCTGCGACCAGAGGCGTATAACGGCATTCCTTGCCTCAAAGCCGTCTTTTCCCGAAGCGTAAATATCGCCCGAAACGGAATGCAGGTCAAGAATGACATAAAGCCCGAGCCTGCGGCAATTTTCAACAATTGAGTCAATCAGGTCAAGACGGGGCTTGCCCTTGCAGTCGGGTTCTCTGTATAAAAGAAAATATCTCAGCGGTATTCTCACGCAGTTTGCGCCGAGCTTTAAAATTTGTTTCAAATCGCTCTGCGAAGCAATCGCTTTATAATATTCCCCTATCAGCGTTTCAGCACCGTATGCGCCGAATCGCTCTTTGAAGGCGGCGTAATATTCATCAACGGTTTTATCAATTATTTTGCCGTTATTATCGCTGAAAAATATTTCGTCGCTGAGGTTAACTCCCCGAAGCAGAACGGTTTTTCCGTTTGCATTGACGAAATTTCCGTTCTCGATTTTCAGAGTATCGCCGTCATTTATCGGCTTGGGCATAAGATTTTTCACCGTTCCGTAAACAGTCGGAGCGGCGGCAAATACCGCACCCGCCGTGCAGGCTGCGGTTAAGATTTTAGCATTGTCCGTCATTCTTTTTACCTCCCGAAAGGCGTTTGAAAATGAAAACAATAAATATCAATACGGCAGTTCCGAGCAGAACGCCGGCAGAGTCAACGCAGACATCAAGGAAACGGCAGGCTCTGCCCTCAACGAAAATCTGATGAATTTCGTCCGAAACGGCATAAAGAACGCTCAGTCCGATTGAAAATACGGGCTTGTGTTTACCGAAAATCTGATAAAACAGATTGGCATCAAGGAAACCGAGAAGCGCAAATTCCGAAAAATGAGCGAATTTTCTGACTATGAACTGACCGAACGGCAATCGGAGCAGAAATGCAAATCTGCTGCTTAAGCCCTGAGATTCGTTTGCCGTCTGCGACGAAAAATAAAACACCGTCGCCATACATAATATCACGAGAATTGCGGAAATGATAATCCGCAGTTTTTTTGTATTTTTCATCAGTCAAACCTCTTGGCGATTATGAAAGTAACCGTTCCCTCTGCGCCGGGCATATAAATATCGCCCGCATCATCGGAAATCACAAAACGGCTTGCTCTCGAATAGAGCGGGAAAAATATTCCCTGATTGAGAATATAGCTTTCGGCGGTGAAGCAGCCTCCGAGAAGCTCGGAATCGGATTTAACCTGCATAAGTCTGTCGGTTATTGCGGAATATTCGGCGGGGTCAAATCTGAAAATACCGCCGTTTGAGAACGAGGCAAGAAAATCCACCGCGCTGTCATATTCGGAATCAATTCCGCAGAGTGCAATCTGATATTCTCCCGAATTTACCGCACTTCTGATTTCATCAGCCGTTTTGGTTTCAACCGTAACGCCCAAGCCTATTCCCATTGTTTTCTGCCAGAGCTGAAGCTGCTGCTTAACGGCGGCTTCAAGCCATTCGGGGCAAAGAATATTGAGCGTTATTCTGTCCGTTTCAAGCTCCGTAAGAGCGGTCTGCCAGCTTTCCGCAGCCGTTTTGACGTTGAAAGGCAGCATTGCGGTCTGACCCTGAGCGGCAGAGCGGTAATTGCCCGAGCCTGCCGAACAGCTTTCGGGAATGAAGCCGAACTGCGGCGTGCAGTTATCCTCGGTCGGCGCAAAAAGATTGCGGTCAATGCTCTCACAGAGTGCAAGGCGAAGAGAAAGATTATTCAGATATTGGTCAGAGCAGTTGAAGCAGAAGCCGAAAACGGAATTTTTCTTTTCATCGGCAGCGCTTGTGTTTTCGGGCAATTCGCAGTCGGGAGGAAGCAGGGCGGCAAGATAGCTCGCCGAAGAAAGCTTCTTTGCGATTGACTGTATATCATTATCGAACGAAAACGAAACGGAAAGCGGGAGCGTTTTCTTTTCGCCCGCATAATATTTATTTGCTTTTATAATGAGCGATGTTTCGGGGTCCCATGAGCTTACATAAAAAGGCCCGTTGCAGAGAATATGCTTATTTGAAAGGCCGTATCTGCCGCCCATTGCTTCAAAGAAATCCTTGTTGCACGGCATAAATTCGCATTCGGTGAGCCTTTGGAGCAGGTCGGGGCATTTTGCGTTAAGTTTTATAATGAGCGTATAAGCATCGGGAGCGGTAACTCCGAGCTTATCGGCGGCCATAGTGCCGGCATATATTTCGGGCGCGTTTTCTATTACGAAAAGACGGTGTGCGTGAGTTGAACCCTCACGCAGAGTAATTGCTCTCCGACAGGCGAAAACAAAATCGTTTGCCGTAACCTTTTCCGAGGAAAAACGGTCATAAAATTCCTCACCGAACTCGGTTTTGAGGATAATCGGGCAGTACCATTCCGTTCCCTCACGGAGCTTGAAGGTATAGGTCAGCCCGTCCGGAGAAACGCTCCAGCTTTCTGCAATGCCCGGGATTATTTCACCGTTTTCATCAAGGCGAACCAAGCCCTCAAAGGTGTTGGTTATAACCGTCTGAGCCGCCGTATCCGCCGCAAACTGCGGGTCAAGCGTAACGGGAGAATTTGCAAGAGGATATGAAATCTTTTCGCCCGAGCCCTTTTCCGAGCAGGACGAAAAAATGAATATCATCGAAACGGCAAGAAGCAAAGAAATAACCTTTTTCATTTGTTTTCCTCCATCCATTTCGCAAGCTGGTCGGCAAGAGGATTGCTGACCGCTTTTTCCTTTGCCTGCTTCTGCATATATCCGGCAATATCACGCTTGCCTGCGCCGAAGCTCTCTTTTCTCTTTTCAAAATCGGAAAGCTTTTCACGGTATCCGCAGACGCAGAAAAATGTCTTTTTATCGCCCTCTCCGCGCATTTCAAGCTTTTTATGGCATTCGGGGCAGCGTGCGTTTGTGATAACGCTTATGCTCTTCCTGTAACCGCATTCTCTGTCCTGACAAACGAGCATCTTGCCCTTTTTGCCGTTGACCTCAAGCAGATATTTTCCGCATTCGGGGCAGACCTCACGGGTGATATTATCGTGTCTGTATTTTACTTCGCTTGATTTAACGCTGTTCACAAGTGCGGAAGCATAGGCGCGCATTTCCTCAATGAACTGCTTATCGTTCGCCTTGCCCTTTGAAATAAGAGTCAGACGCTGTTCCCATTTTGCGGTAAGCTCGGCGGATTTGAGGTCGGGCGGAACGATTTCAACAAGCTGTTTTCCCTTTGAAGTAGGGTGAATTTCCCTGCCTCTGCGTTCAATGCAGAACGAATCAAAGAGCTTTTCGATTATATCCGCTCTTGTTGCCGGAGTGCCGAGACCGCCTGCGGTTTTCAGCGCATCACGCAGAGAACCGTCATCAACCTGACCCGTCGGATTTTCCATGGCGGTGAGCAGGGTCGCTTCGGTGTATCTTGACGGCGGAGCGGTTTTGCCCTCGCTGACCCGAACATTTTTAACAAATGCGGGCGTTCCCTGAGAAAGAGCGGGAAGCTGCTGGGCGGTTATATCGCCGTCGGAGTCATCGTCATCATCGGCAAGGGAAGCATCATAAAGCGCTTTCCAGCCTGCGGATTTAACAGTCTGACCCTTGGTATAAAAATTGTGTTTGCCCACCGTAACCTTTACCTGAACCTCGTCATATTCAAACGGAGCGGAAAGCACGGCGATAAAACGGCGCACCACCAAATCATAAATATGTCTTTCCTCACGGGAGAGCCTGTTCAGGTCAACATACTGCTCCGTGGGGATTATCGCGTGGTGGTCGGTGACCTTTGCATCATTTACGATATATTTTGTAGGAATCGGCTTTGCACGCAGAACGGCGTTTGCAAGCTCTTTATATGGACCGACTGCAACGGCACGGAGTCTTTCCTCAAGCGTTGCCGCAACATCTTTTGTTATATATCTTGAGTCCGTTCTCGGATAGGTCAGCAGCTTATGAGTTTCATAAAGACTCTGCATAAGCGAAAGGGTCTGTTTTGCGGAATAGCCGTATTTTTTGTTGGCATCACGCTGTAATTCCGTGAGGTCATAGGCGGCAGGGGGAGCTTTGAAACGGTAAACCTTTTTTACCTCCGTGAGAACTCCTCTTTTTCCGTTCACCTCATCGGCTGTCGCCTGAGCGGCGGCAGGGTCAAAAAATCTTGCCTGATTATGCGAATCCTTATAGAGAGCCGAATATCCGCCGAGGTCGATTTTGACCGTATAATATGTTTTCGGGCGGAATTTCAGAATTTCCTCTTCCCTTTTGACTATCATCGCAAGAGTCGGCGTCTGAACTCTTCCCGCCGAAAGCTGAGCATTATTCTTGCAGGTGAGCGCGCGGCTGACATTAAGCCCCACAAGCCAGTCGGCTTCCGCACGGCATTGCGCGCTGCGGTAAAGATTATCGTATTCCGCCGAGGGTTTAAGAGAAGCGAAGCCCTCTTTTATTGCCTTGTCGGTCTGAGACGAAATCCAGAGTCTCTGCATCGGCTTGCGGCAGCCGGCTTTCATTATTATCCAGCGCGCAACAAGCTCTCCCTCTCTGCCGGCATCGGTTGCAATAACGATATTGCTTACCTCGGCGCTCATCAGCAGAGAGCTTACCGCCTTGAACTGCTTGGAGGTCTGACCGATAACCACAAGCTTCATACGGCTTGGCAGCATTGGCAAATCTTCCATACGCCAGGTTTTGTATTTTCCGTCATAAGCTTCGGGGTCGGCAAGGGTAACAAGATGGCCGAGCGCCCATGTAACTATATATTTATCGCCGATAAGACAGCCGTTTCCGCTTTTTTTACAACCCAGCACACGGGCAATATCCTTTGCAACCGACGGCTTTTCGGCAAGTACAAGTGTTTTTTCCAAAATTATCACTCCGATAAGAACATAATACCATTATATATAATATCAAATAACACTCAATTTAATTTTCCAAATAAGAATAATAATAAAAATTTAACTTTATGTTTTTCATACTGTTGTAATTTTATATTTATTATGGTATCATTTTCTTTAACGATTATAATATAACGAAAAAAGGTGAAAAGATGTTTGCACGCATAAACAGTATGGGTCTTTACGGCGTTGACAGCTATATGGTCGGCGTTGAGGTCGATTACGGTCAGGGACTGCCGCATATTGAAGTGGTGGGTCTGCCCGATACGGCGGTCAGCGAATCGAAAAACAGAGTGCGTGCCGCGGTTAAAAATTCGGGCTACAGCTTTCCGCAGAGCAGGCTGACAATTAACCTTTCTCCCGCCGATGTAAAGAAAGAAGGTCCCGTTTACGATTTGCCGATATTCATCGCCGTTCTGAAAGCAAATCAGCAGCTCAGATGCAATACCGATGACTGTGCATTTATCGGTGAGCTTTCGCTTGACGGACTTATCCGCAGGGTAAACGGCGCTCTGCCGATGGTGATAAGAGCGAAGAAAAGCGGAATGAAAAGTGTTTTCGTTCCCGGGGAAAATGCGCTTGAAAGCTCGGTTGTGCAGGGAATAAATGTTTATGCCGCCGAAAATGTTACCCAGATAATCAAACATCTTAACGGCGAAGAACCGCTTGAACCTGTTATATTCAATGAAAATGCAGAGCTTGAAAATCATCTTCCGATGCCCGATTTTAAAGATGTCAAGGGTCAGCAGGAGGCGAAGCTCGCACTTGAAATTGCCGCCGCGGGCGGACACAATATTCTGATGATAGGCCCTCCGGGTTCGGGTAAAAGTATGCTTGCAAAGCGCATACCGTCAATCCTGCCCGATATGACCTTTGAGGAGAGCTTACAGACAACGGAGCTTTATTCTGTTGCGGGCAAGCTGCCGCACGGAGTTTCGCTTATCAGGGAACGCCCGTTCCGTTCGCCGCATCATACGGTATCTCCTGCGGGACTTTCGGGAGGCGGTGCAATTCCGAAGCCGGGTGAAATATCACTTGCTCATAACGGAGTTCTTTTTCTTGATGAGCTTCCCGAATTTTCAAGAGTTTCAATGGAGGTTCTGCGTCAGCCGATAGAGGACAGCAAAATAACAATCTCCCGTGCAAACGCTTCTTTGACTTATCCGTGCTCCACGATGATAGTTTGTGCAATGAATCCGTGCCCGTGCGGTTATCTCGGGCATCCGAAGCGTCCGTGCACCTGCCCCGAGGGAGCGGCAAAGCGTTATCTTTCAAAGATTTCCGGTCCTCTGCTTGACAGAATAGATATTCATATTGAAGTGCCTCCCGTGGATTTTGAAAAGCTCTCGGATAAGCTTCCGTCGGAAAGCTCGGCGGAAATCAAAAAGAGAGTCAATGCCGCAAGAAAAATTCAGCAGGAAAGGCTGAAGGGCAGCGGAGTTATGTGCAACGCAAAAATGGACGCCGCAATGACGAGAGAATTCTGCACCATGACGGCGGGAGCGGAAAAAATGCTCGAAAAGGTATTTGAAACGCTCGGATTTTCGGCAAGAGCTTATGATAAGGTGCTGAGAGTTGCGAGAACGGTTGCGGATTTGCAGGCAAGCCCCGAAATTGATGTTCCGCATATCGCCCAGGCGGTGCAGTACAGAAGTCTTGACCGAAGCTATTGGCGAAGATAATTTAAATAATATGTAAACATTTCGGATTTTGTTTGAAATAAATAAAGACGAATGATAGAATAAAATAAATCAAAGAAAGCGAGATAAGAATAGTGATGGATAAAAAAATTCTGATAGTTCTTATTGCTGCGTTTGCGGCGATAGTCATAGCTGCCGTTGTTATTCTGCTTGCGGTGAAGAAGAAAAAGAAAACCGCGGCAGAAGTTACGGTTGAGGAAGAACCGGCAATTCCCGAGGGAGAAGAAATTTCCGAAGAGGGAGAAGAAATTCCCGAGGACGAGCTTTGCCCCTGCTGCGGAGAAAGAAGAATATTCGAGGGCGGAGATTATTGCAAAACCTGCGCCGATAATCTGACAAAAACAAAAATTCCCGTCGTCGGCAGGATAGCCGGACTCATAGTTCTGCTTGCAGCGGTTTTTGCTCTGGCAGACAGCTTTCTGATAAGCGCACCGGCAATTCAGGCGGCAAAGGGAAATTCCTATGCAGCCGAAAATTCATGGTATAACGCATACACGGCATACAGCGATGTTGACAGCGTTATCACCGAGATAAACGGAATACTCGGCACGGAAACTTCTTTTATCAAGAAGGGCTGCAATCTTAAGCGCAAGCAGGTAAAGGCGGTTGCAAACGCCTATTCACCCCTTGAAGCCGCAAACTATATTTCCACGGCGTTCACCGTTGATGATGACGGTTTTGTTCAGAAGTGCAGCGAGCTTAAGGAATACAAAAAAGAGCTTGAGGATTTCCAGAATACCTATAACGCAATAACCGAAGCCGGCGGCGATATGCTTTATGACGGCTCAAAGATAGACGATGTAAAGAAAGCGTTCCTTTCCGTAAAGGGGCAGGACGGAATAAAATCCGTCTATGTTGATTATTTCGTATGCAATGCCGACAGCTTCCTTGCGCCGGAGGATACTCAGCGTGCACTTGACGATTACAAAGCTCTTGAAGTAAGTGCAAATATGAGCGGCAAGGATTATTCGTGGCTCTATTATCAGGAATATGCAAAGCTCTGCCTTAAGACGGGCGATACCGACAGGGCAATTGAGCTTATGGACGAAATAATCAAAAAGGATAAAGGCAATTATTCGGCATACCTTACCAAAATCAAAGCCCTTATCATCGCAGGCAAAAAGGACGAAGCCGAAAAGCTTATTGATGAATTTGTAAAGTATAACGATACGGCAGATACGGAATATGTTCTGAGAATAACCTATCACCGTTATGCCGGCGAATATGATAAGGTTAAGGCACTTTGCGAGGAAGCTTTTGAAGAAAACGACTTTGTTCCCGAGCTTCACCGTCAGCTTGCCATAGTTTATCTGCTTGAAAAGGATTATGACAACGCATATGAGCAGGCATATGACGCAGAGGAAAGAGCCTATTATCTTTACTCAATGGGCGACTCTTCGGGATATACCGATGAGCTTGTGGATACCGTTTATGTATGCGCATCGCTCTGCAAGAAGTACGGAACGGGCAAATCCGAAAATGCTGCGGTTATTGACGAGCTTCTTGAATCCTACAGTCAGGAAGAAACCTCGGCAACGGCAAAGGCAATTGTTGAAGGCAAGCTTTCACCCGAAAAAGTTTTCACGGAAGGAGCTTATGATTTAATATGAGAATACTTTATATTATAGGAAAATTCATTACCTTTCCGGGAGCTTATCTCAGAGCGTTCTGGGAGCAGCTCACCTGCCGCCTGTTAAAGCTTCCCGTTGAAGAGAAAAAATATCTCAGCGCCGACGAAGCCTGCGGTCATGTTGAACATTCGCTTGCAAAAAAAGGGTTTGCATCTTACCTTATGGCAACCGGACCGGGCTTTATGAATATGATAACGGGCTGGCCGCTTTTCCTTATGGGTTATCTTAACCTCAAGGTTATGGGCATCACCCCGTATGATTCAATTCCGCTGTTCATACTGTATGTGCTTTCGGCATATGTCGGAATTTCGCTTCTCTGCTGTCAGTTCCCGATGGTTGAGGATATTCTGAACTTTTGGGAAACGGCATATAAAGAAAAGAAAGTCAATATATTCGGCAGAATATTCGCGTTCATTCCGGCGCTTGTAACCCGAATCGGAGCGGCACTCGAAACCGTTTCCGTTCCCGTAATATTCTGGATTGCTTTCGGAATATACATCTTTGTAAAATAAGTATAACTGGGGCTGTCGCATTTAGCGCAGACCGAAAAACAAAATAATAAAGAAAAAGGATTTTAAGGTTTATCCGATAATCAGATAGCCTTAAAATCCTTGTTTTATATATAAAATGAAAATAGATGTTGTTTTTCTAAGCGTTTTTT
>JAZRYD010000029.1:0-57120 GCA_045600535.1 Acutalibacteraceae bacterium | reverse complement strand
TGCAAACGGATTAGTGCAGTCAATATTGTGGAGCACCCTCGTAAAAACAATATCCGATTTTGTTTCCGATGAAAAAGTACCGAACGCAATTTTCTATATGAGCACAACCGCCGCCGCGGGAACATTTCTTGCTTACGGACTTTCGGCTCTCTGCGTAAAATTCGCATCGTGGCATTTTGCTTTTTATATTGCTTCTGCCGTACTTTTTGCCAGCTCATTTATATGGCTTGCACTTTACGGAGAAAGCGTAAAGAAAGCACCTGCCGCTGCACAAAAGGAAAACGACGAAAAGGTGAAAATGGGCCGCATAATGATAATAGAGCTTGTGCTTATGGCGCTCGGCGGAATTGCAAACGGATTTATAAAAGACGGTATAAACACCTGGGTTCCGTCTGTTCTGTATGAAGAATTTAACGTATCGCAGTCTTTCTCAATTCTGCTCACTCTGCTTCTGCCGCTCATTTCAATGTTCGGAACGGGAATTGCAAATAAGATACATGAAAAAATACCTTCCCATTCCAATATGAACGGCGTGTTATATATTGTTTCCGTTATTCTCTGCGGCGGAATAATTCTTTCGCTCAAATTCAAGAGCATTGCCGTGATAATGATATGCTTTATCGGTGTTGCCTGCGTAATGGCAATGATAAACAATGTTATAACGAGTATGTTCCCGCTTGATAACAGAAAGCTACTCGGTGCCGGCTTTGCGGCAGGACTGCTGAATACCTTCTGCTATGTCGGAAGCACCATAACATCTTATACCCTCGGTGCGGTATCGGAGTCGGGCGGCTGGAATGCGGTGTTTATCATTATGCTTTCAATCTGTGCCGTCGCCGCGGTTATCTGCTTTGCGGGATTGGTAGTTGAGAAAAAAAGCAAAATAGTAACATTAAAGGGCTTGTGATGAATCGCAAGCCCTTTGGTTTTACATATTTGCAAGCATATTTCTGAGATTTTCCGCGCCGATTCTGATTCCGTCAAGGCATTTTTCCATGCCCTCAAACTCAACGCTCACATATCCGTCATAGCCGGAAGCCTTGATAACGGAAAGGCATTGATAAACGGGAATATCGCCGTGGCCTATAATTGAGCCTCTGAGGTAATTGCCGCCTCTGCTCTTGAAAAATCCGCTTCCCGGATTCAAGCCGTTGCCGCTCTTGATATGAAAATCCTTTGCGTGAACATGCTTTATATAAGGCGTCATTCTGCCGACTGCCTTGATGCTTTCTTCATCTGCGCAGGCAAAATTGCCTATATCGGTCAGCGTTCCGAAGTTTGCGTTTCCTACACCCGTGATGATTTTTTCAACTCTTTCGCTGTCCTGACAGAAATAGCCGTGATTTTCAATCATCGTTTCAATGCCCTGCGTTTTCGCATATTCGGTAACTCTTTTACAGCCGTCAACAAGAACGGGGAGAACCTGTTCAAAGCCTGCGCGATTTTTCAAATCAGCCGGCATTGACCATGCCGCATCGTGACGAAGCTTGTTTACACCGAGAATTTTTGCGATGTCAACCTTTTTGCAGACCCTTTCAACCTCTGCATCAACACCGTTTTCACCGAGCATATTTGCGCCGATTGTGTAAATAATAACGGGCAGACCGAGCTTTTCACTTTCTTCTCTTATCATTGCGGCATATTCGTTTTCGCTTACGCCGTCGGGAGCTTTAAGGTCGGTAAATTCAATTCCGTCAAAGCCCATTTCCTTTGCAAGCTTCATAACGGAAAGCTGAGTTTCTTCACCCGATGAAATAAGCTGCTGAAAGCTGTAGCTGCTTACGCCGATTTTCATTTTGCGAAGCTCCTTTCAAGAAATTCAACAGCACTTCTTATATCTTTTTCGGGATTGTCTCCGACTTCTCTTTCGATTGTAAGGAAGCCCTTATAACCTATATCCTCAAGTGCGGCAAGGTATTTGTCCCAGGGAACACTGCCCTCACCGAGAGGAACCTCAAGGAATGACGGACCTGTTACGAGTGAATCCTTAACGATGCCGTAAACGATTTCGGGGTCTTTATAGAAAATCTGTTTTCCGTCTTTTGCATGGGTGTGAACGATGTAATCCTTAAGATTATATACTGCTCCTGCGGGGTCATCACCCGTAACCATAACAAGGTTTGCGGGGTCAAGGTTAACGCCTACGCCGGTTGAACCGAGTGAATCAAGAAATTCCTTGAGAACAGCCGAGGTTTCGGGACCTGTTTCGATTGCAAAATGAGCGCCGATGCTGTCTGCATAGCGTGAAAGCTCAAAGCAGGCTTCCTGCATAATGCCGTATCTCGGATTGCTTTTATCCTGCGGAACAACGCCGATGTGAGTTGTAACAACATCTGTTCCGAGTTCTTTGGCAAGGTCGATTATTCTTTTTGATTTTTCAACCTTTGCGGGATTTTCGTCTTTGCTGCCGAAGCCGCCGCCGAGGTCGCCGCAAAGAGCGGATATAACAAGACCGTTATCTGCAACAAGCTTTTTGAATTCTGATTTCTTTGAAGCAGTCATATTTTCAGGTGCCATTTCGCCTCTGGTGGCATAAACCTGAATGCCCTGAGCGCCTACGGAAGCCGCTTTTTTGACTGCGGTGGGAATATCGGTGCGGAAGCTGTCGATTATAACGCCTATCGGGAATTTATACATTGGAATTACCTCCTGAAATTATTCTGAAAATATCATAACAGACATTTACAAAATTTACAAGTTTTTTTTGCATTTAACTTTACTTTTTTATAGGTATGGTATATTATATATTAGTATAAAATTATATCGGAGGGATAGGTATGTCCAAAATCAAAGTTGCGGTTATCGGCTGCGGAAATATTGCCACATCGTCTCACATTCCCGCATATATGAGAAACGAAGATGTTGAAATCAAATATTTCTGCGACCTTATTATTGAAAAGGCTCAGGCGTGCGTTGATAAATACGGCTGCGGAACGGCGGTTGTTGATTATCACGATTTTCTCAATGACCCCGAAATTCAGGCGGTTTCGGTCTGCACGCATAACGATTTTCATTCAATAATAGCGATTGATTTTATGAAAGCGGGTAAGAATGTTCTTTGCGAGAAGCCTGCGGCAAGAATACTTTCCGAAGCGCTCGAAATGCAGAAGGTTGCTCACGAAACGGGAGTTGTTCTCAATATCGGCGTTTGCAACCGCTTCAATACCTATGTTGAAAAGATAAAGAAAATCATTGATTCGGGCGAGCTTGGCGAGGTTTATCATGTTTATGCTTCATACAGATCTCACCGTTCAAGCCCCGGACACGGCGGAGATTTCACCACCAAGGCTTCCTCCGGCGGCGGAGCGCTTATTGACTGGGGCGTTCATTATCTTGACCTTATTATGTATTGCTGCGGTGACCCGAAGCCTCTTACCGCAAGCGGAGAAGCATTCTGCAAGCTCGGAAAGGATATGAGCAATTTTGTTTATACCGGAATGTGGGCAGAGGAAACCAAAAACCTCAACGGAACATATGATGTTGATGATTCCGTAACCGGTATCGTCCGCACAAGCGGCCCCGTTATCAGCTTTAACGGTGCATGGGCTCAGAACATCGGCGAAAGAGAAACATATATCGACTTTATGGGCGATAAGGCGGGTATCAGACTTCAGTACGGTTCGGATTTCAAGCTTTATTCCGTAAAGAACGGTATGCTCGGTGAAACGGCGTTCACTTGCCGCACAACCAATATGTATGATAACGAAATAAACGATTTCATCAGATGCGTTAAAACGGGTGACAGAAACAGACAGTATATTGATAACGCCGTGCTTACCTCAAAGATAATGCAGGCGATATATGATTCATCGGATAACCATAAAGAAATGATAATTGACTGAGAGGGGAAATAACAATGGAGATTAAGATTTTTAAGAACGAAGAAGAAATAGGCGCAGCCTGCGGACAGCTTTTCTGCGATATAATCAATGCAAAGCCCGACTGCGTTATCGGACTTGCAACGGGCGCTTCACCCGTTCCGACCTATAACTATATCGCAAAGCAGTGCGACGAGGGTAAGGTTTCTTTTAAGAATGTAAGCACCTTCAACCTTGATGAATATTGCGACCTGCCGAAGAACCATAAGAACAGCTATTATACTTTTATGATGGAAAATCTCTTCACAAGAGTTGACCTCAACCTTGATAATGTTGATTTTCTTGACGGCAACGCAGACCCCGAAGCAGAGAGCGCCCGTTATTCCGCTTCAATAGCTGCAAAGGGCGGCATTGATATTCAGCTTCTCGGTATCGGCAGAAACGGTCATATCGCATTCAACGAGCCGTCCGATAAATTCTCGGGTGAAAGCTATAAGGTATCGCTTACCGAAAGCACAATCGAAGCAAACTCAATTTATTTTGACGATATTCCGATGCCGCACTATGCAATGACAATGGGTATCGGCGCAATAATGCGTTCAAAGAAAATCGCTCTTATCGCAACCGGCAAGTCAAAGGCGGAAGCAGTCAGAGATATGATAAAGGGAGAGGTTACTCCCGCTTGTCCCGCTTCAATTCTTCAGCAGCACGATGATGTTGTTGTGTTCCTTGACGAATCGGCAGCAAGCTTACTTTAATATTCAGCAAGAGGATAAAGAAATGGAAAACAAAAAGTTTTATATAACCACTCCGATATATTATCCGTCGGATAAGCTTCATATCGGTCATACTTATTCAACCGTTCAGGCTGATACCATGGCACGGTATAAAAGACTTCGCGGCTATGATACATTCTTTCTCACCGGTTCGGATGAACATGGTCAGAAGATAGAGGATATAGCCAAGGCAGCGGGCGTAACGCCGAAAGAATATGTTGACAGAGTTGTTGCGGGCATTAAAGACCTCTGGAAGCTGATGAATATCAGCAATGATAAATTTATCAGAACAACCGATGAATATCACGAAAAGGTCGTGCAGAAAATCTTTCAGAAGATGTACGACAAGGGCGATATTTATATGGGCGAATATGAGGGACTTTACTGCAAGCCCTGTGAGGCGTTCTGGACGGAAACTCAGGCGGTTGACGGCAAATGCCCCGACTGCGGCAGACCCGTTATCAAGGCGAAAGAGGAAGCGTATTTCTTTAAGCTTTCAAAGTATGCCGATAAGCTTCTTGATTATTATGAAAAGCACCCCGATTTCATTGCTCCCGTGAGCCGTAAAAACGAGATGGTAAATAATTTTATCAAGCCCGGACTTCAGGATTTGTGTATTTCCCGTTCAACATTCAAATGGGGTATTCAGGTTCCCGTTAATCCCGAACATGTTATTTATGTATGGCTTGATGCTCTCACAAATTACATCACCGCTCTGGGCTATTGCTCCGAGGACGAGAGCCTTTTTGAAAAATTCTGGCCTGCCGATGTTCACCTTATCGGCAAGGATATAACAAGATTTCATACCATTTACTGGCCTGCATTCCTTATGTCGCTTGATTTGCCCCTGCCCGAAAAGGTTTATTGTCACGGCTGGGTACTGCTTGACGGCGGCAAAATGAGCAAGTCCAAGGGTAATGTTGTTGACCCCGTTGTGCTTGCGGACAGATACGGCGTTGATACCCTCAGATATTATCTTCTCCGTGAGGTTGCTTACGGCTCAGACGGTATATTCTCAAATGAGAATCTTATCAACAGAATAAATAACGACCTTGCCAACGACCTCGGAAACCTTGTTTCAAGAACGGTTGCAATGGTTCAGAAGTATTTCGGCTCAACGATTCCTGCCGAGAGAAAATGCGGAGAATTTGACGATGAAATCAAAGCTCTTGCCGCCGAGACCAAAGAAAAGGCGGAAGAAAATCTCGATGAGCTGAGATTTTCGGATTCTCTTACAGCAATTTGGAAGTTCATTTCAAGAACGAATAAATATATTGATGAAACCGCACCGTGGGCGCTTGCCAAGGACGAAGCAAACAAGGCAAGGCTTGCCTCCGTTATGTATAATCTCTGCGAAAGCATAAGAATAATTTCCGTTTTCATTGCTCCGTTTATGCCCGAAACGAGTGCCGAAATCCGCAGACAGCTCGGAATAAACGCTCTTGAGGATTGGGAAGAATGTGCCGTTTTCGGAAAGGAAGAAACCTATACCGTTGTTAAGGGCGATATAATTTTCCCGAGAATTGACCTTGAAAAAGAGCTTGCAGAGCTTGAAGTCGCAAAGGCTTCAAAAGAGCCCGAAAATCCGCTTAAAGCAGAAATTGAGGGCGTTGCGAAAATCGGAATTGACGATTTTGCAAAGGTCGATTTGAGAGTTGCGAAAATCGTTGACTGCGTTCCTGTTAAAAAAGCGAAAAAGCTTTTGCAGCTTACGCTTGATGACGGAACGGGCACTCCGAGAACCGTCGCTTCCGGCATAGCAAAATATTATAAGCCCGAGGAGCTTATCGGAAAGAGCATAATTCTTGTTTCAAACCTCAAGCCCGCCGTTCTCTGCGGAGTTGAGAGCTGCGGAATGATACTTGCGGCGGACTGCCCCGAAGATAATGTTAAGGTTATTTTCGTTGACGGCGTTCCTGCGGGAAGTAAGGTAAGATAAATGAATAATATCTTTGACAGTCACGCACATTATGACAGCGATGCCTTTGACGGTGACCGAGAAGAGCTTGTGAGCGCCCTGCCGATGCAGGGCGTTTGCGGTGTTATAAACTGTGCAAGCGATATAAAAACCTCTTATACAAGCCTTGAATTAGCCGGAAAGCATAATTTTATCTATGCCGCCTGCGGAGTTCACCCGCACGAAGCATCAGATGCCGCAGAGGATTGGCTCGAAGTGCTTAAAAAGCTTCTGAATGAGCCGAAATGCGTTGCGGTTGGTGAAATAGGGCTTGATTATCACTATGATTTTTCCCCGAGAGAATTGCAGCTTGAATTTTTTGAAAAGCAGATAATTCTTGCAAATGAGCTTGATTTGCCGATTATTGTTCACGACAGAGAAGCGCACGAGGACACAATGGAGCTTCTGAAAAAATATAAGCCCAAGGGTGTTGTGCATTGCTTTTCGGGTTCTGCCGAAATGGCAAAGGAAGTTTTAAAGCTCGGAATGTATATCGGTCTCGGAGGAGCGGCAACCTTTAAGAATGCACGCAAACCGCTTGAGGTTGCGGCAATCGTTCCCGATGATAAGCTGCTGATTGAAACGGACTGCCCGTATATGACACCCGTTCCGTTCAGAGGTCAGAGAAACGATTCTTCATTCATTCCGTATACAGCCGAGGTGCTTGCATCTGCAAGAAACACCGCCGCTCAGAGCATTCTCGATTCAACAAAAGCAAACGCAATCAGACTGTTTAATGTATAAAAAACAGGCTTGTGAATTTCTATCTTCACAAGCCTGTTTTCATATATTGAATATTTTTTTTGCATTTCCCGAAAAAATCTTTTTCAGTTCTTCATCGGTCAGACCGAGTGAAAGAACGCTTTCAATTTCCTTATCGGGAAGCCACATCGGATAATCCGAGCCGAAAAGTACCTTATCCGCACCGTAACGCCTGATGATTTCAACTGCCGTTTCCTTTGAAATATGCGGCAGAGATGATGAGCAGTCAACATAGAGATTCGGAATATCGCAAAGCTGTCTGCTTGCTTCCTCCCAGATTGACCAGCCGCCGAAATGCGCTCCGATAACCGTCAGTCCCGTGTATATTTTCAAAACGGGGATAAGACGGTTCGGGTTTGAAAAATCGTATCTGCTGTCGCCCGTGTGCATAAGTATCGGCAGACCGTCTCTTTCACAGAGCTCATAGATTTTCAAACATCTGTAATCGTCGATTTTAAATTGCTGAATATCGGGGTGAAGCTTAACGCCCCTCAAACCGAGGCTTTTGAGATGTTCAAAATCCGAAACAAGGTCGGGACTGTCCGGATAGAGCGTTCCGAGACCGATGAATTTTCCGTTGCTTTTTTCAACATCGACGGCGATAAATTCATTTATGCTCCGCACCTGCTTTGCGGTTGTTGCCACCGATTGAACGATGAATAAATCAACATTTTCGGCAACGCTGCCCGTGAGCAATTCGTTTGATGTGCCTTTTCCCACCGAAACCCAGTCATAAAAGCCGTCCGTTCCCGCAACCGCTTTTTCAGCTATTTTTTCGGGATAAATATGGCAGTGTGAGTCGATTATTCTATACCCGCTTTTCAGTACCGAAACGGCTTTTTCCGCTAATTTTTCAGGGAAGATATGACAATGAGAATCTATTACTTTATATTCGTTATCCATTATGCAGTAACCACGCTGTCAGCCTTTTGAAGACCGTATTTTCTGATTGCGTTCTCACGCATTTTATATTTGAGAATTTTTCCGGCAACATTCATCGGAAATTCTTCAACAAAATCAATATATTTCGGAACTTTATGCCTTGCCATATTCGCCGTAATGAAATCTTTCATTTCTGCTTCGGTCATTTCAACGCCGTCTTTGAGAATTACGCAAGCCATAATTTCCTCGCCGTACTGTTCATCGGGAACGCCGATAACCTGAACGTCCTTAACCTTCGGGTGAGTATAAATAAATTCCTCAATCTCTTTGGGGTAAACATTTTCGCCGCCTCGGATAATCATATCCTTAAGTCTGCCGGTTATCTTGAAACAGCCGTCGGGAGTGCGGCAGGCAAGGTCGCCCGTGTGAAGCCAGCCGTCCGCGTCAATTGCGGAAGCGGTTGCCTTGGGCATCTTGTAGTAACCCTTCATTATATTATAACCTCTTGCCACAAATTCACCCGTTATATTGTCGGCACAGTCTTCTCCGGTTTCGGGGTCAACGATTTTGCATTCTATTTCAGGGAGCGGTCTGCCTACGGTATTTACTCTCAGCTCAATCGGGTCATCGGTTGAACTCATCGTACAGCCGGGGGATGATTCGGTCTGACCGTAAACAATGGTAATTTCCGACATATTCATCTTGTCGATAACATCACGCATAACCGAAATCGGGCAGGGGCTTCCCGCCATAATGCCGGTTCTCATATATGAAAAATCGGTTTTGGCAAAGTCCTCATGCTCAAGCATGGCAATGAACATAGTCGGAACGCCGTGGAATGCGGTTATATGCTCGGAGTTTATGCAGGCAAGAGATGATTTCGGTGAAAAATAGGGCAGGGGGTGAAGCGTTGCGCCGTGGGTCATACTTGCCGTCATGGCAAGCACCATACCGAAGCAATGAAACATCGGTACCTGAATCATCATTCGGTCTGCCGTTGAAAGGTCCATTCTGTCGCCGATACATTTGCCGTTGTTGACAACATTATAGTGAGTGAGCATAACGCCCTTGGGGAATCCCGTTGTACCGGAAGTATACTGCATATTGCACACATCGTCTTTTCTGACGGCGGCGGCTCTGCGGTAAACCTCGTCAAGCGGAACTTCGTTTGCTCTGTCAAGAGCATCCTCCCAGCTCAGACAGCCTTTCTTTTTGAAACCAACCGTTATAACGTTTCTCAGGAACGGCAGTCTGCGGCAATGGAGCGGCTCATTCGCTTTTTTTGTTTCAAGCTCGGGGCAGATTTCGCCGATTATGCCCGAATAATCCGAGTCACGGCAGTTTTCAATCATAATAAGCGTGTGAGTATCGGACTGCTTTAAAAGATATTCCGCCTCCGCAATCTTATAAGCTGTGTTCATCGTAACAAGAACTGCTCCGATTTTGGTTGTTGCCCAGAAAGCAATATACCACTGAGGAATATTCGTTGCCCATACCGCAACGTGTGAGCCGTGGCGAACGCCGAGAGCGATAAGCGCACGCGCAAATTCGTCAACATCGTCACGGAATTCCTTATAGGTTCTCGTATAATCGAGAGTCGTATATTTGAAAGCATACTGGTCGGGAAATTCCTCAACCATTCTGTCAAGCACCTGCGGAAAAGTGTTGTTAATCAGAAGCTCTTTTTTCCACACATACTTGCCCGTATTCGCCTTATTTCTGTAAAGCACGGGTTCAGCCTTGGCGGTGTCGCTGAATTGGTGCATATATCCCGCAAACTGAGCGAAAACGATTTCCATATCGTCTATTTCGGGACACCATTCGGGTGACCATTCAAGAGAAACAAATCCGTTATAGTTGACCGAGCGAAGAGCCATAACCATTTCATCGGTCGGAAGCTCACCCTCACCCATAAGGCAGTATTCAATATTGCCGTCGGTCATAACGGCGTCCTTTATGTGAATGTGCTTAACATATGCGCCGAGATTGGTTATTGTCTGTTCGGGAGTTTCGTTTCCGCAGAAAAATGTTGATGACATATCCCAAAGAGCGGCAACGCTCTCGTCTGCAAATTCATTCAGCAGGTCACGCAGAAGCAAAGTATCGCTGAATACGCCCGATGTTTCAATCAGCAGGGTAACACCTGCCGCACGGGCATCACCGATTATATCGTAAAGAAAATTCTTTGTGTTTTCAAAAACTTCTTCTTTTTTGTCGCCGTAGGTTTTAAGGCGTATGCACGGAATTTTGAGCGATGATGCAATTCTGATGCAGTCACCGACTTCTTTTAAAGAAGCTTCTTTTTCTTCGAGTGAGGAAGTGTCGCAGAAAGAGTCCAGGCAGGGCAGGGAAAGCTTCATATTATAAAGATTTCTGACCGTTGAAGCCGCAGTATAGTCATAAAATGCCCCGTCGGAGCTTGTGAACATACTGCTGTGGATATTATGTATTTCTATGCCCTGATAACCGAGGTCGCGGGCTGATTTGCAGAAATCGTCAAAGGTATTGTCGTGCCAGCCCTTTGTTGAGAATGAGAGCTTCATTTTTCAGCCTCCTCGTAAACTATCTTGTTCAGCGCATTCAGATATGCTCTGATGCTTGCACCGATTATATCGGTTGAAAGACCGTTGCCCGAATAGAGCTTTCCGTTTCCGCGAAGCTTAACAACAGCCGAGCCCATAGCTTCCTTGCCCTCGGTAACAGCCTGAATCTGGAAATCGTCAAGCTCATAATGATGACCGATTATCTGCTCAACGGTGATGAACGCGGCATCAATCGGACCGTCACCCATACTTATACCGCAAAGCTCTCTGCCGTCACGCTCAAGCTTAATCTGAGCGGAGGAGGAAATTATATTGCCCGAATTTACAACATAGCTTATAAGCTTATATGCCGCGGGAACCTGAAGCGAAGAAGAAGCAACGATTGCATCAAGCTCCTTTGAACCGACGGTTTTCTTTTCGGCAACTCTAAGAAATTCTTCATATACGCTTGCTTCGTCCTCTGCGGCAAGGTCGTAACCGAGCTTTCTGACGGCAGCCATAACGGCTTCAATGCCGTCTTTTGCATCAAGCTGAATATTGTTTTCGCTTGAGTCTGCGGAGTAAAGCTCGCCGACTGCGGTTTCGCCCGTAATTCTCTTTATCTGGCTTGTTATTCTGCCAAGCTCCGTAAATTTAATATTCGATGAAAATCCGCTGTTTGTGCCGCAATTTTTGATTATTCCGGCGAAGGTTTCAAGAGAGGTTATATCGGCATCTATGGCGGTTTTAACAATGCTTGCACCGCTCTTTACGGCGAGAACCGATGAAGCTGCGGCAAGACCGTTGATATTGCTGCACATTACGCCGATTTTAACGCTTTCGTCAAAGGCGGTTTCTTTTGCGAAATCCGAAACGAATGCGGCAAATTCGTCCGGTATCATTATGCCTTCGCTGTCGCAAACCGTAACCGAGGCTGCGCCCGCTTCTGCGGCTGCAAGTGCAAATTTTGCAAGCCAGCCGTCTTCCGCGCGCGTTGCATCAAGAGCACAGAATTCAACATCAGCGCATTTTTCCTTTGCGGCGGAAACAAGCTTCTTGATATGCTCCAGCATTTTCGGCGCTTTCTTATGATAGCCGTATTCCATTCCGACTGTTGAAACGGGGAGAGATATTTTGATTCTCGGCATAGCGGTATTTGCAAGCGCCGCCGCGGCATTCTCAATGCCTTCAAGCGTTCCGCCCGCCTCAACCGAGATTATACTTTTTTTAACGAACGAAGAAACGGTTTTAACCAGAAGCACGTCCGTTCTCACATTCTTTATTTCGGGAATTTCAATCGCATCAACGCGGAGATTTCCGAGCTGACGGGCAATTTCGATTTTTTCTTTGAAGCTGTATGAACCCTTTGACGGACAGAGAGTCATATCAGAAATGCTGATTTTTTTCATCGTTATTTTCCTTTCATTTCGTGAACCGCAGAGCAACAAAAAATCCCCGAGGTCACTTTTTTGACCTCAGGGACGAAATTATTTCCGTGGTACCACCCTGATTGCCGAATACTCGGCCGCTCATTAGCCACGAGATACCCGAACCAAATATGGTTTTGACGATATATCGTTAAAAATGCTCGGAATACACAAAGTATTCCTGCGCTTTTCGCCTCATCTAAGCAGAAAATCTGTCTGCCAAAACTGCGAAACACCTTAAAATGTTGAAATTTGCGTGCAGTCCGGTGTTTCTTCGACGAAGATATACTCTCATATTTCAAGGAGAAAAACGCCGGAATGTGCGTGAAGTTCGCATTTTAAGGCATATTGGGTTCGGGTATTTCGTGGCTCAGCTCTGACAAGCCTTTTGCCTTGGTAACGGGGCAAGCCGTGCATCCCTACTGTGAGTTCAGGACACCTGCTCGGGAAGGAGACTTATCTGTCGCTGCATACCGGCTCGCACCGAACGCCGGCTCTCTGAATGCTTTAAACGGCAGATAATAGTTCCGTCATTGCATTTAAAATATAAATGTATGTTACCACAAACAGTCATGTAAGTCAATACATTTTTTTGAAAATTATATATAACAATTATGCTTGACTTAAATATATTTTTGTTATAAAATAACTGTAATACAATTTTCGGAGGTTTTATTATGGCAAAGAAAATCACGGCGGTTCTTCTTGCTCTTGTTTTTGTTCTCGGAGCATTTTCAATATGCGGTTCTGCATACAAAGTTCCCGTTCTTAAGTTTAATAACGGTGAATTTAAGATTATGCACATTTGTGACTGCCAGGACGGCTATCCCGCAAGCGAAATAATGCTTAAATATATCGACCTTGCAATCAAGGAAGAAAAGCCCGATGTTGTTATTCTCGGCGGAGATAACACCGTTTGCGGATATGGCGAAAGTGAGCTTGCAGGACTTAATGAACAGCAGAGAAAAGAAAAAATAACGGCTCTCAAAAAGAACGCAATTCAGGAGCTTGTTGATGTTTTTGTTAAAAATGAAACATATTTTACTCTTGTTTTCGGAAATCACGACCATCAGCAGGGACTTGAGAACGATGAGCTTCTTGAACTCTATATTGAGTGCGGCGGAAAATACTGCCTTGCTTATGATGCCGTTCCCGAGCTTACCGGAAGCGGTACACATAATCTTCCTGTTTATGATTCCGCAAACGAAAATATAATTTTCAATCTTTATATGTTTGATTCCGGCGACACCGCTTATGATGAAAACGGAAAAGATATGGGCTATGATTCGGTTCATCCCGACCAGATTGAATGGTATAAGGGTGTGAGAGATTCCCTTAAGGAAAGAACCGGAAAATATGTTCCGTCAGTTGCTTTCCAGCATATCATCGTAAACGAAGTTTATGATAAGCTTTTCTTCAAAGTACCCGTTCTCGGGATAAGAGAGTTTAACGGTACGCAGTATTCGGTCTTCCCTAAGACGAATAATTTCACGGGTCATCTGCTTGAATTACCCTGCCCGGGATATTATAACTACGGTCAGTTTGATGCCATGAACGAAAAGGGCGATGTTCTCGGAATGTTCTTCGGACACGACCATACCAACAGCTTTGAGTGCGATATTGACGGGATGAGAATAATCAATACTCCGTCACCGACACATCATTCATATTCAAGCGAGCTTAACAGCGGCTGCCGTATTATCACGGTAAAAGAGAGTGACACTTCAACATTTGAGTCAAGACTTTTCACCGAAAATGACCTTGCAATTAAAAACGCCGAATTTTCAAAGCTTCTGGGCAGAAGCCCGTTTGCGGCAAAGTTCTTTATCCTTGCCGATAAGCTTCTTCAGGCTCTCTCACAATTCTCCGGTATGTTCATTTTCTTTGTAAAATAATTATATGGTTTATAAAAAATCACGGTGCAATTCAACGCACCGTGATTTTTTAAATATGAAATCTTAAAATTTTGAAAACCGAAACCCCAAAATCGAAAACTGAAAACTGAAAACTGAAAACCGAAAACTTTTACTCGTATCTCTCGTCAAATACTCTCTTTGATTTCTTTTCGCTTCTCGGCAGAACTCCCATTTCAACAACCTTAACCAGGGGAGTGAAACCGATTTTGCTTTTAACCTTTTCCGCAATACGCTTACTCAGGTCTATAAAGTCAACATCTCCCGTGGTTTCAACATAAATTCTCATTGTGTCTCTGCCGTCAAGATGTGAAATTCTTATCTGATATTCGCTTGAAATTTCGGGGAAGAGCTGAAGCACCTCTTCAATCTGACTCGGGAAAACATTAACGCCCTTGATTTTCATCATATCGTCTGTTCTGCCCATTATGACATCAAGACGGGGGAACTTGCTTCCGCATTCGCATTCACCCGGGATAATTCTCGAAAGGTCGTGTGTTCTGTATCTGATAAGCGGTGCGCCCTCCTTGCAAAGCGTTGTGATAACGATTTCTCCGGTTTCGCCGTCGGGAACGGGCTTACCCGTTACGGGGTCAATTATTTCAATATAAATATAATCGTCCCAATAGTGCATACCGCAGTCATATTTACAGCTTATTCCGATACCCGGACCGTAAATCTCGGTCAGACCGTATATATCGTAAAGCTCAATTCCGAGCTCTTCGGAAATGCGCTTTCTCATTTTTTCGCCCCAGCGCTCGGAGCCGATAACGCCCTTTTTAAGCTTGATTTTATCGGCAATGCCTCTCTTTTCGATTTCCTCCGCAAGCAGAAGGGCATAAGAGGAAGTGGCGCAGAGAACGGTTGAACCGAGGTCAGCCATCATCTGAAGCTGTTTATCCGTGTTGCCGGGTCCCATCGGAATAACCATTGCGCCGAGCTTTTCCGCTCCCGCCTGGAAGCCTATTCCGGCAGTCCATAAGCCGTAACCCGGGGTGATGTGTATTCTGTCAAGATTCGTAACTCCCGCCATTTCGTAGCAGCGTCTGAACATCTCCGCCCAGTCGTCAACGTCCTTTTGAGTATAGGGAATTATAACGGGCAGACCCGTTGTTCCCGATGAAGAATGTATTCTCACTATCTTTTCCTCGGGAGCGGTCATAAGTCCGAGAGGGTATGCGTCACGCAGGTCTTTTTTCTCCGAAAACGGAAGCTTTTCAAAATCATCGGCATTTTTAACGCTTTCAATGCCGTATTCCTTTAAACGCTTTCCGTAAAAGCTGTCAGCTTCAAGCAGACGCTTTATTTCTTCGTTTACCTGTTTAAGCTGTATATCATTGATTTTCATAAATCTTTCCGCCTTTATTTAAGATAATCGAGTGCCGCAAAGTTCATTTCGTGGAATTTTTCGGCAACCTTATTTTTTATTGCGGTTCGTATATCGTCCTTGGTAAGTCCCGTTTCTCCGCTGTTGATTGCCGCTCCGAGAAGCAGAACATTGACCGTTTTTGAAGTGCCGAGCTCGGCGCAGGCTTTGTCGGTATCAACAACCGTAAGATTTTCAACCTTTGTTTTAAGATAATCGAGCATTTCCGCTCCGTGATAATCCGAGCCCACAAGTGCGGCTGTAACCGGCATAACGGGTCGGCTGTTTACTATAACCGCACCGCCTTTTTTGAGATACGGCAGCATTCTTACGGCTTCCGCAGGCTCAAACGCAATAATCAAATCGGCTTTTCCCATCGGGATAAGAGGGGAATATGCGCCGTCACCGAGCCTTATATGGCTTGTTACGCTTCCGCCTCTCTGTGCCATACCGATTGTTTCCGCCGTCATAACAGGTATACCTTTTTCCATTGCGGCGGCGGCAAGAAGCTTTGAAGCAAGAACAGTTCCCTGACCGCCTACTCCGCAGAGAATTATATTTTTATTCATCTTTTCCACCTCCGATTATTGCTCCGAAGGGGCAAACCTCGCTGCAAATTCCGCAGCCGGTGCAGAGTGTTTCGTCAATTGCCGCCTTGCCGTCTTTGAGAACGATTGCGGGACAGCCGAGCTGCTTTATGCAGGTTTTGCAATTGGTGCATTTATCGGCTTCAATCGTGCTTTTGCCTGTGGGCTTTATGATTGCAACGCAGGGAGATTTAAAGATTATCGCCTTAACCCCGGGCTCTGCGGCAACTTTTTTAACTGTTTCGGTTGCTTCACGAAGCTTTAACGGGTTAACCGTAACAACCGTTTCAAGTCCGATTGCTTTGAGAATTTTTTCAATGCTGACCTTTGCAGCGATTTCGCCCATCATCGTTTTACCTGTTCCCGGGTGAGGCTGATGACCCGTCATTGCGGTGGTCGAATTATCAAGCACAACCAGCGTCATATTTGCCTGATTGTAGAATGCGTTCACAACGCCCGTTATTCCCGATGCGAAAAATGTTGAATCGCCTACGAACGCAAAGCAGTTCGTGTCTGGTTCAATATGACCGATACCCTGAGCGATGTTTATTCCCGCGCCCATACACAGGCAGGTGTCAACCATATCAAGCGGCTTGGCGTTTCCGAGAGTATAACAGCCTATATCGCCGCAGAAAAGTGTCTTTTTGCCTTTCATTGCCTGCTTGACCGCATAGAATGAAGCTCTGTGAGGACAGCCGGCGCAGAGAACGGGAGGTCTTACGGGAAGAGCGGGAGCATCGTCGGCTTCTTTAGCGTAAATTTCTTTGCCGAGAAAAGCATTTATTGATTGTCCGGCGCTTTCAACCGTATTTTCTCCTGCTGACTTCACGTTTCCGCTCATCTTTCCGAGAATTTTGGTTGAAAGATTATATTTTCCGCAGATGAAAATAAGCTCTTTTTCGATAACGGGGTCAAGCTCCTCAATGCAGAGAACCTCGTCAAGTCCCTCAAGAAATTCAAGCGCCTTTTTCTCGGGGAACGGGTGAGGTGTTGAAACCTTAAAGGTACGAAGCATATTTTCGCTGTCGAGATTTTCCATGGCATAACAGTAGCTTATGCCATGAGTTGCAATGCCTTTTCTTATATTCTTTCCGCTTCCGCTTTCGGGAATGATGAAGTTTCGCTCGTATTCCGAAAATACATCGGAAAGCATAACATTTCTTTCAACTATTTTGGCGTGGTTCTGAAGCGACAAACGGGGGAATATTACCCATTTTGACGGGTCTTTGATAAATCCCTCAATTTCGCATTTTTTGTATTCGCTTTTTTCCTTTATATTCACGCCGGCATAGCCGTGGCATACTCTTGTTGTTGAACGAAAGAAAACAGGAGTGCCGTATTTTTCGGAAAGCTCAAAGGCTTCGCCTATCATATCATAAGCTTCCTGCACCGTTGACGGGTCAAACAGCGGAAGCTTTGAAAAGAAAGCCTGAGTTCTGGTGTCCTGCTCCGTCTGAGATGAAATCGGGCCGGGGTCATCGGCAACCATAACAACCATACCGCCCTTAACGCCGATATATTCAAGGCACATAAGCGGGTCACTTGCAACATTCAGGCCGACCTGCTTCATCGTTACAAGGCTTCTTGCGCCGGTATATGCCGCACCCGCCGCAACCTCAAGACCGGCTTTTTCGTTGACAGACCATTCAACATATATGCTTCCGTCATTGTGTTTTGCAACGGTTTCAAGCACTTCGGTTGACGGTGTTCCGGGATACCCCGCAACAACCTTAACACCCGCCGCAATCGCACCGAGCGCAATTGCTTCGTTTCCCATTAAAAATTCTTTCGTCATAGAGATTTACTTCCTTGCTGAAAAGATAAATTTATATAAATATATCACTTTTTAATAATAATAGCAAGTATTCATACAAATTATTTTAATTGTCTGAATAATATATTGACATTAAAAATAAAAATGGTATAATAATATTAAAAGTAATCACATCAATATAAATGTGTGCAATTTTCAATATTATTCCGATTCGGAATTCAGTGTCGAGGGGGGTATTTCCTTGAAAAGAATAATATCAGCCGTTCTTGCACTTTCAATTATAATAACGGCGTTTTCAATCGGCGGTTATGCCGTTGATGCCGAAAAAGAGAGCAAAAACAAATATCCGATTATTCTTGTTCACGGTATGTTCGGCTGGGGCGCAAACGAGGGTCTGAACAGCGTTGCACCTTATTGGGGCGGCACAACAGGATATGTTATTGATTATCTGCGCTCCGAGGGCTATGACTGCTATTCGGCGTCTGTCGGCCCGCTTTCAAGCGTATGGGACCAGGCGTGCGAGCTTTATGCACAGCTTATGGGAACCCGCGTTGATTACGGCGCGGCGCACAGCGAAGAAAAGGGGCATAAGCGCTTCGGCAGAGAATATGAAGAACCGCTTTTTGACGGCTGGGGTGAAAACGGTAAAAAGGTTCATCTTGTCGGTCACAGCTTCGGCGGAAATGCCGTGAGAATGCTCACATATCTGCTCACCTACGGCTGTCCCGAGGAGATGAAAGCCTGCGATGACCCGTCACCGCTGTTTGAGGGCGGTCATGAGGAGCTTGTTTCAACCTGTACGGCAATCTGTACTCCGCTTAACGGAACAACAACATATAATGTTGCAAATGTCAGAAGACTGATTGCTCCGCTTAAACTGTTCGTAACCACATGGGCGGCAACCTTCGGGCGTTCGCCTGCCAACGGAACAATCGTTGATTTTCACCTTGAGCAGTTCGGCATTTCGGCAATTCCGAATGAACCCGAAACGAAGCCAGACCCTTATCTTAAAGCAATTGCACATTTTTATAATTCCGATGACAGCGTAGAAAGCGGTCTGAGCCTCAACGACTGCAAAAAACTCAATGAAATGCTTGAGCCGAGCGAAAATGTATATTATTTTTCCGTTGCCTATGACTGTACCGAGGTTAATAAGAGAGGGAAGACCGTGCCGAAAAACATTGATTTCTTCCTGCTCGGCATATTTTCACGATGGTCGATAAATCTCGGAAGCTTTGTTGACGAAGAAAGCGGAACGGTGATTGACGAAAGCTGGTATCCGAATGACGGGCTTGTGAATGTTAAATCGGCGCTGTATCCGTTTGATGAACCTCACAAGGATTTTGATAAGAATAACATTGAAAAAGGCGTGTGGAATGTGTTCCCCGTCAGAACGGGTGACCACGGAACTCCTATCGGACTTTTTGCCGACGGCAACGAAACACATCTCTTTTTTGATGAGCTTGCCGCAATGCTCACTTCAATCGAATAAAAATTTTTGCCGTCGGTTTGAAAGCCGGCGGCACATTTTTTATTAAATAACTTGAAAGAATAAGTTTTATATGATAAAATAGAAAAAATTTTAAAAAACGAGGGACGAATAATGAAAAAATTAACGGCTGTTATTATGTCGCTGCTTATCATTATGGCGGTAATTCCCGTTGCATTTGCTCAGGGAGTTACACCCGTTGTAATGGTCAGCGGCTTTGGCGCAACAACACTTGCAATTGACGGTGAAGCGGTTTTTCCGCCCACAACAGACCAAATTCTTGCCGCACTCGGGCTTGATGATTTAAGCCCCGAGCATATCAAATCGGAAATTGAAAAATGGACTGCGGAAAAGGGATATGTTCAGCAGCTTTCCGATATAGTTGACAGAATACTCGAGCCGATTAAGCTCAACAATGACGGAACATCAATTTATGATATAAAGCCGATAGTCAGCGGTGCGGCGAATACCTCTCTTGCCGCATTCAAAGCGAACGATATGCTTTCTCTTGTTCCGTATACAGGCTCCGAGTTCCTTGATATGGAGTCAATCGGAGATAAAATCGGTGATGAAAATGTTTTTAATTTTACTTATGACTGGCGTCTTGATTATAACGATACCGCCGATGAGCTGAAAACCTATATTGACGATGTGTTAAAACTCACGGGCGCAGACAGAGTAAGCATTTATGCGATAAGTCAGGGCAGTATGGTTGTCGGTCAGTATCTTTATAAATATGCCGATTTGAAGCAGGTTGACAATATCGTGTTTGATACTCCCGTTCTCGGCGGAACAACATTCGTTACGGATTTGTTTGATACAACACGGTATTTAACGGTTGACCTCAAAAAGGTTTGCGATTTGCTCGGAGATATTCTTCACACCGAGATGAATCTTTCATTCATTGCGGATATAGTTGAAAGCATCAAGGCACTTGATGGTGCGGTTGATTTCGGCAGAACGGAGGTCGTTTTACCGCCGGTTAAAACCTGCGTTGCGGCGTGGGAAATGCTTCCTCCCGAAAAATTTCCCGAAATTTGTCCGCTCTGGCTCGACGAAACAGAGCATTCGGAAGTAATTTCAACAATCAAAGAGTTTTACAGCGGATTTATGACCCACATAACCGAGACCTTTGAGCTTGCCGAGAGAAACGGAACAACGGTTTCGATTAAAGCCTGCACGGGAACAAATCTTGTTCTTAATTCGGATTGCTATTCCGACGGTATTGTTGATATGAAATATTCCTGCGGCGCAGCCTGTGCACCGTGGGGCGAAAAATTCCCCGATAATTATGTTCAGGCGGTTGATAACGGAAAGAACAGCATTTCACCCGACAGAACGGTTGACCTCTCAACAGGCTACTGGCCGCAGAGAACATGGGTATTCAACGGCTTGCTTCACGGTCAGATAGAATGGTGCAGAAAGTCGCTTGCCCTTGTTGAGACGCTTCTTTATACTCACGATTTGAAGGACGCCTATTCATCATATGATTTCCCGCAGTTTATGGAAAGCACCGCTCCCACATCGGATATTTCGATAAGATTCAAAAATACAAACAGCAGTTTCCTTCTTCTTGACGGTTCGGCTGAATATGTTCTTGTTATAAAGAACCTTTCACTTAAGGATTATGTTGTTATAAACGGAATTGAAAGCGATGCGGTTTCGGTTGATTTCAGGCTTCCCAAGGCACTTTTAAACGGCGAAGAGCTTGAGATACCCGTTACGGCGAAAACCGTTTCAAACGGCAAAATAACCGTTAAATACAACACAACCGGTAATCCTCTCAAGAAGCTTGAGAAGAGCTTCGGAATAACGGCTCTTGAAAATTACAGCGGTGTTTCACTCAGCGGAACAACAGTTGAAAACAGCAAGCTTCCGTTCATATTCAGATGGATAGTAAATCTTTTCAGAAGCGTTATCGAAAAGCTTTCATTCGCAAAGTAAACATGATATAAAAATTACCCCGTATGCAGCGCATACGGGGATTTTTGGTGCCTTTGAAAATCATGCTTCTCTCTTCTTGTCGTAGAACATAGCGCCTACAAACATAATAATGAGTGCGATAATGATGAAGCCGAGGTTCTTTATGCCGTGAGCAGCGATTGCCGCATAAATAAAGAGGATAGCGCCGAGGATTGAAAGTATGGGCATAACAAATCTCTTGAATGCTCCGAGCTCTCTGCCCTTCTTGATAAGCATAATATAAACGGGAATATAGAAAGCATAAACGCAGATAAGAGGAAGCTCTGTTGAGTCGAAAAGGAAGATGCTTCCGATACCCTCAAGAGAGGAGAAGCTGCTGAGGTTAGCCATAAAGAAGTAGAAGAGCCAGAATGCGTTGAACGCAAGACCAATCATGGAAGCATTGGAGGGCATTTCGGTTGCTTCGTCGAGTTTGGCGAGGAACTTCGGTGCGGGGCCCTGATTTCTTGCGGCGAGTGAATAGAAACCTCTGTCGCAGGCAAGGGTAAGACCGTTAAGAGTACCGAGGCAGGAGATAGCGATGAATACCGTAAGTATTGTTCCGAAAATCGAACCGAGTCTTGAAGTGAAAGCGTAGCTTGCACCGTTGGTAAGAAGAGCCGAAGTGGTAACGGAACCGGAAATACCGATATAATATACCATATAGATTACAACAACGATAATTGTTCCGAAAACAAGAGCTCTGGGAAGATTCTTCTATGATTCCTTAAGCTGGGAGTTGATTGATGTTGCGATAACCCAGCCTTCATATGCGAAAACAGATGTGCAGACACCGGGAAGAACAAGGTCAAGAGCAAGACCGTTTCTTGCGGTGGTTGCATAATTGATGATTTCGCCGTCAGCGTTCTTAACAGCTTCAACAACGGTGTTCATATTGTCGCTCAGCATACCGCTGATGATGCCGTAAGCAATACCGACAACTGCCATGGTAAGGAGCGGGATAAGCTTGATAATGGTCATTGAAACCTGAAGCTTACCTGCAAGCTTGGGAGAAATGGTGTTGATAACATAAGCAATAACGAGATAGAAAGCTGCAAGTGTCATAACCTCTGCCGAATCTGCCGAGAAATCAAAAATGTCAAGAGTATATCTTGCGGAGAGCCATGCGAGAGCGGAGGTCATTGCGGGGTAATAGATGGTTGACATAAACCAGCCGACATAGTAACCATATTTTTTGCCTACGAGTGCTTCGGAATAGTCAACAACGCCGTTAACCTTTTCAAACATGGTACCCATAACGGCGAATGTGTATGCGCTGATAACCATAACGATACCGCCGAGAAGCCATGAAAGAAGTGCTGTGGGAAGGTCACCGCTTGTGAGGGTAAGCATTTTTTCGGCTTTGAAGAAAACGCCCGAGCCGATAACAATGCCGACAACCATACAGATTGCGGTGATAAGACCGTACTTTTTCTTGAGCTGTGCCATTGATAAATTCACCTCATAATTTTAACGCATAAAGCGTCATTTTATCAAAAGAAATTCTACAACTTTTTATCTTATTTGTCAATATTTTATTGTAAATTCGCAATATGTTATTTTGCAATGCCTTCAAGGAAATCGGTTTCGGTAACGCTGCCGTCTTTTTTGCTTATTCTGAAGGTTTTAACCTGCATTTTTCCGAAATCTGCATAGAAGCCCGCATCAATAATATCGCATACTATTGCGGCTCTGATGCTCTTTCCGTCGGTTTCGCTCAGACGGATTATAACATCTCCCGAACCGTCCTCGCAGAATTTGAATGCGTTAAGAGCAATATTTTCCTTGTTTATGCTGATAAAGCTCTTTTTGAGCGGCTCTGTTCCTTTTCTGTAACCTGCGGGAACGGCAACCGGTCTTACATTGAATACGGAAGCAAGTCTCTGAATTCCGCTTTCCTCTGCCGAACCTGCGTGAGGATAAACGGCATATTCAAAACGGTGCAGTCCCTCGTCGCAGTAATTGAAATCCGCATAGCGTCTGTCTGAAAAATGGTCAGCGAAAATCGAATTTCTCAGAAGCGTGAGGCGCAGGGTGTTGTTCGGGCAGTCATAGCTGTATTTTGAATCGCTGATTAACGATACACCGTAGCCATCGGCGGTTATATCTCCCCAGGTGAGTGCGGGTTCTTCTTCGCCGTTGCAGGGGCGCTTTATGTAACCTGCGGGAATTTCATAGGTTGAAATCGGGTCTTTGCCGCTGATTTCAACGGGCATTTTGAGAATTGTGAGAGCTTCCTGCCAAAGAGCACGGCATTTGACTCTTATATATTTGCAGCCTGCCGCAAGAATGAAATCCTGAACAAGATAAGAACCGTTTATAATGTGCTTTGCTCTTATAAGCGCTCTTGCAGGGCCTTTTTCGATAAGCTCAACGGATTTAAGCTCCATTTTGCATAATTCGGTGTCAAATTTGAAAATATTGTGTGCCCATGTATCGGGCTTTGTGTTGTCAACAACAGTCGGAATGCAGAATTCTCCGCCGACAAATTCGTGACCGTCACACTTTGTAACAAGTCTCTTTATGCCGCCGCTTTCTTTATCAAATTCAACCTTTATAAATTCGTTTTCCATTGTCAGACCGTCGGCTTTAACGGCACTTTCGGGAACGGATTCTTCAACAAACGGCGAATCCTCATGCCAGAGCCAGTATGTTGCATAGCCGAGAGCGGGAACCTTTGCAATGAATACGGTATCAAGGTGAGAATCATTTGAGCGGGACGAGCGCACATTCTGGAAAATGACCTCGTTTCCGTCGCTGTCGGTAACCTTTTTTGACGGGTGATAGGTCTGAACCTCTGTTTCAACCTCAAAAGCAAGCGGATTGAAAACAACAACGGGGCGGGGGAATTTGAGATTTCTGCAATGATGTCTTTCGTTGCAGGAGGAAGCATCCGAAACGCCGTCAAGCCAGGTGTTTATTTCGCTTGCGATTTTAAGCAGAGCTTTGTTTTCTTCCTTGGCGGCAATGCTCATGGCATAACCCATGGTATCTCTCACATCGTCATAGGCTTCCATAATCGAACAGCCGCAGAATATATCGTGGAACTGATTGAAGCATACCTCTCTCCACGCATCGCCGAATTTTTCGGTTGCGGCGGGAAGATTTGTTGAGCAGGCGGCAACGGTGTTCCATTTTTCGGCGCTCTGAAGCCAGAATTCGGCTTTTCTGTTGAGCTGTTTAACCATTGAGGTTGCAGAATAACAGCCGCTTGCATGGTGCTGAAGCTCGTCTTTCCATGTCGGAATATCAAGCGCATTTACGCACTGAGCGGAGAAATATTCATCGGGTGACGAATATTTGAGGTCATCATAACCTTCGGCCTTAAGACTGTTGATATATTCGATATCACCCTTTGTCGGGCCGCCGCCGTGATTGCCTACGCCGTAAAACAGCATCATTCCGTGACCGTTTTCATCGGCTTTCTTTCTGTGATAATCAAACTGTTCATTCAGATGATTTTTTCCGCAGACTCCATAGCTGTCATGTATTCTGTATGTGAGAACTCTTGAACCGTCCTCACTTTCCCACCAGAAAAGGTTCTCGGGAATTTCGGCATTCTCGTGCATACCCGGACGCATCATAACATAGCATCTCATTCCGGCGTTGACAAGCATCTGAGGTATCATCGCATTGTGACCGAATGAATCAACATTATATCCGGTGCGGCAGATTCTGCCGAATTTTTCGTAATAGTAAAGCTGACTTACAAGTGCCTGCCTTGCAAAGCTTTCGGCAGAGGGCATATTGCAGTCGGGCTGAACCCACCAGCCGTTGACGGGAACCCATCTGCCCGCTTTAACGAGGCTGACTATTTCTTCAAATAATTCGGGGTCAATTTCCTCAACCCATTTATAATATGAAGCGGAGGAGCAGGTGAAAACGAAGCCCTCATATTCCTTAAGGCGTTCAACGGCACTTCTGAAGGTCTGGAGCGCTTCTCCGCAGCCCTCCTGCCAGCGCCAGAGCCATATCGGGTCAAGATGGGCGTTTCCGATAAGATGAATATTTTTATCCATAACAATATACCTCTCTGTTATTCAAAAAATCCGTAAAGTCTGCCGAGCCAGTATGCAAAGGTGTAAACATAGCAGCTTTCAATGCACATTGTTCCGCCGGAGTCCTCGTTTTTATATTCAAGCGTGTCGCGGTCATATTTTGAAATAAAAATCTCATCGGGCGGCAGATTGACGGAAATTCGTTTATATCCGTCACGCATGGTTTTAACGGGAATATCGTGTCTGCCCTTAAGACTTACCGAAGCGGCAAGGCGGCTTGAATTTATTCTGTAAAACCACAATGCAAGCTTATCGAGATTGATTTCTTCATCGGGGCAGGCAAGAGCAAACGGAATATCGTAGCCCGGATTATGCTCATTTGCGGTTGAGGTTCTCCACGCTTTATAGCCTTTTCTGTATTTTGCAAGCAGGGTTTCATCTTTTTCGAGAGTGCAGAGCATCCAGAACGAAGCTGTTGCAAGCATATGGTCGCCGTACATAATCTCGCCGTATATATCGTTATTCGTTGCAAGTGCAAACTGATAGAGCCTGTCATAATGCTTTTCGGTAAGGTCGACATAACCGAGGTCATTTATCAGATGATTATAGCTGTTTCTCCACTTTTCGTTTTCTCCCGTAATATCAATTGCAATCAGATGATATGAGAGAAGCTCTGCGGAATTAAGGCAGGCATCAACCCAGCCGTCCTCGGTCATGAAGTAACCGGTATTCCATTTTGCCCATGTCGTTGCTTTGCCCGTGAAATCGTGAAGCTCATAGCCGTTATCTATAATATGGTTTAAAATATTTGTTACGGCGTCCTTTATAAGCTCATCAAGCTCGGGGTCATCGCAAGCAAGATATTTATGAGCAAAATAAAGCTGAAGCAGCTGAAGCGTGATTTCGTCGCTGCTGGTGTCGGCTTTATAGAAAACATCGTCATCGGTATAGCCGAGACCTCTGTAAAGCTTTGCAAGCCTTTCGGGAATGGGTGCGGAGGCATCAATCTCAAGTCCCACATATCCGTCCTCTTTGGCTTTTGTTGTATCAGCCATATAAGCCTTGTTTCCTTTGCGGATAAAGAAATAACCGTCATCGGGAATGGGCTCATCGGAAAGACCGTAAGACCTTGCAACGAAGCCGTCACCTCTGCCGTGAATATACATCAGAAGCATACAGGCTTCAACCGCTTTTGTTGCAAGCATTTTTGCGTTTACGGTTTCGGGGTGCTCAATTCCCTTTTCTTTTTTCAGCACGGCATATCTGAAAATTTCACCCATACCGTAGCAGGCGGTAAAGCCGCCGTCATTATCCGAATGGTCATACGGGAATTTTGAAGAGCGCAGATAGGGAACTTTCAAATGCTGCTGACTCACCATTCCTCTGCGGTCAACATAATCAATTGTTTCCTGCAAAAGAATATATGCTTTTTCCTCTGCCGATATTTCTTTCAGTTCGATATGAGTTGCGCCCGAATCGGTCAGCACCCATACTCCTTTTTCATCTGCAAGCAGAGATTTAACATTGTTATCACGCAAATCTCTTTCGGCGCTGAAATACATAACCGTATCTTCTTCGATTTCGGCGTTCGGGTCATATCTTGTGAGACCCGTGCTTGCACCGTACCAGAAAATACCGTTCTGCTCGGCAAAGCAGGTATAATCGCTTTTCTTTGAGGGAAGCGGGCAGGGGAAGCCCTTAAGGTTGGGCTTTACGGCTTCTGCCGTTAAAAGCTCGGAGGGAATTGCGCTGTCTCCGAGAGGATAGAATTTGCATTCTCTGCAAAAATGGTTTTTAAGCTTGTAAGGAATATTCATGGCAATCTCCTTATTCAGATTTATGTATCTAATATAACATATATAAATTGTATATGCAATAAATTTTTTACGGGATTTCCACAAAATATTGATATTTACATCATATGGTGCTATAATACGGTCAAGTCATAACGAAAGGGGTAATATTATGAAACTCGGAATGATAGAGGGCTGGAACGAAGAAAATTTCAGGTTTGTTAAAGAAAGAGGACTTGAAGCGGTAGAATTCTGCGTAAACGATAAAAACAATGCAGATGAATTTCGTGCGCAGGCGGAAGCAATAAAGGGATACAGCGAAAAATACGGCGTATCCGTCGGCTCAATGGGCAGATGGGGAATGAATCGCATTGACGAAAACGGTGAACCGATTCCCGCCGCCGTTCATAACGATGAAGTTCTGATTGATGCCGCATCGGTTATCGGCTGTCCCGTTTATAATGTGGGCATTAACTATATTGAGTCAATGAGCTTTTATGATAACTGCAATAATGCAATCGGATATATCGCTCATCTGCTTGATTATGCAAAGGGTAAAAATGTTAAAATCGCAACCTATAACTGCGACTGGTCAAACTTTGTCTATAACGACAAAGCGTGGAGCGTTGTTCATACCGCACTTCCCGAGCTCGGCATAAAATATGATGCTTCACATTGTCTCCACAGAAAAGGCGATTACCTCAAAGAGCTTCGCGACTGGGGTGACAGAGTGTATCACGTTCATATTAAGGGTGCGCTTTATATTGACGGTGACGGTTATGACGATGCACCGGCAGGTCTTGACCAGATAAACTGGGGCGCTCTCATTGATGTTCTTTATACCAAGGATTATAACGGAATGCTTTCCATCGAACCTCATTCGAGATATTGGAAGGGCAAGAGAGGTCAGTGGGGTATTGACTTTACCGTTAAATATATCCGTCAGTTCATTATGCCCGAGGATTATATGAACGCCGAAGATCCGTATATGCCGTAATGAATTTTGTAAGCTTTTGCAATTTCCTGTAGTTTGAACAGCAAAAAAGGCTTGTGATAAATCGTCACAAGCCTTTTTTGAATATATTCGATTTTTTAAGTCCCAGATAAACGGGTATTCCGCCTGCAAGGCAGACAACAAGCTCTCCGAGAAAAACCTCTGCGGCGTTAATGCCGAAAAGTGCCGCCTTTGCGGAATCGGACGGTATTAAAAATGTCAGCTCCGCTCCCACGATAACCGCATTGAAAATTGCCGGCATAATAATCGAAAGCAGGGGAATGCCTTTGAATTTTATTCCCGAGGCTTTTCTTGCAAACAGAGCGGAAATAAGCGTTGCCGCCGAACCGAAAACAATATCCCATATTCCCATGGGGCTTGAAATGTTTCCGAGAATACAGCCTAAAGTCAGACCGTATACCGCAGACGGCGAAAGGACGGAAACAACGGTAAAAGCTTCGGAAAGTCTGAATTGAACGGGACCGTATGCAGCTCCGAATGAAGCACTCAGATAGGTGGCAGCGGCATATACAGCCGCAATCAGCGCACCCTGAACGAGTGAAACCGTTTTTTTGTTGCTCATAATCTTTCTCCTTTAGTTTTGTTCGGCGCAGAGCAAGCGCCTGCCGGGAAGGTCTCAAACCGGCATTTTATAGTTTAAAGATATTCTGAAAGTGCCTTAAGATTTTCAACCGCCAAGGTGGCTCTTATATCGGAAGCCGCATATTCTTCGGGCGTTGTAACTCCGCTGTAAACCAATACGCACGGTATGCCGTTATTTGCACCGATTGCAATATCCGTTGCAAGTCTGTCGCCGACAAAGCAAAGCTCATCGGCGCTGCATTTCAGCATAGATGTTATATAATCAACGGTTGTTTTCATCGGCTTGCCGAGAACGAGAGGGCGTTTGCCGGTTGAAGCGGCGAAAAGCTCTATCATTGAGCCTGTGTCCGGCATATAGCCGTCGGCAGTCGGGCAGTTCATATCGGGGTGAGTTGCGATATATATCGCTCCCGCATCAATGTATCTTACGGCGTCCCACATTTTTTGATATGTCAAAGTGGTGTCAAAACCGAGCAGAACTATATCGGGGTCGCTGTCAACAAGCTTTATTCCTGCCGCTTTCATATCTGCGGTCAGTCTTTCATTGCCGAGCAGAAAAACCTTTTTATCGGGATAATTTTTATTAAGATAATCTGCCGCAACGTGTGACGAGATTATAACTCTGTTTTCGTCAACGGGAAAGCCCATTTTTTCAAGCTTTTTTCTGCAAACCTCAACATTATTCGATGAGTTATTCGTGAAAAAATAAAAATCCCTGCCCGTTTCGAGCACTTTATTTATAAAATCGGCAGAACCGTCAATGATATTTCCGTCAAGATAAAATGTACCGTCCATATCAATGATGAAATATTTTGTTTTTTCAAAAAGCTTTTCCATTGTTTTTTCTCCGAAAAATGTGACGATTTATCACATTTTGTGACAAATTACAAAAAGTATTGTATAATAAAATTAAGTTGAGGAAAGGAATTTTGAGATGAATAAAGAAGAATCAAAAAACAGGCTCGGCGAAATTCTTAAACGGCTGAGAATAAGCAGCGGATTTACTCAGAACCGTGTGGCTGATTATCTTCATATTGACCGCTCAACATATACGAAATACGAACACGGCAGAGAGCCTGAGCTTGATTCCCTTATCGCTCTTGCCAAGCTGTACGGTCTGACGGTTGATGAGCTTATATCGGGAATATATGTTGAGCCGAGCGGAAAAACCGAAACCGCAAAATCACCGAAATCAAATGACGATGATGCCGAAAGCTTTCTTCCGCTGAGTGATGAAGAAAAAAGGCTTCTGATTTATTTCAGAACCTGCGCTCATCCGTCAAATATTATGAATTTCGCAAAAAAGCTCTATCTTGATGATGTAATCAATTCAATTGACGAATAATTTTAATTATCCCGTGTATTCATCGAATACACGGGATTCTTTTTTTATTCTGCTGCTTCGTTATTCTCGGCGGCGGGAGGGTCAATCTTTCCGATAACATTCTTGATGTTGGCTCTTGCCGTCTGAATTTCACCGAGACTTGTTGAAACTGCTTCATTTGCGGTTTTCATTATATCTTCAATGAAGTCGCCTGCTGCGATTCTTATTTCGGCGGACCATTTATTAGCTTTTTCGATTGCATCATCGGAACGGCGGCGGGCTTCCTCAATTGTTCTTTCCGCCTGCTCGTTTGCGGCGTTGACAATGCTTTCCGCCTGAGCGTTTGCACCTGCAATTGTTGAAGCGGCATCTTCGTTTGCGGTAAGTGTAACCGCTTCTGCGGTAGCCTTTGCCTGAATGACTATTTCACTCTGGTCAACCATTGCGGCAGCTTCAAGCTGAGCATTTGCCTTGATTATTCCGGCGTCCTCGTTTGCTTTTTCAACGATTGCCTTTGCCTGAGCCTCAGCCTCGGCAACTCTGTTCTTTGAATATTCCTCGGTCTTGAGAACAACGGCTCTGACCTTATCCTCGGCGCTGGAAACAAGCGCTCTTGATTTTTCTTCGGCGGTTGTAACAACGCTTACAGCTTCATTTTTCGCCTTTGTGAGAATATTGTTTCTGTCGGTAACAATAGCTCTTGCCTGGGTGATTTCATTCGGCAGCTGAAGTCTTATATCCTCAATTGCCGTTTTGATTGCGTTTGCATCAACGCTTATTTTACTGCTGAACGGAGATTTTGAACCTGCTTCGAGAATATCCTCTATCTGGTCGAGTAAATTTTCAATGTTCATATAAAGCTGTTCCTTTCTTTTATTCGTCTGATTATGTCGTCGCTGACTTCTTCTGGAATAAATTCGCTTATATCACCGCCGAATTCGCAAACCTGTTTAACCACGCTCGATGAAAGATACATATGCTCTGCACTTGCCGTGAGAAAAACGGTTTCAAAATCGGGATTGAGTTTCTGATTGGTCAATGCCTGCTGAAATTCATATTCAAAGTCCGAAACGGCTCTCAGACCCTTAACAACGGCACAGGCACCTTTTTTGTCGGAATATTCCGCAAGCAGACCGCTGTACATATCAACCTCAACATTCGGAATATTCACAAGGCTTCTTTTGAGAAGCTCAACTCTTTCGGCAGCCGTAAAATAGCTGTTCGGTTTGTTGAAGTTTATCATAACAACAACAATAACTTTATCAAAAAGCTTTGCAGCACGCCTGACTATATCTATGTGACCTCTTGTAACGGGGTCAAAACTGCCGGGGCAGATGGCAATTTTCATTTTTTCAGTCCTTTCGGTAAATCGTTACCGCAATTTTACCGTATTTATAGTCTCTGTATTTTTTTAGACCGCCCGATTCCCCGGGAAGCTCTTCCGTTACGGGGTATTCGCAAACCACAGCGCCGCCCTCGGCAATTCTGTCGGAGATTTTTTCAAGTGCGGTCTGAAGCTTTCCCGTTCCGTAAGGCGGGTCAAGAAAAGCAATATCGAATATTTTGCCCGTCATTGAAAGAAAAGCGGCGGATTCCGTCTGATAAACGGCGGATTTTTCGGTAAATCCCGTTTTTTTAATATTGTCTTTTATAATTTTAATTGCATTCTTATCCGAATCAACAAAGACGGCACTATCCGCACCGCGGCTCAGAGCTTCTATTCCGAGCTGACCGGAGCCTGCAAACAGGTCAAGAATCCTGCGGCCCTCTATTTCAAATTGAAGTGCACTGAAAACGGCTTCCTTAACCTTTTCCGATGTGGGTCTTGTGGTTTCGCCCTCAAGAGTTTTGAGTGTCATACCTCTTGCCGAGCCTGTTATTACTCTCATATTCTCCTCCGAAAATATAATCAATTTATTATGTCACTAAATATGCCGTATTGTCAAGTGAAATGTTAAAATGTGTGAGAAAAATTTACATAATTATTCCTGTGGGGAATTATTATCGGGGTGAAAAGCGTCGAAAACAGCCTTAGCGGAATTTATATTCATTCCTTTAACCGCAGAAAGCTCCTCAACGGAAGCCTCGGAAACGGCTTTAACCGTTTTAAAATGCTTTAAAAGTGCCTTGCATCTGGTTTCGCCGATTCCGTCAATTGAGGTGAGCGTTGATGAAAGAGAGGCTTTTCCGCGTTTACTGCGATGATATTCAATCGAATAGCGGTGAACCTCCTCCTGAATTGATGAAACAAGCGTAAATGCGGCTCTTTTTGAAGTGAGAGAAAGTTCATCTCCGGAGCACGCAATGGCTCTTGTGCGGTGGTGCGAGTCCTTAACCATACCGAAAAGGGGAATATCCAAGCCGTGTTTTTCAAGCACGGGTATAACCGCATTAACCTGACCCTTGCCGCCGTCAAGCAGTATCAGGTCGGGCAGTCTGCCGAAGCCCTCACCGCTGTCCTTTTCGTCGATATATCTTAAAATTCTGCGCTCGATAACCTCAGCCATTGAGGCGTAATCGTCCTGACCGCTGAAGCCCTTTATTGAAAATCTTTTATATGCTTTTTTGAACGGTACACCGTTTTTGAATACCACCATTCCCGCAACATTATTGCTTCCGGCGGTATGGGATATATCGTATGATTCGATATATTCGGGCGGCGATTTGAGACCGAGAAGAGTTCCCAGCTCATCGAGAGCGGCGGTTGTTTTGCCCGTTCTGCCGAGATAGAGCGCAAGCTTCTGCGCGGCGTTTGAACGGCACATTTCAAGCAGGGAATGCTGTTCACCCCTCTGCGGCTGAACAATCGAAACCTTTCTGCCCGCAAGCGAAGAAAGCCATTCGCTCAGCAGTACATCGTTTTCAACCTCTCCGTCAACCGAAATTCTTCTCGGAACGAAGTCACGCATTGAATAATAGCTTCTGATAAGCTCGTGTCTTGCTTCGGGTAAATCCTCGGGCAGGTCGATAATAAAATGTTCGCTGTCCCACAGCCGTGAATCCTTAAACCTGATAACGGAAACGCAGGCTTTCGGCGCTTCTCCGTCTGCCGCACCGACAATTGCAAAAACGTCCTGTTCTTCAACGGAGGCCGCAAAAACCTTTTGCTTTTCGTTAACCTTTTTGATTGCGTTTATTTTGTCACGGAGCTTAGCGGCTTTTTCAAATTCAAGATTTTCGGAAGCCTCAAGCATTTCGGCAGTCAGTTTTTCAACCGCTTTTCCCGAACCGTTCAGAATAAAGTCAAGCGCCTGCTCAACCGCCCTGTTGTGCGCTTCTTTTGTGATTTTTCCGGCGCAGGGTGCGGAGCATTGACCGATAAAGAAATTAAGGCAGGGTCTGCTTTTTCTGTAATCACGGGGAAACTGTTTTCCGCATTGCGGCAGAAGAAAGATTTTCTTTGCGGCATCAACGGCATTCGTTATTCCGAAAGAGCTTGTGTAAGGGCCGATATATTCCGCACCGTCATCGGTTTTTTGCTTCACGGCAAAAATATTTTTCCATTCGGAATTTATTACTTTTATATATGAATAACCCTTGTCATCTTTTAAGAGAATATTGTATTTCGGGCTGTGCTGTTTAATCAGCGAGCATTCGAGAACAAGCGCTTCAAATTCGCTGTCGCAGAGAATATAGTCAAAATCGTCAACATTTTCAACCATTCTGCGAACCTTGACCGTGTGGTTATTCTGAGAACCGAAATATTGGCTCACCCTGTTTTTGAGCGCTTTTGCCTTGCCGACATAGATTATTTTACCGCTCTTATTTTTCATAAGATAAACTCCGGGAGTCAGCGGCAGACTCATTGCCTTTTTGCGAAGTACGGGAAGCTTTTCGTTCATTTTGCAGCCTCCGTTTCCGAGGCTTGAATAACGGTGAGAATACCGTTTTCAACCTTAAATTTTATATTGTATCCCGCAAAATCCATTCCGTAAATTCTTTCGGGGTCGTCCTGATACTGCGGTCTCGGGTCTTGCGCCAAAACCGAAACAAGCGCTTTTCTTTTCGCTTTTGGAATAATTTCAAGAAGCTCATTCGGAAATTCAACTTCGAGAGTGCCGTCTTTACTGCTGAGTGCAAACCCGTTTAAAGCTTCGGGGTGCGAATCAACATAAGGCAGATAGGGCTTTATATCGTAAATCGGAGTGCCGTCAAGCAGGTCTGCACCCGAAACTCTGAGAACCGAGCCGAAATTTTCGGTTTCCTCAATTCCGATAAGTCGCACGCAGGAAAGACCAATGGGATTGGGTCTGAAAGGGGAACGGGAGGCAAAAACGCCCATTCTCCTGTTTCCGCCGAGACGGGGCGGCCTCACAGTCGGAGTCCACTCCTTATCGGCACATTCGGAAAACTGCCATATCAGCCAAATATGAGAATAACCGTCAAGTCCGCGCAGGGCTTCGGGGATTCTGTATTCGGGTTCAAAAATTACGGTTGCTTCAAGCTCGTCAATAAGACCGCTCTGACGGGGTATACCGAATTTTGTCGAAAAATCGCTGCTTATGTGCGCTATGATTTTCAAAGCCCTGCCTCCTTTGTTATTATGGTAGAATTATATCATATTTATCGTGGTTAATCAATAAAAAAACCGTCCGTGAGGACGGATTTAATTGAAAAAAGGCACTATATAGTGCCTTTTTCTGGAGCTGCTAGGCAGACTCGAACTGCCGACCTCATCCTTACCAAGGATGCGCTCTACCACCTGAGCCATAGCAGCAAACTGTTCAGTTTGCTCGGAACGAATGATATATTATCATATTGTTTCGGATTTTGCAAGTCTTTTTTGAAATTTTTCCGAATTATTTTCAAAAAAATCTTTTATCCGAGAAAATTCAGAACACGAACCATAATATAAGCAACCGCAACGCCGACTGTAAATCCGCCTACTACCTCGGGGAAGGTGTGACCCTCAACCTTTTTAACATCTTCGGTTTCCTTGCCGAGAACCGTTCTGCGAAGAGCGTTGAAAGCATCGGTCAGTTTTCCGACGGGTCTGCGGACATTTATGGCATCAAACATAACGATAAACGAAAATACACCTGCAACGGCGTAAATATCCGAATTCCAGCCGCTGTGCATTCCGATGCTTGCGGCAAGAGCGATAACCGTTGCCGTATGCGAGCTGGGCATACCGCCGAGCTTAAAAAGAACCTCGGGCGTAAGCTTAGGTTTATCGGTGTCCTTTTTAAGCAGATATCTGAATGTGTTTATTATAAGCTTCAAAAGCTGAGCAACCAGCCAGGCAACAAAACATATAAATTGAATTTTCATTAGTTCTTCCCCCTGATTCATACCATAATATACTATCTCAAAATTGTTACAAAATCAAGACAAAATTTTAAAAATTCAGACAAAAACGCAAATTTATCGGTAGAAAAAATTTTTATTTTGTATTATCATTAAAAAGTATTATTATCTGAAATCGAAAAAAGAAAGGAATGTTTACGGATTGAAGAATGACTATAAAATAAGCAGGGAATTTATTGAGGAAATAAGCAAATTCAAAACGCTTAAAGATATAATAGTTTACGGCACAAAAAAAGGCGGAGATAAGCGCCAGTTTATCTTCCTGAATGCCGAGAAAAAAGAAGAAGAGAGAACCTTTAATCAGACATGGGACGAAATAACGGCTCTCGGAACATATTATTATATTCACGGCATTGACGGCAAAAAGAAGGTTGCGATTATTGCCGAAAATTCCTATGAATGGATTGTTTCTTATTATTCAACCCTTATCGGCGGAAACATTTCCGTTCCGATGGATATTAAGCTCACCGATGAAGACCTTGTCAGCCAGCTTGTAAGATGCGAATGCGATGCGCTTGTTTATACCGACAAAACCGCTCATGTATGTGATGCGGTTAAGGCTGACCCGAGTAATACCGTTAAAGAATTTTTCTGTGTTTCCGATTTCCAGAAATATAAGGCTGAGGGCAAAAAAGCTCTTGAAGCGGGGGATACACGCTGCATTGATGCCGTTGTTGGACCCGATGACCTTGCCTGCATAGTTTATACCTCGGGCACAACCGGTCAGAGCAAGGGCGTTATGCTTACTCATTATAATATTACCTCCGATGTTGTTGCCTCGGATTCCGTTCAGACGGGCAAGCAGGCAATCGGTTTCCTGCCGCTCAATCATACTTTCTGCTGGGTCGGAGCGCTTTTCTCGGGCTATGTTCTTGCGGAATGGGGATATATCTGCGACGGCATAAAGAATATTCAGGGCGATATGCAGAAGTATCACCCCGAAAACTTCTCGGCAGTTCCGCTTGTTGTTAACACGATTTACGATAAAATCTGGAAAACCGCAAGAAGAACCGGAAAAGAAGATGTTCTTAAAAAAGGACTTAAAATCAGCAAGGCTCTTATGAAATGCGGAATAGATGTCAGAAGAAAGCTGTTCAAGACTATTATTGACAATCTCGGCGGTGAGCTCAGAATAATCATCTGCGGCGGAGCAAACCTTGACCCGAAATATGAGCAGGGTATGTATGATTTCGGTATTCAGATACTTAACGGCTACGGTATGACCGAGTGTTCACCTGCCGTTACGGTTAACCTGAGAAACGATTTCAAGCTCGGAAGCTGCGGCAAGGCTCTGCCCTGCAATGAAATTATGATACACAATCCCGATGAAGACGGCGTGGGCGAAATATATGTTAAAGGCTCAAATGTAATGAAAGGGTATTATAAAGACCCCGAAGCAACCGCCGCGGCCTTTGACGGCGAATGGCTCAGAACCGGCGACCACGGATATATTGATAAAGACGGTTTCCTTTTCTACGTCGGAAGAAAGAAAAATCTTATCGTTCTTTCAAACGGTAAAAATGTTTCTCCCGAGGAGCTTGAGGACAGACTTTCGAGAATCGAGTATGTTGCCGAGGTTCTTGTTTATGATGAGGGTGAAAGCATTGTCGGAGAATTTTTCCTCAATGAAGATGATTATCCCGATGCACGCGAACGCCTGAAAGATGATGTTGATGCATTCAACCGCTCTGTTCCCGCATTCAAGAATATCAACAAAATCAAAATCAGAGACGATGAGTTCCCGAAAACAACCACAATGAAAATCGTCAGAAAGTATATGCAGAAATAATAATCAAAAAAGACGGCATAGGCAGTTTACTCTGTCCAAGCCGTCTTTTTGTTATCTGTGAACCTTGAATCCTTTGCTTTTGAGGAAACCGATAAATTCATCGGGAGTTCCTTTTATAAAATATTCTTTCGGGAAAATATAAATCAATTTCGCCTGTGAACGCATAAGGATAAGATTTTTTGTCTGCATCACTTTTTTGAAGCTCTTAAATTCAACTCTTTGAGGGGTTTCGTCATCGGGCTTTACAAAAAGATAAACCGCATCATCGGAAACGGCTATTCTCGAGTCACATTTAAGTCCCATTTCGTTTCTTCTTTTAACATTCATTTTAACCGCATGAAAATATGAATATATCTGAAAAGAATAAATGATAACGGCAATAAGAATAATTACATACGGAGATATGTCAAAAATCAACCTGTTATAATTTTTGACGGCTGAATATATTCCGAAAGCGAGATAGAAAATAAAAAATATATCACAAACTATTATAAGCGGGTTCCATACATTTCTTTTATAGGTTTCTTTGATGATTTCATCATGCTTTTCGGTGCTCCAGCGGCATTCAAATAAATAATCCATTATTTTTCCTCCTTTGCGTATCGCTTTATCGCTTCAAAAGAAACATCACTTATATCGTGTTCAATCTTGCAGGCGTCCTCGGCTGCCGTTTTTTCGTCAACACCGAGAGATATAAGCACATTCGTGAGAATTTTGTGGCGCTCATAGATTTTTTTCGCAATTTCTCTGCCTGCTTCCGTGAGGGCGATATATCCGTTTTCGCTTACGGTTATATAATTTTCGCTTTTAAGAATACTGACTGCTCTGCTAACACTCGGCTTTGAAAAGCCCATATGCTCGCAGATGTCAATCGAGCGCACATTTTCCGCCGATTCCGTGAGAACCAGAATGGTTTCAAGATACATTTCGCCCGATTCCTGCAATCCCATAAAAACACCTCTTTCAGGAGAAGTTATGTTTCATCTTTGAGTTTCTGCGCATATCTTACCGTTTCCATAGCGTCGGGCGAATAAGCGTCCGCGCCGATTTTTTCGGCATATTCGGCATTCAGCACCGCTCCGCCGACTACCACCTTAACGCCCTTTGCTTTCTCGTGGAGAAGCGTTATTGTTTCCTCCATGGCGGGAACGGTGGTGGTCATCAGCGCGCTGAGCCCCACAAGCTTCGCTCCCGTCTGCTCAACCGCTTCAAGCACCTTTTCGGGGTCAACATCTTTTCCGAGGTCGGTTACTTCAAAGCCGTAATTTTCAAGCAGAAGCTTAACAATATTTTTGCCTATATCGTGAATATCGCCTTTTACCGTTGCAATCACAACGGGGAAGGCTTTTTCGTTTTTATCGGCAGAACCGCCGAGCGCCGATTTGATTTTTTCAAAAGCACATTTTGCCGCCTCCGCACTCATAAGAAGCTGAGGCAGATAATATCTTTTTTCTTCAAAGCCTTTGCCGACTGTATTAAGAGCAGGGATTATTTCATTCTGAACAATATCAAGCGGGGCAGCGGTTTTCAGCATTTCCGCCGCTGCTTCGCCTGCGCCGTCTCTGAAACCGTTTATAACGGCTTTTTGCAGAGGTGACGAATATTCATCTGCTTTTTTCTCTGTTACAACCGATGCGGTCTGAACGGCCGACGGATTTTCGGAAGCGAAATTTATATAGCCGATGCAGTTATCGTCAAGCCCGTGAAGTGCAAGGAATGAATGATATGTGTGCATCATCGGAATTGAAAACGGGTTCATAATTGCGGCTGAAAGACCGTTTTCAAGTGCCAGCGCAAAGAAATTGCTGTTGAGAACATCTCTTTCGGGCAGACCGAATGAAACATTTGAAACGCCGAGAACCGTTTTGCAGCCGAGCTTTTCGGTGATTTCCTTTAATGCTTTAAGCGTAACAACCGCCGCAGAGGTATCCGCACTTATCGACATTGCAAGGGTATCAAAAACAATATCCTTTTTGTTTATTCCGTATTCTGCGGCAGCGGAAAGAATTTTTTCGGCAATCTTAACTCTGCCCTCAGCCGTTTCGGGAATGCCGTTTTCATCAAGAGTGAGCGCAACGATAACACCGCCGTATTTCTTTGCAAGCGGGAAAACGCTTTTCATACATTCTTCCTTGCCGTTAACGGAATTTATCATCGCTTTTCCGTTATAGCGGCGCAGAGCGGCTTCCATGGCTTCGGGGTCGGAGGTATCAATCTGGAGCGGCAGGGGAGTTACCGCCTGCAATTCGCGGATTATATCGGTAAGAATTTTCTTTTCGTCAATTTCGGGCAGACCTGCATTGACATCGAGAATATCAACGCCCTTTTTCTGCTGTTCAACGCCCTCGTTGAGAATATACTGAATATCGTTTTCCCTGAGCGCCTGTTTCAGACGCTTTTTACCCGTGGGATTTATTCTTTCTCCGATGAGCAGGGGAGAAGTGCCGAAAAACACGGCTCTGTCATATGATGAAACAACGGTATTGTTTTTTTCTTCAATCGGAACGGTAGTTAAACCCGAAACCGCTTTTGCAAGAAGCTTTATATATTCGGGAGTTGTGCCGCAGCAGCCGCCGATTATTCTTACGCCTTTCTTTACCGCTTCGGCTATCTCGGCGGTAAATTCTTCGGGGGTTACATCAAAGAAATTCTTGCCGTTTTCGGAGCGGGGCAGACCTGCATTCGGCTTGAATATAACGGGAACGGAGGCGTTTTCGAGCAGTTCTTTAACAACGGGGCGAAGCTGAACCGGCCCGAGAGAGCAGTTTGCGCCTATTGCATCGGCGCCCATTCCCTCAAGCATTGCAGCCATTGCCGCAGGTGAAGCGCCCGTCATAAGCTTACCGTCCTCACCGTAAGCGTTAGAAACAAAAACGGGCAGAGAACAGCATTCCTTTGCGGCAAGCAGGGCAGCTTTGGTTTCATAGCAGTCGTTCATCGTTTCAATCATAATCAGCTCAGCACCGTATTTAACGCCGAGAGTTACGACCTTTTTAAACGCAGAAACCGCGTCCTCGAAATCAAGCTCACCGAGAGGCTTTAAAAGTTTTCCGCATGAGCCTATGTCGAGTGCAGCGAATTTTTCCTGACTGCCTTCGGAATGCTCCTTTGCGTAAAGCGCATTTTCCATTGCGGCACGGATAATGCTTTCAAGCTCATCATCGGAATATCTGAGCGCATTTGCGCCGAAGGTGTTTGCACAGACAACATTGCTTCCCGCCTCAAAATATGCCGTGTGAAGCTCACGGATAATTTCGGGGTGAGAAATATTCCATTGCTCGGTGGCTTCGCCGGCTTTAAGTCCTTTTTCCTGAAGCACCGTTCCCGTTCCGCCGTCAAGCAGAACAATATTATCTTTTAAAAAATCTCTGATATTCATTGAAACACTTCCGATTATTTGCCGATTATGTCGGACAGATTATAAAGTATTTTTTCGGCAATGTTGGGCTTGTTCATCGAATAAACATGAACCGTTGTTATGCCGTTTGCGTAAAGGTCGATTATCTGGTCGGTGGCGTAAGCGATACCCGCCTGAAGCATTGCATCGGGGTCTGAGCCGAATTTGTCAACAAGGCTCTTGAATCTCTGCGGCATATGCGAGCCGGAAAGCTTAATCGCTCTTTCAACCTGGTTTGCATTGGTAATCGGCATAATGCCCGGAACAATCGGAACGGTTATTCCGGCTTCGCGGATTTTATAAAGGAAGCTGTAAAGCAGATTATTATCAAAAAACATCTGAGTGGTCAGAAACTCCGCTCCGGCTTCAACCTTTTCCTTAAGATGCTGAATATCCTCGGCTCTGTTTTTACTTTCGGGGTGAATTTCGGGATAGCATGCGCCGCCGATGCAGAAATCATCGGAACATTCTTTCAGCTCTCTGATAAGGTCAACGGCATGATGATATTCCCATTTCGTTCTGTCGGAGTTGAGCATATCGGCGGGAATGTCACCGCGCAGAGCCATAATATTCTTTATTCCGGCGGCTTTTATTTCTTCGATTTTTTTATGAACGGTTTCCTTTGTGGAGGAAACGCAGGTAAGGTGGGCAATGGTGGGAACGCCGTAGGTCTCCTTGATATTCTTGGCAATATCAAGCGTAAACTTGCTTGTTCCGCCGCCTGCACCGTATGTAACGCTCATAAATGCGGGCTTGAGAGCGGCAATCTGCTCCGTGGCTGATTTAACGCTTTCAAATGCCGAATCTGTTTTAGGAGGAAAAACCTCAAATGAAAGTGCGAGCTTATCCTGCTTTATTATATCTGTTAACTTCATATTTTAACCTCACTTTTTAAGAAACGGAATAATTATATCGTTGGTGCGCTTTCCCTCATCGAAAAGGAAAATGTGTCCCGAGCCGTCAAAGGTTTCAAGCTGAACATCGGGGCAAACCTCAAGCATTCTTTCGTGCTGATAATAGGGCATCGTTTTATCATCTGTTCCCCAGATAACGAGCAGAGGAATTTTCTGAGCGTTGACCGCTTCATAACCCTTTACCGTTTCCGAGGTGTTCAGAATGGTATTTCTCAGGCTTGAAAGCGTGCAGGGGATAAAGCCTTTATATTTTGAACAGGCTGCAAAGCTCTGCATATAATAGTCTTTTTCATCAAGCGAATATTTAAGCTCCGAGGCGCATTTCTTAAGAAGGGTCTTTTTTGCAACAATGTTGAATATCAATGTTCCGAGAGCCGGTATCTGCGTAAGGCGCATATAAAACGGCGGCTTGAATGTGTCCATTCCGGCGGGAGCGAGCAAAACAAGCTTTTTAACTTTTCCCGGGTAAAGCCGGCAAAATGCCGTGGTGATACTGCCGCCCATTGAAGTGCCGAAAAGATAAAATTTTTCATCGCCGAGCAGAGCTTCGGTGAGTTCATTTAACTGCTTTGCAAAAAACGCAGGGTTATAAACAGCTTTAACTCTTTCGGAAAGTCCTCTGCCGAGCAGGTCATATCTGATGACCTTATAGCCCTCATTCACAAGGCGTTCAAAAATTTTATCGTATATATAATACGGAGTGGCGTAGCCGTGAACAAGCACAACGGGTTCGCCGTTTCCTTTCATTTCATAGTGCGTAAATCCCGATGGAAGGTCGATAAAAGAGCCGTCGGCTTTGGCTTTTTCTTCATCGGTCAGCTCAAGCGTTTCGGTTGACGCAACAAGCTTTTTCAGCTCAAGGTCTGTCATTGATATATCACCTCATAATAATAATACCATATAATTACAAATAAAACAAGATGAAAGCGGTGTTTGATTTGCGTTTTTTTTTGTTGAATTTTACGCTTTTATATGATAAAATACATAAAAAGATAATTTCGGAGGGGTTTTATGAGCAAAAAAATAATCGTTGCCGGACTCGGACACGGCGGAATAGCGGCTGCCGCACTTCTTTCAAAACAGGGGTTTGAGGTTACTGTTTATGAGAAGAAAGCCGAGGGTACTCTCGGATACGACTGGACGGATATTTTCGCCCCGGGAGCACTGAAAATTGCAGGAATCGAGCTTCCTCCCGAGGATAAATTTGAATATAAGCAGGATATGACATTTTTCGGCCCCAATTCCGAAAAGAGTCTCAAGCAGCATGTTCCCGCGGAACAGCTTGAAATCAAGATGGAACGCAGAGATATTTATGCACATCTTATAAATCACGCTCTTGAATGCGGCGTTGAGATAGTCTATGACTGCGAGGTGCTTGCACCCGTTGTTCTCGGAAACAGAGTGGTCGGAATTGAAACGGCAAAGGGAACATTTTATGCAGACCTTGTTATTGATGCCTGCGGAATGAATTCACCCGTTCGCCGCAACCTGCCCGAAAATCTCGGCATTGAAAAAGAGGCTGCAAGAAACGAAAAGATAACAATATACAGAGCGTTTTTCAATAAAGCGAGTGATGCCGAGGTTGAGGCAAAATTCAAGGTTATGCTTCTTAAAGACGGCATAACGGGTGTAAGCTGGGTAGCCTCCGAGGACGAACATACGGATTTGCTTATCGGCAGATTTGAGGATTTTGACCTTGCCGAGGTTGAGCGTTTTGCAGATGTACTCCGTGAAACAAATCCGAGACTCGGAACTGAGATAGTCAGAGGCGGTCAGTTCGTTGAAATTCCCGTCAGACAGCCGCTTTCGGTTATGGTTGCCGATGGCTATGCCGCAATCGGTGACTGCGCGTTTATGACCGTTCCGATTATCGGCTCGGGAATTGCAAATTCGCTTAAGGCAGCGAGAATGCTTGCCGATACCGTTGCGGAGGATAAATATTGCGAGTTCAGCGCCGCAACACTCTGGAATTATCAGGTCAGATATTATAAAACTCTCGGTTCGGGTCTTGCTCCGCTTGCCTGTGCAAAGCTTCTGCTTCTGAAGCTCACGCAGGAGGAGGTTGACTATATCTTCGAGAGCAATATGCTCACCGATGACGATGTAACAATCGGGGCGGATTTCACAAGTCTTGCAGGTGCAATCAGCTTTGACCCGAAAGACCTTATCAATAAAGCACGCCTTGTATGCAAAGACCCCGAGCTGCTTAAAAAGCTCATAGCCTGCGGAGCGGGCATGGGAGCGGTTTTGGCTTCAATAGCGATGATGCCGAAGAAGTGGAATAAAAACCGCGTGCTTGCCTGGTCAAAGGTTTACAGTTATTCGTTTAAATAAAAAATGCCGCACCCCAATCGGTGCGGCTGATTTTATATTCTGTTATCTCTTTGAGAGAACATCGGCTTCATATTTTGCTATCTCGGCAAAATAATTCTTTTCAACGCCTTCACGGGCAAGGAATTCTTCCCAAATATCGCCGAACGGTGCGGTTTTCATTTCTTCCTGAAGCGCCATAAGCTCGGTGGTCTGAGCGTTATCCTGGAGCGCTTTCATTTTTTCATCGGGCTGAAGCATTGCAAAAAGCAGAGCCTTCTGAACATTGCGGACACCCGTTACCCATGCGGAAATGCGGTTGATTGAAGCATCAAAATAATCGGTTGCGATGAATACTCTGTCAAGCGCATCGTTTCTGACTATCTCTTTTGCGATTTCCTTTGTTTCATCGTCGAAAAGCACAACATGGTCGCTGTCCCAGCGAACGCCTCTGGTGATGTGCAGAGCGATTTTATCGTTGAAAAGGAGCAGGGTGGGTATCTTGTCGGAAACAACCTCGGTGGGGTGATAGTGACCGTTATCCATAAGCGGAACAATACCGTTCTGAGTCGAATAGCTCAGGCAGAACTCGGCAGAACCGACGGTATAGCTTTCAAGTCCGATGCCGAAAACCTTTGATTCAAGCGTAACATAAACCTTTGTTTTATCGTAAGGAATTGCAAGAATTTCGTCAAGTGACTTTTTGAATCTTGCTCTCGGTGCAAAACGGTCAGCAGGAATATCCTTATAGCCGTCGGGAATCCAGAAATTTATAACGCAGGGGATACCCGTTTCGTTTGCGAAATATTCACCGATTTTAATGCAGGCTTTTCCGTGCTCAACCCAATATGAACGCACCTCTTCATCGGGCGATGAAAGGGTGAGATTATCCCTTACCATCGGGTGTGAAAAGAATGTGGGGTTAAAGTCGATACCCATATTTCTTTCCTTTGCATATTCAACCCATTTTGCAAAGTGCTTCGGTTCGATTTTATCTCTGCCGACGGGTTCACCGTCAAATATCGCATAGCTTGCGTGAAGATTGAGCTTCTTTTTGCCCGGAATCAAAGAAAACGCTTTATCAAGGTCAGCCATAAGCTCTTCGGGAGTTCTCGCCTTGCCCGGATAGTTTCCCGTTGTCTGTATTCCGCCGGAAAGACTTTCTCTGCTGTCAAAGCCTGTAACATCGTCACCCTGCCAGCAGTGAACGGATATGGTTACGTCCTTTAATTTTTCAATTGCAGCTTCAGCATTTATGCCGTAAGCCGAATATATTTCTTTTGCACTTTCAAAGCGTGTCAATTCAATCGCTCCCTATCAAAGATTTATTTTATAATATCACAGAATTTCCGTGAGGGCAAGCAAAAATTATCAAATGATTTTCTCTTTGTTGTATTCGCCGTATATAAATTCATCGGCGCAGTCCTTAAGCGGCTCGTATGAAACCGCAATCAGCAGCTTTGCATAGAGCATTTCATCGGTAAAACCGTTTACGAATTTTATTTTTGCATTCTCTGCGGCGGTATGAACCGTTTCATATGTTCCGCCGCTGAAATCGGAGGGTGAAACATAAAGCGGAATATCACCGCACTTTTCGGAAAGATGAATAATTGAGTTTGCATAATCGGCTTTATCTGCCGTTTCGGAACAGACCGTACCCGAATGATAAGTGCCGTGCAGAACGGCTTTCACCTTTGAAAAATCGAAAAAGTCATAGTCAAGACCCGTATAAGGCTCGATTTTCAGAACCGAGTTTTCAAGCTGCCAATCTTCAAACATATCAACGGTTCTGCCTTTATAAATATGTGTATCTTTCGGAAGCCTTCCGGATATTTCCCCGGTGGTGAGCGCCGATATATCAAGCTCTCCGATGCTGTGAAAATCTTCGCTGTAATTCGGACATTGCGTAAGCCTTGAAGCAAGATGCAGATACATTCTGCCGTCGGCGTTTTTATATGTGACATACACATCGGGCTTTATTTCGCCGCATATACATTCAACCGCCGCGGCAAAATTTTCTTTTCCGTTTGCGTGCTCCGATGAAAGAGCCTCATTGCTTGAAACAAGAAAAACGGGTACACCCGTATTTTTAAGCAAAATCGAGAAAAGAGCGGCGGAATAAGCCAGAGTATCCGTGCCGTGAGCAATTATTATTCCGTCAAATACATTTTCGTCAGATGAATTTTTTCTTCCGCAAAGTGACGGATAATTTCCCCTGACGGCGGCGGTGCTGATAAATTCGGGCATATTTCGGAAAGTATCAATGAGCCTGTTCCACTTTGAAACGGTCATATTTTCGCTGAAAATCCCGAGATTTTCGGTTGATTTGAATATTACCGAATCCGCAAACGGAGAATCGGAATTTTTAAAGCTGTTTTCGAGAATTGTTTCCGCTTTTCCGCCCTGATATTTTATGCTGCCTCTGTATTCGGAACAGATTGTACCGCCTGTGAGAACAATAAGTATTTTCTTCATTTGCTTTCCTCACGAAATGTTTTTTCTCTTTTTAAATTCTTTAACGGCTTCAATGCCCTGATTTGTTACGGGTTTTATCCATTTGCCCGAATACATATGCTTCTGCATAAGCCCGAGTCTTATGGGCTCATCAATATAACAGCAGGCGAAAACGATAAGGGTCGGGAGCTTGAACACAAGCCCCGTAAGGCATATGCTCGGTATAACGAGTGCATACATAAATGCGATTTCCATAACCGTTCCGAAAAATGTGTCTCCTGCGGAGCGGTAAATATCGTTCTGTGCCCAGTTGCACATTCTGATTACCGCCGCAACGCAGTAAACTCCGAGCATTCCTCTGCCGATTCTGAGTGAATTTCCGGAAAGGCTCATAATGCCGAGTATCGGTTTGCTGAATATGAACATTGCCGCACAGACCGCGGCGATAACTATTCCGCAGAGAAGCACAAGCCTTTTGGCTCTCTCGTATGCAATTTCGATTTTGCCCGCACCGACGCTTTTGCCCACCAGCACGGAGGCGGCATTTGAAAATCCGCTGAAAAACGATATAACAAAGCCCTCAAGCGTTCTGAATACCGCAAGAGCGGCAATTGCGTCCTCGGGCTGTCTGCCTAAAACAACATTGCTTATCATAAATCCGATTCCGACGAGCAACTCATTGCATATAATCGGAAAGCATTTTTTGATATAGGTTTTTATCCAGCCTTTTGAAAAATCAAAATGCTTTTTGAAATGGAAAAGATAAGGGTATTTCTGCGCTTTTGCAAGAATGATTATAACAAGGCAGTTGATGAATGCGGCGCAGGTTGTGGCAAGAGCCGCACCCTTAACGCCCATGGCGGGAAGTCCGAGCTTGCCGTAAATGAAAATCCGGTTGAGAAGAATATTTGAACTTACCGAAACTATTGAGGCAAACAGCGGTATTCTGACCTTTTCCGTTGAGCGGAGCAGGGCGCTCATTGCCATTGAGAAAACCTGAAACGGATAGCAGAATGCAACAGCGTTAAGATAATTAACGCCGATTGCCTGAATGCTTGTCTTATCGGTATAGAGCTTCATTATGAGCTGCGGAAAGAATTTTGCCGCAACGGTGAAGAGCAGCGCAACCGTCATCATAAAACAGAATGTTGTGCCGTATGCACGGTCAATGCCGTCCTCGTCCTTGCTTCCCCAATACTGTGCAAAGAACAGCATTCCGCCGCCGACGAAGCCCCAATAGCAGGAGAACATCAGCGAGGAAAACTGAGCGCATAAGCCGACTGCCGCAACGGAATTTTGTCCGAGCGGAGCAATCATAATGGTATCAACCATTGAAGCGGTGGTTGTGAGTAAATTCTGGAGTGCAACCGGAATGGCTATTGCGGCAACCGCCTTGAAAAAAGCCGTCCAGTCAAATTTTTGTTTCTTAATCATTGTTACTTCCTGACAGTAATACAGTTTTGTTATAATCGGGATATTCCTTGAGCTTACGGAGATTTACGGGTCGGAAAACTATTCTGTCCGCATAGACCTCCATACGAACATATATTGACGGAGAAAGAGGGCCGTGACGGTTGAATTTGCCGTAGGTCGGCAGGCTCACATAGGTTACGCCGCCGTCGGTTTCAACATAGCTGTAACCGAAAAAGCGTTCAAATCTTTCACTTGTCAAGCCGCCGTGAGTGTGACCGCTGATGAAAAATACATTGTTGTATTTTTTCAGAATATTCTTAATATCGGCGCTTGTTTCTTTGCTTACTCCGCCGCCCGGCCAGAGCCTTTCAAGACCGTTGGTTTTGCACAGCGGCCAATGGCAGAGAATAAATGCGGGCTTACCGTTTTCGGTGGCTTTTTCAAGCGCATTATCGAGAAATGCAAGCTGCTCATCGGAGATAACGGGAGTGTTCGATTTGTTTCCGATATCGTCACCGATAACAATAAAGCCGTAGCCGTTAACATCGGTGCTGTAATATATGTTTTCTGCCTGCGCGTTAATATATTCATTTCTGTATTTAATGTTTAATTCCCGTGCATCATCGTTGGAAAGTGCCGAAAGTCCCACATCGTGATTTCCCGGGGCGCAGATGAATTTTTCCGCAGAGGAATGAGATGTGAGTGTTTCATAGAAAAGCTTTAAGGAACTTTCTTTTCCGCCGTTGGTTAAATCTCCGCAGAAAGCAACGGCATCGGGTTCGGCATAGTTTGCGGTGAGGTTATCAATACCTCTTGTAAAGTTTTTGATTGAAAGACTGTCTTCACCCTTTATGTGTGTATCGGAAAACAGAGCAACATCAAGTATTATCTCCGAGCTTTGAACCGCATTCATCGGCTGAGCCGGAGAAGATGCAAACGGAACCAATGACATATAAAGCGAAAGAAGAAGCGAGAGAATTTTTTCACCTATTTGCATAATTTCACCCCAAATAAAATCAATAACAGCATTATACTATATTGCACGGCTTTTTGCAAATTTTTTCTTGAAAAAAGCATTCCTTATGCTATAATCAAATAAAAAAACGGAAAGAAACGGTATCAATGAATATAATCGAAATTGAAAATTTTGCGTCCCCCGAGCTTGATATATTTGCAAGGCTGAACGAAAATCAGCTTCTTAACCGTGATAAGCCCGAAAGGGGAATGTTCATTGCGGAAAGTCCCAAGGTTGTTGAAAGAGCGCTTGATGCAGGCTATGAGCCCGTTTCGATGCTGCTTGAAAGAAAGCATATAACGGGGGAAGCAGCCGGAATAATCGAACGGTGCGGGGATATACCGATATATACTGCGGATTTTGATGTTCTCACGCAGATAACGGGTTTTGAGCTTACGAGAGGCGTACTCTGCGCCATGAAAAGAAAAGAACTCCCGACGGCACAGGAAATTACGGCGGGTGCAAAACGGGTTGCCGTGCTTGAAGATGTAATGAATCCCACCAATGTGGGAGCGATTTTCAGAAGTGCCGCCGCACTTAATATGGACGCTGTTCTGCTCACCGCAAAATGCAGTAATCCGCTTTACAGGCGCGCAATAAGAGTCAGTATGGGCACGGTGTTTCAGATACCGTGGGCATTTCTCGATAAAGGAAATACCGCCGCAAAGCTTCATTCTCTCGGCTTTAAAACGGCGGCAATGGCATTAAGAAATGATTCTGTTGAAATCTGCGATGAACGCCTGAAAAACGAGGAAAGGCTTGCCGTCATTCTCGGAACGGAGGGGGACGGTCTCTCAAATGAAACCCTTTCCGAATGCGATTATGTTATAAAAATTCCGATGACACACGGCGTTGATTCCCTCAATGTTGCCGCGGCAAGCGCGGTGGCGTTTTGGGAGCTCGGCAATAAAAATTAGTATCTGTTCCTCACTCGTTCGTTAAAAACGGTGAGGTCTTTTATTTCAAGCACCGTTCCGTCGTCAAGCACGGCTTTTCCGTTCAGTTTTCCGAAAACCTGGTGAGCGTCCTGACCGAGAACAACGGCGTTTATGTATGTTCTGTTATCGTAAACGGGTGTAAATTCCATTTCAAATCTGCCGTTATTGCAGGAAATTTTCCATTTATTCATAACATCATCGGGTATCTCAAACGAAACACGGTCAAGCTTGTGGCATTTACCGTCATAGAATATCATATTTTCACTTGCGGCGGTTGTGTCTCCGAAGCCGCAGCCGATATTATATCCGAAGCGTTTTCCGTTAACATAGCCGTTGCCCGAGCCCCATATCCAGGTGTTATCGTAAGTCCATACGCCTCTGCCCCAGTCGAGCGTTCCGAAATGCTTTTCGGGCTTGATTTCAATGGTTCTGCCGTCAAATTTTATATATCCGCTTGCAGGCATACAGTTGATTTTCTGATTATAATAGAATGCTTTTTTATTCTCTGCCCAGGGAGTTGCGATAACCATCGTATCGTCATTGTAATCCTTTAAGAAGAGGTCAAATTCAAGCTCACCGTGCGAACGGCATTTTTTATATTTTCCCGTGAGCCGTCTGCCGCCGTCAACATGGATATATGCAAGCTCAACATTCTTGTTTTTCTTGAAAATATCACCCTTTGCGCTGTCGGTGGGCATATTCAGGCTTCCCATCGGAAAAATGAGCGGCTCAATAAAATCATATTTTTTGTTCTCTTTGAAATCATAGAATGTTGAATTGAGCAGACCCATATAACGGTTATCGTCAATAACGGTTGCAAACGCAAATTCATCGTCAACGATAACATAGTAATCCCATTCCTTTATTCTGATGCGGTGAGCCTTTATGTCAAACGGGCTGTAATCAAAAATAAGCTCGTTTGCCCAGCCGGGTTCTGCAAGAGAACCGTCGGGATTAAGCAGCTTTTTTCTCGTTTCACACTTATGTTCCATACTTTTTACCTCTCGATTATTTCAAAATCCGGCTCGTTTGCCTGCTTCATATGCTCAATAAGCAGGGAACGAAGCTCTTTTTTTATATCCTTACATTTTGCGTCTTCAATAAGATTGTTTTTCTCAAACGGGTCATTTTCAAGGTCATAAAGAAAATCTTCTTTATATTTCTTTGCAAAAGCGGAATCGGTTTTCGGAACGGAAACGCTGTATTTCCATTTCTCCGTTCTGACCGCTCTTCCGGTCTGACTTTCCGAAATCTGCATAAATACGCTCTGATGTCCTTTTTTATCGGTTAGGCTTTTTCCGACAAAATTATCGGGAACGCTTACACCCGCAAGGTCAAGCACGGTTGCGGGCAAATCAATCAGCGAAACAAGGTCTTTTATTCTGCCGCCGCCAGAGAATGCACCGCCCGAAATAACAAGCGGAATTTTTATGCTTGCTTCGTGGCAGGAGCGTTTATATTCGGCGTTCCTTGTGCGGAAGTGACAGCCGTGGTCGGAGGTATATATTATAATTGTATTATCATATATTCCCTTATCTTTAAGCGCCTGAATGAGCCTGCCGAAATTTTGGTCAACACGGTTGCAGCAGGCGAGATATGACGGCATCTGAATGCGCCAGTCTCCGAGTGTTCCGACAAGGTCTCCCGGGACATCGTAATCGGTGAAATTTTTCTTTGCGCCTTTGGGTGCTTCAAATCTCAGACGGTCATTCTGGTGGTGAGGCTCAAGCTGAGAAATGAACATAAAGAACGGCTTATCGTGATTTTCCTTTTTTATATATTCGATTGCATAATCGTTGATTTTGTCCGCGCGGTATCCCTTAAATTCAAGCTTGTTATTATCGTTATCATAGATATAACCGTTATATCCGTGTGAAGTGAATTCAAGAACATCTGCGGCTCTCCAGTATTTATAACCGCCGCGCCTTTCCTCGGGAACGGCTTTGGTTTTGAGATTATGCCTGCTGTCGGAGGCAAGATGCCATTTGCCGATATATGCCGTGTCATAGCCCGCATCGTTAAGATAATGTGCAATCGTTTTGCAGTCAGTCGGCAGGGCGATATTATTTTTGTAGCAGCCCACCTGCGTTGCATAAACACCGCTTTGCAGACAGGCTCTCATCGGGCCGCATACCGGCTGGCATGAAAAGGCGTTTTCAAAGAGCGTTCCCTCTTCGGCGAGTCTGTCAAGATTCGGCGTTACCGGCAAACGCTGACCGTAACAGCCTGCGGTGTCGGCTCTCTGCTGGTCTGAAAAATAAAAAATTATATTCGGTCTGTCCATATAAATCTCCCATCAAAGCTTCTGAAGCTTATTAACGGCGTGAATAATAAAATCCATTTGCGGACAATAGCCCGAAAGTCCGTTATATAAGCCTCTGTATCTCTTGCACCCTCCGCCGCATAACGGTTTAACGGGGCATTCCTTACAAAGCTTGTTTTTTTCAATATCGTATTCCATAAATTTTCTCAACCCATCGGAAAGCAGAATATCTTTTATATCGGCTTTGTTTATGTTCGGACATTCAAATTCATCAAGGCAGTAAAAATCGCAGGGGTAACAGGTTCCGTCGGCTTCAATAACAAGCTGAGCGTTGCATCTGCCCGTTGCGCCGCATTGCTCGGCTTTTCCGCTTGTGAGAAGTGAGAGCAGATTATCAAAATCCCTCACATAAAACTGACCGCCGCTGCTGATTTCCTCAAACCAGCGGTTGAAAAATCTTTTCCTGAATCTTGCAAAGCCTTTGGGGTCAAGACTGTAATCGCTTTTCTGACCGTCGAGAGGGTCAAGGCAGTATATCGGCTGAACATTTCGGAATCCGTTTTCTTTATAAAAATCGAAAAGCTTATGAGCATCGGTTTTTGCGGTTATAACGGAAAGAATATTGAAAGCTGCATTATGCTTTCTCAAAAGCTCAATTCCGTTCATCGCTTCATTAAAGGAATTATCCCGCATTTCATTGTGCAGAGCCTTTTCGCCGTCAACCGAAACACCGATAAGAAAATTATTTTTCTGAAAAAATTCACAAAATTCATCATTCAGCAGAGTTCCGTTAGTTTGCAGAGAATAAAAAATTCTGCTGTTTTCGGTTTTCAGCTTCTCCGCTTTTTCAACAAAAAACTTTAAAAAATCAATTCCCGCCAAAAGCGGTTCGCCGCCCTGAAACATAAAGGTTATTTCGGAATTGCTTCCGCAGAAATCAAAGATTTTTTTTATCAGATTTTCGGCGGTTGAATGCCGCATAATCAAATCGGGATTTTTAGTTCTGTTTTCAGCCTCACAGCGGTAAAAACAGTAACTGCAATGCAGGTTGCACATTGACGATGCGGGCTTTATAAGGGCTGTCATCTGCCGCATAAAAACACTTCTTTCGGTAATACTGATTTACGGTGATTTGATGAAATCTTTCCTGAAATATGCGCTCAGTTTCATTTTCGGAGCGCTGGTTTACAGCCTGCTTGAGATATATGTCAGGGGGCATACGCATTGGACTATGCCCGTTACCGCCGGAACGGTTATGATGTTTTTTATGTTTATAAATCAAAGCAGGGGAGTTGATATTGTTATCCGTTCCGCCGTCGGAGCAGCGGTGATAACGAGTCTTGAATTTTTCGTCGGCTCGGTTGTGAACCTTTCGCTCGGCTGGAATGTATGGGATTATTCGGGTTTTAAATTTAATATTTTCGGTCAGATTTGTCCGAGATATTCGGCGCTTTGGTTTCTGCTGAGCATTCCCGCGTTTGCTGTCTGCGATACGATAGAAAAACGCGTCAGCTTGCGCTGATGTATTTTTTTATGCCGTTAACCGTTGCCTTTGCAAGAGTATCACGGACGGAGGAGTTTTGAAGCTTCTGGCATTCCTTGGTATTTGTTACAAAACCGTATTCGAGCAGAACCGCGGGACATTCTTCAACTCTTATCACTCTGAAGGCGTAGAAGCTTGTACCTCTGTCTATTCCGTTTTTGAATTCTTCGGATTCGGAGGAATAAACAGATGATTTATAAGCGGAAACAATGCTGTCATGAAGCGCCTTTGCAAGCGGCTGAGAATAGGCGCGGTAATAATATGCCGTTGTTCCGTAGGCGGAGGCGGCTGAGCTTCCGTCACAATGGATTGCGATGAACATATCGGGCTGACGGTTTCTTACAGCGGCATTTCTGTCGGCATAGCAGACCCATTTATCCGTGCTTCTGGTCATAATTACAGATGCACCTTCGGCTTCAAGCAGGTCTTTGACTTTTGAAGCAATTGAAAGATTGATATTTTTTTCGTTGGTCATTCCCGAAGCGGAAACGGCACAGGCTGCACCTGAGTCAATACCGCCGTGACCCGGGTCAAGCATTATTGTATAGCCGCTCAGCGATGAGGGCTTATTTTTGATTGTGATTACGAGATAACCGTCATCATCGTATTCAAAATGGAAACCGTAGAATTTGCCTGCCGAAACAAGCTCAAGTGAAAGAGTTGTTTCCGCTTCTGCTGAATTTGTACTCCATTTTGCACTCTTGATAACCGAATTTTCAAATGATAAACTGCCCGAAGCACTTAAGGTCTGACTGAAAACAAGTTTCAATCCCGTGCAGCCGCATGAGGAAACCGCAACGGGTCTTCCGTTATAGCTTTTATACGCCTGACCCGTGAGCATTGCACGGAAAGGCACGCGCTTATTCATATCAAGCTTTATAATGCTCTTTGAAGCCGTACTTGTGCAGGAAGCAACCTTTATGGTGTTTGCCGGGGTTATATAGCCGTCTTTTATGCTTACATGAGTGATTTTGCCCATATTGCCCGAAGCGAGTCTTTCTTCCCTTGAAAGCGGAATTTTATATCCCGATGAAAGAATATAATATGTTTCATCGTCGAATTTCGCAGTTGATTCAACATAATCCTCGGTGCCGCTCGGAAGCGGAGTGTAATCGGGGAGAGAATAGGTTGCGGAATTATCGCCCGGGAAAATCTCGGCATAATCATCAATTATTCTGCATATCCGAGCCGTGCCGAGACCGTAATCCTTTGAGCTTGAATATTTCTGAAGTCTGTTTGAAACCGGTGCTTCTGTCGGCGCTGCTTGGGTTTCGGGATTTTCGGTTTCGGCGGTTGTGGTTGTCGGCTTTGCGGTTGAAGCATATTTATGCGAAAGATTTGATTTCCTTGAAGATGTTACCTTTTCGGTTTTGGGTAATGTTATTTTCGCCGCCGTTGTTGCTTTTTTTGCCGCCGTTGTTTTTATAACCTCGGTTACTGCCGCAACGGGCTTCGGAATGGTCTTTTTCGGCGTTACGGTTATGCTTCCGCCCTCAACCGTTTCGGCTTTGCCTTTATATTTTGCCGTAACGCTGATTTTGCCGAGCTTCTTTTCGGAGGAAACCGATGTCGGCAATGTGATAACGGCTGTATAAGTTGTAAAGCCCGATGATACCGTTTCATCGTCGCCCTTTCTTATATCGGATTCGGCGGTCATTGTGTATGTGCTTCCTCCGAGCGAAACGGAAACCTCCGCTCCGCGAATGGCGGCGGCGCTTATTTCAATATCCATTCCTGCGGGTGCGGAAAGTGCGTCCTCGGGAGAAACGGAGCTTATCAGCTTCATTTCATAATAGACCGTATATGTATAGGTTTCGCCCTTGTGCTCAAATATGATTTCATTTATGCCCGGGTCAAGTGAACAGTCGGTTGAAAATTCACCCGTTTCTGCGGGAGTAATCTGCTTACCGTTGCATATCAGCGGAGCGGACGGGTCACTTGTGCCGCTGAAATTTATCGAAGGCTCTTTGACGGTTATCTGATAGCCTGCGTGATTGGTTATTCTGAACTCCTTGGGAACGAAAATTTCTTCCGATACTTCGCCGCCCTCCTGCGTTACATCGGGGAGGGGTTCGTTTTCATTATTAACCTGCGAAGCAGTAACACCTTCCGGCTTGTTTTCGGGCTTTGAAAATTTGCCCGTCAAAAGCAGAATAAGAACCGTGCTTACGGCGACAATCAGAACACATATTATTGAAATGAGCAGAGCATTATTTTTTTTCATTTTTTATACTTTCCTTAAGAATATTGAGTGTGCCGGAAGCCTCCGGCCTGAGTAAATCCGAATATGAGAATATTACGAAACCGTTCCATTTAACGGTTCTTACCGCTTCAAGCTGTTTTGAAAGAACATAATAATCCGTAAGCCATTCATCGCTTTCGTCCGTTCCGCATTTATATGCCGCAAGTCCGCAGGCAATATCGGTTTTTCTCGGATATGAGTTCCATTCGGCAAAAAGAGAACCGAAATCAAATTCTTCACGCTCAAAGCCGAAATAGAGCTGCGGAATTATGCAGTCCGCATAACCTTCCGTATTCAGCCATTTTTCGCAGTCGGCATAAAGCTTATTATAGTTTACGTCCGTGCGTGCGCCGGGGCTTATGCTTACCGTCAGCGAATCCGAAACGGATTTAACCGCCGTATACATAGCCGAAACAAAAGAATCAATTATCGACCTGCGCCAATCATCTTTTTTCAGCCTGCCGCCCGATGAAATATAATCGGAATACTCTTTTTCGTCAAGCGTATCACAGCCCTCGGGATAAAAATAATCGTCAATATGTATGCCGTCAACGGGATATTTGCCGATTATTTCCCTGATTCCGTCAAGTATCAGCTTCTGAGCGTCGGTGCTTGCGGGGTTATAATAAATTCCCGAATCGAGAACGCCGACGGCAGAGCTTTTGCTTTTGATAAATTCATATGCAGGCTCGGTTTCACAAAGCTCGGTTATGTCATTTTTATAGCTTATGCGAAACGGGTTTATCCAGGCGTGAACGGATATTTTATATTTTCCGGCGCTTTCAAGCATAACCTCAAACGGGTCAAAGCCGAGCTCCGTGCCGCGCTTTCCGGCAATATATTTTGAATACGGAAAAATATCGGATTTATAAAATGCGTCGGAATATGCTCTCAGATGAACGAATGCCGTGTTCAGCCCGAAATCGCTTATATTGCGGAACATTTCATCGGTAACTGCCGAATATTCCTCACGGGTTTTGCCTGCGGCACTTTCAATATCGTAGCAGGAAATCCAGATTCCTCTCAATTCCTCTTTGGTTTCTGCGGGTTCGGCTGTTGAGGCTGTTGAAATATCGGAAATATCGGGAATGTTCGATTCCTTTATTTTGCACCCGCCGAACAGAAAGCATATGATGAGTAATAATAAAACCGTTCTTTTCAAAAAAATCACCCGAAAGATTATATTCAGACACCGGATATATTATTTATATCTGATTTTTCTCAGTGCCGCGCTGACGGGAACGGATACCGCGATTCCGACGGCAATTTCAAGCAGGGCGTTTATTCCGAAAGCCGCAAGAATATAATTTGTCAGGCCGCCGAAGCTGACAGATGAAATGCCGAGCTGAGCGCCGTATTTTTCACCGTAAAAAAGATATATTCCGCCCATAACGAGTGCCGTGTTGCATATGCAGGCGGCAAGAGCCGAAAGGGCTGACGGAACGGGTTTTTTATCAAGCTTCTTTGAAAGAAGTGAATAAACGAAGCCCGCCGCCGCACCTGCGATTATTCTCGGAATGAGCGCAATAAGCGGATTTTTGAATATGATTCCCTCAAGCGGAGTCGGCGGTGCGAGAACCGCCTTGAT
>JAZRYD010000028.1:0-14372 GCA_045600535.1 Acutalibacteraceae bacterium | reverse complement strand
CACGCAGAGGATATTATGACATATCCGAAGCGTACAAGTCTATGCACTGTTTATGATTGAACCGCCGTGTACCGAACGGTACGCACGGTGGTGTGAGAGGTCGGCTACTCAACTAATGGGTAGCCTCCTACTCGATTATATTTCGGTTTAAATTTTAATATTCTCCGTAAACCCGTTTTTCTTTACCTCGGGAATGACTTTTTCGCCGTTTATTCTTACATTTTCAACGGTTATATTTTCAATGATATGCGTTTCGTCACCGCCCTCAAAAACAGCCTTGGGCGCTGGAACGCTTTCATCTTTTGTGATATAAATATTTCTGTATTTTATATCATGAACTTGACCGAGAATATTATCGTCCGACCATACTCCGCAGTACATCCAGTCCTTTATGAATGCATCGTGAGCGGGCTCGCTGTCGGGTTCGTATATCATATCGTCGGAATCCTGATATACGCTTTTTCTGTCATATTTTGAATACTCGATGTTTATGTTTTCATAAAGCACATCGTGTATTTCGGCTCTGTCGCCGCTGTGTATTCGCATAGCGCCCCGGTCGGTGCGGATTATATCGCAGTTTCTGAAAATTATGTTTTTATATTCATCGGCAATGGTTTCCGCTCCGATTTCAAGCGCTCCGCCCCAGTCGCACCATATAACGCAGTTTTCAACGGTAATGTTTTCGAGATTCATTTTTTCAATCTCTTTTTTGCCGTCGAGCCTTAACCCCTTAAGAACGATACTGTCATCAAAGGTACGCAGGAAGCAGTCCGAAACCCGAATATCACGGCTGTTGACAAAATCGAAACCGTCGCTGTTGTAGCGCCACATACCGATAACCTTTACATTCTTGAAATTCATATCGGTGCAGTTGATTGATGTTGCCGTCCACATACGGGAATCACGGAGAATAACGCCGTTAAGCGATACATTTTTGCATCTGTTGAAATTGATTATACCGTCCTTGCCGATTTCGCAGCTTCCGGCGCTTCTCTCGATTTTTGAGCCGTCAAGTATTCCTCTGCCGAAAATACGGATATTTTCGGAGTCCGTGCTGTCGATTTCGCCGTAAACGAGGGCATCTGCACCGATATAAACGCTTTCGTTGCTTTTCAGATGTATTCTGCCGATGTCGAAAACACCGTTTTCAAACGCATATGTCGCATTGCTTATATCGAAATTTTCTTTTTTATTTGCGAAAATATGAAGAATATTATGTCTGCCGTCAACCTCGAAGGTATACTGACCGCATTCCTTTATCGTGAAATAAACCGTTTCGGCAAGAACCTCATATTCAACATTTTTACTGAGCGGGCGTATTGCAATATCGGTCGGTCTGCGGGGCAGCTTAACGCAGATATCAACGGGCGTATCCATATCAAACGAGATAAATGAATCGACCTCGGTCTGCTCAATCGGGCGCTGATGCCCGGGCCAAACGGTATTAAACGGCATCTTTGAAACGCGGCACTTATGACATTTGATTTCCCTGCCGTCAACGGTTACACGGTAATCAACCTTTTCGCCCCAATCATCATTGAAAGAGGGAATATGCGGAGCGGAGATGATGCCCTTTTTCATAACAGCATCAAATATAGTTTTCGCAATTGCTTTCATACCCTTATCCGACGGGTGAGCGGCAACGCCGTCATGCCGAAATTCGCCGATTGCCTGATATTCCTTGCCCTGAACGCCTTCAAGAGAAACATAGTTTGCACCGCATTTTTCGGCGGCAATCTGCTCGATTTTATCGAGCTTTTCGTTTTTCCAGAAGGTTGAAACAACGAATATCTCCAAGCCTTTGAAAATATCAACGAGTGACGGAAAATATTTTTCAAAATCATTTATCTTTTCAGCCGGAACATTTTCACCGATACGGATAATCACGATATCCGCACCGAATCCGGCTAAAGGTCTGACGGTTTCCAGACTTTTTTCGCCCGGCTCAAGCTCAAAGCGGGAAATATTCACGGCATCGAAAACGGGGTGTTTGCCTTTGCCTTCAAGCAGACGGCAAAATACGTGAACATAGTCATTTTCAAAGCAGCTTGCCGCCATTCCGAAATCGTTATCCCAGCCGATTTCGGTTTTTGGCTGATGCCGGGTTATGCTGTTTCCCAAAAAAAGAATTTTCATTTCATTGCCTCCGTAATCAGTTTTCTGTTTCTCTTCTCTTCTGAAGCTCAAGGGCAATAGACTCTTTCTTGTTGCCCACAAGGTCATATCTGAACATCGGAATAATTGCCAGCAGGCTGAATATTCCGGGCATTGCCGTGTAAGCAAAATATATCACAGAAAAATATTTATGTCAATTCACGATTGACAAACAATTATAAATTGGAATATAATTAAAGAAAAAATAAGGAGATGAATTTATGTCTTATAATATTATTACAATCAGCCGTGAATTCGGTTCGGGAGGAAGAACAATCGGAAAGGCGCTTGCCGAAAAGCTCGGTATTCCGTGCTATGACAGCGAAATAATTGACAAGGTTGCGGAAAAGAGCGGATTTACAAAGGAATATATCGCCGACAAGGGCGAATATATCAAAACTACCCATCTTGCGGGACTTTTTCACAGCAACTATTATTATCAGTCAAGCAATGAGGATATTATCAGAGATATTCAGACCAAGGTGATTCTTGAGTGTGCCGAGCAGGGAGCGTGCGTTATTGTCGGCAGATGTGCGGACTATATTCTGCGTGAACGCGATGATGTGCTTAAGGTTTTCATCTGCTCCGATAAGGAATCGAGAGCAAAGAGAATTGTTGAGGTTTACGGCGAAAATGAAGAGTCGCCCGAGAAGCGCTTAAAAGATAAGGATAAAAAGAGAGAGGCGTATTATAAATTCTATACCGATATGGAGTGGGGCGATGCAAAGAATTATGATATAAGTCTTAATTCCGCGGCTCTCGGCATAGATAAATGCGTTGATATTCTTTTTGACATCTGCAAGGCAGAATAATTTTTAAAGGAAGGGATTTTTATCATGGCAACCGCAAAACTTGTTTTCGCATTCTTTATGTCAATCATTCAGATTATCACTCCGAGCATCAGTGCGTTTTTCGCAGGCGGAGAAAAAACATTCTTTGAAAATTGGTCTGCCGATATTCCCTATACGGCAGAATATGCCGCAGAGCTTAAGAAAGACCCGAATAAGGATTTTGTAATTCTCAATATCACCGATATTCAGTTTAAAGACGGCGAAGCTTACGGCAAGGGCGCGGATTTTTCATATGCAACGATTGAAAAGCTTATTGCGGACACCAATCCAGACCTTATCACCGTAACCGGCGATAATGCGTGGGGCACAATGGCGTATATCCGCCTTGTTAAAGAATTTGAATCATATAACATTCCGTGGGCTCCCGTAATGGGCAATCATGACGGTCAGAACTGCATCAGTGAATTCTGGTGTGCTTATCTTCTTGCTCACGCGAAAAACTGCCTTTTCAAATTCGGCCCTGCCGATATGGGTTACGGTAACTATGTTATCAATATCACCGAAAACGGAAAAATCGTTCATACGGTATTTATGATGGATACCCATTCCAAAGCAAAGGACACTCCCGCCGGAGCAATAAACGGCACGGATTATGACGGACTCTGGGCAAATCAGATAGAGTGGTACAGATGGGCTGTCGAGGGAACAACAAAGCTTGCGGGCAGAACGGTTGAAAGCACGCTTTTCATTCATATTCCTCTTTATGAATACCGCATTGCATGGAATCTTGCTTATGACAAAGAAACCGAAGATTTCAGAGAAGAATATAAGGGTAATGCTTTCGGTGTAAACCACGAGGGTGTCTGGGGTCCCGATGCCGATAACGGATTTTTCAGAGTTGTCAAGGAGCTTGGCAGCACGAAGAATGTTGTCTGCGGCCACGAGCATATTAACGATTTCTCAATAGAATATGAGGGGGTACGCCTTACATACTCTGTTAAATGCGGCCCCGGCTGCTACTGGGAGCAGGAGCTTAACGGCGGCACAAAGCTTAATATCAATTCCGACGGCAAGGTTTCACTCGGGCATATTTTTATTGCTCCCGAGGAACTCGGCTACACATTTGAAGCGGAGGAATAATAATGAGAAAATCATTTAAAAAACTGGTTGCCGTTGTGCTTGCCGCAGTTATGCTTATCGGAACGGCTTCCGTTTCGTTTGCGGCTGAAAGCACGGCAAAGCTCGGCAATGTTTACGGCGACGGTATGCTGTTTCAGCAGAAAAAAGAAGCAATTATCAGAGGCACGGCTTCATCGGGCGCAGAGGTAAGCGCAGAGCTTACGGACGACAGAGGCGAACCTGTTGCAAAATGCAAAGCCATTGCAAATAAAAAGGGCGGATTTACCCTGAGCTTTATCGCTCCCGAGGGCGGATATAAGGCGTATAAAATCAAGTTTTACGAAAACGGTGAGCTTTTCAGAACTCTGAATGATGTTGTTTTCGGTGAACTCTGGCTTGCGAGCGGTCAGTCCAATATGAGTTATCAGCTTGCTTCAAGCGATACATATGAACAGAATAAAACCGGCAGCGAGTGGCTTCGTTTCCTTTATATCAACAGTTTTCCGACCTATCAGGGCGATGAAAACAAATATCCCGCTGAACCCATGTCGGATTTTGAGGACGGAAATTGCCGTTGGATAAAGGGTAACGGTGACGGTGTCGGCAGCGTTTCGGCGGTAAGCTTCTTCTTTGCACAGAAGCTTGAAAAAGAACTCGGTATGCCTGTAGGCGTGCTTGCTCCGAACCTCGGAGGCAGTCTGATAGCTTCGTGGCTTTCCCGTGAAGCAATCAACAGCGACCCCGTTTTTGCCGCTTATCTTAAGGAAAAGGGCAATTATCTTGAGCCGGAATATAAAAATGAAGATGTAAGCGCATATGCAACAATGACGGCGAATTATAATAAGAAGCTTTCACCGCTCGGAAACTTCCGCATTGCGGGTATGATTTGGTATCAGGGTGAATCCGAAACAATGAGCGACTGGAAAGACGGAATGTATAAGAGAGGTCTTGAGCTTCTCCAAAGCTCATACGGCGATTTGTTCTCATATGAGGGCAAGCTTCCGTTTATCGCAACTCAGCTTGTGCCGTTTGATTACGGCAAAAATTCGCTTGCTCTTCATAACAATGAATTTCTTGAGTTTTGCTCGGCAGACAGAAAATCCCGTGCGATGACAACGATTTACGATGTTTCAATGGGATATATTCCCGAAATTCAGAGCATTCACCCTGCGGCAAAGCAGCCGGTAGGCGAGAGAATGGCGCATTGCGCTTCGGGACTTGTTTACGGAAAGAACAGCGTTTATACAGCCGCTTATCTTGATTCATACAGAATAGACGGCGAAAGCGTTTATGTTAAATTCGCAAGCGTCGGTGACGGCTTGAAAGCAAAGGGAAGCAGACTTTACGGCTTCAGCCTCTGCGATGAAAGCGGAATTTATGTTCAGGCCGATGCGGAAATCGTAAGCGGCGATACGGTCAGAATATACAGCGCCGAGGTTAAAAAGCCCGCTGCGGCGGCATACGCTTTTTCGGAAAATTGCAGCAGGTCAAACCTTTTCTCAACCTATGAGGGCGAACTGCTTATGCCCGCTGCGGGATTTACCACCGATAAGGAAAATGCAAAGCTTTATTTTGAAGACCCCGTATGGGCAAGCTGCGATTTCAGCGAGGGCTGGTATACTTCAATGAATCTGATTGCGGGATTCCATAACACATGGAACGGCGTAAATGCTCGGATTGCGTTTGACTCCGACTGCTTCGACGGCACAGGCTGTATGACGGTTTCGGGAGAAAAAGATTTTTATGTTTCACCCGTAATAGGTTATAAAGACGGTAATAAAACAAACTATTTCAACCGTCTGCTTACCGATTGGAGCGGCTATTCATCTGTTTCGGTTATGCTGAGAAATAACGGAGAGAACGATGTTGAACTCAGCGGCTTAAAGCTTTATACAAATAATACCGCATGGTTTGTGCCCGAGGTGAATATGCTCGGCGAAGCTTCAACCGTAATTCCGGCTGACGGAAAGTGGTACAGAGTTGATTTCGACCTCAACAGCCTTTACTTTTTCGGCAACGAGTGCGGCGGAGCTTATTCGAGAGCACACCTTGACGATATAAAAGACATCAGGCTCTGCTTTAAGGATAAAAGCGGTAAGGGTGCAAACATAAGTGTTGACGAATTTCGCTTCACTCCGGACGGAACGGACTGCCCGAAAATAAGATTTGAAGCTTCAATAAAGAATGCCGATAATCCGTTTGAATTTATCTGTGCCGTATTTGTTTCGATAATCGGAGCATTCGCAAATATCTTTATTAAGAAATAAGCAAAAAAATCCGGCGGTAAATCCGTCGGATTTTTTGGTAATAGAGTTATTCATATGCAAAATCAACTGTTATTCCGTTTGCATTGAGTGTTGACGGTTTGCCCGCAGCGGGGTCGGCATAGATTGAATATCCGTTTGAAAAGCCGTATTTTATATGACCGTTTTCAACCTCATATTCTTCCGAACCGATAACCGACAGCGCTTCAAGCAGAATTTTAAAAATGTTTTTCAGCGGAATATCGGAATGCTCGTTTGAGATGCTCATATCACCGTATCCGCAGATTATTTCACTGTTTTTCAGTTCAAATTCAAGAAACGAGAGGGAATAGGGGGAGAGAATTTTCATTCGGCTTCCCTCTTTTCCCGAACCGAAAAATTCCGCATCGTAATCTCTGCCGCTTGCCGAGATACGCAGATGCGCCGCAAAATCATCGGTAAGCTTTTCGGGAGCTTTCGGTTTCGGTTCAATGCCGCACGCCGTAAGCAAAAAGAAACAAAAACAAAGGGTTATCGCCGTCAGCTTTTTCAAAGTATCACCGCTTATTCAAATATTGAAAAAAGCTCAGGCAGAAAATTCATAACATCGGAGGGAAGCATACCCCTCTTGGAAGTCTTTTTTGCAACGCAGTCCGCGGCGAGACCGTGAAGATAAACCGCGGCGCAGGCGGCGTTAAACGGCGTCATTCCCTGGGCGAGGAACGAAACGGTCATTCCCGCAAGCAGGTCACCGCTTCCGCCCTTTGCAAGACCGTTGTTTCCGGTCTGATTTATGTATATCCGTTTTGCGTTTCCGTCACAAACAACGGTATTTGCCGTTTTCAGAACAAGCACAACTCCGTATTTAACCGCAAAATCATAAGCTGATTTTATGGAATTTTCGGTTATCTCGGCAATGCTTTTTCCGCAGAGACGTCCCATTTCACCGGGGTGAGGGGTGAGAATCAGCGGCGCGTGAGCTTCTTTCAATATATTTATATTTGAACTCACGATATTTATTCCGTCGGCATCAATAACCGTCGGAATATTTATTTTTTTCAGCAGACTTGCAACCATTTTTTCGGTGTCCGCGTTTTTGCCTATTCCGCAGCCTATCAGAGCGGCGGTGGCTTTCTTTGAAGCCTCATAAGCGCCGCCGAATGCGATTGATGAAAATGTTCCCTCAAAGTTTGATTCAAGAGGAAGCAGGAGCGGTTCCGTAAATGACGGCGCAAGAGCAGGGTAGGCACTCTGCGGAAAAGCGGCGGTAACAAGTCCCGCGCCGCACCTGAGCGCACCGCCCACGGAAAGGCGTGCAGCTCCCACCATTTTCATGCTTCCGCATATGCAGAGCGCATGACCGTAAGTACCTTTGTTTGAAATACTTCTGCGTTTGGGGAGTATTCTTTTTACTTCGTCATTGCAGAAGGTTTCGTAAATCTTGCTGTCAATGCCGAGAAAATCTTCGTCGGTTATTCCGATGTCGGCAACAACGTTTTTTCCGCAGACTCTGCAATCGGGTTTGAATATATGTATCGGCTTGAAAGCGGAAATCGCAATGGTCAGATCGGCTTTGAAAACCGCTCCGGCAACGGCGGCGGTATCGCAGTCCGCACCGCTCGGCACATCAATTGCAATAACCTTGGCTTCAAGTGAATTAACTGTATTTGCAAGTGAGGTCATTGAATGGTCGAGAACGCCCGAAAAGCCCGTTCCGAAAATCGCATCAACGATTATTTCCGCTTCCTTGAGTATCGGGAACAGCTCCGAAATGTTGCTTTCATATTTCAGCGTTTTTATTCCGGCAGTCTGAGTGAGCGAATAATTTTCGATTGCGTCCTTTGCGGTCGGTTCTCCGCAGGCGAGAATAATCGTAACCTTGCAGCCGTTTTCCCAGAGCTTTCGTGCGATAACGAAGCCGTCACCGCCGTTTTTGCCCTTGCCGCAAAGCACAGCCGCTTTTTTCGGCGCAAATTTATTTATTATGATTTCGGCGCAGGCGGTTCCGGCGTTTTCCATAAGAACGGGAAAATCAATTCCTCTTTCAACCGCTTTGCACTCCGCCTGATACATCTGATTGCTTGTAACTATATACATTTTTCATCACCGTTTTCTATTTTACCATACAAAACGGGTTATTGAAATAGAAAAAGTAAATTTTTATTGATAAAGAAAATTTTAAATGGTATAATTATTCGGGGTGATACGAATGACGGAACTTGAAAAATGGCTTTCGTTTGATGAAGAAATAAAAGCCGAGCTTGAAGCGATAACCGATAAAAACGAATCAGAGGACAGATTTTATAAGGAGCTTGAATTCGGTACGGGCGGTCTCAGGGGTATGATGGGTGCAGGACCGAACAGAATGAATAAATATACCGTTGCAAAGGCAACAAAGGGGCTTGCCGATTATCTTGAAGCGGAATTTTCGGGGGAAAAGTCTGCTGCAATTGCTTATGATTCGCGCAATAATTCGGCATATTTTGCCGAAACCGCGGCAGGTGTGCTCTGTGCAAGAGGAATAAAGGTATTCCTTTTTGATACCCTTATGCCTACTCCCGTGCTTTCCTTTGCGGTGAGGTATCATAACTGCACCGCCGGAATAGTTATCACGGCGAGCCACAATCCCAAAGAATATAACGGATATAAGGTGTATGACGGCAAGGGCTGTCAGCTTGTGCCGGAATATGCGGATAAGGTTATTTCATATGTCAATGCCGTAACGGATATAAATTTAATTCCGGTTATGAGCATTGACGAAGCAAAAAAGAGCGGCAGACTTGAATATATCGGCGAAGAAACGCTTGAAGCTTTTCTTTCAGAGGTAAGAAAGCTTTCGCTTTACGGCGAAAAAAGCGGGCTTAAAATAGTTTATACTCCGCTTCACGGAACGGGCAATATTCCCGTTCGGAAAATACTTTCGGATAAAAATGTTTCGCCGGTAAAAGAACAGGAAATGCCCGACGGAGATTTTTCAACCGTGCGTTCTCCGAATCCCGAAGAAAAGGACGCTTTGAATCTTGCGCTTGCTCAGGCCGAAAGGGAAAACGCCGATATTGTTATCGGAACGGACCCCGACTGCGACAGAGTGGGCGTGGGCGTTAAAACCGATAACGGTTATGTGCTTCTTTCCGGCAACCAGACCGGCGCTCTGCTTATGGATTTCATATTCAGAATGAAAAAAGGAAAAATTTCGGAAAAAGCGGCGGTTGTTAAAACGATAGTAACAAGCGGAATCGGTGCGGCGATAGCCGAAAAGCATTCCGCCGAGGTTGTTCAGACCCTCACGGGCTTTAAGTATATCGGAGAAAAAATATGCCGCTGGGAGGAAAGCGGAGAATATGACTATCTTTTCGGCTATGAGGAAAGCTACGGCTATCTTGCCGGCACTCACGCAAGAGATAAGGACGCCGTTTCATCATCAATGCTGGTAGCCGAAATGGCGGCATACCATAAAAATAACGGCAGAACGCTTGTTGATGCTCTGAATGAGATTTATGCCGAATACGGCTATTATTATGACTGCCTTGAAACCGTTGTTCTCAAAGGCAAAGAGGGTTCGGAAAAGATAAAGGCGGCAATGGAAGCGCTCAGAGCCGAGGGGAAGAACGCATTTTCCGATGTTGAAGCGCTTGAGGATTATTCACTCGGAATAGACGGGCTGCCGAAAGAAAATGTGCTTCGCTTCCGATTCAATGACGGTTCGTGGGCGGCGGCAAGACCGTCGGGAACAGAGCCCAAGCTGAAATTCTATTTCTCGGTTAAGGGCGAAAACGAAGCCGAGGCGATTGTCAGACAGAAAGCAATAAGAAATATATTATTTTCATTTGTTCAAAAATAATCTTTGACTTTTACCGGAAATTATTATAGAATAAAATGTATCTTAAATTAACGGAGGTATTCATATGAAAAGGTTTGTTTCGTTGTTCCTTGCATTGATTATTGCTCTTTCCTGTTTGTCCGTATCGGTTTTTGCGGCTAAAGAAAAAAAGGAAATTGCAGCGGTTGTCAGCACTTCAGATGGCTCAAAGACCGATATTTCCGCGGTAAAATGGTTCAAGGCGGAAAACGGAGAATATTATTTCTTCCTTTCCTCCGCATATAAAAATGCAGAGAATGTAAAAATCTGGTTTGACGGCGCTGATGTTAAGGTTAACGGTCAGCCTGCCGAAAACGGAGCGGTTATCCCCGCAGCCGACGGTGTTCTTGAAGCCGACGGCACAAAGTATGCTTATCATTTCCTTTTCGGCTCAAAGATTGCAAGCATATATATCACAACCGAATCGGGTTCCATGAAAGCAATTGATTCCGACCCCGACCACAATGTTGAAGAAGCCGGAAAAATATTCATCACAGATGAAAAGGGTGAATCCGTTTATGACGGCGGACTTAAGTCCATAAAGGGCAGAGGAAACGCTTCATGGCAGGTTGAGAAAAAAGGATATAATATCAAGCTTGACGATAAAACCAATCTTTTCAAGATGGGCAAGAGCGCAAAATGGTGTCTTATCGCAAACCACGATGATAAAGCGCTTATGAGAAATGCTCTGATGTATGCCGTTGCAAATGAAGCCGGAATGGCTTTCACTCCGCTTTATGTTCCCGTTGATGTTTATTTCAATAATGAATATAACGGAACTTATATTCTCACCACCAAGGTTGAGGCGGCAAAGCAGAGAATAAATGTTGAAAATCTTGATGATTATAACGAAGAAGCTGCAATTGACTTTTATGACGATGAAGATTATGAGATGGATAATCTCAAAAGATGCGGCACTTACGGCAGATTTTCGGGACTTCTTGAAAATACTCGGATGTGGGTTGATGTTCCCGAAATCAAGAACCCCGATTACGATGTAACCGGCGGCTACATTCTCGAGCTCGAGCTTGCAAACAGATATTATTTTGAGCGCAGCGGATTTGTTACCGGCAGAAGTCAGCCCGTAATTATGAAGTGCCCCGAATATTCCTCCGAGGAACAGATAAAGTATATCAGCGATTATTATCAGCGCTTTGAGGACGCAGTGTTCTCGGAGAGCGGAAAGAATGCCAAGGGCGAAGCCTATACCGACCTTGCCGACTTTGATTCGTTTGTTGATTATTATCTTATCAGCGAATGGTGCGCAAACCTGGATTCCGGTCTGACCAGCACCTATATGTATAAGGATAAGGGCGGAAAGCTTTATGCAGGTCCCATTTGGGATTATGATAAGGCATTCGGTAACTTTGCCGATGTCAGATTCGGAATTGACTATACTGACCCCAATCAGTTTTCGGTTTGCTTCGGCAGACAGTACAGAAACACCGTTTTCGGAAAGCGTGATGTTGTTTCCGCTCCTACTCTCTTCAATCAGCTTTGCAAAAAGCAGGAGTTTGTTTCAGCCTGCAAGAGAATATGGGACGAAAAGTTTACTCCCGTTGTTGCCGAATGGACTTCAACCGAATTTGATAAATATGCTTCAAAAATCGAGGCTTCGGCTGTTATGAATGCAATTCGCTGGAATCTTTTCAAGACCTGCGATGTATCTGAAATCAAGCAGTCAATAGCCGGCGAAGAAGCAAATCTTAAGAGCTTTGCTTCCAAAAAAGCGGCATTTATGAGCGCAAATCTCGGAACGGTTCACACCAAAGAGGATACCAAGAGTCCGTTTATCGCTTTTGTTGATAAGATTCTCGGCGGAGTCAATGAACTGTTTGAAAAACTCCTTGTAACATTTCATCTGGAGAATTTATGATTAAAATAATAAAAGCAGCGGGCGTTGCCGTCGGCGCTTCCTGCGGGGTTCTTGCCGCAAGCGCTGCGGCGTATATGCCGTTTGTTATCGCCGATGCCGCAAAAGGCTTCAATGATGACTGTGAATATCTTATGATACTCGGCGGAGATATTTTCGGAGCGGATACGCCCAGCCCTCAGCTTTTTGAGAGAATGAAAAAAGCTGCTGTATATCTTAATGAGCATTCCGATGCTGTTGCCGTTCCGTGCGGCTGCTGTTTCCGCGAGAAACAGCAGCGTTCGGAAGCGGAAATAATCGCTTCATATCTGATTGAAAACGGAGTTTCGCCCGAGAGGATAATTCTTGAGGATAAGTCAACAACCACCTTTGAGAATTTTGAATTTGCGCTGAAAATAATAAAGGAGCACAGCGGAAAGGATATAAATTCTCTGAGAATTGCTTTCCTTTCAAGCTCGTATCATATGCACCGTGCCGGAATTATGGCGAAGATGAACGGAATAAACAATGTTCTGCGTGTTTCCGCACCGACCCCGGGTGATGCCTTTCAGCGTTATGCACGTGAATATTTCGTGGCTTATGAGCTGCTGCTGAGAAAAGCTGGAATTATAAAATAAAATATCCTAACCGAGTGATAATAATCCGAACCCACCTTGAATCCGGCTCTTTTTCCGCCTGACTGCGTCATCGTCATTGCAAGGCGCCAGCCTTGCGGCTTCCTCTTCCTTGTCATACGAAAAAATATCTCAAATTCAAGGCGAGTTTTCTTTTGTTTTTGAGTAGTTATATGCAAGGCGACCGAGTGAGTAATACTTTGTGTATTGCGAATGAGGGCAACGAAGCAGATGACTGCTATAAAACGAAAGAAAATGGGTTCGTTTTATCATCACTCGGTTAAACAAAAATAAGCTCTCCGCCTCGATTGAAGCGGAGAGCCTGTTTGTTTATCCGATATTACGAAATACCCTGAGCTATCATAGCCTGAGCAACCTTTTCAAAGCCGGCGATGTTTGCGCCTGCAACAAGGTCATAGCCGAGACCGTATTTCTCGGAAGCTGCTGCGGAATTGTCGTGAATATCCTTCATAATCTGCTTGAGCTTAGCGTCAACTTCTTCGGCAGTCCATGAATATCTCATGGAGTTCTGGCTCATTTCGAGAGCGGAAACCGAAACGCCGCCTGCGTTAACAGCCTTTGAAGGAGCAACAACCTTGCAGTTTTCTTTAAGATATGCAAGAGCCTCGTTGGTGGTGGGCATATTGGAAACCTCAATATAATAAGGAACACCGTTTGCAACGATTTTCTTTGCCTGCTCCATATCAACTTCGTTCTGAGTTGCACAGGGCATAATAACATCGACCTTTGTGCCCCAGGGCTTCTGACCTGCAAAGAATTCACAGCCGAACTTATCTGCATAATCCTGAACCTTATCTCTGCCGGAAGCTCTCATTTCGAGCATAAATTTAATCTTTTCGGGAGTGCTGATACCGTCTTTATCATAAATGTAACCGTCGGGGCCGGAAATTGTAACAACCTTGCCGCCGAGCTCGGTAATCTTTGAAACTGCGCCCCATGCAACATTGCCGAAGCCGGAAACCGCAAAGGTCTTGCCTTCAATGCTTTCACCGAAGTGCTTAAGAACTTCGGCTGCATAGTAAGTTGCGCCGAAGCCTGTTGCTTCGGGTCTGATGAGAGAACCGCCGTAGGGGATACCCTTGCCGGTAAGAACGCCGTTTTCAAAGTTGCCCTTTATTCTCTTGTACTGACCGAAGAGATAACCTATCTCTCTGCCGCCTACGCCGATGTCACCTGCGGGAACATCAACATCTGCACCGATGTGTCTGTAAAGCTCTGTCATGAACGCCTGGCAGAATCTCATAATCTCTGCATCGCTCTTTCCTCTGGGGTCGAAGTCCGAACCGCCCTTTGCACCGCCGATGGGGAGACCGGTGAGGCTGTTTTTGAATATCTGCTCAAAGCCGAGGAACTTCATAATGCCGATGTAAACCGAGGGATGGAAACGAAGTCCGCCCTTGTAAGGACCGATGGCATTGTTGAACTGAACTCTGTAACCTGTGTTTACATGGTAGTTTCCGTTATCGTCAGCCCATGTAACTCTGAAAGTGATTTCTCTGTCGGGCTCGGTAAGTCTTTCAAGAATGGCGTTATCTCTGTAAAGCTTTTCGTTCTTTTCGATAACGGGCTTGATTGAGCCGAGAACCTCTTCAACTGTCTGAATAAATTCGGGCTGGCTTGCATACTTCTTTTTCAGATTTTCCAATACGCTGTCAACATAATTCATAGATTTTCACCCTTCCGCATATATGAACAGCT
>JAZRYD010000027.1:0-7261 GCA_045600535.1 Acutalibacteraceae bacterium | reverse complement strand
AGCATTTGCGATAGCTGATTTTAAAAGCTTCATCAAGGGTTCACACGCGGCCTTGGGCGTGTACTTGAGAATTGCCATTGCCTTATCTGCGGGCTGATTGCGGATTAAGTCAAGCACAATCTGAACCTTGCGAGGCGCAATGCGGATATAAGTGGCTTTCGCTGTTGCGGTCGGCACACTTTCCATTGCCTTTTCTGACATTGTTAATACACTCCTTTCGCCGATTATTTACCGTTATTTGATGTTTTTGAACCTGCATGACCTCTGAAGGTTCTTGTAGGTGCAAATTCGCCGAGCTTATGGCCAACCATATCCTCTGTTACATAAACAGGAACATGCTTGCGTCCGTCGTGAACTGCAAATGTGTGGCCGACAAAGTCGGGAAAGATGGTGGATGAGCGGCTCCATGTTTTGAGAACCTGCTTCTCACCGGTTTCGTTCATTTTAAGAACTCTCTCGAGCAGTTTAGGCTGCACGAAAGGACCTTTTTTAACGCTTCTGCCCATTATTATCTGCTCCTTTCACTTATTTGTCGTTACGACGCTTTATGATAAGCTTGTCTGAAGGTTTCTTTGTTCTTCTGGTCTTGTAACCGAGAGCGGGCTTGCCCCAAGGAGTAACAGGACCGGGTCTGCCGATGGGTGATTTGCCTTCGCCGCCGCCGTGAGGGTGGTCGTTGGGGTTCATAACAGAACCGCGAACGGTGGGTCTCCAGCCCATATGACGCTTACGGCCTGCTTTACCGATCTTGACATTTTCATGGTCAAGATTTCCTACCTGGCCGATAGTTGCCATACACTCTGCGGGAACATTGCGAAGCTCGCCCGAGGGAAGACGAAGAAGTGCATAGATGCCTTCTTTAGCCATGAGCTGTGCGGAGTTGCCGGCTGCTCTTGCAAGCTGACCGCCTCTTCCGGGATAAAGCTCAACGTTGTGAACGATTGTACCAACGGGAATCTTTGAAAGAGGAAGTGCGTTACCTGCCTTGATGTCGGCACCTTCGCCGGCAACAACGGTATCGCCTACCTTCAAGCCTGCGGGCTGAAGGATGTATCTCTTTTCGCCGTCTTCGTACTGAAGGAGCGCAATGAATGATGAACGGTTGGGGTCATATTCAACGCTTACTACTTTTGCGGGAATATCGAACTTATCTCTCTTGAAGTCGATAACACGATATTTTGTGCGCTGTCCGCCACCGCGATGACGAACCGTGATTCTTCCGTAGCTGTTGCGTCCGCTGTTCTTCTTGTTGGAAACAAGGAGGCTTCTTTCGGGAGCAACCTTTGAAAGCTCGGAGAAATCGGTAACCGACATATTTCTTCTTGCGTTTGTTGTCGGCTTAAAAACCTTAATACACATTTTTCTACACTCTCCTTATAGCGGCTTTGCGGAGCAATGTCATTCTCCATACCTTACCGCCGGATTTATATCAGCCGCTTACGCAGCCGGATTTTACATCATACCGTCAAAGAACTCGATGGTCTTGGAATCCTCGGTAAGAGTAACAACAGCCTTTTTACGGGAAGCGGTATAGCCCTCGAAACGGCCGTATCTTCTGAGCTTGCCGTCAACATTGATTGTGTTGACCTTTGCTACCTTAACGCCGAAAAGCTCTTCAGCTGCTTTCGCAATTTCGATTTTGTTGGCGTCCTTGGCAACCTCGAAGGTGTACTTGCGGTCTGCAATGCCGTCCATGCTGTTTTCTGTTATGATGGGTCGGAGGATAATATCCTGTGCTGCTTTGCTCATGCGTAAACCTCCTCGATTTTGCTTACTGCATCCTTGAGAACTACAACGGTGTCGCAGTTAAGAAGGTCGTAAACATTAAGTGTATTGACAAGAGTGGTCTTAACGCCTGCAATGTTACGGGCTGAACGGTAGATAACATCATTCTTCTCGGGAAGAACGAAGAGTACCTTCTTGCCGGTTTCAAGTGCGTTAACAACCTTTGCCATTTCCTTGGTCTTGATGTTTTCAAGAGTGAGGCTGTCGAGAACGATAAGCTCGTTATCTGCAACCTTAGCGGAAAGAGCCGACTTCATAGCGAGTCTCTTAACCTTCTTGTTAACATCCTTGTGATACTTGCGGGGCTTGGGTCCGTGGGAGATACCGCCGTGATACCACTGGGGAGCTCTTGTTGAACCCTGTCTTGCGCGGCCTGTTCCCTTCTGTTTCCAGGGCTTCTTGCCGCCGCCGCTTACTTCTGCTCTGGTCAGAGTAGACTGTGTGCCCTGACGCTGATTTGCGAGATAAGCTACTACGCAAAGATGCATGGCGGGAATGCTGGGCTCGATACCGAAGATGCCGTCTGCAAGGTCTATATCGGAAACCTTCTTACCTGTCATGTCAAATACTGATACTTTAGGCATTGTTTTCTACTCCTTTCCTTATGCTTTAACTGAGTTGCGGATAACAACGATGCCGTTCTTGGGGCCGGGGATGGCGCCCTTGATGGCGATGAGGTTGTTTTCTGCGTCTACCTTAGCTACTGCAAGATTCTGAATGGTAACTCTTTCGCAGCCGAGATGACCTGCAAGCTTCTTTCCCTTGTAAACTCTTGAGGGGTCTGAGCAAGCGCCCAGAGAACCGGCGTGTCTTACAACGGGACCTGAACCGTGGGTCTCTTTAAGTCTGCCGAAGTTCCATCTCTTCATTACGCCGGCTGTTCCTTTACCCTTGCTTGTGCCGATAACATCTACCTTATCGCCTGCCGCAAAGATGTCAGCCTTGATAATGTCGCCAACATTAACGCTTGCCATATCGTCAAGCTTGAACTCCTTGAGGGTCTTCTTGTAGCCTGTGCCGGCCTTATCGAAGTGACCCTTCATGGGCTTGTTGACTCTCTGAACTTTAACATCGCCGAAGCCGAACTGAACTGCTTCATAGCCGTCATTCTCAACTGTCTTCTTCATAACGACTGCGCAGGGACCTGCTTCAACAACTGTTACGGGAATTACGTTTCCCTTTTCGTCGAAAATCTGTGTCATACCGATTTTCTTGCCGATGATTGCTTTCTGCATATTTTTTTCCTCCTTGGTTATTGGTTGACCCTCTCGGTGCCAACTTGACCTGCATTAGTCAAAATCAAAGCTTGATTTCGATTTCAACACCTGCGGGAAGTTCAAGGCCTGTAAGAGCCTCTACTGTTTTGGGTGTGGGATTGATAATGTCAATCAATCTCTTGTGGGTTCTCTGCTCGAACTGTTCTCTGCTGTCCTTATACTTGTGAACGGCACGAAGAATAGTAACGATTTCTTTCTCAGTGGGAAGGGGAACGGGGCCGGAAACCTGAGCGCCTGTTCTCTTAGCCGTTTCAACAATCTTCTCCGAAGCTTTGTCTACAAGGCTGTGGTCGTATCCCTTGAGTCTGATTCTGATTTTTCCCATAGCTGCCATTTGGAACGCCTCCTTAAAAATTTGGCGGGCTGCAAATTGTTGAAAACCGACCCGGGTGTTTCAACCCGTCCGATTTAAAAACCGGAAAACAATATTTCCGGGAAAGCTTTCGCTCATTTGCACATAAGTATCCGAAAAATAAATTCCGCCCGGGAACGGCGGACTTATTCCTGCATACGGCAGAGGCAGACACACTTCATGCCGTCATATTTTCCATCATTTTACTCAAAGCGCTCGGTGATTCGCAAGTATCACCGGTTTTTGAGCAAACTGACGAAAAACCTGACAGGCAATCCGCAATGCCGGCACACAGCCGAAACGCTTACGAATACATTCGCCCGGTTTGACAATCGGACATACTCCGCAGAAATTCCCCGCTTCTGAGAGCGGCCACCTCCTGCATCATCGCATATCTGCATCTGACAAATGGACGCAAATACCCCTACTTATCAGCATGCTGAAATATATTAACATACAGATTGCTCAATGTCAAGAGTTTTTTTCAAAAAAATTTCAGATTTTCAAACTTTTTCAAAACGCCGAAATCAAGCAGTATCAAGCACTTCGGCACGCTGAAGCGCAGAAGTGATAATCCGCGCAAAAGCACATATATAAAATGTATATATAATATTATTGTGAACCACTATATGATGTGTTTGCCGCGAAATATTTTTTCGATATATTGATTAACGGAAATTTTTATGTTATCATAATATAAATTCTGAGAGGGGTGTATATATGATAGGACTCGGAAAATGGGAGTTCAGCGTCAGCACAATGTTCTATTCGGGAAAAATTTTTCTTGATATATTTGACGACGGCGGAAAATACGGCTATAAGCTTGAAGTGCCTGGAATGAAAGTTCCCGAGGTTGATGTGAAAGAGGTCAACGAAAACGGAAATACGGTTGAAGCCGTGCTTCAGACCTCTCTGCTGCCGAACAAGGATTTGCTTGTTCACGCCGAATTTGACGGGGATACCGTTGACGGATATATTAAAATACCGTTCCTCGGAAAAGTCAAAATTCAAAACGGCAAAAGAATCGGGGAATAAAATATTAAAAGCCGCCAATGGCGGCTTTTATGCTATATTTTAGCGGGAGCGGTACGGTTTTTGCGTTCCTTTGCGGAATCCTTGGGAGCAATATCGCCCGCCTTGGTGAGAGCGATTTTCGTGAGCATCGGGCCGACAAGCTCGTAAATGAGAACGGAGAAAAGCACGATATTTCTGACTATCGGGCCTATTTCGCCGAAATTCATAACCGTAACCGACATTCCGAGCGCGACGCCCGCCTGCGGCAGAAGCGTAACGCCGAGATACTTCTGAGTGCTTGGGTCGCACTTCACTATCTTTGAGCTGAAATAAGCTCCTATATATTTACCTGCCGAACGCGAAACGATATAAGCAATGCCTATTCCGACAATGGCAACATCACGGAAAACATTCAGTTCAAGCTCCGCACCGCTGAGAACAAAGAACAGAGCGAAAAGCGGAACGGTCCACTTATCGGTTTTATCCATAATCTCCGCCGAGAAATCGCAGAGATTGCAGAACATCGTGCCAAGCATCATACATACGAGCAGGGCGGAAAAGCCGATATGTATCTCTCCGATGTCAAATTCAAGCATTGAAATCGCCACGGTGAGCATAACAAAGGTTATTGAAAGGCAAAGTCTTTTGCTGTTTGAATTGAAAAATCTCTCGCATACGGTAAACAGAACACCCATAACCGCACCCAGAACAAGAGAACAAACTATTTCAAGCAGGGGTTCAACCGCTATTGCAATGAAGCTGAACTCGCCGTTCACCATTGCTTTTGCAATTCCGAACGAAACGGCGAAAACGATAAGTCCAACGGCATCGTCAATTGCAACAATCGGCAGGAGCAAATCGGTAAGCTTACCCTTTGCCTTATACTGGCGAACAACCATCAGCGTTGCTGCGGGAGCGGTTGCGGCGGCTATTGCACCGAGGATAACAGCCATCGGAACGGGAAGCTTTTCGCCGAGTGCAAAATGAAGCCCGATAAGCGCACCGTCAACACACAGAGTTGCGATTATCGCCTGCCATATACCGATAAAGGTTGCCTGACCGCCGATTTTCTTAAGCTGAGAGAGTCTGAACTCGTTTCCGATTGCAAAAGCGATAAAGCCGAGAGCAACATCGGAAATGATTTTAAATTCTTTTACATTGTCAGCCGAAACGAAGCCGAGACCCGCAATGCCGAGTCTGCCGAGGCAGTAAGGGCCGATAATAATGCCTGCCACAAGATATGCCGTTACGGCAGGCAGACCGAGCGGCTTTGTGAGACGGGTCATAAAAAGTCCCGCCGCAAGAGCGATTGAGACACTTAAGATTGTTGCCATTTTCACACCTTATTTCATTTCATTCGTACATTATTAAGGTATATCACATGGGAAATGACTTGTCAATGATTTTTTACGGTAAATTGATTTAACGGTCAACATTGACTGTACGATATTCATATTCTATTGACAATTTTAATTAGTGTGATATAGTTTATATAATAAACATATAGCGGAGTATAAAGAAATGCAGAAAACAGCAGAAAAAAGAGAGCCGGGGCCGGAATTATTGCGCATTGCAGCAATGTTTTTGATAATTGTCCACCATTTTTCCTGTCACGGAGGATTTGGTTTTGTTGAAGTAATAATTAACGATAATATATTAGATGTACTCATAATGGGCGGAAAAATAGGCGTCAATGCTTTTGTGCTTATCACGGGATATTATTCAATAAAATCAAAAATTAAGGCCAAAAAGGCTGTCAAGCTTATTCTTGAAACCGTTTTTTATAGTGTTTTAACATTTCTTATTGCCTGTTTATTCAAGACAACAAATTTCAGAAAAAAATATTTGTTTTTCAGCTTGATTCCGTTTTTTTCAGAATACGACTATTGGTTTGTTACAACATATATTTTGCTGTACTTCTGTATTCCTATTATAAATATGGGAATCCAATCCTTGACACAGCGTCAATATCTCGGTATTCTCGGATTGTTCTTTTTCGTTTGGTCTTTTATTTCTCATATTGTATCTTGGAATTTGCCTGATTACGGCTTTTCAAATCTCGGTTGGTTTATTTTTATGTACTGCTTAGGCGGATATCTTAGACTATATCCTGTCAAGCTTTACAAAAAAGAATCGTTAGCAAATATTCTTTTACTGTCATCTGTTATAGTTATGGTTTGCTCAAAAGTGATTTCGAATCTTTGGAATTATTCAGCATTGAATCCCATAATCGTAAAAACATTAAAATATTTATTAAATCTATTTTCCGATTACTCAATGCAGTCACCGATGTCTGTTTTGATATCTGTATTGATGCTTATATCATTTCAGACTGTAAAGATTAAGCCACGGTCGTGGATTTATTCTTTTTCAAGTGCTACATTCGGAGTTTACCTTATTCACGACAGCAACTGGACAAGGGAACTGATATGGAATAAAATATTTAATGTAACATCAATGGCAGGCTCCAAATATTTTCTGCCGTTTGCTATTGCAGTTTGTTTTACAATACTTGTTGTTTGCTCCGTTATTGATATCGTCCGGCAAAATCTGATTGAAAAGCCTTTGTTAAACTCGAAATTTTACAATTACTGCGAAAAGTTTTTCTCCGACATAATAAATAAAATCCTGAATAAAATTCACATTTAATAACCAAGTGTTCCGAATATAAATGAATATGCCGTTAACATAAGGGGCTGTCGCATTTAGATGCAGAAAGCGTTTTCTTCGCCCCGAAGGTGTATGCGATACTCCGAGAGGGCGAAAAAACGCTTAGAAAAACAACATCTATTTTCATTTTATATATAAAACAAGGATTTTAAGGCTATCTGAT
>JAZRYD010000026.1:0-3034 GCA_045600535.1 Acutalibacteraceae bacterium | reverse complement strand
ATCAACCGCTTTCTTCTCAAGTAATTCATTGAGCTTTTTGCGTTCCCTTTTGAGATACGAAATAACGCAAAGTCTGCCGATCAGGGTTTCCTCCGGCATGATTTTAAGCATTTTTTCATAGCCTTCAATGTTTTCTCTGCATCTTGCGATTTTTTCATCAATAGTCATTTTCGGACCTCCTTTTTGAAATGGTGCTTACATTTCTGCAAGCACCATTTTTGTGTTTTTAATATTGGATTCTGTAATTGCTCTGTTCTCCGTTGTCATCAAGAACGAGAAAACCGGAGTAGTATTTACCGTTCTTTAAAGATTTGATTTTATCGAGCTTTACTTTACCGTCATCAAGCAGAGCCGCCGCAATATTTTCGGTAAGGCAGATTTCTCTCGGATTAAGGAACTTGTTGTCTTTCCACAAAGCGAATCTGCAATCGACAGTTTCGCAGAAATATCCTTTCTTATTTGCCGTTACATTTCCGCCGCAGCGGGGGCATTTGCCGACAATCTTTTTATCTGACGGAAACAGCTTTTCGCTGTTCGGAACGGTTTTGTAATTATCAACCGTTTCACCGACAAAGCCGATAATATCGCTGATAAACACGCCCGGATCGTCAATACCTTTTTCGATGTTTTTGAGCTTGTGTTCCCATTCGGCTGTCATCATTGCCGATTTGAGATTATCGGGAACAACAGCCATAAGCGATACGCCCATTTGAGTAGGAACAAGTTTTCCTTTTTCTCTTTTGACAAAGCCGGAGTTTACGAGCTTTTCAATGATACCGGCCCTTGTTGCAGGTGTACCGAGCCCTTTACGTTCTGCATCGGCAGGCATTTCCTTTGCACTTGCGTTTTCCATTGCCGAGAGAAGCGTATCCTCCGAAAACTGAGCTTTCGGCTTGGTCAGGGCATCTTTAACCGATATATCTTTCACATCAAAGTGTTCACCCTCAACGATTTCAACATCGGATATTTCATCATCCTTTTTGGATTTTGAATACGCCCTCCAGCCGGGTTCAATCACCTTTTTATATTTGTACTTGAACTTGTATTTGCCGCAATCAAAATCGGCAGTTATGCTCTCATACACATACTCAGCGGAACAAGCAGAAAGCAGCCTTCTTGCAATAAGCTCAAAGACTGCTTTTTCTTTATCGGATAATGTTGAAATATCAAAGCTGCCGGAATACTCGGTGGGAACAATCGCATAGTGGTCGGTTACTTTTGTTCCGTCACATATATTTTTTGTATTGCCTGCATAGTCACTCACTTCAAGGAATTTTGCGGCAATATCAATCAGCGAATACGCTTTCTGCTCCATATCGTCTGTGAGATATTTTGAATCTGTGCGGGGATAAGTGCAGATTTTCTTTTCGTAAAGGCTCTGAACGGTATCGAGTGTTTCCTGCGCCGTGTAACCAAGTATTCTGTTGGCATCACGCTGAAGGGAAGTAAGGTCATAAAGGAGCGGCGGCTTTTCGCTTTTGCGTTCTCTTGCAACCTTTGTACAAACAGCACCCTGCCCCGAACACTCTACCGCTATAATCTCTGCCGTTTCCTTATCGGAAATTTTATCCGATGCAGGAGCGAAATCACCGCAATCGAGCTTTACCGTGTAGTATTTTTCGGGCTTAAATTCCGTTATTTCCTTATTTCTTTCAACAATGAATTCAAGTGTGGGCGACATCACTCTGCCGCATTTGAGCGTTTTGTGATAAAGGCTTGAAAGGAGCCTTGTCATATTGATTCCGACAAGCCAATCCGCCTTTGCCCTGCACTCCGCAGAATAATACAGATTATCGTAATCCGAGCCGGGTTTGAGGTTGTTAAATCCGTCAAGTACCGCTTTGTCTTCCATTGAGGAAATCCAAAGCCTTTTAACGGGCTTTTTGCATCCGCTGAGTCTGTAAACATTACGGAAGATCCTTTCGCCCTCTCGGCCTGCATCACAGGCGTTTATGACTTCATATACATCACTGCGGTTCATAAGATCTTTAAGAACATCGAACTGTCCTTTCTTATCTCTGTAAACCGAATACTTCCAATGTTCGGGAACAATCGGGAGATCGGTATAACGCCAAACGGAATAGCGTTTGTCATATACTTCCGTTCCTGCAAGGTCGGCAAGATGCCCCATACACCATGATACGATATATCCGTTACCCTCAACAAAGCCGGTGCCGGGCTTTGAAGCGCCCAACACCTTAGCTATTGATTTGCCGACTGAGGGCTTTTCGGCAATAACAAGTTTATACTTCATTTTCTTCATCCTCGCTTACATCAACATCAAACTCAGGGTCATAGTCTGCTTCTGGTTCATCGTCTGCATAATCATCATCGGAATCAAAGCCGGAGTTATCAACCTGTTCCTTTTTATCATCCTTATTGCGGAGCTTGAACCAATAGAAAGCAAAGCCGCCTCCCGCAACTGCAACAACAGCGAAAATAACCGCTCCGCTGCCTGACTTCTTTTCGGTATTTTCTTCACCTTCTGCCGAGGTTGTTTCCTCTGCATCGGTTGTAAGTTCCTTACCGCCGCAGGCAGACATATTGTTTTTACAGACAGGGCAGCTCGTATTCACTTTACCGTCAACACACTTGTCGGAGCAGTTACATTTGGCTTCTTCGTCATTGATAAGAGCCATTAAATCTGCCTCATCGACCATATTCAGAAAATGCACATTTTCTGAATTTCCGTCACGGTCAACAACGATGTAAAAGGTGTTGCCGGATTTAGTGGTTACAGTCAAGAACTGCTTTGCTCCGCCGTTTTTGCTGTCACCGCTTTCGATTTCCGAATAGTCATCAATGAGGTTAAGATTTCCGTCAGGTGTCAGCTCAAAAGCGTTCTTTTCGCCCGTTTCAGGCACATTAACGCCCTCGGTTGAAACACTTATGCTTTCAATGTATTCGGGGATTGCCGGTTTTCCGCTTTCATCGGATGCGTAATAATCCTGTGCAAAAGCAGAAAAAGAAAAAGCCGCCATAGCAACTACGGCGGCAAGAATCATTGATATAATTCTGTTTTTAGGTTTCATAA
>JAZRYD010000025.1:0-5597 GCA_045600535.1 Acutalibacteraceae bacterium | reverse complement strand
TTGCACGCAGAGGATATTATGACATATCCGAAGCGTACAAGTCTATGCACTGTTTATGATTGAACCGCCGTGTACCGAACGGTACGCACGGTGGTGTGAGAGGTCGGCTACTCAACTAATGGGTAGCCTCCTACTCGATTAATCGAGTGATTATGATTCAAATTATATAAACCTTGATTTTTCAGAGGCGATATGATAAACTGAGAATATGAAAATTATGAATGTAAAAAGAATAAAGATTATTGCTGCGCTGACAGCGGTTCTTATTTTGCTCTGTTCCGGCTGTTCGGCGGCAAAGCCCGAAAAAAAAGAACCCGTTACCGAGCGTGAAACGGTCAGAGTTATGTTTCCGGAGGGTTCAACGGTGAGTCAGATTGCTCTGCTGCTTCAGGAAAACAGAGTTTGTGCTGCTGCGGATTTTATGACGCTTGCAAATTCGGCGGAGCTTGCCGCGGAATACGGAATAGTTATCCCGTCACCCGAAAACAGAAGCTTTCTTCTGGAGGGTTATCTCTATCCCGACACCTATGATTTTTATGTCGGAGAGAGCGCGGAAACTGCAATAAGAAGATTTCTGAAAAATACGCAGTCAAAGCTCACCGATGAATTTAAAGCCGAATGTGAGGCGCAGGGCTTTACGGTTGATGAGGTGCTGTCGCTTGCATCGGTTATTCAAAAGGAAGCGGGAAATGCCGCCGAGATGAAAAATGTTTCATCTGTACTCCGAAACCGTCTTGAAAGCAGCAGATTTCCGAAGCTTCAATGCGATGTAACGATAGACTATCTTGAAAAATATGTGAAGCCGTATGTTACCGAGGAGCGTTATGAGGAGCTTAAGGAGCTTTACAACACATATAAATGTAAAGGGTTTCCCGAGGGGCCGATAACAAATTCCGGTGAAGAGGCGCTCAATGCCGCGCTGAATCCTGTTGAATCGGACTGGTATTTCTTTATCAGTGACTCAGACGGCGTTTATCATTACGCCGAAACATGGGAAGAGCATCAGGAAAACTGTGAAAGAGCAGGACTATAAAAAATAATTTTTGAGGTGATTTACCGTGATAAAAGAATTTATGGGAAAAGATTTTTTGCTTGACAGCGAACCGGCAAAGAAAATGTTTGAAGCGGCTGACAGAATGCCGATTTTCGATTGGCATTGCCATCTTCCGCCGAAAGAAATATACGAAAACAAAGAGCCGTCGGATATTGCGGAATTATGGCTCGGCGCAGACCATTATAAATGGCGTGCGATGCGTTCCTGCGGCGTTGACGAAAAATATATAACGGGTGATGCAAGCGGCTATGAAAAATTCAAGGCATTTGCTTCGATTATGCCGTCACTTATCGGAAATCCGATGTATCACTGGTCACATCTGGAGCTTCGCAGATATTTCGGTATAAACGATATTCTTTCAGCCGATACCGCCGACGGTATCTGGAACAAAGCGAATGCCGTTATAAAAGCGGGTGGCTTTACTCCGAGAGAGCTGATTGAAAAATCGAATGTTTCTCATCTCTGCACCACCGATGACCCTGCGGACAGTCTTGAATATCATATTCTGCTTGCCGCAGACAAGAGCTTTAAATGCAAGGTAATGCCCGCTTTCAGACCCGATAAGGCGCTCGGAATTGATATGCCCGCATTCCTGCCGTGGCTTGACGCTATGGAAAAAAGAGCGGATGTAAAGATAAAAAGCTTTACAGAACTTTGCGCCGTGCTTTCCGAAAGAATAGAATTTTTTGCTTCTCTCGGCTGCTGTGCAAGTGACCATGCTTTTGCATATGTTCCGTATGAAGAAGCTTCCGCAGAGGAGCTTGAAGCGATATTTGCAAAGGCAAAGAGCGGAGAAGCCGTAACGGTTTGCGAAGCGGATAAATATAAAACCGCTCTGCTCGGATACCTTGCCGCAGAGTACGCAAAAAGAAACTGGGTTATGGAGCTTCATATCGGCCCGATGAGAAACAACAACACTCTGATGTTCAATAAAATCGGCGCAGATGCGGGCTATGATTCGATAGATGACCAACTGATAGCAAGAAAGCTTTCACGCTTCCTTGACAGCCTTGCGGTTAAGGAGCAGCTTCCGAGAACGGTTCTGTTCACGCTCAATCCGAAGGATAACTATGTTCTCGGTTCAATGCTCGGCAATTTCCAGAGCTCCGAAGCCGAAAGCAAAATTCAGTTCGGCTCGGCTTGGTGGTTCAACGATAATATCGACGGTATGAGAGAGCAGATGAAAGCGCTCGGCAATCTCGGCGCACTCGGAAAATTCGTCGGAATGGTAACGGATTCCCGTTCGTTCCTTTCATATCCGAGACACGAGTATTTCCGCAGAATTATGTGCGGTCTGCTCGGCGATATGGTTGAAAACGGACTTTATCCCTATGATGAAAAAGCTCTCTGCAAAATAGCGGAGGATATTTCATATAACAACGCGGTAAAATATTTCGGAATATAGGAGGAAAAAGTTATGTCAAAATATATTCTTGCACTCGACCAGGGAACAACCAGCTCAAGAGCGATAATATTCGATAAAGCCGGAAACACCGTCTGCAAGGCGCAGAATGAGTTTGAACAGATTTATCCTCAGGCGGGTTGGGTTGAGCATGACCCCCACGCAATCCTTTACAGCCAGTTTCAGTCGGTAGCTGCCTGCGTTGCGAACGGCAATATAAATCCGTCGGATATAGCAGGAATCGGCATAACCAATCAGCGTGAAACAACAATTCTCTGGGACAGGCAGACGGGCAGACCCGTTTATAACGCCATTGTATGGCAGTGCAGAAGAACGGCTCAGCTCTGCGAGGAGCTTAAGGCTCAGGGACTTGAGGAGTATATAAAAGAAAAAACGGGACTTCTTATAGATGCTTATTTTTCGGGCACTAAAATCAAGTGGATACTCGATAATGTTCCCGAAGCAAGAAAGCTTGCCGATGAAAACAGGCTTCTTTTCGGTACTGTTGAAACCTGGCTTATCTGGAATCTCACGGGCGGCAGCGTTCATGTTACCGATTATTCAAACGCTTCAAGAACGATGCTGTTTGATGTTGATAAGCTTTGCTGGGACGAATATCTCTGCGAAAAGCTCGGTATACCGATGTCGATTCTGCCCGAACCCGTTCCGTCAAGTAAGGTTTACGGCAGAGTTGCAAAGGGCATAGTGGGTCTTGAGGCACTTGAGGGTATTCCCATCTGCGGAGCAATCGGTGACCAGCCTGCGGCGCTGTTCGGTCAGGGCTGCTTTGAAGCGGGTCAGGCAAAGAATACCTACGGCACGGGCTGGTTCCTGCTGATGAATACGGGCGAAACCCGTGTTAAATCAAAGAATAATCTGCTCACGGGCGTTGCCTGGGGAATGGGAAACAAGGTTGAATATGCCATTGAGGGATCTGCGTTCAATGCGGGCTCGGTTATAAAATGGCTGCGTGACGAAATTCATCTTATTGATAATGCTCACCGCTGTGATGAGCTTGCCGAGAGCGTTCCCGATGCAAACGGAATATATTTTGTTCCCGCATTCACGGGTCTCGGTGCGCCCTATTGGGATATGTATGCCAGAGGCTGCATAGTCGGTCTTACCAGAGGCGTCAACAGAGCACATATTGCAAGAAGCGTTATTGAAGCAATAACCTATCAGATGACCGACCTGCTTGAAGCGATGAAATCCGATTCGGGAATAGACTTTACCGAGCTTCGCGTTGACGGCGGCGCAAGCGTAAGCGATATAATGCTTCAGATTCAGGCGGATATGATAAGATGCAATGTCAACAGACCCAAGACGGTTGAAACCACGGCTCTCGGTGCGGCTTATCTTGCGGGTCTTGCAGTGGGAGTATGGAAAGATACAGACGAAATTCAGAAAAACAGACAGATTGATAAAATTTTTGAACCGAAAATGGACGAAGCACGCAGAAATGAGCTTTATTCGGGCTGGAAAAAAGCAGTAGAATGTTCAAAAGGATGGGCGAAGTAATAAAAATGGATTATCTCAGTGAATCTCTTAAGCTCCACTACGAGTGGAAAGGAAAAATCGAAACAAAATCAAGAACGAAAGCATCAAATAAGCAGGAGCTTTCTCTTGCCTATACCCCGGGTGTTGCCGCTCCGTGCCTTGAAATTCAGAAGGATAAAAGCAAAAGCTTTGAGCTTACGAGACGCTGGAACACCGTTGCGGTTATAACCGACGGCACGGCGGTTCTCGGTCTCGGGGATATAGGGCCCGAGGCAGGTATGCCGGTTATGGAGGGAAAATGTCTGCTCTTTAAAGAGTTTGCCGGAATAGATGCAATACCGCTCTGTGTCCGTTCAAAGAATGTTGATGAAATCGTAAATACGGTTTCGCTTATCGCAGGCAGCTTCGGCGGAATAAACCTTGAGGATATTTCCGCACCGAGATGCTTTGAAATTGAAAAGAGACTTAAGGAAATCTGCGATATTCCCGTTTTTCATGATGACCAGCACGGAACGGCGGTTGTTGTTCTGGCGGCGGTGCTCAATGCACTTAAGGTAGTAGGTAAAAAGCTTGAGGACTGCACCGTTGCAATGTGCGGCGCAGGTGCGGCGGGAACCGCAATTGCAAAGCTTCTTCATTCCTGCGGAGCCGGAAACATAATTATGTGCAACAGAAAAGGTATTATCTGTAAGGGAGAGGAGCTTTCTCCGGCAGCGGCGGAGATTGCCGAAATCACAAATAAAAATATGCTCAAAGGAACGCTTGCCGATGCAATGAAGGGCGCGGATATTTTTGTCGGAGTTTCATCGGCGGGAATCGTCAGCGAAGAAATGGTTGCTTCAATGGCGGAAAATGCAATTGTTATGGCAATGGCAAACCCCACTCCTGAAATTATGCCCGAGCTTGCAATTAAAGCGGGAGCGGCTGTTGTCGGAAGCGGCAGAAGCGATTATCCCAATCAGATAAACAATGTTCTTGCGTTCCCCGGAATTTTCAGAGGCGCACTCGATGTGAGGGCAAAGAATATAAACGAAGAAATGAAGCTTGCGGCGGCAAAGGCAATCGCGGCGCTTGTTCCCGAGGAAAAGCTCTGCGCCGGGTATATCCTTCCCAAGCCGTTTGATGAAGGAATTTCCGAGGCCGTTGCGGCGGCTGTTGCTCAGGCGGCACGCAGTAGTGGAGTTGCACAAATATAATAACTTATATTTGTCTATTTCGGCGAAAATAAAAAGAAGATTTTTAAAACCCTTGCTTTATTATATGTCTTGTGACATAATTAAAGAGTATAAATGCCCGAATATCATTCGGGGGAAGCAAAGGTTTATTCAAAATTACCAAGGAGGAATTTGAATGTCACAATTCAAAAAAGTGTTAAGCGTTCTGCTTTGCCTTGCCATGCTCCTCGGAACGGTTGCCGTTGCAGGCACATCGTTCCCGACGAAGGGCCACGCATATGTAGAAGGCAAATCGGTAGTAAAGTCATATGCAGACCTTGCCAAGACTTATGAAGGCAAGAACTTCCTGTATATGGCAGTAGACTACTATGAGGAATCAAACGGCAAGCTCACGGACTACTATGTAGACAAGGGCGAAATACTGGATGCATTCCTTTATATCAAGTCAAATCTGTATTTCAAGTCGGCA
>JAZRYD010000024.1:0-28796 GCA_045600535.1 Acutalibacteraceae bacterium | reverse complement strand
TGCAGAGAAAACATTGAAGGCTATGAAAAAATGCTTAAAATCATGCCGGAGGAAACCCTGATCGGCAGACTTTGCGTTATTTCGTATCTCAAAAGGGAACGCAAAAAGCTCAATGAATTACTTGAGAAGAAAGCGGTTGATATTGTTCTCAATGCGGTAATCCCGTAAAAAGGATTACCCATTGGAGAAAGCACGATAAATGGATTTGCACCAAAGGATGCAAAACCGAAATATCCGTAACTTACGATGTTCTTTCATCACTGATTATCGAAAAAATCAATGCAGTTATTTTAAATCCCGGTGTGCTGCGTTATGACTCTGAAAATAAAACTTTTTCACCGTCATTGGATGTAACAAGAATAAGCCGGGAAACGAATTCAATGCGGATTATGTCTTTGTGTAGTCAGACCGGCGGCAGTACGGAAAGGTATGAAATCGAGCTGCAAAAGATATTTGAAAAAATCCGGGTTCTCCGTGAACAGCGTGAGCTTGCAGTTCAGCAGGCAAAAGAAAATGAAGCAGAGACTTCGGAGATTCAAAGAATCACCAGACTGATAAGCTCCGGCAATATCTCGTTCGATGAATTTAACGATGTTACGGTACATCATCTGATTGAATGTATCAGAGTGATGAAAGATAAAACGATAGAAATTCTTTTCAAAGACGGTTCCACTGTCTGCGAAAAGATATAAAGCAAGGGTGCAAGGGTACAAAGGGTCATGAAAATATACAGATAATAATATTTCTCAGCATCCTCATGACAATAATTAAATCATTTAAACATATCAAATGATTTAATAAATAAAACATATTGACAAATCCGGCTTGTGGTGATAGAATAATCATATAATCTTGCCGGAGGCGTGAAATGGCTGTTTATTTTTATAAACTCTTTGACAAAATCTCGGAGCTGAATATCACGCAGAAAGAACTGATGAAACGAATTGGAGCATCAAGTGCAACACTGACGAAGATGCGAAATAACCAAACGGTATCTCTTGATGTGATTGTCAGAATCTGCGATGAACTGAAATGTGATATCGGAGATGTCGTATCCTGCGTTCGGAAGCAGTCGGATGTTGAAACGGTCAGCAGCAAATCGGATAGATTAAATGAATTATCAAGGTCTGTTCTGAGTGAGTATATGGATGAAAATGATTTATCATCCGGCGATGTTGCGAGGATAACAAGTTTATCTGTAAATACTGTAAAAGCGTTTCTTAACGGAAAAAATATTTCTGTTGCTTCACAGGCCAAGCTTTCAATGCTTGGCGAGCAGTATGTTCATTCCTTGGAAGTGGCGTATGAAGACTTATTAGCACAAAAAACAAAGAAAAGAACATATTGTAATTCCTGTGGTAAACGAAAAAGCAGGTGTTGGGCAGCCAAAACGCTATGGAATTCCGATGAAAACAAATATGAGCATTATTGTGCTTTCGGCTTTGAACAATCTGTTGATGAAAATCAACAGCTCTATGCTGCCGGTGATTGTCCTCATCCGACGACAGGAAAAGAGTTTGTAAAGGCTTCCGAAAAATATGAATACTCACAGAAAGGTGAGATTGAATTCATACCCGCCAAGGGAGAAAGGAAATAAACTATGACGGCGAGTGTATATAAGTTTTTTATCAGCTACAAAGGCTACGAAAAAATAATCTGGCGTGAGGTTGAAGTTTCAAGTAATTATACGCTTTCAAAACTTGCTTATCTTGTTTTGGTTTCCTTTGACACTCTTGCAAATCACTTATTCTATATTGAGTATAACGGCAAGCACTATGAGATTGATATATATGATGAGTGCGAAGAAGACGATAATATTGATCCGACAAATGTTAAACTCAAAAATATGGAGCTTGATACAGGTTCTGTTCTGACTATGGTTTACGATTATGGATGCGAGCAGGAGTTCACCATAACTCTTGAAGAAATATCCGATATGGATAAAGGAACGAGCATTAATTATCCGAGGATAGTTTCAGGCCGGGGAAAGGGAATTCTTGATAATCTGTTCTCCGTGGATTTCGGAAAAGTCATAAAGAAAATTGATAAGAATAAGAAATCCGATCATATGTATTTAGCACCGTCTGGCGAATATGAGCATTGGGATTATCGTGATTTTGATATTGCAGCAATGAACAGAACACTCAAAGATGATATTGAATCTGTGCAGGCGGGATTTGAAGGGTAAATAATACTTACAGATAAGGGAGGCAAACAAGATGCCGGAAAAGCAGAACATTGAATGGAAAGCCATTTGGAAAGATGAATATTTGCAGTGGCTTTGCGGCTTCGCAAATGCACAAGGCGGAAGCCTATATGTAGGCGTTAATGATAACGGTGATGTAGTAGGTATCCAAAACGCACGAAAATTGCTTGAAGATTTGCCTAATAAAATCCGTGATGCCATGGGAATAATTGTTGATATAAATCTTTGTCGGGATAATGTTAAAGAATATCTTGAGATTATTGTTCCACCATATCCGGTTGCTATCTCCTGCAAAGGTGTGTATTACTATCGCAGCGGAAGCACGAATCAGAAGCTATCCGGTGCCGAGTTGGAAAGTTTTATTCTTCGCCGTCGTGGAGTTACATGGGATAATATGCCTCTGCCGACTTTCAAATATGAAGATATTGACGATGGAGCGGTAAAACGCTTCAAAAAGTGGGCGGCGAAAAAAGGCAGAATCAATTCCACAGATTTGGATGAATCCAAAGAAGTTTTGATGGAGCGTCTTCATCTTACTCATGCAGGTTATCTTACAAATGCGGCAATGCTTCTTTTTAGCGATGATCCTGAGAAATGGCAGCTGGGCGCATTTGTTAAGGTTGGTTATTTCGATAATGATGCCGACCTTCGTTATCAGGATGAAATTCATGGTTCATTACTCGATCAGATTGATAAAGTTGTTGAAATAGTACACCTTAAATATATGAAGGCAATGATTTCTTACGATGGAATGCAGAGAATTGAGCGGTATTTTGTGCCTGATGAGGCGTTAAGAGAAGCTCTTTTGAATGCACTTTGTCATAAGGATTATTCTTCAGGAGTTCCCATTCAAATCAGCGTTTATGAAGATAAGCTGTATATTGCAAATTGCGGCAGCCTTCCCGAAAATTGGACTTTAGATAATCTAATTGGAAAACACGCCTCTAAACCCTTTAATCCCAATATTGCTCATGTCTATTATCTCGCAGGATTTATTGAGAGTTGGGGCAGGGGAGTTGAGAAAATTCGGGTTGCTTGTCGAAATTCAGGTGCACCGGAACCGGAATATACCGTAAATCCCGGTGATATTATGATAAAGTTTTCAGCAGGATATCAATCAGATGTCGGTGTAAATGTCGGTGTAAATGTCGGTGTAAAATTGTCGTCAACGGAACAAAAGATTATCAATTTAATTAAAGATGATTCGCAAATCACTACTTCGATACTTGCTGAAAAAATCGGAGTAACTGAAAGAACCATTGAGAGAAATATTCAGAAGCTCAAAGAAAAAAATATGATTTTCAGAGTCGGTTCAGATAAAGCCGGCGAGTGGGTGATTAAACAAAAACAGAGCAAATAAACTGACTTTTTCCTTGAATGTAATAAGTTGCGATTAAGTTCAAAAGGGACAGATGCAATATATCCGAACCTTTTCGTAACTAGAGAAGTGTTCGGATATATTCTTTTTATAACATAGTCACGGAGGGCATTGCAGGCAGAAAATCGGACGATATTCTGTCATCGGTCAGCGAAAATATCAAGCCTCAGTCGGGCAGAACACCCGATTATATATTGAATAGCGGCGTTGAAATGCCCGTAAACAGCCTTGAAGGCGTTGATGTTGCGGCGGTAATAGATATCCCTCTCTTGACCTTGAACTGCCCGTAATCGCCTCATACACCAAAAGCAACCTGAAAATTGCTCCGTGTATATACTCAGGCTCCGCATATACCGATGATATGGTTATCGCAGGACATAATTACAGAACTCATTTCCGCAATATCGGCAATCTTAAAAACGGCGACAGCGTAATAATTACCGATATGGACGGCAACAGATTTGAATATACCGTAAGCGCCGTGGATATTCTCACTCCGTTTGATGTTGAGGAAATGACCTCGGGCGAATGGGCGCTTACTCTTTTCACCTGCAATATGTCACGCAGTCACAGAATAACGGTTCGCTGTGATAAAAAGCAATAAAAACGGTATCGGAATAAGCAGGTTATTCACCGCAAAAAGCCGCAGGAGGTTCTGTTTATGAAAAAAATAATTTCGGTTTTCCTCATTTTTGTTCTGCTGTTCTGTGCGGCATTGCCTGCCTTTGCCGCAGCGGAATCGCCGGAGGTCTCCGTATCTGCCGAAACGGAAGCCGGCAGTTCGTTTTTCAAAACCGTGATAAACAATATCAGAGATTTCTTCAAACGCATCGGAGCTTTTTTCAGAGAGCTTTTCGGCAACAAGCCCGTTGATGTTCCCGCAGAACCGCTTGAAACGATAACAGCTCCCGACGGAAGTGAAATGCATCTTGTGTGGAATGACGAATTCAACTCGGATTCTCTTGACGGAACAAAATGGACACTTCGTGCAAAAATGAACCAGAGCGATATAAAGAACGGCACGGACGAACACAATGTTAAGGTTGAAGACGGCAACCTTGTTATGCGCTCATGGAAAGAGGACAACGGAAAATTTTCCACAAATACTTCCGTTACAACCGACGGAACAATGAGTTATAAATACGGTTATCTTGAAATATACGCCAATGTTCCTTTTGTTGAGGGCTGCTGGCCGTCATTCTGGATGCAGTCAAAGGATATTCACCGCAGTGTGCCGTATATGACGGAAATTGATGTTTTCGAGGTATACGATACCCGCAATATTGTTGCACCGAATATTCATAAATGGTATCCGGGAGATGAGCATTATCAGGCAGGCGGCAGAAAATGGGGCTATAAATTCAGAAAAAGCATCAATCTGAATAACGAATATCATCTTTACGGCTTCGGTTGGACACCCGATGAAATGTACTTTACGGTTGACGGAGAAATATATTTCCGCTATGACCTGTCGCAGGATTTCGGCGACAAAGGCGACGGTATGCAGGGCTTCAATGACCCGATTTACATAATTTTCAATAATTTTATCTTCACGGAAAATTCATCATGGAAAAATCCGCCCGTAACTGACCGAACCGAATGGCCGATAACATATAAAATCGACTGGATTCGTCTTTATCAGGAAAACGGAGAGGGCGAAATCTTTGACGATACGGGATACTGATTTTATAACACCGCGTTAATGCTTTTATGATACAAAGTACCGTGATAATATCACTATAGAAAATGCCAAAATGCTTGTTGGGCAAAGCCCAAGCCCTTTACATATCTTCGATGCTCAAAAGAAAAAGCTTGGGGCTGTCGCATTCAGCGCATACCGAAAAACAAAATAATAAAGAAAAAGGATTTTAAGGTTTATCCGATAATCAGATAGCCTTAAAATCCTTGTTTTATATATAAAATGAAAATAGATGTTGTTTTTCTAAGCGTTTTTTCGCCCTCTCGGAGTATCGCATACACCTTCGGGGCGAAGAAAACGCTTTCTGCATCTAAATGCGACAGTCCCAATATCTTATCACCTAATCTCCGGCAAAATTATCCCATACGCATAAAAAATCATTGAAAAACAAGGGGAAATATGAAAAAGCCCTTGATTTTTTTTGTGGGAGTATAGTATAATAACTATATACATTTGAAGAAATAATAGTGAGAATTATGACAGAAATTTCAATATTTTCTGTTGATTTTTGAGGTGGATTATGGCGCTGAATGAGCAGATAAAGGTTTCCTATCCGGAACACGGATGCATAAAGAAAAGAAACGGCGATAAGGTGTATGTGTATTATGCAACGGCTGTTTACCGCAACGAAAAAGGTCAGCCGACTGCGGACAGAGTTTCTATTGGCAAATATGACGAAGAAAGCGGTATGTTGATTCCTAACAGAAACTATTATGAAGTATATCTGCATACAAATCAGCCGGTAATGGTATTCCAGAGCTTTAATCTTTTTGATAATATGACCGTTGTTGAAAATATAATGTTCGCTCCCATGCTTTTGCTGAAAACGCCCTGAGGCTTTTAAAAAGAATGGGACTTGCAGAGAAGCAATCCCGTTATCCCGATGAGCTTTCAGGCGGACAAAAACAGCGTGTTGCCATAGCGAGAACACTTGCCATGAGTCCGGATATGATTCTGTTTGACGAGCCGACGAGTGCGTTAGACCCTGCAATGGTCGGAGAGGTTGAGTCGGTTATTGCCGACCTGATAAAAGCAGGACAAACGATTATGCTTGTTACCCATGATATGCATTTTGCAAAATCGGTATCAACCCGCGTATTCTATATGGACGAGGGAATTATCTATGAAGACGGTACGCCTGAAGAAATTTTTGATCACCCCAAAAAGGCGGGCACCAAGGCGTTTGTTGAGAAATTGAAAAATCTCACCGTTACCATTGATTCCGATTCTTATGACTATCCGGAAACCGTTCGTATAATTTCCAATTTCTGCGACAAGCAGCATATACCGTATAAGAAAGAACAGCGCGTTCTCAGTATTTTCGATGAAGTCTGCTCTCTCGGCATCGTTCCCAAGACAAAAAAAGAACCGCCTCTTTTCGTCAATGTGCTTTGCTCGGACGAGGGAGAGGACGTTACGGTTATTTTTGAGTTTGACGGAGATAAATCGGAAAAGCCGCAGGACGATGCTTTGGAAATGAGGATTCTTTCTTTGCATTGCAGCTCACTTGATTTTGAGTATATTGATAAAAGAAATCGGATTACGGCAAAGGTTAAATAAGCGTGGTTTGAACGGAATCGCCGATTGTACATTTTGTGTACGATTGGCGATTCTTTTTCCGTAAACAGAACAGCAATGCACTAACTGCAAATAGAGATAAAAATATGTTTCTCAGTTCCTGCCGTTTCGGCGATTGACTAATCCGATGTATTGTGCTAAACTGAATTTATGCAAATTACGGCTTGCTTTGCAGATGTTAAAAATATCACAGGGAGAGATAAATATGTCAAAATACGATATTGCGGCAATAATATGGCCCTCATATACGGGTGATGAAATCAGGAGCAGAATTTTCTGGCCCGAGGGGTACGGTGAATGGCAGTCGGTAAAAAATATGACCGACAAGGGCTACGAGGGCTGCCGCTGGCCGAGAAAGCCTCTTTGGGGATATGTTAACGAAGCAGACCCCGATATTATGGAAATGCAGATAAATGCCGCCGTCAGACACGGAGTGAACACCTTTATTTATGACTGGTACTGGTTTGACAACAGACCGTTTCTTGAAAACTGCCTCAATGACGGTTTCCTCCAGGCTCCGAACAACAAGCAGATGAAATTCTATCTTATGTGGGCAAATCACGATGCAACTCATCTTTGGGATATAAGAAATTCGCATCTTGATAATGTTATCTGGAAAGGCTCTGTTACCGAGAAGATTTTCGATGAAATCTGCGACAGAACAATCAAAAAATATTTCAGCAGAGAAAATTATTACTGCATTGACGGCTGCCCCGTATATATGATATTTGACCTTCAGAATTTTGTTGAAAGCTTTGAAACAATCGACAAATGCAAAGAGGGCATAAAGAGATTCAAAGAAAAAACCGTTAAAGCGGGCTTCAAGGGTCTTGAATTTCAGCTTGCCTATTTCAGCAATTATACAACGAGAATAAAAAAGCCGGATTCCGATGAATTTTTCCGTATGAAAGAGCTTATGGAATATGTCGGCTTCGACAGCTTCACGAACTATAACTGGGCTTGCGTAGGAATTGATGTTGATACGGATTACGAAAGCCTGACCGATTCATATATGAAGCTCTGCGGGGAATATAATTCGTGGGAAACCGCATTTTATCCGAATATCACAATCGGCTGGGATAACAATATCCGTTTTAAAGAATTTGTTAAGGGCGTTGTTAAGAATAACACTCCCGAAAACTTTGAAAAAGCCTGCGCAAAAATAAAGGAATATACCGATAAGGCTCTTGCGGACGGCAAAATGAAAGCTCCGCTTATAACGGTCAACAGCTGGAACGAATGGACCGAAACAAGCTATCTTGAACCCGATGATTTATACGGCTACGGTTATCTTGATGCGATAAAGAAAGTGTTCGGTTAAAAGGAGAATCTAAAATGATAAATATAAAAACATTCGGTGCTGCGGGCGACGGCATAACCGACGATGCGGCTGTGATAAATGCCGCGCTTAAAGAGGGCGGAGAAATTTTTATTCCCGACGGAGAATATATGCTCGGTGATACGCTGAAAATACATTCGCATACGCATATTACCGCTTCCGACAAGGCACGCCTTTTCAGAAAAGAGCATACGCAGACCGGCAGAAAGGATTATCTTCTGACCAACGCCGATATTGAGAACGGCAACACAGATATAAGCATAAGCGGCGGAATCTGGGACGGCAACTGCCGTGTTGAGGACAGAGGAGAAGATTTATTTGACCCCTGTGCAACCTCGGGAACGCTTATCAATTTCAGAAATGTAAAGAGCGTTTCGCTCAGCGGAATGACCCTCAAAAATGCGCTCTGCTATTATACACGCTTCTGCGAAGCCGAGAATGTGACAATAGAGAATATCAGATTTGCTTCCGAAACGATAGTCCGCAATCAGGACGGCATTCATCTTGCGGGATTCTGCAAAAATTTCAGCATAAAGAATTTATACGGCGAATACGGCTCACCGAATGACGATTTTATCGCACTTAACGCCGATGATGCCATGGAGCGTCAGGAATGCTTTGATGTTGTTAACGGCCCGATTGAAAATGTTATCGTTGAAAATCTTCATTCCGATTTCTGCCATTGCTTTGTGCGCATTCTGAGCGTAGTCAGCAGTATAAAAAACATAAAGGTCACAAATATAACGGGCAAATTCAAGCGCACCGTTCTCAATCTTGATGCCGCACGCAACTGCCGTGTTCAGCTTTTTGATGAAAAGGATTATCCAAACGGCGTTGGTGACATAGAGAATGTTATCGTTGACGGGCTTGCGGTCAGCCACGATGACGAGGACGAGCCGTTTATAGCGCTTGAAACGAACTGCAAAAACTTCACCGTCCGCAATTTTAAAAATACGGGCGATGAATGCGGAGCGTTTACCGTTATAAAGAATACCGCCGCATATAAATATACGCTTGAAAAGGGCGGAGAAATCGAGGAAAAGAAGAACGCCGCCGCTCAAAAGACGGTTATCCGTGCCGAAAGCGTTGACCGTTTCAGCTTTGAAGCACGGTGAAAAATTGTGTTTCATTGCATACAGTTTTGCAAATTATACTTGAAATTTGTCTTTTGATATAGTAAAATATTGTTAAACCCTTTAGCGTAAATTGAAAGGAGAAAAACTCAATGAAAAAACTTGCAGCAATACTTCTCGTTCTTGCCATGATTATGGGCTTTGCAGCCTGCGGCGGAAACACAGAACCCGAAAACACAACGGTTGCTCCCGAAGAAACCACAGCTCCGGTTGAAGAAATTCCGACCGAAACCGAAAGCGTTCCCGCTTCGGAAGCCGCATCGGATGTATCCGTTCCCGATGCATCGGCAGTTGATGCTTCCGAGCTCGTTTCAGACCCTCTCCAGTCAACAGCGGCAGCAGTTGCCGCTCCCACGAACAATGCTGAAATCGTTGCTCTTTACAACAATGCAGTTAATTCCGCATTTGATGCAAAGGCAGGCTTCGGCAAGTCCCGTTATGTTGACAATGTAAATATGGATATGAGCCTTGCTCTCAAAGCTTTCAAGAGCCTTGTTGAGAAATTCGTAGGCATCGGCGATGAAAATAAATATAACGAAACCGTTTCAAAAGGAAACTGGGACAGCGATGCAAAGAAAAATTATCTCCGCAAGAGCACTATCACCGAAGCTGATTTAACAGGTGCATCCTGCAAGCAGGACGGCACATTCTTTGTTGTTACCCTCAATATCAAGGGCGGCTCAAGCAAGGGCAGCAAGGACAGCAAGTTCACAAACGCTCCCGTTGATAAGTGCGGTATCTGCGTAGGTAATGAAGATAAGGGATACTATGACCACAAGACCGGCGAAGTTATCTATGACGCAATTGAAGGCACATATTCGGCTGCAAAGATAGATGAATCCTACAGCAACGCAAAGGCAGTTGCAAAGATTGATGCAACCGGCAAGCTTGTTTCACTCACCGTAACATATGATATGTCCGTTGCCATTGACATCGGCATCGGCTCCGGAACTGCAACCGGCACATCACACATCGTTTACAAGGATTTCAAATATTGATTTGATATAATAAATTCGCCCGCTTCGGAAACGAAGCGGGCTTTGCTTTGCCGGTTAAAAGTTAATCAATCTTTTCTTCCAGATACGGTTTACCGTTCTTTATCGGAACCTTTGTGAGCCAGTTATGTTTTTTGAAGCTTCGGGGACGGATAACAACCTTATCCGCATAAACCTCAAGCTGCATTCCCACGCAGAAGGAGCGGTTTTCGCCGTGGTGATTTCCGCAGGCAAGGCTCGGCAGGTTGATGAGATTGAGATTTCCCTCTTTTTCAAAGCTTGCATATCCGTTCTTTTTACAGCAGTTTTCGCCGCCTATTCCCATATGCGAATGACCGCTGAAATAATAAACATTCTTATGCTTTTTGAGGATTGCTTCTATTTCATCGGAGCGTTCGCCGATGCCGCCGTCGGCAAGAGTTTTATAATCCTCTTTTTTATCCCATGTTTTGGGCAAGCCGTGTTTTTGATTAAGGCTCTGATGGCAGAATACGAAAATCGGTTTGCCGCAGTCGGCTTCGTCCATTTCCTTTTCAAACCATTCGATTTGCTCGTCGCTTATCGAAGCTTCACAGCCCGAATCGGCATCATTGCCGAGAAAAATCATATGGTACCCTTTGATAACATAGGAAAAATACGGCTTGTCGATTTTGTCGCCGCAGATAAGCTCATAATATTTGAAATAATTCTTCACGGCAGCTTCAAAGCCGTCATCGTGCCAGCCGTCATGGTTGCCGATGGGCAGAATTATTTTTTTTGCGGCATTCGGAACCTTATCAAAGCATTCCTTTGTCATTTTCCAGTTATTATCCGAGCCTCTTGAGGTGGTGTCACCGACGGTCATAAAAACATCAACGGGCGAAAGGCTCTTTTTTGCATCGCTCAGCGCCTGCTTCATTCTCCATTTCGGAAGCCACGGCTGAGGGTGCTTTTCATCAATATGCGTATCACTCACTATGGTGCAGTTGAGTATTATTCCGTCGTAAAGCGGTTTCATTCTGCTCATAAACTTACCCCTTTTGCTGAATTTATATAATTTTAACATTGAAAATATATATTGTCAATTACGGTTGATATAAAAATTCTTTTGTGGTATTATGAAAGAAAAAACGGGAGAGAATATTATGCTTCGTTATGACCCTGCGGTGTTCGCGGTAGGAAACAGTTATCAGATTGCAGTAACCTCAAAGGCTCAGGCATTTATCAGTATAAAAATCGGGAACGAGCTTTTTATCGATGAATCAAACGGCATACTCTGCTCCGCTTCAAAAACACATATTTTTGAAGTGCCGCAGGAGCTTCTGAACCGTGAAAAGCACTATACGGTGATTGAAAAGGGAATAATCAAAAGGCTGCCGTATTTCAGCCGTACAAGAGCCGATAAGCATTATGAATATGATTTCATTCCCGTAAGCTCAAACGCTCCGAAATGCTATCATATAGCCGATACGCACAATCTTACGGAAGAACCCGTTGCCGCCGCGAAGAAATTCGGGGAATTTGATTTTCTGATTCTCAACGGTGACATTCCGAACGATACCGGCAGGCCCGAAAATCTTTATACGGTTTTTGATATTATATCTCAGCTTACTCACGGCACAAAGCCCGTCGTTTTTTCAAGAGGAAACCACGACCTGAGAGGCATATGCGCCGAGATGTTTGCTCGGTTCACGCCGTCGAGAAACGGCAAAACCTATTATACATTCCGTCTGGGCGGAATATGGGGTATCTGCCTTGACTGCGGTGAGGATAAGAGCGATGACCACGCCGAATACGGCTGCACGGTTGCCTGCCATCAATTCAGATTAAAGGAAACCGAATACATAAAAGAGGTTATTGCAAATTCCGAAAAGGAATATAACGCAGACGGAGTAACGCACAAGCTGGTTATAGCGCATAATCCGTTTACGAGAAGATATGAGCCGCCGTTCAATATCGAGGAGGATATTTATTCCGAATGGGCAAAGCTGCTTAAGGAAAATATCAAACCCGATGTGATGCTCTGCGGACACACCCACCGTTATTCGGTTGACCCGTGCGGCGGAAAAGAGGACGCACTCGGTCAGCCCTGCACCGTTGTTGTGGCTTCATATAAAGAGGATAAAACCGTCGGCGGCGCAGGCTTTGAATTTTGCGAAAACGAAATAAAAATAACCTTCTGCGATAATAAAGGATTTATGAAAAAGGAAAGCATAGAAATTACAGAATAAAAATTAAAACGTGCAAGTTGTGTTTCGGCTTGCACGTTTCTGCTGTTTTATATATTCTTTGTTTAACGAAGCTTTGTGAAGCTTTGCACATTCCTGTATGTTTTTCATTTTTTCACCGCATAAAAAAGGCACTTCAGAAAATTTTCCAAAGTGCCAAACTGTCAATCGGTGCATTTTTCTCGCCTTAAAGACATAGTCGAAAACCGGTTCAATGCACAAACCATTTTTAAGAGCCTCAACGGTTACTGTTCGACAGAGCAAACCGTTTCATCGGCGCACAGAAGAAATACATCTTCTATAGTTTATTATACACAAATATTATTGTTTGTCAACAAAATCATAGAAACTTTTTATGGAAACGAATTTTTTTGTTATTTATCAAGGCTTTCCATTCTTTCGGGAACGGTTATGCTGAACATTTCGAGAATGTTTCCGAGAACGGTTTTAACGCATATGCAGAGGCTGAGTCTTGCCTGCATAAGTGCTTCATCGTCGCAGTTTACGCGGCATGCGTTATAGAACTTATGGAACAGAGTGGCAAGGTCAACCGCATAACGGGTAATCTTTGCGGGGTCGTAATTTTTAGCCGAGGAAATTATTTCATCGGTGAATGCCGAAAGATGCTTCACAAGCTCCTTTTCCTCATCGGCGGTAAGAAGCATAAGCTCGGGAACGGTGCATTCTCTTACGGTTTTGCCCTCTTCCTCAAGCTTGCGGAGAATGCTGCATATTCTTGCGTGAGCATACTGGCAGTAGTAAACGGGATTTTTGCTGCTCTGCTCAACGGCAAGGTCAAGGTCAAATTCCATCTGCGAACCGGGCTCTCTCATATTGAAAAGAAAACGAACCGCATCAATCGGAATTTCTTCAAGCAGGTCAACGAGTGTTATCGCTTTTCCGGAACGCTTGCTCATTCTAACAACTTCGCCGTCACGGGTAAGGCGGACAAGCTGCATAAGGATTATATCGAGATTATCGCCGTTACAGCCGATTGCATCAAGTGCGCCCTTCATTCTGGCAACATGGCCGTGATGGTCTGCACCCCAAACATCAATCGCCCTGTCAAAGCCTCTTACAAGGAATTTGTTGCGGTGATAGGCAATATCTGCGGCGAAATAGGTCGGATTGCCGTTTGTTCTCACAAGAACCTCGTCCTTGAGCTCAAGACGCTCGATTTCCTCATCGGTCTTGCCCTCACGCTTAAGTCTTGCGCCGAGAACCTCTCTGTTCTTATACCAGAGTGCGCCGTCCTTTTCATAGGTCAGACCCTTGTCGGTCATTATCTTTATTGTTTCGGCAAGCTCGCCGTCGTTGTGAAGAGTGCTTTCAAGGAACCAGGTATCATAATTGATACGGTATTTTTCCATATTCTCTTTCATTGCGGCGATATTCTTCGGCAGAGCATAGTCAACAAGCGCTTTTCTGCGTTCCTCTTCGGAAACGGAAATATATTTATCTCCGTAAATTTCCGCAAATTCGGCGGCTCTTACCTTTATATCCTCGCCGTGATAGCTGTCCTCGGGAAGCTCAACGGCATCTTCGCCCCTGAAAATCTGCTGATAACGGATATCAAGCGAAAGACCGAATTTTTCAATCTGATTGCCTGCATCGTTAACATAAAACTCACGGCTGACATCGTAACCCGCAAAGTCAAGCACGGCGGCAAGGCAGTCACCGAGAGCGCCGCCTCTTGCGTTGCCCATATGCATCGGGCCGGTGGGGTTTGCCGAAACAAATTCAACATTTATCTTCTGACCCTTTCCGAAATCGGAACGGCCGTAACCGTCACCCTTTTCGAGAATATCCTGAATTATGCAGGCATTGAAGCTCTCGCACAGATAAAAATTCAGGAAACCGGGGCCGGCTATTTCACATCTGCCGATAAAGGTATCGCAAAGCTCCATTCTGTCACAGAGAACCTGAGCGATTTTGCGGGGAGCGCAGTGCAAATCCCTTGCCCACGCCATTGCCGCATTGGACGAATAATCTCCGTTTTCTCTGTTTGCGGGAATTTCTATGATGAAATCGCTCAGAGCAGTCTCGGGAAACTCTCCGTCTGCAACCGCTCTGCCTGCGGCTTCGATTATCGCATTTCGTATTTCGGCAACCGCCTGTTTAACCAATAATGACATTTTATTCTTCCTCCTTAATCATCACGGAAATATTGAGCTCATTTTCCGAAACAAGGTCGTTATTGAAATCTATTGTGTATGCAAATCTCACCGTGCCGCCGTTTTCGTCAAGCTGAGAGCGAACGCTTTTTGCGTAAATACCCATCATCAGCTCGCCGAACGGAGTGTTATAAAAGCAGGTGTGGCGGCGGTTCTGTTCAAAAACCATTTCGGTATTGTATTTCCCCTTGCGGAGCATTGAAATTTTGTCGGCAGCCTCAATTCTGAGATAGGTTGTGCAGCCGTTCAGCTCTTCGTCGGTTTCCTCATAGGAAATGACGAATGCGCCGTTTTCGATACCGTAACCGCCCTCCGAGGTAAGCTCGCAGACGGATTTTTCTCCGCAGGAAATATGTGAATCCGTAATTTTTACAATCGCATTTTTCATAATTTTATCTTTCCAGAGCAAGGCACAGGAGCTTATCAAGCAGCTCGGCATACGGAATGCCCGAAGCGGCGAAAAGCTTGGGGTACATACTGATTGAGGTGAATCCGGGAATGGTGTTGGGCTCATTGAGCATAACAAGCGAATCCGATTTTCTGACGAAGAAATCCACTCTTGCAAGTCCCGAACAGCCGAGAGCTCTGTATGCCTTTATTGCCGTATTTCTTATTTCTTCAATCTTTTCGGGTGAAAGACGGGCGGGAATGTGAAGCTCGCTTTCGTTGGCAAGATATTTTGCATCATAATCGTAAAATTCGTTGCAGGGAACTATTTCACCCACAACGGAGGCAATCGGAAAATCGTTGCCGAGAACCGCACATTCAACCTCCTGACCGTCAATGCCCTCTTCGAGAACGATTTTTTTATCGTGTTCAAACGCTTTTTCGCAGGCGTTTTCAAGCTCGGAAAGGTTTTTCGCCTTGCTGATGCCCACAGATGAACCTGCGTTTGCGGGCTTAACGAAAATCGGGAAACCGAGTTTTTCTGCCGCGGCATTCAGAAGTGCCGTTTTTTCGGCTGAATAAGAGACTTTGTCGAAAGCCGTCCACTTTGCCTGGGGAATACCGATAAAGTCCATCATGGCGTTTGTGGCGGCTTTATCCATACAAATTGCGCTTGCCTCGGCGCTGCAGCCGACATAAGGAATGCCCGAGATTTCGAGAAGTCCCTGAACCGTGCCGTCCTCACCGTTTTTGCCGTGAAGAACGGGGAAAACAATGTCGATATATTCGATTTCGCCGCTTTCAAGGTGAATTATGCCGTGATGTGAACGGTCGCAGGAAATAACGGCGTTTTCGAGATTGGCTTTATCGCCGAGCCATTCTCCGTCGGGCATAAGTGCGGTATCGCCTTTGAAGAGCAGAAATCTGCCGTCTTTGGTTATTCCCATCGGGATAACCTCATATTTATCTCTCGGTATATTTTCGATAACGGATTTTGCGGAAACAAGAGAAACCTCGTGTTCGCTTGACACTCCGCCGAAAAGAACAAGCACCTTTTTCTTCATATAAATCACTCCCACGGGAACGAACAACTTCCCATCTTAATTACACAATCAATTATATTATCACATCGGGGAAAAATAGTCAAACATTTTTATTCGGACCGATAATATTTCACTCGCGATTTGTTGACAATCCGGAAATTTGCGGGTATAATATAGTCACCACATTTTTCTTTGGTATATTTCAATTTCGGCGCAGCGATATGGCTGGGCTTATTTGGCTATTATAAAACTATTTTAGATGAATATGATATTGTGGTAGCTTCACATTCGGTTGAATGTGTTTCTACCCGTATTCATCTGTCGAATGCCGAGAAGCCGAAGAAAAGTGTGGTAACTTTCAAGACCGAATGTGTTCTATATTTGCCGTCGGTCGAAAGGTCGGCGGCATCTCAATTTTCCACCGAATACCGCATAGCGGAAGCTGCCGATTTATATTTCGGCGGCTTTTTGTTATGGAGGTAACTATGGGAAAGGTATGTGTTTTTTTCGGAAACAAAGATGCGCCGGAGAGCGTAAAGCCGCTTTTGCATAATACTTTGGTAAATTTGATTGAAAATGAGGGCGTTGATAAATTTTTGACGGGAAAGCAGGGTAATTTTGATTCCTATGTAATTTGGGAACTGAAAAGTCTTTCCGAAATTTATCCCGAAATAAAATATACCGTTATGCTTGCCTATATGCCGTTTAATGATGATAAATCGGATTACAGTAATACGGAATACCCTGCCGAGCTTGCCGCTGTTCCGAAACGGTTTGCGATAGATAAGCGAAACCGTCTGATGATTAACAGAGCGGATATTGCCGTTACTTATGTTTCACATATCGGCGGTGCATCGAAATATAAAGAAATATGTGAGAAAAAGAAGAAAAAAAGTTATTGAACTGTGCTCTAAATGAATATTATTGTTATATTATAGCTAAAATATTATAATATTTTAGCTATTTTTCTTTTTTGGAAAAATAAACAGTTTATTGTGTGATAGAATAAACTGTAATTATTTTCTGAAAACCAAAGGAGAAAATCACTATGGCAGATATTATCGCTTTGCTTACCGATGTTTACAGAGGAATCCTTCCCGCTTTCACCGAATGCGGATTTACGGTTGTAAATCCCGATGAACCCGTTTCGCCCGAGCTTCCCGCAAAAGATGTTAACGGCTGTATCACCATTGAGTTCAGGGGCGAAAATAAAGCGGCTAAGGTTGAGCATTTCAACAGCAGAATTTCACTTCACGGTGCGGTTAAGGAGGGCGAAATTCTCAGCGGTGATTTTCACGAGCTTGCGGTTTCGCTTTTTGAGGAGGAAACGGCAAACGCCAAGGATATCCGCTTTGTTGTGAACGATTTTTCCGAAACGCTGGTTGAAAACTTCGGAACAAAAACGGTCAAGCCCGTCAAATCCAAGCTTCCGACTCCCGTTTCAAAGTCGGCGGCAAAGAGCGGAGCGGTTTCCTATGACCCGAATACCCTTGCAAACCGTTTTACAACCATTTATCCCGAGCTTCGCGATGAATACAAAGAAAACTGCGAAAAGTACGGCGAATTTCTTGCAGAGGATTTCTTTGTCAACTACGGCAACGAGGTTGTAAAGAGAACGATTAAAGAAAACAATCCCACGAAAATGCGTCAGCTTTTCAAGCTTCTCAATGAAATTTACGAGGACGGAACAAACGAAACGCAGAGCCTTATCTGCGTAACCATTCTCGGTTCGCTTGAAAACGACCAGCAGCTTCTTGCAAACTGTGTTGATTATATGAGCGACGATATGGTAAGCCCCGTAATCAATGTTAATAAATATCTCTGGTCAAAGGCGGGCAAGGGCGCGAGAATGAAGCTTGAAAATCCGCCGAAATATAAACCGAAAAAGAAGAGCAAGGGCGGCTTCTCCAATCTCGGAATGCAATAAGGAGGAAGAGAAAAGTGGATAACATAAATAATCAGGAGCTTGACAGCGTATCCGTTGAGCAGGTTGCTCCCGAGGAAATGAACACGGTTGTTACCGAGGATTATGATGCCAGTCAGATTCAGGTTCTTGAGGGACTTGAAGCGGTCAGAAAAAGACCGGGTATGTATATCGGTTCAACAAGCGCATCGGGACTTCATCATCTCGTTTACGAAATAGTCGATAACTCCATTGATGAAGCGCTTGCAGGCTACTGCACACACATTGAGGTTGAAATAGAAGAGGGAAATATCATTTCCGTTACCGATAACGGAAGAGGTATTCCCGTTGATATTCAGGAGCAGACAGGCAAAAGCGCTCTTGAGGTTGTTTTTACCGTGCTTCACGCAGGCGGTAAGTTCGGCGGCGGCGGATATAAGGTTTCCGGCGGACTTCACGGCGTAGGCGCTTCGGTTGTTAACGCTCTTTCCGAATGGCTTGAGGTTGAAGTTTATAAGAACGGCAAAATCCACCGTATGGCATTTTCAAGAGGTTATATCACTCAAAATATGACCGTTATCGGCGATACGGATAAAACGGGTACAAGGGTTCGCTTTAAGCCCGACCCCGAAATGTTTACCGATACAACCGTTTATGATTTTGAAACGCTCCATAAGCGTCTGCGTGAGGAAGCATTCCTCAATGCGGGACTTAAAATATCCATTGAGGATAAGCGCTCCGAGTCGGCAGACAAAGACGAAAAAGACCGCCGCGATGTTATGTGCTATGAGGGCGGCATAAAAGAATTTGTTACCTATCTCAACAAAAACAAGCTTCCCATTCACGAGGACGTTATTTATATGTCGGGTATGAAGGGCGATGCCATGGCTGAGCTTGCATTGCAGTATACCGACACCTATAACGAGGTTATAGTTTCGTTTGCGAACAATGTTCACACTCCCGAGGGCGGTATGCACGAGGACGGCTTCAAGCGTGCACTCACCAACGCACTCAACAAATACGGCAAGGCAACGAATATTCTCAAGGGTGACGATAAGGTTTCCGGCGAGGACTGCCGTGAGGGTATGACCTGCGTTATTTCGGTTAAGCTCACCGAGGCTCAGTTTGAGGGTCAGACAAAAGCCAAGCTCGGCAACAGCGAAATAAGAACACTTGTAAATTCGCTTGTTTCCGAAGCTCTGGAGCAGTATTTTGACGATAATCCGTCAGTCGGAAAGATGATACTCGATAAGGCGCTCACCGCAAACAGAGCGAGAGAGGCGGCAAGAAAAGCGAGAGAATCGGTCCGCAGAAAGACGGGGCTTGAGTCCGGTCAGATGCCCGATAAGCTTCAGGACTGCAACGAGCGCGACCCGTCCCTTTGCGAAATATACATCGTCGAGGGCGATTCGGCTGCCGGCTCCGCAATTCAGGGCAGGGATTCAAGATTCCAGGCTATCCTTGCAATGTGGGGCAAGATGCTCAATGTTGAAAAGGCAAGAGCCGACAAGATTTACGGCAACGATAAGCTTTCCCCGCTGATTGTTGCACTCGGCGCAGGTATCGGAGAAGAATTCAATATCGAAAAGCTCCGCTATCATAAAATCATCATTATGTCCGATGCCGATGTTGACGGCGCTCATATCAGAACCCTGCTTCTGACCTTCTTCTTCAGATATATGAAGCCGCTCATCGAAAACGGCTATGTTTATTCGGCTGTTCCGCCGCTCTATAAGCTGGTAAGAGGCAAAACAACAAGGGTTGCCTATTCCGATGAAGAGCGTGACCGTGTTTCGGCTGAAATGAGAAAAGATAACCCCAATGTTAAAATTGATATAAGCAGATTCAAAGGTCTCGGCGAAATGGACGCTCACGAGCTTTGGGAAACCACCATGGACCCCGAAAAGCGTTCACTGCGCCGCATAACGCTTGAAGATGCCGTTGCGGCTGACCAGGTATTCAACATTCTTATGGGTGAAGAGGTTGAGCCCCGCCGTGACTGGATTGAAAGCAACGCAAAATATGTTGTTAATCTTGATATATAAGGAGGCGGCGAAAAATGGGACATAACAGAAGCTACAAGCCCGAGGATATTGCATTCCCGAATCAGGTTATAACGGAATCCGAGCTTGTGGGCGAAATGCAGAACAGCTACATAGAATACGCAATGTCGGTTCTTGTCGGAAGAGCATTGCCCGATGTTCGTGACGGACTCAAGCCCGTTCACCGCCGTATTCTTTATACGATGTTTGAGGACAGCCTCACCGCGGACAAGCCGTTCAAAAAGTCGGCTACCTGCGTTGGTGACGTTCTCGGACGTTATCACCCCCACGGTGATGCATCGGTTTACGATGCAATGGTAAGACTTGCTCAGGATTTCTCAATGAGATATATGCTTGTTGACGGCCACGGAAACTTCGGTTCGGTTGACGGCGACCCTCCGGCGGCTTACCGTTACACCGAAGCGAGAATGAGCAGAATAAGCGATGAAATGCTCCGCGATATAAACAAGGATACGGTTGACTGGGACCCGAACTTCGATGAAAGCCGCAAGGAGCCGAGAGTTCTCCCGTCAAGATTCCCGAACCTGCTTGTTAACGGTTCACAGGGTATCGCCGTAGGTATGGCAACGAGCATACCGCCTCATAATCTCCGTGAGGTTATCAATGCCTGCGTATGCGTGCTTGATAATCCCGAGGCAGCCTTTGAGGATTTGATGGAGCATATCAAAGGGCCCGATTTCCCGACCAAGGGAATTATAATGGGCAGAGCCGGAATCCGTCAGGCATATGCAACTGGCAGAGGCAAGGTTGTTATCCGCGGCAGAGCCGAGTTTGAGGAATACGGCAGAGAAAACCGCACGAGAATTATTATCAACGAGCTTCCGTATATGGTTAAAAAGCGTGAGCTTATTAAGAAAATTGCGGAGCAGGTAAGAGATAAAAGAATTGACGGCATATCCGATTTGAGAGACGAAACCGACAGAAACGGTATGCGAATCGTTATTGAGTTAAAGCGTGATGCAAATGCTCAGGTTGTGCTCAATAAGCTCTATGCGCAGACCGCTCTGCAATCAACATTCGGAATTATTATGCTGGCTCTTGTTGATAATCAGAAGCAGCCCAAGGTTCTTAATCTCCGTCAGGTGCTTGATGAATACCTTGCGTTCCAGAAGGAAATAATAATTCGCAGAACGAAATTTGATTTGAGAAAGGCTCTCGAGAGAGCGCATCTTCTTGAAGGACTTATTATTGCTCAGGATAATATCGACGAGGTTATCAAAATTATCCGTGAGAGCTATGACGATGCAAGAGAACGCCTTATGGCTCGCTTCGGACTTGACGAGGTTCAGGCTCAGGCGATACTCGATATGCGTCTTAAAGCGCTCCAGGGTCTTGATCGTGAAAAGCTTGAAAACGAATATAAAGAGCTTGAAGAAAAAATCGCATATTTCCGTCAGCTTCTCGACAGCGACGATATGATAAAGGGCGTGCTCAAGCAGGAGCTTGCTGCAATCGGCGAAAAGTTCGGCGATGACCGCCGCACCGAGATTGCCGATGTCAGCGGCGAGGTTGATATGGAGGAGCTTATCCCCGAAACCGACTGCATTTATGCGCTCACCAATATGGGATATATCAAGCGTACCGCCGTTTCCGAATATAAGCAGCAGAACAGAGGCGGCAAGGGCGTTAAGGGTCTCAAGCAGCGTGAAGAGGACTATGTTAAAACGATGTTCAGCTGCTCAACTCACGATTTCATTATGCTGTTCACCAGCAAGGGCAGAGTTTACAGAGTTAAGGGCTATGAAATTCCCGAGGGCTCACGCCAGAGCAAGGGAACGAATGTTATCAATGTTATTCCTCTTGATTCCGATGAAAAGGTTTCCGCAATGATTAAGGTTCCCGATTTCGAGAGCGGAGAATATTATCTTTGCATGGTAACGAGAAACGGCATAATCAAGCGCAGCGAGCTTGATGCCTATAAGAATATCCGCAAGAGCGGAATTTTCGCCATAAATCTTGATGAGGGTGATGAGCTTGCATGGGTTAAGCTCACCGAGGGCAAAGAAAATCTTATCCTTGCAACCAAGAAGGGCATGGCAATTGCATTCTCCGAAAACGATGCAAGAGTTATCGGCAGAACCGCCAGAGGCGTTAAGGCTATCAATCTTGCCGAGGGCGATTCCGTTGTGGGTATGGGCATTCTCAAGGAGGGCGCTCAGGTGCTTACCGTCAGCGAAACCGGTCTTGCACGCCGCAGTGAGATAACGGATTACCGTATCCAGTCCAGAGGCGGCAAGGGTCTTACGAATTATCATGTTGAAAAATTCGGAGATGTTGCGGCAATTGAGGTTGTTGACTTTGCCGATGACCTTATGCTGATTTCTTCCGACGGAATTATAATCAGACTGCCGCTTGAATCGGTAAGAGCCTGCGCGAGACCGTCAAAGGGTGTTCGTGTTATGAAGCTTACCGACGGAGAAAAGCTCATAACGGCTGTATCCGTTCCGGCTGATGAGGAAGAAAGAAATTTTGAAGCCGATGAAGCGGAAGAAATAGCAGAAGTTTCCGAAGATGAACAATAATTTTTGCAAATCCTATTGATATAACGGAAATTATTTGTTATTATATAGGAAAAATCGGACAGATACCAAACCGAAAGGGGATTAGTATGAATATTGCTTTGATAGCTCACGATGCCAAAAAGGAGCTTATGGTGCAGTTCTGTATTGCCTACTGCGGAATACTGAGCAGACACAATCTTTTTGCAACGGGAACAACGGGCAAGGTTATTTCCGAAGCAACAGGACTTGAGATAACGCAGTTTATGAGCGGTTCGCAGGGAGGCGACCAGCAGGTTGCTTCAAGAATTGCCTGCAACGAAATCGACCTGCTTCTGATTTTCAGAGACCCGCTTACTGCCAAACCTCATGAGCCGAACGAAGCAACTCTTTTAAGGCTCTGCGATGTTCATAATATCCCCGTTGCAACAAATATCGCAACCGCCGAGGCGCTTATCCATTCACTTGCAAGAGGCGACCTTGACTGGCGTGATATAGTTAACCCGAAATAATTGTTCGTTATCGGCAGGCGGTAACCGCCTGCCGAACGGGCAAAAAGGAAGATGATATATGGCACTTGTAACGAAAGCTATAAAAGGAACGCAGGATATTCTGCCTTCCGATGTTTATAAAAATCAGTTCATTGAGCAGACGGTGCTTGATATAGCGGCAAAATTCGGATTTAAGGAAATCCGCACACCTGTTTTTGAGCATACCGAGCTGTTTCAGAGAGGCGTGGGCGATACCACCGATGTTGTTCAGAAAGAAATGTACACCTTTGACGATAAGGGCGGCAGGTCAATAACGCTTCGTCCCGAGGGTACGGCAGGTGCGGTAAGAGCATTTCTCGAACACGGTTTGTTTAATGAAGCGCTTCCGCAGAAGCTCTGCTATATTCTCAACTGCTACCGCTACGAAAAGCCCCAGGCAGGCAGATGGAGAGAGTTTCAGCAGTTCGGCATTGAAATGTTCGGTTCCGCTTCTCCCGCCGCAGATGCCGAGGTTATATCGGTTGCCAATGAAATTTTCGCATTTCTCGGCGTTGAGGGTCTTGAGCTTCAGATAAATTCAATCGGCTGTCCCGAATGCCGCAAAAAATATCACGAAGCTCTCAAGGAATATTTTGAAACCAGAAAATCAGAGCTTTGTCCCACCTGCCTTGAAAGGCTTGATAAAAATCCGATGCGTATTCTGGACTGCAAAAGCCCGATATGCAAGGATATAAGCAAAGATGCACCCGCAATAATCGACTATATCTGCGATGACTGCGCCGCTCACTTTGAGAGCGTTAAAAAGTATCTCACCGCAATGAATATAGATTTCACCGTTAATCCCCGCATTGTTCGCGGACTTGACTATTACACCCGCACCGTTTTTGAGTTCGTTTCAACCGATATCGGCGCTCAGGGAACGGTTTGCGGCGGCGGCAGATATGACGGACTTGTTGAAGAGCTCGGCGGCCCGAAAACTCCGGCTCTCGGCTTCGGAATGGGAACGGGCAGACTGCTTATGCTGCTTGAATCTCAGGGAATTGAGCTTCCGTCACCCGAAAGCTGCGATATTTATATTGCCCCGATGGGCGAGGAAGCTTCGCTTAAGGCGATGGCGCTTGCAGCGGATTTGCGTGCCGCGGGAGTCGGAGCGCAGACAGATGTTGTGGGCAGGTCGCTTAAGGCTCAGATGAAATTTGCCGATAAGATAAACGCGAAATATACAATGGTTCTCGGCGATACCGAGACGGCAGAGGGCAAGGCAAAGCTTAAGGATATGAGCACGGGCGAAGAATGCGAAATGCAGCTTGACACTCTTGCCGATGATTTTATGAGCTTTATGGTTCACCGTGAAACCGCCGCACTCGGCGAAAGTCTCGGAGACCTCGGAAGCATTGATTTGGCATCACTTCTTTGATTATATTCCGAAAGGACAGAGAAAAATATATGGATTTTATGACAGGACTTAAGAGAACGCATTACTGCGGCTCACTGCGTATTTCCGATGTGGGAAAAACCGTTACCGTTGCAGGCTGGGTTCAGAGACAGAGAGACCTCGGCGCTCTGATTTTCGTTGACCTGCGTGACAGAGAGGGCATAGTTCAGCTTGCCTTTGACGAAAGCACTCCGAAAGAAATTTTCGACAAGGCTTTTTCCGTCAGAAGCGAATATGTGCTTATGGCTCAGGGCATTGTAAGAGAGCGTTCATCAAAGAACACCGAAATTCCCACCGGAGAAATCGAAATCGAGGTTAAGGAATTAAGAGTTCTCGCAAAGAGCGAAACTCCTCCGTTTGAAATTGTTGAAAACTGCCAGACCTCGGAGCTTACAAGACTTAAATACCGTTATCTTGATTTGCGCCGTCCCGATTTGCAGAAAAATATTCTTATGCGCCACAAGATAGCGAAAATCACAAGAGACTATTTTGACGAGAACGGTTTTGTTGAAATCGAAACCCCGATTCTTATCCGTTCCACTCCCGAGGGTGCAAGAGATTATCTTGTTCCGAGCCGTGTGCATAAGGGCAAGTTTTATGCGCTTCCCCAGTCACCTCAGCTTTATAAGCAGCTTTCAATGGTTGCGGGCTTTGACAGATATATGCAGATTGCGCGCTGCTTCCGTGATGAGGATTTGCGTGCAGACCGTCAGCCCGAATTTACTCAGATAGACCTTGAAATGTCGTTTGTCGATATGGAAGATGTGCTTGCAATCGGTGAGGGCTATATGGAAAGAGTATTCCGTGAGGCTCTCGGAGTTGAAGTTAAGCTTCCGCTTCCCAGACTTACATATAAAGAAGCCATGGAGCGCTTCGGAAGCGATAAGCCCGACACCCGTTACGGTCTTGAAATATATGACCTGAGTGAAACGGTTAAGGGCTGCGGCTTCGGCGTATTCACAAGCGCAATTGAAGCAGGCGGCAGCGTAAGAGGAATAACCGCAAAGAATGCGGTAAATATTCTCACAAGAAAAGAAATTGATAAGCTCACCGAAGCGGCAAAGGGCATCGGCGCAAAGGGTCTTGCATGGGTAAGGCTCAATGAAGACGGCACCTTCAGCTCATCGTTCGGAAAGTTCCTCACCGAGGACGAAATGAAAGCCGTTCTCGATAAAGCGGACGCAAAAGCCGGCGATGTTGTTCTTATTGTGGGAGATACCAAAAACTATACGGTTCTCTCGGTTCTCGGCGCACTTCGTCAGACTGTTGCGAAAAAGCTTGACATTATCCCCGAGGGTCAGTATAATCTCCTTTGGATAACCGAATTTCCGTTCTTTGACTGGGACGAAGAGCTCGGTCAGTTCGTTGCAATGCACCATCCGTTCACCGCTCCGATGGACGAATGCCTTGATTATCTTGAAACCGATAAGGCAAAGGTAAGAGCCAAGGCGTATGACCTGGTTCTCAACGGAATTGAGCTTTGCTCCGGTTCAATAAGAATAACGAACCCCGAGCTTCAGGGCAGAATATTCTCGCTTCTCGGTCTTCCCGATGAAGAAGCTCACAGTAAGTTCGGCTATCTGCTTGATGCTTTCAAGTACGGCGCACCGCCTCACGGCGGAATGGGCATCGGTCTTGACAGACTTATTATGCAGATGCTCGGCTGCGAATCCCTGCGCGATGTTATCGCTTATCCCAAGGTTCAGAATGCAAGCGAGCCGATGACGGACTGCCCTGCGCTTGTTGATGATATTCAGCTTAAAGACCTCGGTATCACGGAAATGAAAACAGATGAATAATCTGTTTATGTAATAAAGAAAGGTAGTATGTGTTATGTCAAGAGTTTACAATTTTTCAGCAGGTCCCTCAATGCTTCCCGAAAGTGTTCTCAACCGTGCAGCGGCTGAAATACTTGATTATAAAGGAACAGGTCAGTCGGTAATGGAAATGTCGCACCGTTCAAAGGCTTATGAGCCCATCATCTACGGTGCTGTCGACCTTTTCAAAGAGGTTCTCAATGTTCCCGATAACTATAAAATCATCTTCTGCCAGGGCGGCGCTTCAACTCAGTTTGCGGCTATTCCCCTCAACTTTATGAACGGCAGCGGAAAAGCGGATTATGTTCTTTCGGGTCAGTTCTCAACCAAGGCTTATAAAGAGGCTCAGAAGTACGGTGAGGTAAAGGCTGTTGCTTCCTCAAAGGAACAGAATTTCACCTGCATTCCCGAGCTTAACAAGGCTGATTTCACTCCCGATGCAGACTATTTCTATATCTGCCAGAATAACACCATTTACGGCACACGCTTCACCGAGCTTCCCGATACCGGTAATGTTCCCCTTATTGCCGATGTATCCTCATGCTTCCTTTCGGAGCCTATGGACGTTTCAAAATACGGCGTTATCTACGGCGGCGCTCAGAAGAATGTTGCTCCCGCAGGTCTTACCGTTGTTATCGTAAGAGAAGACCTTCTCGGCAATGCAAGAGATTATACTCCCACAATGCTCGATTATAAAACTCTTGCCGATAACGATTCTATGTATAACACTCCTCCCTGCTGGTCTATCTATATGTGCGGACTTGTGCTCGAATGGATAAAGAGCATCGGCGGACTTGAGGCAATGAAGCTCCACAATGAAAAGAAAGCTTCCATTCTCTATGATTTCCTTGATAACAGCAAGATGTTCGTAAATCCCGTTAAGAAGAGTGACCGTTCAATGATGAATGTTACATTCGTAACCGAGAGCGACGAGCTGAATGCAAAATTTGTTAAGGAAGCTGCCGCCGCAGGCTTCGTTAACCTTAAGGGTCACCGTTCCGTCGGCGGCATGAGAGCAAGCATCTATAACGCAATGCCGATTGAGGGCGTTGAAAAGCTTGTTGACTTCATGACTGACTTTGAAAAGAAAAACTGACGGAGGAAATCTGAAATGTTTGAAATTTTAACTCTCAATAAAATATCGAAAATCGGTCTTGATAAGCTTGACCCCGCAAAATACACCTGCTCAGACAGCTTTGAAGCTCCCGATGCAGTTCTTGTTCGCTCGGCTTCCATGCACGAAACCGTTCTTTCGGAAAAGACCGTTGCAATTGCAAGAGCCGGCGCAGGCGTAAACAATATCCCCGTTGCCGATTGTGCCGAAAAGGGCGTTGTTGTTTTCAACACTCCCGGTGCAAACGCCAATGCGGTTAAGGAACTCGTTCTCTGTGCGCTGTTCCTTTCTTCAAGAAAAATAGCAAGCTCAATCGACTGGTGCAAAACTCTCAAGGGTGAGGGCGATGCAGTCGGCAAGCTTGTTGAAAAAGGAAAAGGTGCTTTTGCAGGCCCCGAAATTCTCGGCAAAACCCTCGGTGTTGTGGGTATGGGTGCAATCGGTGCACTTGTTGCGGACGGCGCAAAGGCTCTCGGAATGAAGGTTATCGGATATGACCCGTTCCTTTCCGATGAGAAAAAAGCGGAGCTTAAGGCAGCGGGCATTGCCGTTACCGCAGAGCTTGACGAAATTTTTGCGGCAAGCGATTATATCACTCTTCATCTTCCGCTTAACGACGGCACAAGAGGTCTTATCAATGCGGCTTCATTCGCAAAGATGAAGGACGGAGTAAGAATACTCAACTTTGCACGCGGCGAGCTTGTTGATTCCGCCGATATGATTGCGGCTCTTGAAAGCGGCAAGGCGGCGGCTTATGTAACCGACTTCCCGACCGATGAGCAGATAGGTGTTGACGGCGTTACCGCAATTCCGCATCTCGGAGCTTCCACTCCCGAGAGCGAGGATAACTGCGCGGCGATGGCTGCTCAGGAGGTTGCCGATTATCTCGAAAAGGGAGAAATCAAGAACTCCGTTAACTATCCCAACGCGAAGCTTCCCGAATGCTTTGAATGCAGAACCTGCTTCCTCCACAAAGAGGACGACGGCTTCGGCGCAAAGGCTGCGGCGGCTGCTGCCGCTCAGGGTGCAGCGGTTAAGAACCTTTTCTCCGCAGCGAAAAAGGGAATGGGCTACACCGTTATTGATACCGATAAATGCTTCGATGCCTGTGCAGTTGACGGAGCAATCAAGGTAAGAGTTATAAAGTAAAAAAATCACGGCGCACATTGCCAATAAGCAGTGTGCGCCGGTTTGTATTAATGCCTTTAGGCAGTTGAGCACGAAGTGCGAAACAGACAACCACCCGCTATGCGGGTGCGCATCGAAGGTTATACCAAAAAATTCCCCGATCTGGTACAATAAAGTTGTTCAAGCCTATTGTAAACAGAAAGGAGAA